>DASXUK010000067.1:0-69572 GCA_036504875.1 Desulfuromonadaceae bacterium
AATTCTACAGATTTTGAGCGTATCGGTTTTTGAAAGAACGGAACTAAACCAACTGCTTACATTTTACGATTACAAAAGCAACATGATCTTAAAACCTAAACAGCTGAAGTTGTTCTGAAATTATTCCGGACACTAATGAAAGTGGAAAACTATTTGAGAAGCTTGAAGTCTGGAAGTGCGATGTTACAGTTTTAGTCATAGTTAGGCGTGCCCATAGGCGGCCAACTAATCAAAAGAAATGGGAGGTAGTATAAATGAAAACTATAAAACGACTTATCTTTACTGCTGCAGCGCTGATGGCTTTATCAGGGTTTGCTTTGGCAGGCTCAGGTAGCAGCGGGATGGGTAGCTCGGGTAGCAGCACCACTGGTACAGGTAGCGGTATGGGTGGCTCGACCGATACCGGCACAAGCAGCGGTGGCGGCACAGGTGGCTCAACAGACACAAGCAGCGGTAGCGGCACAGGTGGATCGACCGATACCGGCACAAGCACAGGATCCGGCAGTGGGATGGGTGGTTCCACCGGGAGCGGTATGGGCGGATCCACTGACACCAGCACAGGGACCGGCAGCGGTATGGGCGGATCTACCAATGGTTCCAGTTCAGGCACAGGCGGCGGGATGGGCGGATCTACTAATGGTTCCAGTTCAGGTACCGGCGGCAGCACAGGTGGCTCCACCGGCTCTGACAGTTCCGGCTCCAGAGATTATAACCAAAGATACTGATCTAAATCAGAAATGAATCGGACAGAGGCAATGACCTGCGGACATTCACAGGTCATTGCCCTTTCTGATTCACAAAATCACTGGCACTATCGCTTGCTCCACTCCTTCTCACAAAAACTTCCCTACAAATTCGTAAAGCCCCAACCCTGTATCCACGCGTTGAATCGCTCAGTCTCTATTGACAAAACCAATGATGATGAGAAACTATTAATAACCTATGGACAAGCAATTCAGCACGGGCCAAGGCACCTTTATCTCGCACAAAGCAGCCGTATTTATGCAAAAACAAATTGGAAGGGGGCAGTTATGATTAAAAAAATAATTTTAGCTGCATGTATATTGTCTAGCGCAATAACAGTTAACTCTAACTTGGTTGTTTCTGCAGAAAAAGAAAGTCGCAAACCTGCTTCTACTGATGTTGAAAAAGGTAACACTAAGATTAACAAGCAAGATAGGAAAGAAGGCGAAGTCACAGCTGATCAGCAAGGTGAAAGCAAATCAGATATTGAGATGTCCAAAAACATCCGAACGGCTGTTATCACGGATAAATTGCTCTCACAATATGCTCATAACATAAAAATAATTACACGTGATGGAAAGGTTACTTTAAAAGGTCCAATAAAATCAGAACAAGAAAAAAAGCAATAGAGAAAAAAACAGCCAAAGTAGCGAAAAAAATAACTTAACCAGCTCATCCCTGACTCGCCAGACAATAAAAGAAAACTCCGTACATTCGCCATGCGACAAGATACTCACTGAATATGTCAAAAAACAAAAAGAGGACAGCCAGATGCAACAGACAGAGATTGATCTTCTTGAACTACTTAAAAAGGATCATGAACAAGTCATGTCCCGCTTCAAAAGGATTCAAAAAAGCGAGAAGAAGGAAGTCAGGCTTTTTGCTCAATTGGAAAAGGATGTTAGAATTCATATGGAAGGTGAAGAAAGATTTTTTTATACCCTGCTCGAGCAGCATCAGCAGGCCCGCCAAAGAGTTCTCGAAAGCTATGAGGAGCACTTTCTGGCAAAATTGATTTTCAGTACGTTTAACAGCCAGGCACTGGATGAAGAACGATGGATAGCCAAGATAAAAGTGCTGATGGAATTTATGGAACATCACATGAAGGAAGAGGAAAGCCAATTATTTCCTCTGGCTCCGAATTTGTTGAAAAAGGAAGAACTCAAAAGGATCTCGGAACAGTATCTGGAGCTAAGGAACGATCAGCAAAAGACGGAAAAATAATAGTCTGTCGGCAGGGGCACCAACTCCACAGCCCGACATTTTTAAATGAGCATATGATTTCGAGGGAAATTAATAAACCAGCACCACATGTTTTTGCACATAAGATAAACCTTGAGAAAGGAGAATATCATGAGACTGCAATTTCTTAGCATACTACTTGCCACTGCCTTAATAAGCACCACGCCAGTGCTATCTCTTGGGGAGGAATATCAAACTGATCCAGGTAGCAGGGAGTATATCATTGAACAAACCCCTTCGGATACTTCCAGCCCGGGCGGCTATGTCGATACCGAGACTTCCAGTCCCGGCGGCAATGTCGATACTGACGCTTCCGGACCCGGTTACGTTACAGAACCTAACACTTCCAGCCCTGGTGGCAATGTCGATACTGATACTTCCCGACCCGGCTATGTTACAGAACCTGGCACTACAAGCCCGAGCTATGTTGCCCCTGACACCACAACCAGCCCCGGTTATGTTAGAGAGCCTGATGCATCCAGTCCCGGCGGCTATATTGGGGACAAAGATTCCGATAGGACCGAGAAATCCGAAAGGCATTGGAATTATATAGTTTTCAAGGGCGGGGCATATTATCCCAGCGAGTCATTTAATCTCGACAACATTGCCACTACCGGCGCTGCCGGGACCACCGCCACGGTCCATTTCAACAACAGAATAGGATTTGCCGGAGAGGTCGCCTACGGACGTTATATTCTGCCTGTGCTGGCAATCGAACTCGGCGCCGGTTATTTCCAGAGCCAAGGCGTAGCGGTTGCTCAAACCGGCCGAACCATGTTGAGGGTTGTTCCTATTGTGGCAACCGGCAAATTCCTCCTCCCGCTGGGTCCATTTGAGCCATACGCCCTTGGTGGGATAGGAGCATATATTTCAGATCTCGACGTATCCGGCAATATCAATAACTTCAAAGGCACAACTGAAGTGACCTATGGTTTGCATGCCGGGGCCGGATTTAATATCAATTTTACCGATCGTGCTTTTGCAGGACTTGAGGGCAAATACCTGTGGGTCGAGCCATCTTTTGGCGGCCGTCATATCAGGATGGATGGATTTATAACTACTTTAAATGTAGGTTTCAGGTTTTAAAAACATCTGCAGCTGAGGAGGGCCTTAATGCTAAACTCTCCTCAGCTGCAGATTTATAATCCATTCTGAACAAACTGCTGGGCAAATTCCCTAACCAAGGGTAAAAACTGGCAAAAATCTTCTCGCAGCCCGTCATAGTTCCTTACCAGCTCAAACTCGCCACCGGTAAGAGGATTGGCGCGCCTCACCCGCCGTGACATCCGTTCTAGCGCTAGCCCAATGCCCTCTACCTTACGATATGACGGCAATAGCTCGTCAAATATGAACGGCAGCATTTCCTGTAGACGCTCAGGCAAATAAGACCAATTCAGCTCTACCACTGACCGCGCCTGCTGCAGGTATTTTTCGAAAGGCACATCCGACCACTTCTGCCATTCGGTGGCTAGGAAGTGGTCATAATAAAGGTCGACCAATATCCCGCGCCATAGACCGTAATCCCGGTTGATTCGATACCTACTATTACAGAACAAAGAATTATTCTGTGCAAATACATCTATTTTGCGATGCAATTTAATTCCTTGCTGTAGAAGCGCCGGATATTCGTTCCCGATTCTGCCCTTCACAAAATCTCCCATGAGGTTGCCGCTCAAGATATCCGGATCTTCCCCCGACAGATGAAGATGAAATAAAAAATTCATGACAGCCTTTCGTTATTTCCTAGAAATATAATTACTACCTTTGATGTAAAATCTTAAAAGCTTATCAGCCCAAATGCCGGCATACTTGACTCCGATCCTGGTTCTTTTAATAATTTCAACAGTCTCGGTTTCGGAAATTGAAGCAAGATAAATTATATTACCTTCCAGATCCAGTCCATTAATGCGACCATCGATGTGCATCGCCTTACAGAGCAGCCCCGGACCACGTGTATTCTCTTCTACATTGTTGACCGGCTCGATCGCCCGTAACAGAACCGCGGAGGCTTGCCCTTCCGGCTCGGTTACCACGTTCATACACCAGTGAAGTCCATAAACAAGATAAACATAAGCAAAGCCTGGAGGGCCATACATTAGCCTGGTTCTGTCAGTCAACCCTCTCGAAGAATGTGCGGCCAAATCATGCGGTCCAAGGTAAGCCTCGACCTCTACGATTCTGCCGACCCGCTCCACCCCGTTAATATGGTTAAACAGGTACTTGCCGAGTAAATTTTCGGCCACCTCGATCGTATCGCGGCAATAAAAAGATCTCATCAATTTTTCCATACGTTTTCCAGTCGCTGAAAAATTATCTGAATCTGTTATTATTATACAGAGCCATCCGGTTTTTATGGGATGTTCATGTTCGGTATTTGATGTTCCTTATCTAGGTTAAGATGGAAAAAAGTGAAAAAAAATGTTGACTCCATTTCTCAATTACTGTATTTAAGTAGGTCTCGCGTCATTATTGGGCCTGACGCGAACCCAAAACAAACGTCCCCTTCGTCTAGCCCGGCCCAGGACACCGCCCTTTCACGGCGGCGACACCGGTTCAAATCCGGTAGGGGACGCCAAAAAAATCAAGGTCGCTTTTCTTTCGAGAAGCGACCTTTTTTAATTGATATTATCTTTTTTAGAGGCAGTGCTGATGCCAGGAAATAAATCAATGGCATATCCGGAGAGAGTGGATTGGTAGAACTTGATGCGGCTATTTATATAATTGTGGCAATGACTAAAGATGGCATTATTGGTAAAGGGAGAGGTTTGCCCTGGAGAATTCCTGAAGAAATGGAAGTCTTTAAAAATTTGACTGTTGGAAACACTGTGTTAATGGGCCGAAGAACCTATGAAGTCATAGGCCACCCCTTGTCCGATAGGAACAATATAGTCATCAGTAAACAACTTACACCTGTGGAAGGAATGCAAGTTGCAGATAATTTTGAAGAAGCTTTAATAGTAGCAAGAAAATCAAAGAAGAATATTTTTATAATAGGCGGGGCAGAAGTCTACAAAACAGCACTAACAGTTGCTGATTATATGTATATTTCCTGGATTCATGGCCGCTATGATGGTGATGTCAGATTTCCTGAATTTAATATCGACCTTTGGCGCCTGGAAAAGAAACAAGCATTCGAAAAATTCACTCTGTGTCTTTATTCAAAATTATGAAAACAGAGATATTGGAATCGGACATAAAGGTTGAATTTTATCGTGCTTCCGGCCCTGGAGGACAGCACAGGAATACGACTGACTCGGCGGTACGCATTCGTCATATCCCTACCGGGATCGTTGCTCAGGCATCTGAGAGCCGTTCCCAGTTGCAGAACCGCGAGATGGCGATGAAGAGACTGCAGATAGCACTGGAAAGGCTGGAACGTAAGGTGAAGAAACGGATAGCCACACGTACTCCCAGGAAAGCAGTAGAAAAGCGGCTGAGCGAGAAGAAGGTTCTGGCACAGAAGAAAAAATCGCGGTCTCTGCGGGATGAGGAAAGGTAATAAGATACACTGGTATCTTCAAAAAGGCAGCAGGACTGGCTATTTTATAGGTTTAAACGCAAAAAGGGGCGTGACTCACATCACGCCCCTTTTTGCGTTTGATCTTGAAGAAATCAGGCGAATGGATTTTTTAAGGTTATAGTCTGGTCACGACGAGGTCCAACAGACACCATGACAATTGGACAGCCGGCTAATTCCTCGAGTTTTTTAACGTAGGCGCGCGCATTTTCTGGTAATTCCTCGAATGTCCTGGCATTGGTGATATCAGTCTTCCAGCCTGGTAGTTCCTGGTAAACCGGTTCACATTTTTCGAAAACATCCAGGGCGGCTGGCAATGTTTCCAAAGCCTGTCCCTGATAATTGTAGCCGACACAAACCTTGATGGTATCAAAATCGGAAAGAACATCCAGCTTTGTCAGTGCAATACCGGTGAGACCGTTTACCCGTACGGAGTAACGAATTACCATGGCATCGAACCAGCCGCAGCGCCTGGGGCGACCGGTAGTTGCCCCAAATTCTCCACCGACTTGGCGCAATTTTTCACCGGTTGCCTCCAAAAGTTCGGTCGGGAACGGACCACTGCCAACCCGGGTGACATAGGCCTTGGATATGCCGATTATCTCATGAATATCACGCGGACTGACCCCTGATCCGGTACAGGCCCCACCTGCACAGGTAGAGGAAGAGGTGACAAAAGGGTAAGTCCCATGATCGACATCCAGCAATGTCCCTTGCGCACCTTCGAAAAGCGCTTTTTTACCAGCTTTAAGATCTTTGCTTAGAACGAGTGATGTATCGGCAACATAGGTCCGAAGAATAGCGGCATATCCCTGGTATTCCTCATAGATGGAGTCGAATTCACAGGGGGTTTCATCCAGAAGTTTTTCAAGGATGAAATTCTTTTCCTCCAGAAACTCACGCAGCTTGCGAGAAAAGACTTCGGGCTTGAGCAGATCCATCAGGCGTATGCCACGTCGTCCGATCTTGTCCTCATAGCAAGGTCCGATCCCTCTGCCGGTAGTGCCGATCTTCTTGTCGCCGCTCTTAGCTTCGCGAGCAATGTCGATTCGCTTGTGGTACGGCATGATAATATGCAGTGACTCAGAAAGAAGCAGACAGGAGTCATCTTTTATACGCCCCGACTCTTTGAGTTTTGTTATCTCCTTGATAAACACCTCCGGGTCAAGGACAACCCCGTTTCCAATAATGCAACGTTTACCTTCGTGCAAGATCCCGGACGGGATCAAGTGCAGGACAACCTTTTCACTGCCAACTACCAGCGTATGACCGGCGTTATTCCCACCCTGGTAGCGAACGATATCGTCGGCATATTCCGTGTATATGTCAACAACCTTGCCCTTACCTTCATCACCCCATTGGGCGCCTACAACAACTACGTTTGCCATATCTAGTCGTCTCCCCGGCTATTTTCGATTAAATTCATAAGTCCTTGTTGCTCAAGCATTTCTATTTTCAAGCTCACCTTTTGACCATCCCTGGTGCGCACTGCAAAATAACCTTCTCTGGAAGGGTCTCCGATAACGAGCATGCAGCGAAAATTCATCCGGCGCGCATACTCAAGCGAACTGTCATAATCTCTGAGGATTATGTCCCGAGCAACCGTATAACCATTCGAGCGCAGCAAACGGGCCATTTCCAGAACTACACGCCGATCATCACAACAATTGAACAACAGGAAGTCCCGCGTTGTGCTGGCTTCCACCTCTGGACGCCGCTCCAGGGCCTGAAGCAGGCTCAACACGTTAAATGTGAAGCCGGTGGCAGGCGCAGGAAATCTGTAACGGGCGGTAAGGTTATCGTAACGCCCACCACTGCATACCGGCTCGCCCAGGCCGGCCACAAATCCCTCAAAGGTGATGCCGGTGTGATAATCAAGCCCTCGTGTTTCTCCAAGATCGATTGTAAGAAAATCACTGACCCCATGCATATCAAGAATGTCCAGAACCTGACAGAGGTTTTCGAGAGCTGATCGAGATCTGCTGTTAGTCACCACACGCCGCGCCTCTATCAAAACTTCACGCCCGCCGAACAACCTGGGCAAGATTGCGATCTCCGCACGCGATTCCTTACTCACACTATTTTCAGCAAGAACCTTTGAAACCGCTGAAGAATCCTTGCGGGCAATGGCCTCCTGCAACTCTTTCAAAGCAAGCCCTTCGAGACCAGAGGCGGCCATTATACCACGACAGAATTCAACCTGTCCAAGATCGATTTTGAAATCTTCAAAACCTAAGCTTTGTAAGGCCTCAACAGCCATGGCCACCATCTCGGCATCCGCCTCAGGAGAATCAAGACCAATCAGTTCGACCCCGGATTGAAAAATCTCGCGACTACGTCCGGTCTGGATCTCGGTTTGTCGCAACACCCTTCCGCTATAGCTGATGCGGTGTGGCAGAGGGTAACCACTCAGCCGGGTAGCCACAATGCGGGCAATTTGAGGTGTTATGTCTGGCGGGAGAGCTAACAATCGGCCTGTCTGCCGGTCCTCAAAACGATAAGTTTTACCTTTTAGCTCATCGCCCATTCCGATTGCCAAAACATCCTCATACTCAAGCTTGGGGGTGATTACACGACGAAACCCCCACAACTCGAATACTCTGCGTATCTTGCCTTCTATATAGCCGATTTTTGCCGCGGTTTCCGGCAGTAAATCACTCACCCCCCGCGGGAGGGAAATGTCGGGTGTTGTGGTGGTCATTTAGTCCTACCCCCCTACTCCACTTTCTTGATAGCCAGGGATGATGCTCCACGGTTAGTCATACTGGGACGCTGCACAGCCTGCAGCATCAGCAGCTCGTTGCGTACCTCGTCATAGAAGTAATCGGCCATGTAGTTCTGCGTATCGCGAGTTCGCCATTTTTCTTCCAGGCTTGAACCATTCCATACCAGGTTATATACCGCCCCCTTCTTGTAGGAGCGGGCATTTCCCATTACCCAGAAACCATCGTTCTTGCCCACCAGGACCTCACCCTTGGACGTAACCTGGACGCGCTGGTTCATGAAAATCCAGCGGTACTTGTCGCCAGTCACCCTGACATTCGCACTGTCTTCTTTCTGAAAGTAAAGTTCCGAGCCGCCGAACTTGTCATTGCTGCGCCACAGCTCACTCTGCTCCTGGTCATAGACTATGATATAACCGTCGGGATTGAGGGCTATTGTAAAGGTTTTGCCTTCGCTGTCGTGGAACTGGTTAAAGCTGTAGATATTGGCATAGCGCGGCATTTTAATCGGGTTTTTGAGGGTAATGCTTGAGCCGTTACGGGTCGCTTCTGAGACGTCGCCATAGAAATCAGCATCGCGCCCCATGGCCTGAGCATAGAGCCTTTGGGGTCCGCCGGCAAGACAGACAACGCGGAAGAAATAGGGCAGGTTTTCCGCCACCCGTGCCAGCTTGTCACCCTTCACCTGCCAGACTTGCGAGGCAGGCTCTTCCGAGCGCAGGATGGTGACATAGATGTCAAGGGTACCGTCACCCACCTCAATGGTCTCCAGCGAAAGGATCTTCTCCGCAGCACTTAATTCGGCCTCCGCTACCAGCTTCATATCTTTGGCCTGACGGTAGTAGGAGAGCCGGCGGTCCTCCGCCAGGAATATCTCGCGACTGCCATCGGGCAGGCTCTTGCCTATCGCCATCAGATTGGCAGCACCGTCCAGGCGTTTGCTCATCCAGCCGCCGTTGTTGCCCTGTTCTTGCTCATGGGGTTTGATGAATTCTCCAGCCGGTGCAGTACGCACCTGCTGCTCGTTTTTGATAATATCAGAGGTAACCGGCACGGCAACCCGCGGCAATAATCCCATCGCAACCGGGCCGGCAGAATAAATCTTCACCAACTCGGCAGACAATTTATCAGCCAGCTTTCCCACGGCGGGGATCAGATCATCCTGACCTTCGCCCTGCACAAAGGCACGGGTCAAAGTCTTACCTGCAGACGTTTTTGCCAGGGCATCAACACTGAAGATCTTACCTATGACAACGTAGGTGCCGGTCACCATCACGTCCGCCTCGGCGGCACTGCCCACCGAAACGATACCGTCATTGCTCAATCGGGACGCAAGCAGGGTTTGCAGCATCAGCTTCATCTCGTCCTTATTCTGAACCCCGGCGGCATTCATTTCTGTAACATATACCCGAGGCGGGGCTGCAAAAGCGGGGCTGGCTGCCAATGGGGCAAGCAGAACCGCAAGCAGGATAATCAATTTTTTCATGGTACCTCCACAACCGTTTTATGTGCCGGCGGATTATCTCAAAAGCGCCCCCCAAAGTCAAAAAAAAAGGGCGGGATCGCTCCCGCCCTTTCGTACATAATGTGAAACAGGTACTAGAATGCGTACTGCAATACGACGCGTGTAGTATAAGGGTTTGCGGGTTTTGAACCGTCTGCGCCTTTATCGGCTGCATCACCATGGTAGTAACCGCCCAGCATGACATAAGCAAGCTGTACCTTGGCAGTCAGGTTGTCATAGACCTTGTAGCCGGTTTCGACATTGAGCTCGGTACCCAGCAGGTTGCTGGCGTTTTTATTGTTGATCTTATTTTTAGAGGCAAAGGCCATACCGGCATTGACGTTGGCAAACAGCTTCGGGGTAATGGAGGCATCATACCCGAGGGTAAGGAGCGAGAAGCCGGGAGCATTGTCGCCGCCCATGTTAAAAATGAGGTTACGGTCGGTAGAGCCGATCGAGTTCAGGGTGTTACGGTTCAGCAGCATCATGCCGCCCTCATTGTACGAGGAAACGGAAGTTGCGGCGGGCGCAGCACCTACGACCTTGTTTTGAATGGCGAACCAGGCGGTGTCGATTTTGTCTTTATTATCATCACCAGAGGTAAAGAGGTAGGCGATCTTGGCGGTGCCGGGACCGGCAGCGACCTTGGCAGCCACGTTGGCGGCATAACCGCTCTTGGCAACGCGAGAACCAGCAGCTAAACCAGTATTAGCGCCGCGAACAATACCTGTCTGCGCGGCAGCGAAACCGCTCAGGGTAGCGGCTCCGGCCTTGGCGCTGCCGTAGAGGCCAAGGGTGTGAACGGTTTCCGGGGTGGCGCTACGGTAGTCGCTGGCCAGGATGTATTCAGCGCCGACGGCAACATCCTTGCTGATGTTGAACTGGGCATCCAACAGGGCGATGTCGAAGTTTGCCTGGCCGGTGTTGCTGTTGCCGGTAACCACAATGCCTTCCTGAATGCGGAAGTAGCCGGCGCTCAAGGTGAGGGGATCAAGCTTGGTGGTGGTCATGATGCCGGTAAGGTCAGCGGCGGAGAGGAAGATCCCCTTGAATTTATCCGAGACCGGCTGGATACCGGTCTTGACGTTGACCGACTTGCCGAGGTTAAAATCGAGATAAACGTTCTTTGTTTCCAGGGTCAGACTGTCGGCATCGATCTGGCCTGAGTCGTTGTTGCCGGCAACACTTTTATAGCTGACGCCACCTTGGCCACCGAACTTGGTGTCGAGCTCGAAGTGGGTGACCAACTTGAGGTCGTCGCTGGCCTTGGCGATGTACTGCAGGCGGGCGCGCTGTTCAAAGTAGTTGTTGGCCTTGGTGTTCTTATTATAAACTGTAGGATCAATCGGGCCGGGAGTACCGTTGTCCACGTTGGACAGGTAGGCCCTCAGGTTGTACATACCGTGGAACTCATTCTCAAGTGCCATGGCCGGGATTGAAATTGCGGCCAGAGCGCCTGCTGCTGCTGCAATCGCTATTGTTTTCTTCAAACTCATTTGTGCCTCCTTCAATTTTATAAAATGTTTTGATAGTACTGCCAGCAAAACCACAATTCATATTTTTTCTTTTTGCCTGCGCTCACCACCTTTCATTGAAGTGTAATGATCCCTTAAAACGCAAATACCCTTGAAAAGCTCTATATCAATCAAGCCTTCAAAGGTAATCGGGGTGACAAACAATTTTCTTTTTCACTAAAACTTTTCACAGGCGATTTCGCTCCCGGATTTTACCGTGCTCAAAAACACGGCGGTTTAAATCTGTTAGCTACTTCTTGAGGCTAAGAGCCTCAGTCTTGTTCTAAAAAGTTCAGCGCACTATACAATAAATCAAACGTTTGTCAAGCCAAAATGTGCTCATTTTATATAACAGTTCGTAATTAATGTAAATTCTCAATCTGAACCCGGCAACTGAAGTTTACGCCAATGTTAATGTCCCGGCTGACATAGCTCGGTTAAAACACCACCACTTGATTTTGGATGCAAGAAAGCTATGCGAGTTCCATGAGCTCCATCACGGGGCTTTTCATCGATCATACGAGTACCGGTGGCAACCAGTTTTGCAATGGCTGCCTCGATATCCTGGACCTCGTACGCCAGATGATGAATCCCAGGGCCATTTTTTTCTATAAATTTAGCAACCGGGCTGTCGTCTGAGGTTGGCTCAAGAAGTTCTATTTTAGATTCGCCGATCTCCAGCATTGCTACTTTCACCTTCTGCTCGGGAACTTCCTCTATTCCCAGCAGGACCATACCCAAGCTGTCACGATAAAATGGGACCGTAGCATCGATAGATTGCACTGCTATGCCAATATGGTTAATTTTTTGCAACATTTTTTGCGATCCTTTCCTTACAAAACCACCGTCTCACGGTGTTTGCCAAATATTTCCCTGAACACATCCGCGATTTCGCCTAGAGTGGCATAGTTTTTAACCGCATTAAGGATGTGAGGCATAAGATTGTCAGTTCCCTTGGCAGCCTGTTCAAGAGCTTCCAGCGCGGTTTTGACTGCCGCATTGTCTCGTTTTGCCTTCATTTCTGCCAATGATTGCTTTTGTGATCTCTCAACCTCTTCCTTGACCTTGAGTAGGCCTGTCGGTGGTGGTTCCTTGACAGTGAATTTGTTCACACCAACAATGATCAGCTCTTCCTTCTCGATCGACTTCTGGTAGGCATAGGCTGAATCCTGGATTTCTTTTTGCTGAAAACCGCGCGAAATGGCCTCAACAGCGCCACCCATTTTATCAATCTTTTCAATATACTCCATGGCAGCCTTTTCAATCTGATCGGTCAAAGACTCCACCAGGAACGAGCCGGCTAACGGATCGATAGAATCAGCCACACCCGATTCATAGGCTATGACCTGCTGTGTCCGCAGAGCAATACGTACCGAATCCTCAGTAGGCAGGGCCAGCGCTTCATCACGTGAATTGGTGTGCAGCGACTGTGTTCCACCCAGAACTGCAGCCAGGGCCTGCATGGTGACGCGCATGATGTTATTGTCAGGCTGCTGTGCAGTCAGGGTGCACCCGGCGGTCTGGGTATGGAAACGCAGCATCTGTGATTTGGGATCTTTTGCGCCAAATCGATCCCTCATGATTCCGGCCCAGATGCGGCGGGCGGCACGGAATTTAGCTACCTCTTCGAAAAGGTTGTTATGAGCATTAAAGAAGAAGGCCAAGCGTGGTGCAAATTCATCAACCGCCAGCCCTGCCTTGACGGCGGCTTCCACGTAGGCAATGCCATCGGCCAGCGTAAAGGCCACTTCCTGCACGGCACTTGATCCGGCCTCGCGGATGTGGTAGCCGGAGATTGAAATGGTGTTCCACTTGGGCACATTGTCCTTGCAGTAGGCAAAGATGTCGGTGATGATCCTCATCGACTCCTGGGGCGGGTAGATATAGGTTCCACGCGCCATGTACTCCTTCAGGATATCATTCTGGATAGTTCCAGAAATTTTATCGGTAGAAACGCCCTGTTTTTCGGCCACCGCAATATACATGCACAGCAGTATGGCGGCGGTCGAGTTGATGGTCATTGAGGTAGAGACCTTGTCCAGGGGTATTCCAGCGAATAGCGTCTCCATGTCGGACAGGGAATCAATAGCCACACCGACCTTGCCGACCTCACCCATGCTCATGGCAGCGTCAGAGTCATAGCCCATCTGGGTCGGCAGATCAAAAGCCACTGAAAGACCGGTCTGGCCGGCCGAGAGCAAATATTTATAACGTTCATTGGATTCTTTGGCGGTGCCGAATCCGGCATACTGGCGCATGGTCCAGAAACGACCTCGGTACATTGTGGGCTGCACACCACGGGTATAGGGGTACTGACCGGGAAAGCCCAGTTGATCCTCATATCCCGGAAATTCAAAGCCGGGTGTGAAACAACGCTCCATTTCAATATCTGATGTGGTACGAAATTCCTTCATCCGCTCCGGTGACTTGGCGATATTTTTATCCACAATTTCGGACCATTTTATTTTGCTGTCATTGACACTCATTTTTTCCCCTTTGAACCACGGACATTGATAAAGCAAGTCGTACCCTAAAAACGAAAAAGGCCAGAGACAGTTAAAAATTCATCTGCCTGAAGCCCTTTCGTTTTAACTCAAAGTAGTCTCCGTATCTCAAAATTCAGTGGTGGCTTGATTTTTCCAGCCGGCCTGCATCTGGCCAAAAACTATAGAACTGCTTTCAAATATTTGGTAGTACGCTCACGCTTTTCGCGCTCGATCTCCTGTGGGTCAACCTCGACAAATTTTTCATCCGGAGTGACTTTGAATAGCGGCAGACCTTTTTGAACAATAGTACCGTCGCCACCTTGAACCAGAATTTTGTCAATAGTACCCGAGAATGGGGCATTGATCTTATTGAACATCTTCATGACCTCGATGATGTAGAGCGGCTGTCCCTTTTCAAAATGCATTCCTTCGGTTACAAAAACGGGCATCCCGGGGGCTTCCTGGGCGTAGTACATGCCGCCGCAGGCCGACACGATTTCATCGGCCTTTGTTGCCGGCGGAGGCACAAGAACCTTTTTAAGACGCGCCTGCAGGTCAGGGTCATTCAAGTATTCCGGAATGGTGACTTCCAGGTCCTCTTCCACACGCATGTCCCAAAACTTGTTATTGTCGCCGATCAGGAACAGCATCCCCAAAAGTTCAAGGCCAGCCTCGTATCCGAAATGGGCCGAGCGGATCTGCTCCCATGTTTCAGCATCAAAGCCACCCTGTGGCTCATCATTTTGCAGCAGTTCGTTGAGTTTGAAATATTCATCCCTGGCGAGTCCGAATTTTTCGCGGAGGGTTCTTGAAAAACGAAGCGATTCCTGAAGCAGCTCATTGTCATGGCCCCAGATAATCTCCGCCGCTGGTTTGTGCGGACGAAAGGACATATGCAGATACTCGTAGGTCTCATACAGAACCCCAAGTGGATTCCGCAACCAGACTACCTTGCCATTGTCAATGCGGAAGTTTTTCTTGTTCATGCTCAGCCAGCCGGACAGCAAATGAGGGTCTTCCAAAAGCCTGTCCATGGGACGAGTAATCAAAGTACCTTTCCGATCAAGAAGCGAGGACATGTTTTTGAGGACTTGAGGATCATCTGGAAATTGTTCGGCGATACGCTTGGCATAGGCCTTCTTCATCTGCACAAAGGCAAACACGGTATCGATCTTGTTGGCTTCTTCTTTCAAAGTGCCAACCAGGGCCAGGTAAGGCACCACGAAGCGGGTAGTCGGTTTGGCCATGACATTGTTGCCAAGGAACCAGTTAACCAGGCCGTAGTGGAATTCCAGGTTGGTTGCCAGATCGCTGCCCCTCAGAGTAGTGCTGCGAATAACCTCTGAAAGCCTTTCATAGCTGTCCAGGCGGTCATCACCTTTGGTTAGCAGCAGGGCAATATTTGAATCATAGGCACCGGCCACCTTGTATTTCATAAAACTAAAGGTGTCCGGATTCAGCATGCTGATGCCCTGATCATCGCGAATTTCACCCTCAATCGGCTTGGACCAATAGCGGATCATACCGCCTGCATGGGGCGAGAGAGAGGCATCGGTGGCATTCAGGCGTGCCTCGACAGCAGCATTAAAGCGTACTATCCTTTCCGGTTTCGGCAGACGTTGTTTGTGCTGGGCCAGTATGGCCATGGCTTCAACCAGTGAATCAACAACAAAGAAATCTTTCTTATCCTTGGGATTAGTGAATTTAAGGCTGTAGCAGAGCTCGGTCACCCGGTGCTCCACCTGAATCCTGGTATTTACCTCCATAAAGAAGTGGCGGTCGCGGTCGACGATGCATTCAAAAGTCGATGCCGAGTCCAGCCCTACTGCTTGGCCGAAACGCTCGGACTCCTCCTCCATTCTTCTCAGGACCTTCAGATCACTCTCAATGGCTTTTACCTCGGCTTTTTTGCCGGCAGCCTTGGCTTTTGCAATAGCAGCCAGCAAGCCCTCCTGTGTAACCGATACCTCCAAGAGTTTCT
Source organism: Desulfuromonadaceae bacterium (assembly GCA_036504875.1). Classification (GTDB taxonomy): domain Bacteria; phylum Desulfobacterota; class Desulfuromonadia; order Geobacterales; family Pseudopelobacteraceae; genus JACPFJ01. The sequence continues at coordinate 15,712 of DASXUK010000067.1, forward strand.
GCTCATGCATCTGGAGCGAACAGTCGCGACCACCCAGGGCGATGCACCATTCTCCGTTGCCCAACAGCTGTATTTCATTGTGGCGGGTCTGCTCGATGTTCAGCTCGATCAAAACATTCTTGTTGTCACCTATACCGTTGGCCTTGACTTCGTTTAATATTTCCCTTACCAGGCCGGGCGCGGCAGATGCCGCCTGCTGGATATGTTTTTCGTCGGCTTTTTTTATTGCCAGCAGTTCGGCACCCAAAATACGCTGTCCCTTGCCGCCGCCGCCGCCAATAGCCTTTAGCCTGATGCGGCTTTGCGGATATTTTTTAAACATCTCCGCCGCATTGATCTGTACCTGAGCGCAGAGCTCTTCGATCGAAAAGAGGTCAATGCCTTTGGCGTAAGAAGCAAACAGAATCTGGTCGGCCAGCGTCTCCAAGGAGAGGCCCGGATCGTTAAGGACTTTTGCATCACAGGAGAGATCTTCGGCCTTGACCAGCGCCAGCAACTGTTCCCGCGTGGGATGCTTTTTCAGTAAAGTACGGGCTGTTACATTATCAATACCGGGGGTGACGCTGACATTGACCTTTAAAGCGGTTCGCTTGGCCTCATCCTTTTTCCCGGCGCCGGTCTGGGTTGCAGAACAGGGGCCGATGAATTTGAGCCCTGCGTTTTCTATGGCCGCAACAAATTCATCGTCCTCGGCCATAAACCCGTAACCGGCAAAGATGGAGTCATAGCCATTGTCCTTGGCAATCTTGATAATCTGATGGATACGCTCAACACGCTCCTCCTTGCTGGCGCCGGTATAATCGGGCACGCGATGAACACGCCGGGAGTCGGTCAGCTTGCGAAGCTCAGGGGCCAAAGCATTGGCGTAGACTATGGAATCTTTTTCAGAAAGCAGGATTCCATAATGGGCAATTCCCATCTCCTCATAAACATCCATTGCCTCTTTACGGATGGGACCGCGACAAACGATCAGCGGCTTCAGATCCACGCAGGAGAAAGAGCTTACCCACTCGGAGCCGGAATTAGCCAGGCGGCGATCCTTGTGAATCAGCGGGTTTTTCATGTAATAATCAGCAGTATGTGTCATCGGTCTTTATCTCCAATCTAGTCCCTATGGTCGTTAATCCAAATTTATCTATTTAGTGGAATTCGCGCTGTACGCCGCCCATTGGCGAGGGCTTATAATGCCTGAGGAAGAAGTTCAGGTTTTCGCCAAGCACCTTGCGCAGGTCGGTAGGCATGACAATTGAAGAGATCGAGCCCAGGCTGAGACCTTCCTTGGGGTTCATCAGCTCCTTTTCATAACGCAGGTTGAGCTCGGTCTCGCGGGCCTTCAGCCATTCGGCGGCTTCCTGCTCAGCATCTTTTTTTGCCAGATCATCCTTTACGCCAGCCTCGATGCGCTCCTGAATGCCACGTTTTATACGCTCGGCAACTGCGCTGCGAAGCTTGCGAAGGTCGTCTTTGTAGACGAATTCCTTTCCGGCCGGCCCCATAACCGCCAGGCGGGTAGTCGGCAGGGCCAGGACCAGATCGGCACCGGTCGGATAATTGTTATAAGAGGCATAGGCGCCACCGTAGGCATTACGGAGAATCAGCAGAATGCGGGGAGTTCTCACATCCACGATCGAATCCAGCATGGCACGGCCGGCCTGAACAATGCCGCGGGTTTCCTGTTCACGGCCCGGAAGGAACCCGGTGGTATCCTCCATAAAGATGATCGGGATGTTGTAGATATTACAGAAACGGACAAAGCGGGCAATTTTAACGGCAGAATCACAATCGATCTGCCCCGAGGAAACAGCGGAGTTGTTGGCACAGAAACCAACCACATTCCCTCCGAGACGCCCGAAGGCAGTGACTACCTCGCGCGCCCTGGTTGGTTGAAGCTCAAAATAGTCGCCGTGGTCGCAGATCTGCTGAATGATGATTGAGACGTCAAACGGGGTATTGAATCCGGTGGGCGAGTTGAAGGCCTTTTTCAAGAGGGTGTTTATTTCCCAGGTTTTGCGATCCAGGGGATCGCTGGTCGGCTGGAAGGGAGCCATGACGCTATTGTTGTCAGGCAGATAATTCAAAAGTTGAATTGCAGTTCTTAAGGCGCCTACCTCGTCTTCAACGGTTAGGTCGGCAACGCCCGATTGCCCGTGAATCTTGGGGCCGCCCAATTCCTCGGGGGTGATATCTTCGCCCAGCACCGACTTGACTACGCCCGGACCGGTTAGACCAAAGAAGGTATCATTAGGCTGGATAACAAAGCTGCCCTGACGGGGCAGGTAACTGCCACCGCCGGCATTGAAGCCGAACATACACATTATGCTGGGGACTACGCCGCTGATTTTCCTGAGAGCTGTAAAGGCTTCGGCATAGCCATCCAGACCGCCTACTCCGGCGGGCACAAAGGCGCCGGCGCTGTCGTTCATGCCGATGACCGGAATACCCTTTTCACCGGCCATATTGAAAAGCTTGGCCAGCTTGCTGCCATTGGTGGCATCAATGGAGCCGGCTCTTACCGTAAAGTCATGGCCGTACAAGGCGACATCACGACCGTTAATGTTGAGAATGCCAGTAACCAGTGAAGCACCGTCAAGGTTTTTGCCCCAGTTCTGGAACAGGATATTGGGCTCTTTGTCGGTGAGGACACGGATTCGCTCCCAAACCGTCATCCGCTTTTTGAAGTGCTGTTTCTCGATTTGGTCGATGCTTACCGATTTAACCGGTCGCTGGATCAGGTCATAGCCTTCCTTCATTGCCTCTTCGTAGCCACCTGTTGCACGGGAAATCTCGCCAGGAATATTGAATTCTACTTTTTCGGGTGGAGCAAACGGGTTTTTCAGTGAAGGTTTAATCGCTTTCTTGGACATATACACATCCTTCCGGTAGTTGGAATTTATTATCAGCGGTATTTTTTCGATTCAGATAAGACCTGAACAACAAGCGGTTAACTATCTTGCAACAACCGCCAGGACCTTCACCTCTTCACCATCCTTTGAAAGAAGACGGTGTTTGAGGGTTGAGTCAAAGTAGACACAGTCACCTTCACCAAGAATAATTCGTCGATCGTCCAGAATCAGATCGGCAGTACCCTTCATGATAAAGAGAAATTCTTCTCCATCGTGACTGTAGGTATTTTCCTCCAGGACCTTTTCGGTTACGGTCAGGAGGAAAGGTTCCATCTTCTTGTTTTGTTTGTGGAAGGAAAGGGATTCATAGGAATACCCCTGACTTGTTCCTGCCCGTGAGATGACTTTTGGAATAGCCTTGCGTTCATGGGCACGCACTACTTCAAAGCGGCACTCTTCTTCGTCTTCGGCAAAAAACAAACCTATTTTAACATCAAAGAATTTGGCTATCTTTGAGAGTGTTGCTATGGGGGGTGAAACGTTATTGTTTTCTATTTGGGAGATTAGAGCTGGGGAAAATCCTGTCTCTTTGGCTACCGCCTGAAGAGTCAGTTTTTTTGCGAGGCGTAGCTTCTTAATCTTTGCCCCGATGTTGTAGTCACTCATCCACGCCCCTAGCGAAAATAAAACCAGATTTTATGCGGGGTTTGTATACAATTTACCTTACATTGTCAATAAAAAAAATTTATTCAGGGCGAATAATTTCAGTTTAAATAAAATAATTTATCAAAAATTAATTTACTTCGAATTTAGCAGCCCACGAGCTAAAATTTGCAGGGTATGAAGGACTTCAATACTGGAACCATTCCGTTTGAGTCCATCTGAAATCTGCATCATGCAGCCTGGGCATCCAGTTGCAACAATTTGGGCGGCTGTATTGGTGATTGCTTCGCTCTTGGCCTCATTAATAGTCATCGAGGATTCATAATGGTAGACATTAAAAGTGCCTCCCAGCCCGCAACAGCGGTCGGCGCCTTCCATCTCGACCAGCTCCACACCTGTGGTGCCTTTTAAAAGTTCTCGCGGCTGTCTGGTCAAGCCGCGGGTCCTTAAGTGACATGGATCGTGGTAGGTGATACGGATTTTTCCGCCGGCACCGGTTTCTTCCGGATTAAGCCCCAACTGCTGAAGGAGCTGAGAAGCATCCATGGTTTTGGCGGCCAGGGCATCGAGACGGGCGCGCAGTTCCGGATGGCGCTTGCCAACCACCAGCGGATACAGGCGGTGCAAAGCCCCTCCGCAGGTAGCACAGGCGGTCATGATGTAGTCAGCCTCGTACTTCTCCAACTCGGCCAGGTTTTTCTCAGCCAGTTCATACACTGTGGCAAGGTCACCGCCGGACATACCCGGGAGCCCGCAGCACTGCTGCCCCTTGGGGATGATTACGGTACAGCCCAGGTGGCGGAAAAGTGCCAGGGCGGCCTCACCTACTTCGGTATAGACGAAGTTGGTCATGCATCCGACAAAAAAGACCACCCGCGGCCTGCCCGGTTCGCCCGGAATCACTTCGGGATGACGATCCATAAAAGGTTTTTTAGCAATTGCCGGTATATGGCGCTGGTTGCCGACAAATGGCATCGGAAAACGGAGCCGCAAACCGGATGTCTGAGGGACCTTCTTGAAAAAAAGCGGCCCAAGAAATGCTGCCATCTTAGCGCCCATTTTCATCCGTGAGCGGTTCTTTATCACCTGGCCGACGGCCATGTGAAAGGTGGTCAGGCCACGTTTTTTGGCCAGGGCCTCGCGGGCGGCAATAACAATTTCGTCGGTCGGCACCTCATTGGGGCACTTTTCCACACAACTGCCGCACAACAGGCATTTGGACATAGCCAGATAGGTTTGATCATCGAGATCTATATCATCCTTGAGGATGTGCTGCGTCAGAGCTATTTTTCCGCGAGCGACAGCAGGCTCACGCTGAAAAACAGTAAAAGCCGGACAGTTGGCGCGACAGGCACCGCATTTGACACATTTTTTAAGTTGATCTTCAACCCGCTTGAGCGGATCACTGCTTTTTTCAGACATTCTATCGATTCCTTTTTTAACCACAGGACAAAAAGCGCTCAAAGAACAAGTCTTATAGTAAACAAAAAGCCCCGACAGCTCAACCCTTTTACAAGCGGTAGCAATTGAAGGCAAATGATCCTATGTAAGGTTCTGCCAGGCATACAGGGCCGCCAAAGCTCGTTCGGCCAGCATTGCCCGTTTTTCTTTCTTTTTCACCCGCCCTTCCAAATCAGGGAAAAGGCCGTAATTGACGTTCATAGGTTGGAAATGACGGGCATCGGCATTAGTGATATGAACCATCAATGCACCCAGGGCGGTTTCGGGGGGGGGGACAAGAAAAGGCAGGCCCTGCAATTGTCTGGCTGCGGCAATTCCAGCCAGGTAGCCGCTGGCAGCTGATTCAACATAGCCTTCCACACCGGTAATTTGTCCGGCAAAAAACAGCCGTGGATCTGCTTTGAGTTGCTGGGTGGGAAGGAGCAGGGTAGGCGAGTTGATGAAGGTGTTGCGATGCATGGAACCGAGCCGGACAAATTCAGCCTGTTCCAGTCCCGGTATCAGCCTGAAGATGCGGCGCTGTTCCGGCCAGGTCAGCTTGGTCTGAAAACCGACCAGGTTGAACATGGTCCGCTCACGATTCTCGGAACGCAACTGGATCACGGCATATGGCTCGACCCCGCTATGCGGATCAACCAGGCCGACCGGCTTCATCGGGCCGAAGCGGAGTGTCTCGGGACCACGCTCGGCCATCTCCTCCACCGGCATGCAGCCCTCGAAATGCACGATCTTTTCGAAATCGCGGGCCGGAAACTTTTCAGACTTGACCAATTCAGCAACAAAAAGCTGATATTCATCTCTTGAGAGAGGGCAGTTGAGATAGTCGTCGCCATCCCCCTTGCCGTAACGGGAGGCGGCAAAGACCTTGGTCATGTCAAGAGATTCAGCGGTTACTATGGGGGCAATAGCATCATAAAAATAAAGATAATCATTGGTGAGTCGGGAGATGGAATTCGAGAGAAGGTCGCTGGTCAGAGGACCAGAGGCGATGATGACAGTGCCCTCAGCAGGGATTGAGGCTACTTCGCCCCGGCTGACAGTGATCAGGGGGTGGCTGGTAACTTTGGTTGTCACGTAATCGGAAAACAGTTGTCGGTCGACCGCCAGCGCTCCACCGGCCGGTACCCGGGTAGCCTCGGCCGCTTCCATCATCAGTGATCCGCAGCGGCGCAACTCCTCTTTTAAAAGTCCGACCGCATTCTCAAGAGAATCGCCCCGCAGCGAATTGGAGCAGACCAGTTCCGCCAAGCCGGGTAGATGATGGGCCGGAGAGTATTGTTCCGGCTTCATTTCGTGAATTATTACTGCTGTACCGCGCTGGGCGGCCTGCCAGGCGGCCTCGCATCCGGCCAGTCCGCCACCGATAATAGAAATTGACATCAGGTTACTTTTTTTCCTTGCCGCCCTCTTTAAAGTCGCAACCTTCTTTAGGGCATTTCAGGTACTCGCCTTCGCGCTTGGTAATCTTCTTCACCAATAGCGGAAAACCGCAGGTGGGACATTTGCGCTCTACAGGCAGGTCCCATAGGGCAAACTTGCACTGGGGATAGCGATTGCAGGAGTAAAACATCTTGCCATAGCGGGATTTTTTTTCGGTCAGCTCTCCCTCTTTACACTCGGGACAGATCACCCCGGTTCCCCTTGGTTTTACCAAAGGCTGGATATTCTTACAGGCCGGATAACCGGAACAGGCCAGATATTTGCCGTAGCGGCCATCCTTGATCAGCATTGGCTGACCACATTTTTCGCACTTCTCTTCGGAAACCACCACTTCGGCCGCCTCACCAGCTTTGTCTCCATCCATGCTGCGGGTGTATTTGCAGCCTTCCTGGAAACCGGAGCAGGCAATGAACTTACCACGCTTGCCCAGTTTAACCACCAAGGGTTTTCCACATTCAGGACAGGCCTCATCCGTGGCCTCGGTGGTCAGATCCGACTTGTTGACCTCGCCCTCCTTTTGCTTGAGCAACGCAACAAAGGGCTCCCAGAATTTTTTCAGAAGCGGTTTCCACTGCATTTCCCCGCGGGAAACCTGGTCCAGTTCTTCTTCCAGGCCAGCCGTGAAATTATAATCCACATACTGCGAGAAGTGGGCCACCAAAAGATCGCTGACCACCATGCCCACGTCTTCAGGGAAGAAGCGTTTCTTGTCCAGGCGGGCATATTTGCGTTCCACCAAGGTATTCATGATCGATGCATAGGTGGAAGGGCGGCCGATGCCGAATTCTTCCAGGGTTTTGACCAGAGTGGCTTCGGTGTAGCGGGGTGGCGGCTGGGTGAAGTGCTGCTCGGGAAGGATCTCATGCAGTTTCAGCAGAGCACCTTCGGTCATGGCAGGCAGCAGTCCTTCCTTTTCCTCATCCTGGTCATCCAGCCCTTCGATGTACAGCTTCATGAAACCGGGAAAGCGGATGACCGTGCCGGCCGCACGCAGCCCGCAACGCTTGGCGCCGGCAAAGGGTCCGGTGACCGGTGCAGTGGCAAGGTCGGCACTGATATCGACCGAGGTCTGGTCCAGCAGCGCCTCGGCCATCTGACAAGCCACGGTACGCTTCCAGATCAGTTCGTAAAGTTTATATAGATCAGGGGTGAGAAACTTTTTCAGTTCCAACGGGGTCTTGGAAATATAGGTCGGACGGACGGCCTCGTGCGCCTCCTGGGCGTTTTTGGTTTTTGTCTTGAAAATACGCGGCTTAGCCAGTGCATACTCTTTGCCGTAGGCCGCCGAGATGACATCGTGCGCCTCGACAAGCGCCTGGGTAGAGAGATTAACGCTGTCGGTACGCATGTAGGTGATGAGACCAACCGTGCCTTCCTGGCCTATGTCGATACCTTCGTACAGCTTTTGGGCCGTGGACATGGTTTTTTTGGCTGAGAATCCCAGCTTGCGGGATGCCTCCTGCTGCAGAGTCGAGGTCGTGAATGGTGGCGAAGGGTTACGTTTTTTCTCGGTCTTGGTAACTTTCGCCACCTTATAGCTGCCCGATTGCAGAGCGGCCTTCAGACCTGTGGCTACATCATCAGCCGGAATATCGAACTTACCGAGCCTTTTTCCTCCAACCTCCACCAGACCGGCCTTGAATTCCTGCCCCGGGGCGATCCCCAAGCGAGCGGCAATCGTCCAGTATTCTTGCTCTTTAAAGGCCTGGATTTCCTTCTCACGCTCGCAAACCAGGCGCAACGCCACGGATTGAACGCGTCCGGCCGAAAGACCGTAACGGATCTTCTTCCACAAAAAGGGGGACAGGTTGAATCCAACCAGGTAATCCAGCACTGAACGGGCCTGTTGGGCATCCACCAGCTCTTCGGCTATGGCTCGGGGGTTCTCAACGGCATGAATGATGGCGTCCTTGGTAATCTCATGAAAGACTACCCGCTGGATGTCAATGCCCGGCTTCTTCTTGTCCAGCCCCAGGGCCGCCAGCAGATGCCAGGAGATGGCCTCTCCTTCCCGGTCGGGGTCAGTTGCCAAAAGCAGGCGGTCAGCGTCTTTGAGGGCTTTTTTTATGGCATCGATGTGCTTCTTGCTTTCCGGAAGGACGTGATACTTTGGCTCAAAGTCGTTCTGTACATCAACTGATCCCTGCTTGCTGGGCAGCGCCCTGACATGACCGAATGAGGCCAGTACCTTGTAATCGGTGCCGAGAAACTTTTCTATGGTCTTGGCCTTGGCAGGCGATTCGACTATTACGAGATTTTGAGGCATTTTATTTTCCTTAGAAATCTATGTGAATTAATACTGAAAAAAATTCTACCATCCAATACACAGCTGTAAATCTTCTACTGATAGCATGGCAGAACCAGAAGCTATTCTCAATTTACAGCATAATGCATTCCCGGCAGAGGCGTGATCGCCCCCTTCAGTTCAAGGTGAAGTAACATAGAGGAAACCTCACCGGCTGTCAATTCAGTTTGGGCAATGACATCATCAATATGCAATGGCGATCGCGCCAGCAGCTCATATATGGCTGCTTCTTTCGGTGAAAGGGCAAACTGCAGCTTGGCCGGGGCACTTGATCCACGGTCAGATTTTGCTTGGTAACCAGGCAACTCTTCCAGAATATCTTCAATGCGGTCCACCAGCTTGGCCCCCTGCTTTATCAGCCGATTGCTGCCACGGCTGGAGGCAAAGGAGATGTTACCCGGCACGGCAAAAACATCGCGTCCCTGCTCCAGAGCGTATTGAGCAGTAATGAGAGATCCGCTGTTTTCGGCCGCCTCAACCACCAGAACACCCCCAGAAAGACCGCTGATAATGCGATTACGTCTGGGAAAGTTCTCCGCCAGCGGCAGTGTTCCCAAGGGGAACTCCGAGACAAGCGCGCCCTTCTCAGCCATTTCTTCAAAAAGTTTGCGATTTTCGGGCGGGTAGATTTTATCGACTCCGCAACCCAGAACTCCTATCGTCCCGCCGCCCCCCTGCAGTGCCCCTTTGTGAGCAGCAGTATCCACACCGCGAGCCATGCCCGATACCACGATTATACCATTTTGCGCCAATCCTTCTGCCAGGCGAGCAGTGGTCAATAACCCATAGCTGGTGGCTTTACGTGAGCCCACAATTGCAATTGCCGCTGCACGAGAGACAAGCCTTCCTTTCAGATAAAAGAAGGGGGGTGGATCGGGGATCTCAAACAAGGATTTCGGGTACTCGGCCGAGGTAAAGGTTATCAGTCGTGCGCAGGCTAAACTTAGTCGTCGGCATTCCTCTTCAGCAAAAGGCTGCCAGCTATTATTACGTATAGTCTCGATTATGGCAGGGGTAATCCCCCTGACCGTTGCCAGCTCTTCCTTTGAAGCTGTCAGGGCCACCCGGGGTGATTCAAAACGCTCCAGCAGGCGGCGAAAGGTAACATTGCCGACACCAGGCACAGCCTTGAGTCCGATCCAGTGGAATTCTTCCATGCCTAATACCTTTTATTAATGGGAAGCTAGTCTTTCTCGTTACCTGCAAAAAAAAGACCGGCTGTGGGCCGGTCTTTAACAGGTTGGACAATAGAGTTTACCTGGTCCGGCTGGCGATCTTGTCGCCCTTATAAATAGCATCAATGCTTTTGACAACGATCGCCATCGAGGTTTTTGTTCCGGTTTCCAGTATTACCAAGGCTCCTACCAGTTCCTGGGGAAGGTGTTCGACGCGCCCCTGCACATAACGCTGGTCAAGTACCACATCCCTGACGACATAAAGCAGATTGCCCGGTTCAGCCCCCTTGGCAGTTCCCAGATCAATATAAACGATATCACCAGCGGCAATCGTATTGGCGCCGCTATAACTTTCAATGACATATCCCTTCAGATCACGGCTGGTCATTTTAAGAGCAACTTCGCGATGTTTTCCGTTGGTATAAGGTAGCAGATAAGAACCGGGGGAGACTTCCTTGAAGGACCTGGAAATGATCGCCCGCGAGCTTTTCTGCTCGACATCGGTCAACTGCAACATTCCCAGTGGCACAATCTTGTTGCCCATGATCTCATTGGTAAAGGGATGACTGACCGATTCGCCCTTTTGGAAGATGGAGAATTTGTCGCCCGGTTTGGCGCCATTTTTCAGGCCGATATCGGTAAAAACAATGTCGTCTTCTCCAGCCACAATTCGATCATGGTGAGCACCGACAATGTATCCGGCCGGCGTGATCTCACTTCCCAGCAGGTAACCTTCACTGCCATGGAGTGTAAAGATCTTTTCTTCGGAAACTTCCTGAGAAATCTCCGCCGCCTTTCCAGCTGCGGCGTTCTGTACGCCGGTTGCAACCTCCTCTTTTGGTACAATCTCTATCCGGTCCGGGAAAACTCGCACTTTTTGCCCCGGATATATCAGGTGCGGGTTGGTGATCTGATTGTTCTTTGACCACATGTCGGGCCAGTAAAAAGGGTCCTTCAGAAATTTTTCCGACAGACCCCACAGGGTATCACCTTTTTTGATCACATAGATGGTTGGTTCATCCTGTTCAGCTGCCGATGCCGGGCCGGGCAAAACCAAAGCAAGCGCCAATAGTAAAAGTGCGGCCACTGTTTTTTTCATAAGCACCTCAATCTCCTGATGGTTAACAACCTGAATTACCGCTCTTAGTCAGCAAATAAAGAATAAACTGACCTAAGATTCGGGAGGTGTACCTAATAAACCTGAATACGGATATTCTCTAATTGGCAGTGATCTTTTCCCTGGCTTTGGCCGCTGCCGGACTGCTGGGATACAACTTGATCAGACTCTCAAAGAGCGCCACAGCCTTCTCCTTTTCTTTCATGGCAGAAAGGGTAAATCCCAGCTTTAGCATTGCATCCGGGGCTTTGCCACTTTTAGGATAATTATCCACAACTTTCTGAAAGGATTCCAGTGCTTGCTCCAGGTTGGATTGACTGTAATGGCATTCACCGATCCAGTAAATAGCGTTGGCTATGAAGTCGCTTTGCGGGTTGTTCTTAATAAAGGAACCGAAAGCTTCAATTGCAGCGCTGAAGTTGTTGGCGCTGTACAGGCCGAAGGCCTGCACATATTCGGCAGGGGGGCCATTGTCCTTGCCTTTGGAAGTTGACTCGGGATTAACCACCTCGACCTTGGGAGTAGCATATTGCTGGGTCAGCAGCGCTATCCGGGCTTTGAGCTCATCCTGGCTATTCCTCTGTTCCTGGGTTAGCGATCGCAGCTGGCTGATCTCGGCAGTCAACCCCTTGACCTGATCTTCCAGAGACTGATTACGGGAGAAGAGCTCGTTATAGCGTTGCTCTGTATTTTTGCTCACCTGCAGCAGGTGCTCAATCTTGGCCTCAGCTTCGGTTTGACGCTTTATAATCAGGTCATTGTTAGCGCAGCCAATCAAAACCAGACCAGCTATGGTTGTGGCGATCCATCTGAGACCAGATGGCATAATTCCTCCATTTAACGAGTGTTTTTCAATAAATAAAGCGATCTCCGGCAGTTTGTCAAGTGAAAGCTGCCTTTTCAGTTTAAAAGGCAAGATATACTATGTTATATGTGGTATTGAAAAAATAGTGATTTTCTCGCCCTTGTATTCACCCAAGAGACCGGAACTCCTGTGAAAAAACCTGAACTGCTGGCCCCTGCCGGCAACATGGAAAAACTCAAAATTGCTGTTCACTACGGTGCTGATGCCGTTTATCTGGGAGGCAAGCTCTTTGGGCTACGCAACATGGCTGAAAATTTCAGCCTGAATGAGATGGCCGCCGCGCTTGACTATTGCCATGAGCATGGAGTGCGAGCATATCTGACTATCAATAGCTATCCGCATAATGAGACATTGGAGCAACTGGAGCAGTTCCTCCACCAGGTGGCCTCACTCCCTTTTGATGCCTATATCGTAGCAGATGCAGGTGTCATCGATCTTGTACAGGAGATCTCGCCGCAGCGCGAGCTGCATCTTTCCACGCAGGCCAACACCATCAATTGGCGGAGTGCCGGCTTCTGGCAGCGCCAGGGTATCCAAAGGGTCAATCTAGCCCGGGAAACCAGTCTGGAAGCCATTGCCGAGACCGTCACCCGAACCGGTATGGAGGTGGAGGTTTTCATCCACGGCGCTTTGTGCATCTCCTACTCGGGCCGCTGCCTGCTATCAAGTGCCATGGCCGGACGAGACGCTAATCGCGGTGAATGTGCCCATCCCTGCCGCTGGAACTATCGATTGGTCGAGGAGAGCCGGCCAGGTCAGTATTTTCCTGTCCTGGAGGATGACAACGGTACCTTCATCTTCAATTCCAGGGATCTCTGCCTTCTGGAACATCTTCCGGAAATCATAAACACCGGCGCAACCTCTCTAAAAATCGAGGGTCGCATGAAAGGGATCAATTATGTAGCCTCGGTGCTCCGGGTCTATCGTCAGGCATTGGACGAGTACTGTGCCGATCCTCTTAATTACCGATGTAATCCGGAATGGCTCGAGGAACTGAGCAAGCTGAGCCACCGGGGATATACGACCGGCTTCATTTTTGGAGAACCGCGTGATGTCGGCCAGGAGTATCAATCGGCCTACATCCGCAGCCACGATTTTGTGGGTCTTGTGGAAAAATGGGAACCGGCGGGTAATGCTCTTATCGCAGTACGCAACCGCATTCAGTTGGGCGACAAGCTGGAATTCATCGGACCCGGCATGCGCTCGCGGCATGTGCGGGTCGATCAACTACAGCTAATCAACTCTGCTGGCGAAACAAGTACAGTCCACGCAGCTAATCCAAACCAGCAGATCATTTTGCCGCTACCCTTTGAGGTGGCCCCCTTTGACCTTGTCCGACGCCAGAAAAAGGACCCGCCATGAGAGATCTAAAAGCCTATAGCCAGAGCAATAACAGCTGGCTGCGGGACCTGCTGTGCCTGGCGTTCTTATTGGCGATCCCTTTTATACAATTCCTGGGCCGCTTGCCTCTGATTGATCCGGATGAGGGGCGTTATGCCGAAATACCACGCGAGATGCTGGAGAAGGGGGATTTCATCACTCCCACCCTCAACTACGTCAAATATTTTGAAAAACCGCCTCTGCTTTACTGGTTGAATGCTGGTTCACTAAAACTGTTCGGTGTGACCGAGTTTGCCGCCCGCCTCCCAAGCGCATTGTGCGGCCTGCTTACGGTTCTGGCAACGTATGTCATTGCCAGCCAGCTCTACAACCGGCGCACGGCATTGATATCGGCGCTGATCCTGGCAACATCCACCGGTTTTGTGCTTCAATCAAGGATTATCCTGACCGACATGCTGTTAACCTGCTGTTTGACCGCTGCATTGGGCGCCTTCATCATTGCTGCACAAAGGGAAGGTCGCCGCAGCAAGTCACTCCCCTGGTACCTGTTTTACCTGTTCTGTGCCCTGGCCGTTCTTGCAAAAGGCCTCATCGGTATTGTCTTCCCAGCCGGTATCATCTTTTTTTACCTTTTGCTGGGCTGCCGCTGGAAGCTGTTGCGGGAAATGCGCCTGCTCAGCGGCCTGCTATTGTTCTTGGCGATAGCAAGTCCCTGGTTCGTGGCGGTATCGCTGGCGAATCCCGAGTTCGCCCGCTTCTTCTTTATCCATGAACACTTTGAACGCTTTACATCCACTGTACATGGTCGCTACCAGCCGGTATGGTTCTTCCTGCCGGTGCTGTTGGGGACAATGCTCCCCTGGTCGTTTTTCATACCGGGTGCATTGATAAAGGCCTGGCGTGACCGTTACCAGGATCAGATCAAGTCCAGTCTATACCTATTGATTTGGACTAGCCTAATTTTTCTGTTTTTTTCAAAATCCAATTCCAAGCTGATCCCCTACATTCTGCCGATCTTCCCTCCGCTGGCAATCCTGATTGCCTGTCGCATTGACAACCAGACCGACAAGCAAGGCAGGGGCCTAAGGCTTTCCGCAATTATGTTGGGAATAGCTGTCTTCATTCTGGGAGCGGCCATAACTAGCTACCCGCAATTGCCCCATATAACCACCTGGATTGCCGAGCTAATGCCCCAACTAGGCGAGCCACTGCGCCGGTTCGTCAATCACGCGCCTCAAATTTCCACGGCCGCCTCACTGACCATCGGTATCTTGTTCCTGCTGCAGGGAATCGGGGTTTTAATCTTCGCCGGGCGTAATACCAATCAAATACTGCTTGTACTCTGTCTGTCCGCTTTTCTGCTTGAAATTTTGGTCCCTCGCTTGATAATGGGGGAAATTGCGCGAACTGAATCACCCCGTGCCTTGGCTGTAAAAGCAAACTCTCTGGCGGGACCTGACACCCGCTTGGTTACGATTGGCCCTTGGCAGGCAGTCTCGTGGTACACCGGTCGCAGGTTGGTGGTGGCCGGCACTCCGGACGAACTTGAATTCGGCAGCAAGCAGGGTAATCAATCAGCCTGGTTTGTTGATTTTAACAGTCTGGTCCGCCTGTGGAAGGAAAACGGTCAGGTGCTGGTTTTCCTGAGGAAGAACGAGCTTGAGGTGTTATTGCCGCTACTTCAGCCCAAGCCTCATATCCAAGCCGAAGCAGGAAAAAACATATTAATCAGCAACTGGTAAAAAGAATCTTTAGGAGTTAAGGAGCATCTACGAATGCGTGCAAGCTTTCTTCCCTTTTCAACCCCGACTATCGACGATGAAGAGATCAATGAAGTAGTTGACTCACTCAAATCCGGCTGGATTACCACCGGTCCAAAGGTAAAAAGATTTGAGGAGGCCTTTAAAGCCTATGTCGGCGCTCCCTATGCCATTCCGCTGACCTCCGCCACCGCCGGACTGCACCTGACGCTCTTAGCTTTAAAAATTTCAGCCGGCGATGAAATCATCACCACCCCGATGACCTTTGCCTCCACGGTCAGCATGATCATCCTCTGCGGCGGAACACCGGTCCTGGCCGACATTGAGCCGGGCACCCTGAATATCGATGTCAGCAAAATCCGTGAAAAAATCACCCCCCGCACCCGGGCTGTTATTCCGGTTCATTTTGCCGGTCAGTCCTGTGATATGGATCCCATTTTCGATCTGGCCAAAGAATTTAATCTGACCGTTATCGAGGATGCCGCCCATGCCGTCGGTACCGAATATAAGGGGGAAAAAATCGGTTCCCTGGACAGCATCTCGATCTTCTCCTTTCATCCCAACAAGAACATCACCACCGGCGAAGGGGGCATGGTCTGCACTAAAGACGAGAACCTGGCTGAAGAGATATCGCTGATGAAATTTCATGGCATGAGTCGCGAGGCCTGGAAACGTTTTTCCGCCAGCGGCACCCCTAACTATGATATCCTGCTGCCCGGCTTTAAATACAATATGATGGATATCCAGGCCGCCTTAGGTATCCATCAGCTTCCCAAACTGGACCGTTTCATCGAGCAACGCACAGTTATAGCTGAATTTTACAACCGTGAAATGGCTGATATAGCGGAGCTTGCTCTGCCGGCCTATGCACCCTATAATCAGCGCCACGCTTGGCATCTTTATACGCCGCTGGTCCGGATTGAACAGCTTTCCATAAATCGGGATGTTTTTATGGAGGAACTGAAAAAACTGAATATCGGCAGCAGCTTGCATTACAAGGCCATCCACCACCATGCCTGGTACCGCGAACATATGTCCATAGCTGATACTGAGCTACCGGTGGCCAGTTACGCCTCCGAGAGGATCCTGTCGCTACCGCTTTTTCCGAGGATGACTTTGGAAGACGCCCGTGATGTGGTCGAGGCTGTCAAACAGGTAATTGCTTCCAACAAGCATTAGTTTTAGCCCACGCCTAATATAGAAATCGGAGTACAAGAAGTATGAGTAATGCAGATCTTCATAAGCTTCCTCCCCAGAGCCTGGAAGCCGAGATGTCCATTTTGGGCGGAATCCTGATCGATAATGATGCCATTAACCGGGTGTTGGAGGTCCTTGGCGCTGAAGATTTTTACAGGGAAATCCATCGCAAAATTTTTCAGGCCATGATGCGTCTCTCCGATCTGCGTGAGCCGTGCGACCTGATCACACTAAGTGACATGCTAAAGAGACAGGGCGAATTGGATGAGACAGGCGGGGCGGCCTATTTGGCCACGTTGGTTGACTATGTCCCGACCGCGGCCAACATCTCCTATTACTGCAAGATCGTTAAGGAAAAATCCATTAACCGCCGACTGATCACTGTTGCCACCGAGGTCGTAACCCTGGGTTATGATGAACAGTCTGATGTTAACGACCTTCTGGACATGGCCCAGAAAAATCTCTACGAGCTATCCCAGGACAAACTGCGCCCGCCGTATGTTCCGGTCCAAGCGGTCCTAAAAGAAGCCTTTACGATCCTGAAATCCCTACATGACCGCAAGGAGCACGTTACCGGCGTTCCAACCGGTTATCTGGACCTGGACCACAAAACGGCCGGGTTCCAACCTGGCAACCTGATCATCATCGCGGCCCGCCCCTCAATGGGCAAAACCACCCTGGCACTCAACATAGCCCAGCATGCCAGCGCCGAGAGCAAGAAAAAAGTGCCTTCGGTTATTTTTTCTCTGGAGATGGGTAAGGAAGAGCTGGTGATGCGCTTTCTGGCCTCGATTGCCAAGGTCGATTTCGGTCGTATGCGCACCGGTCATTTCCTTGATTCCGACTGGCCGCGGCTCACCCGGGCCGCTGGGCTGCTCCATGATTCAAAGATCTTTATCGATGATAGCCCCAGTATTAGCATTCTTGAGCTGCGCTCCAAAGCCAGACGCCTGAAAAGCGAGCATGACATCGGCCTGATTATTGTTGATTACCTGCAACTCATGCGAGGTGGCGCCAACCCGGAGTCACGGCAGCAGGAGATCTCCGAGATATCCCGTTCGCTCAAGGGACTGGCCAAGGAACTGAACGTCCCGGTCGTGGCTCTTTCCCAGCTCAACCGCGAATTGGAGAAGCGTGCCGACAAACGCCCGATGATGAGCGACCTGCGTGAATCAGGGGCCATTGAACAGGATGCCGACGTAATTATGTTTGTTTACCGTGAAGCTGTTTATTGTGAGGAGTGCCGCAAACCGGATGTAGCCTGCACCAAGGGGCACGAGCGCAATGCCGAGCTGATTATCGGCAAACAGCGAAACGGCTCGCTTGGTACTATCGAACTGACCTTTATAGGTGAACATACCCGCTTTGAAAATCGAAGCGAGCGGGATACCTGAACCGGCAGTCCAGCACCTTGAACTTTTTTAGCTGCACCCTGGAGGATGCAATGTCCGAATTGTTTAAAAAAGGAAGTTTGGGGGATATTCTCTTCAAGTCGCAAATCATATCCGAGTCCGACATCAAAACGGCTCTGGAGGAGCAACGGCGTAACGGTAGCCGTTTTGGAGAAGCACTGGTCAGCCTCGGTATTGTCACGCAAGAGGACATTGACTGGGCCCTCTCAAACCAGTTGGACCTGCCCTACATCCGCCTGAAAAAGGAGATGATTGATCCCGAGGCGATTGCCCTGGTCTCAGCCAGCCTGGCCCGCACCTTTAATTTCATTCCGCTGATCCGGGCCGGTGGCGAACTGAACATAGCCATAGCTGATCCGCTTAATCGTTCGGCGGTTGAAGCCATTGAACAGCAAACCGGTCTGACTGTCAGTATCTCAGTAGCCCTGATTCGTGAAATCCGTGAAATGATCGATCTATGCTATGGGGAAGATCATCACGACAGCATGGGCTTTGCCTCGACCGCCTTCAGCGAAAAGGTTCTGGAAGCTATCAACGCCGATTTTACCGGAGCAAAGCTGCTTAATTACCTGTTGATCTTTATTATTCAAAACCGGCTGACATCCCTGTCGCTGCAGCCTTTCGGCGACCTGGTAACCATCTGTTGCAAGCGAAGCGGCACTGTTAAAACTATCGGTACACTGGCCACCAATCATTACCCTGAATTCAATCTTCGCATTCGTAAAGCTGCGGGCTCCGCCCAGTCCTCCAGCCTGACCAGCTCCGGCATCCTGTCCTTCACCTATCGTTCACAAGCGCTCTCCTTTCAGATAGCCACAATGCAAGGTCTGGGGGGCGATTATATCACCATCCGGCCGCACCTGACATCACATGTTCCAAAACGCCTGGTCGAACTACACCTGCCCGAAAATCAGGAATCTACCTTTGCCCAACTGGCAAAAGCACGGCAAGGCATCACCTTTTTTGCCTCGCGCAACATCCAGGAACGTTGCCGATTCATGGATCTGATGCTGGAAGAGGCCGACACCACCGGCAAGCAGGTGATCATATTGGGCGAAGGTCCGGGCAGGATGATCAAACAGTTCCCGCGCATCCCCCTGCCGAAATCCGAGGCCGAGCGAGCCCGCTTGATCATGGACGCGCTCGAGCACGACCCCGACATTTTGGTTATCGAGGATGCGACCGAAGGCATGCCATTTACAGCCGCCTGTCGGGCGGCCATGCGTGGCAAACTGGTACTGGCCGGGCTGGAAATACGCGGGACCCGCAATGTACTGCGTCACCTTCTGCTCTACCAACAGAAGAATTATTTTCTGCCGGTATTCGTCAATGGCCTGATTTCCTTTAAAGGGATCCAGATCTTGTGCCGCGACTGTCGTATTGAGTACAATCCGCCGGCTGAGGAGCTGACCGCCATGCACCTGGAACAGGTCCCAGCCACCTTTTACCGAACCAAAGGCTGCGACAGCTGCGGCCAGGCTGGATTCAACGAGCGGCGATTTATGGTCGATGCCCTGCTTTTTGACGAGGAATTCTTGCGGATTTTTGAACAATCAAGTGATGTGGCCGCATTGGATAACTACCTGAAACTGATCAACTACCACGGCATGGAGCAGGAAGGGTTGGCACTGCTGCATAGCGGCGATGTATCACCAGAGGAGTACATCGCCTCAGTGGTGCTGTAAATCTGTATCTGAGCCCCAGGCCTGAGAGTAGCTATTCCTCAGGTCCGCATCCTTCCGCAGGCTCGGAACCGGACCAATTTTATTCATAACAGCTAGATTTAACAAGTAACAGGAGCAAAGCTATGGCCAAGATCGACGCACTTTTCAAGATGATGAAGGAACAGGGCGCCTCCGACCTGCACCTTTCCACCGGGAACCCGCCCATTTTCCGTTTGCATGGCGAAATGGCCCGCCTGCAGTTTAAGCCGCTCGGGCATGATGAGCTGAAGTCGATCCTGTTCGAGATTCTTGACGAGAAACAAAAAGCCCATTTCGAAGCAACCAAAGACCTGGATTTCGCCTACTCGGTCGAGGGGTTGGCCCGTTTTCGCGGCAACATCATGATGCAACACCGTGGTATTGCCGCTGTATTCCGCATCATCCCCAGTAAGATCCTGTCGGCCGACGACCTGGGGCTGCCGGAAGGGGTCAGGCGCATGACCAACTTCAAAAAGGGGCTGGTGCTGGTGACCGGGCCGACCGGCTCGGGCAAGTCAACCACCCTGGCCGGGTTGATTGATCTGATCAACTCCACCCGCAAGGAGCACATCCTGACCCTGGAAGACCCGCTGGAATTCATCCATGAGAATAAGCAATCGCTCTTGAACCAGCGCCAGATCGGCGAGCACACCGAGAGTTTTGCCTCCGCCCTGCGGGCTGCCCTGCGCGAGGACCCTGATATCATCATGGTGGGGGAGATGCGCGATCTGACCACCATCCAACTGGCCATGAGCGCGGCCGAAACAGGGCACCTGGTGTTCGGCACATTGCATACCAATACCGCCGCCAAGACCATCGACCGCATTATCGATGTCTTCCCGACCGATCAGCAGGAGCAGGTTCGCTCAATGCTATCCGAATCGCTCAAGGGGGTTGTCTGCCAACAGCTTCTAAAAACCGTTGATGGCAAGGGACGCGTGGCGGCCCTGGAGATCATGCTGGGCACACCGGCCATCGCCAACCTGATCCGTGAGGGCAAGACCTTCCAGATCCCCTCCATCATCCAGACCGCCAAGAAGGATGGCATGCAGCTCATGGACCAGCACCTCCTGGACCTGCTCAAGACCAAGCGAGTAACTCCCGAGGAGGCCCATCGCTGCTCGATCGATAAAAAACAGTTTGAGCAGTATCTGACGCCTCAGGCTGCTGAATGATAAGTCACAAAAAAGGCCCCTGATTTGGGGCCTTTTTTGTCTTGCCACTATGTTCACCACCCGCGCTAGTCCTTCTACCAGATGTAATCCTTGGCAATCTCCCGTTTGTCTTGCCCATACAGCACATGCATCACGCGGAGGCGCTTTAAGGCCGGCGGTGACAGGCTCCCCAGCGGGATGAAGACGATCTTCTTCCCCATCCGGGCGGCAATCTGCTTGAAGATGCTGCGCGGCGGACGGGCAGCTACGTAAATCACGTGCTGTTCGGCTGAATAATCTAGCGCTGCCAGCAGCAACACCTCGGCCTTGGTTCCGCAACCGAGGTAATCAGGATCCCTCCAGACATCTCTCAGGCGGTGCGGCGGGTAGGACAAAAACAGCCCGCCGTACTCGCTGCGACAGATGCCCGGCCCAACCACATTCTCGCTCGGCTCGGTCGCATAAAAAGCCATGTCCGATTCCTGTTCGTGCTCGCCCTGCCAGGTCATGGCAAACGGGTAGCGGTCGTGCCGATCCTCGTCAAAGATGACCACCACGCTCCCCACCCCCCCCTTTATACGCAGCTTTTCCTGCACATAGATCCGTCCGTCCTGGGGCAGGTTACGGATTGTTTCCCGCAGATCAATGCCATCCATCAGGGAAGTGGTAAACGGCTCGATGCGGGTCAGCTCCTCGGAAAGCTGTCGCAACCCCTTGGCCTTCAGAAAATTGCCGTAGTTCTCGATGACCAGATCCTCAGGGGGATAGGAGCAAACCGAGTTGCTATCGAATTTTCCCAACCATTCGCCGGGGCGCATCTCCTTGCGCCGATTCAAAAAACGTAATCCGGCCAGACCTTTTCCACCCGCCTTGCGCGGTCGAAAGCGGATCTGGCGGGTCTGATCGTAGAGGTCCTCGGCCCGCAGATGGATGACCGGCAGCTCGGTCTGCTCTTTCTGCCAGGGATAAAAACCGGACAGACGCCAGAAGGCATAGGCAAAGTTGTCATCTATGCAACTGCGGGCCGCGGTTAACAGCTGGAACAGGTCGGGGAGCAGCATCCCGGATAGAGAGGCATAGTTGCGGCTAAAGCGAAAGAAGGCCCGCTTCTGCCAGTAATGCACTCGCTCGCCGGTCTCCTGGCGGTAATGGCCGGCAGCCTGCTCAAAGAGCCGCAAATGGATTCGCTGGCGATCCGGCATCTCGCCTGGGGCACCGACCTTCCCGGCACCGGCCTCAATTGCAAGACGCAGGGCCTGCTCTTCCGAAATGGCCTGCTTGCCTCCCTGGATCAGCTCCAGGGCATTGAATCGCCGCCGCAGGGAGACGGCAGCCTTCGGTTGATCCTTTGGCAGTCCCTGGCGCCGCAACTCGTAAGTCGCCGCACAAAACGGGAATTCCCCCATCACCTCGCTGCACGAGTCGGGATGCAGGTTGAACAGACGGATATTGTCACGGTGCCGCTTAGCCAGGGGCTCGGTCAGCGGTTGTTGGAAATAGTCCTTGATTCGCTCCAGATGACCCATGCCGCACACAAACAAAATCCGTTCATAGGATTGTGACAATTGTTGCAGACGGAAGGCCATGCCCTGTTCCCGGCGAAGGTCTTCGCGATGGGGCCGGCTGCCCTGCATGGCAGCCACGTATTCCCGATAATAAACCTCCAGCCCGAGACGCTGAACAGCATAGGAGTCGGGCAAGTACTCCCGCACAGCCGGGTAGTTATCCAGATCGACATCGACGAGATGGAGCGGGATCGACTGTTCCAGGGCCAGACGGGCCGCTTCGGCCAAGGGATCGGCCGGTTCGATCAGCAGGTAGACATTATTGGGATCGGCCGGCTGTTGAATTGAGTTGTGACGGGCTGGGGTGGTGTAGTTCAAGACCGAAATCTGCGGCAGGCGGCGGACCGCCTGAATAAAGCGCTCCTCCAGCGTCGAAGGAAGTTCGATGGCGATGCAATCGGGGCGCACCTTCTGAACTGCCTGGCGAACCAGGTCGGCAAACTCCAACCGGTAGTGCAGGATGGGCAGGGCCTGGATGTGGCCGAAGTTTTCCAAATGAAGTTGCTGTGTCATTTTCAAGGATGCGATGGTTACCTCTTACATCAATGTCCAGGAGTGTTCAGGTATGACAGGGCCTCCTCGCCCAAAATCCTTTCCACCGCCAGGGGGAGTAGCTGGACGGCATCTTTTTCCAAGGCCTTCATCATCTTGAGGGCATAGCGGGCAATATTAATGCCGTCACGCACGGAATAGGCCTCATCGGCAGCATGGGCGCGTTGAAGAAATTCAACCACGTATTTCAGGATCCGTTCACTGCTGAAGGGAAGATTCTCCTTCAGGATCAGCAGCTCTTCGTCAGCCTGGGGAAAGTCGATGTATATCTGTGGTTGCAAGCGGGAGTGGATGTATTCGGGCACCTCGAAGGTGGAAGAGTCCTCATTCATGGTAACTACAATGCGAAAATCGGGGGAGGCCGGGATGCGCAGGCCGGTGACAATAGATTCCACATAGCGGCGGTCATCCAGGAGCGGCGCCAGGGAAGCCCAGGACTTCTCACTCATACGATTGCCCTCATCAAGGATAAGTACTCCTCCGGTTAACATGGCCGATACCAGCGAAGAGGCGGCATACTGGATCTTACCATCCGGGCCGATCACCGGGGAGATAATCAGATCCTCAGGACGGGTATCCATAGTGGCCTGAAAAAGGTAAACAGGGCGATTCAGGCGTTTTGCAGCGGCATAGCCCAGGGTGGTCTTGCCGACACCCGGTTTGCCGATCAGGCGGGGGTTAAAGGGGATGTCTCGCTCGTCGATTACCATCCAGGCTGCCAAAAGCTGGGTCAGTAGTTCGTCCTGCCCGACCCATCTCAGTGGCAGGCTTACCGGGGAAGCCAGGGTCAGACTGATATTATCGATAGTGATTTTTTCCATTGTCTTTGTACCTTTGGTGCTAAGTCAGGAATTAACTGTAGGCGTCATTATATCGACCCATGGGACATGGTCAACAGATTTCCTGAGATGCCGACGGGTGCTGGCGACAAGATTTTGCAAAACTTTACGACTATTGCTCCAGAACTCCTAGTACCTTCAGCAGGTGAGGAACCATCTGCTTTTTGCGGGACATGACCCCTTTCAGTTCGTAGAGGTGCGGCTCAAGCTGAGGGTAACCCATGCTATGGGCCAATTCATTTTTACCCTCAGCCAGGAAAAGGGTGGATTCGGTATATATGTCGGTCACCATCATCCCCGCCAAATGCAGATTTTCTTCCTTTTTAACCTGCTTGAGGGCCTCGCGCAATTCTTCCTTGATCTCGTAAAACTCGGTAAAGCCGACCACCTCGATTTGCCCGACTCCAAAGCGGGTAGCGGCGGTATTGAACTGTTTGAAGTCAGCCTTTACGGCATCATAGGGTGACCCGTAGGAAGAAAAACCGCTACACGAGGAAAAGATGTCCCGCCCAAAGGCCAGATGCTCGAGGCCAGCCAGATTTTCCAGCCAGAGCACAATTTCCCGGTCGCGGTCGGTAGTGGTAGGCGACTTGAGTATGACAGTGTCGGACAGAATACCGGCCAGCAATAAGGCGGCAATTTTCTGCTCCGGCTCCAGGCTCCGCTCTCGATACAGTAAGGCTACCAGGGTGCAGGTACTTCCAACTGGGGCTACCATGAAGGTGATTGGGTGACTGGTGGGCGCATTGCCCAGCTTATGATGATCTACCACCTCCAGGATTTCGACCGCTTCGGCGCCAGGGACCGCTTGCGAGAGTTCATTGTGGTCCACCAATATCAAAGCATAGGGCAGCGGAGCCAGCAGTGATGACTTGGTGGCCACCCCGGCAATCGCTCCGTCCTCTTCCACGGCGATGATAGCGGGCTCGCCCGAGTGGAGCAGTTTAAGACGCAGATTATCGAGCGATTCGGAGATACCGATCTTTGCGAATTTTGGCTCGATATAGCTGGCCAGCGGGGTGGAAAGGCGGGCCAGCCAGGCAGCTGTGGCGGTGTCGTGGGAGGTGGATATAACGGCAACCCCCAGTTCTCTGGCCCTCTCCAGAATTTGGTCGCCAACCGGCAGACCACCGGTAACCACCAGCAACCGGACGCCCTTTTCAACAGCCGCCTGCTGAATCGAGGGGCGATCGCCGGTCATTATCAGGAGCAAAGCCGGATCATAGCCGTCGATGCGGCTGGTAAAGGATTCCTCCTGCATGGCGCCGATGAAGAGATACAGATGTTCTAGCTCGCTAGTAGGGACTCCGGTGAGTAAGGTGCCTTTCAGGCAGGTGGCCAGCGAGTTTATCGAAGTGTCTACGCCTCGCTTTTGGTCCGTGCCGGCCAACAGATACTTTTCGGACAGCTTCAATAACGAGACCACACCCACGGGGACATCACTCTCATCCACCACCGGCAGGACCCGGATGGTATGACGATGAAAAAGCTCCAGTACTTCCTTGAGCGGCATGTCGGGACGGACTGTTATCGGACGACGATTGATGATGTCACGCACCCTGGGATGGATGTCGGCCAGATAGAGAGGCGCCTCAATCTGTAGACGCTCCAGGATGTAACGGGTCTGCGGGTTGGGTTCACCTGCCATGGCAGCAGAAACATTGCTGTAACCGGTCTGCTTCTTCAGTTCAGCGTAGGCAATCGACGAGGCGATGGAATCGGTGTCCGGATTTCGGTGCCCGATCACGTAAATTTGTGTTTTCATACAAAACCCTTTTTTACCGACCGGTGGCGGATTTATAAATAACCCGGAAGATTGAAAGCTGTTTTAGACTAGGAGGTCTTTTGGTGGGAATACGGTTACTGGTGGAAGCTATTCGGGATTTAAGTGCTAATCATACTTTTCCCAGCAGCCGCAGAAGTCCATCCAGGATCGTGAGGGGATGAGGCGGACATCCAGGTATGTAGAGGTCGACCGGCAGGAATTTATCAACGCCGTTATGGACCTGGTGGAGTCCGTGAAAAGGACCTCCATCAATGGCACAGGCCCCCGAGGCAATAACCAGCTTGGGGGACGGCATCGCCTCCCAGGTCTTGAGCAGTGCCAGGCGCATGTTTTCGGTGACCGGTCCGGTCACGTAGATGCCGTCGGCATGCCGCGGGCTGGCCACAAACTGGACACCAAAGCGCCCCAGGTCGAATCCGACGGTATTAAGTACATTGGTATCCAGATCACAGGCATTGCAGCTACCGGCACTCACCGCCCGCAGTTTAAAGGAGCGCCCAAACAGGGCCAGCAGCTCTTTGCCCATAGCATGAGCAAGGCGGCGTTCCTCCCCCTCTCTGACAACCAGGTCCTCACGTTCGGAGGTTGCCAACTTCTCGTCACGGGTAAAGGTCATCGCTCCATTTGGGCAGGCCTGCTGGCACTCCGGGCAGAACAGGCACTTGCCCATATCCAGCGCTAGTCCGTTTTGATGGTAGATTGCATCAACCGGGCAGCACTCACTACAGATCTTGCAGCCGGGTGGACATTTGGCAGGGTCAAGCTGCGGGTAGCCGCGGAAGAGTTCCGGCAGGACTGCCGGCTCAGCGGGGTATTTTGTTGTGCGGTGTCCTTGGCGGACGCGCTCCAGTACTGCCTTTAACATCCTTGCCTTTCTTTCCTGCAGCAAGTACTTTGTCGATATCCTTGCTTACGCTCACTTTGACAGGTTCCACCAGGCCCAGCAACAGTGCCGTCCGGTAACCGGCATGGGCTGCCAACTCGTTACGCTGTTTCAGCGCACACTCCGCGGCCGAAAATCGCGTAGCCAGGGTGCGACTGGCAGGTTGCTTGAGTGCCAGCTGCGCCAGGCTGATTATCTCCAGCCATTCGGAAAGCTCTTCGAAGCGCTCCTTGTTAAACCACTCAACACCGCCGCTTTCGTGCACCAGCATGAATTCCCGGGCGGCCGGCATGGCAAACAGCCCCTCCAGCATTGCAGCGGTCTTTTCTTTCTTGATTTCGCCAGCCCTACTATAGTTTAAAAGAGCCTTTAACAGTGAGGTGGCGCGAGCCGCCGCCGATTTAGGCAGCATGCGCCGCAGGCTCAGATCAAGTCCGAAATCTGCGGGCTCAACACCGGTCCGGCACAAAAGCAGCCAGGCCAACAGCAGTCGCGAACCTTCTGCTGAATCAAGCCGGACAAGCAACCTGGACTGGAAGGTGCGGGCTTCTTTTGAAGAAGGTTTAATTGTCCCAACCTGGCCCAGCAGCGTCAGGCTGGCGCTGAGTATTTTCAGGCTGGCTTCGCAGGCAATTTTCTCGCCTGCAACCTGTTGTCTAAGGATATCTAGAAAATCTTTGCCTGCAGAGATAATTTCCTCCGCCTGTGTCACAATTACCGGCAGAACCTCTTCCCGCGAATCAGGCACCAACTCCAGCACCGATCTGAAGGCGCTATTCAGCGCGCTGTACTTCAGTTGCTTCAGCTCTTCTTCCAGATTCTCGACACCACGGCCTTCCAGGAAGGCACACAGATGACCCCACTTGCCGCTTTTGTCATCAGTAATACTGCGGAATTCCATGAATACATGGAATTGGTACTCTCCCAGTTCAACATACAGCCCCTTCTCTTGCAACTCGGCACTGTTTCTCAAGTATTCCAGGCCGCTGGTTACGTCCCGGAAGGCATGGTAACCAGCAGCAGATGTACCGAGAGCATCCGCAATGCTGATACGGTTTAAATCCATTTCGTCGCCATTGCCTGTTTTTACGGCAAAGGCTGCGGATTCCCTGATCCAGCCAGCAGTGCTGGCATGGCAATTATGGTACAGCACCAACGCACGTTGGTCCCCCATCCGGTTGGAGTAAGCAAAGACATTCTCATCTACCGTAGAGCCGGCATAAAAATCATAGAGGGCAAAGTTTTCCGAGCCGGAGAAAAGCCACCGGCGGCGCAGCAGCGGGAAAATCCACATCTCATGCCCCCGCACCAGGCCTTCATCCGGCGTTTCATCCCAATAGGCGCGCTTGTACTCCATGCCGTACTTTTCATGATAACCTTCGATCTGGCCATGGCCAAACATCGGCAGACCCGGCATGGTGGCCAGCAAAACGCAGGCGCCGAAGTATTTGCCCTGGGTGCCGAACTGCTCCACGGCTGTTTTTTCGTCAGGGTTATTCATGAAGTTCACAAAGCGCTTCAACACCTCGGGATTGAACTCCAGGACGTTCCTTATAGTTTGCCGATATTTGGCATTTTCCTCGTTTTTAAGCATGTTCATGAAGGCGCTGTTATACACGCGGTGCATTCCCAGCGTGCGCACGAAGTACCCCTCCATCAGCCAGAATGCCTCGGCCAGCAGCAGAGTACCCGGGACCTCGACCGCCACCCGGTCGACCACTTCGCGCCAGAACTCGACCGGGAAGACCTGGTCAAATTCCTCACGGCTCATGCCCTGTTCGGCACGCGAAGGAATCCCGCCCCCTACTCCACGGACCGGGTACCAAAGACGCTGGTAATGCTTTTTAGCCAGGGTCATGGCGGCATCAAACCGAATAATCGGGAAGTTGCGGGCAACATGCAGGATGGTCTGGAGGACCGCTTCGCGCACCTCCGGGATCAGATAGTTTAATTGAGCCGTGTCGTTCCAGGGAATGCTGGTGCCGTCATTACCATGATAGATGTAGCGAGTGCGACCATCTCTTCGATCATAGTATTTAAACACCACGGCTGCATCGGTCTTGGCCCAGTAGCCGTCTTCAATCTGGATGCAGATATCATTTTCGTGCGAAAGATCTTCGCCATTAAACTGATAGCTGGGAAAGGGGGGATAGTCGGTCTGCACAAACCAGTGCGGATGCTGAATAACCCAGCGCGAGTAGATACCGGTATGATTGGGAACCATGTCGCTTGCCAAACGGATACCACGCTGCAAAGCCCTTTCGCGAAGGCTGCCGAGAGCCTCCCAGCCACCCAGATCAGCAGCCACTTCATAGTCAAAGAGTGAATAGGCCGATGCAATTGCATCCGGATTACCACACAACTGCTTGATTCTTTGCGAGGCAGGTGAGCGTTCCCAAAGACCAATCAGCCAAAGCCCGGTAAAGCCGGCCAAGGCTAGCCGTTCCAGCTCAGCGTCCGGTACCTGGTCGAGCCGAGTGATGGGGTATGCGTATTGTCGGCTGAGTTGATCCAGCCAAACATAGACCATCTTGGCCATCATCACCACATTGGACATCCAGTCGGCATCCGGAGAAAAATGCTCATATTCGGGGTAATCATAACCGCCGAAGACCGAGCTTCCTTTTTCACCGCCATGCCGACCAGGTCCGAATTCCATAACCGGCGGGGGACCAGGCTCCCCCCCTCCGCCACCGCCCCAGGCGCGTTCCTCCTCCAGGAGAATGTCAAAGGCGCTGGTCAATTCCTCCAGAAGCTCTGGTGGAATCACGCGAAACCAGTTTTCACGGATGAACCCTATCTGGCCGGAAAGCGAGTCCGGCGATGCCTTTATGGGAGCCCGCAGTGCTGCGCCAAGCGTCAATCCGAGCTCAGGCAGAAATGGACCGGCCACCAGCGCAGTATCAAGGCCCTGGATAAGTTCAGGATAGGGTGAAGTTCGAGCAAGCTCTCGGTCGTCCAGAATTTCGCGGAAGCTATCAATGGCCGGGTTCTCAGCTGCCAGCTTCAAAAGAATCATCTCGGTAAGGACCAAGCGTTTACGCTCGGCAAGAGTTCCAGTGGCCTCAAGCCAGCTTTTTACATCCTCGCTAGCATCTAGGACCGGTTCCGGCGGAAACAACCCTACAAAGCGTGTGACCGCCTGATCAGCAGCATCACCCTCCGGATCAATACCACCACGTCGAAGGGCATCAATAACCACATCCGCTGTCCGGCTTTCGGCTACCTCAATCAGATGGTGGTAGACCTTGTGCAGAGTTCCATAAAGATTGAGCTGTCCCGCCTGGACATAAGGCTGCCCCGGCCGACGCTGTCGGTTCAGCTTCAGGGCCAACTGACGGTAGAAGATTATAACCGGGATGTTACGCTGTCCGATCAGGCGCGAGAGCGCCCCAAGACCTAAGGAGTGCCAGTGGAGGGCGGATATCTGGATGGCATGTGCGAAATAGGGGGATGTACCGCTGTATTGGGTCATTATGGTGTGTCCAGCCATCGGTCTTAAGAATGGGTTATGCTTCGGAAACCGGAACGGAGCAAGCCGTTTCCGCCGAACCGGTGGACATTGATTTATCTGAAATTATTTTTTCTTGCTCTTGGTCTTTTCCTTGGCGGGTTTAGCCTTTGAACCCTTTGCTTTTTTCTTGCCTTTAGACTTGGCTTTCTTGCTTTTACTAATCTTGCGGGGTTCCGGGTTAAATTCATCACGAATATTGTTAAGCAGGACCGATGTCTCTTCCTGATTGGGATCAGCCTTTTTAGCAGCTTCAAGGATCTCTTTGGCCTCACTTAGCCGGCCGGTCTTCATGTACAAACGCCCTAGGGCGTTTAGTGAGCGGGCATGATCAGGCTTGATTTCGATAGCTTTTTTATAGCTGGCAATCGCGCTTTCGTAATCTTTCTTGAAGTCGTAGATCAATCCTAATTTGTAGTGGTTATTAGGATCCTCCGGAAAAAGTTCTACAGTGCCTTTAAGCAGGTCAGTGATCTCATCGTACTGTTTATTTTTGACGTATATGGAGACAAGCGAATTACGAGTCTCCATATCCTGTTTTTGTTGTGTCAGAACCTTTTTGAAATGTTCTACAGCCTGCTCATTCATTCCTTTGGATTTATACAGTATGCCGATCTCTCGATTAGCATCAACGTTGTCAGGCGACTGTTTCAATACCGCCAGATAGCTCTCAATTGCCAGATTGATTTCCTTATTGCGGGCGAAGATCCTGGCCAACTTAATTTGAATATCCGGGCTGTCCGGCTTAAGCTTGAGGAATTCCCCATATTGCTCCACGGCCTGCGGGTGACTTCCCCGTGTCAGATAGATATCGGCCAGACGCAGCCTGGCATCGGCATTATCTGGCTTGACCTGTATGGCTCGCCGATATGCTACCGCTGCCTCATCCAGCAGATTCCTTTTTTCATAAAGGATGCCAAGATTCAGATAGACATCACTACTGTTGCTATTGCGATGAGCCGCCTCCTGGTAGGCAACAATTGCCTCTGAATCTTTGCCCACCGTACGATACAGATTACCAAGCTTCTCATAGGTGTCAACCGAATCAGGCTTTTCCTTCAGCAAGGCTATCAGTGACTCGATCTCCTTTTCCGGAGTGCCAGGTGCGGCCGGCTTGTCAAGCTGCTGCTGGGACACGTCCACTGCCGGCGGCGCCGATTTGGATGGCTTGCCACCCATAAAAGATTCATATTCAGCCAGCTTTTTATCACCCAATTTTTCGTAGATGCCGGCCTTCATAAGGTGGATAGTCTTGTTTTGTGGATTGATCAGCTCGGCCTTTTTGAGTTCTTCCAGGGCCTTGTCCGTTTCATTGCGCTCCAAAAGGATCTTGGCAATCCCGATATGGGCTGTCTCATTATTAGGATTACTGTTAAGCGCCCGTCGGTACTCCTCCAGCGCCTTGTCCGGCTGGCCGGTATTGACATAGATCTCGGCCAGGCCGATAAACACCCCCGGATCGGGGGTAAGCTCACGAGCCGCTTCATTGTAGTGATAAAGGGCCAGAGAGTAGACCTTCCGCTCCGCCAGTATACGAGCCATGGCACGATGGTAATTAGGATTGGGTATCGAAGAAAGCCCTCGGGCAAGTTCTACCGAGGCCTCGTCATTCAGCCCTTTCTGTGCATAGAGTAGCCCCAGATTGCCGCTCGCCAACGGAAAGGAGCGTTCCTGTTTCAGGGCCTTGCGGTACTCACCAATGGCTCCGTCAAGATTGCCAACCCGCTCAAGCTGAAGCGCCGTGATATAATGCCCGGCGCCACCATCAGGGCAGAGAGAGAGAATTTTTGCTTCTGTCTGGCGTTGCTGAACATCATCCTTGATGCTTTCCAGCTGGCCGGTGAGCTCGAGCGCTTCCTTGCAGCTATCATTCCCAAAGCCCCAGCTGAAGCCGGTCAGCAGCAGAGCAGCACACACAAGTGCACAGTAAGTACGTATTATATGCATGTATAAGTTCCTTAACTGGTTCTTGTAACAGGGTCGGGATTATACATACCCTTGAACAAAAATTCAATTAATTAGGGTAAAATCTTGATTCTTTAGGATTTATTACGATATAATCTGACGCCCTGAAGAAGTTAGCGGGTCGACAAAAGGCATCAGAAAGCTGCAAGGAGCAGGAAATGAACAGAGATCTTGAACAATTGATAATGACCGCCAGCGATCTGCCCACTATTCCGGTCGTAGCCACTAAAGTTATGCAGCTTATTGAGAGTGAAGCCGCTACTGCGGAGGAACTTGCCCGTATTGTATCAGCCGATCCGGCTGTGGCCGCACGCGTTTTAAAAATATCCAATTCCTCCTTTTATGGCTGCCAGCGACAGATCCAAACCCTCTCGCATGCGATCATGATGCTGGGCTACAACACCTTGCGAAGCCTGGTAGTGGCTGCATCGGTCAAGCAGGTTTACAAACCCTACGGCCTAACCGAGAAGATGCTCTGGGAACATTCCTTCGGTGCCGGATTGGCTGCCCGCATTATTGCTCATCACACCCGGATGGTGAATGAAGAAGAGGCCTTCCTGGGTGGACTTTTCCATGATATCGGCAAGATCATTATGAACTTTTTTGACAGCCAGCAATTCCAGTCGGTTATGCAGAAGTGTTACAATGATGAAATTACTTTTCTAGAGGCTGAACAGCAGGTTTATTCCTACACCCATGCAGAGGTAGGCGGACTGGTTATCAAAAAGTGGAATTTTCCGGAAATGCTGATGAAGGCTATCTTGGAACATCACCATTTCAACTTTGAGGAAGACGAAGATCCCTGTCAAATCAGACTTACCTGTGTAGTAGGGCTGGCCAATCTGTTTTGTCACAAATTAGGAATCGGGGTTCGGGAGCCGGAGGAGAATCTTGAGCTTCACACTACCATTCCGGCCACACTGCTAAATCTGGACGAGACTCGCCTTAACAACATTCTGAAGATCTTTGGTGAAGCCTATACTCTGGATAAGAGTTTTTTCAACTGACCTTAATTACAATCGAAATCGCTCAAGCCTACCAGCTGAATTAATTTTTTGCTGGCATTCATGGTATAGCGGCGGGAAATTTTCTGCCGACCTCCCTTGTTTGATCAACCTCATTTAGCTGCCCGCTCAAATCTGCCTCCAGTCACTGTGATCGAGAATGCAGTTTGATTTTTTTTATTCGAAAATATATACTGATATAAGAAAAAAAGCCTGTAAGGATGCATAAAATATATGATTCGTACAATTCTCACCTATCCTAACCCTGCGCTTAAAAAAAAATCAGCGCCGGTAACAATAATTACCGATGATATCCGGGTACTTGCCAAAGATATGGCAGAAACCATGTATGATGCGCCTGGTGTTGGCCTGGCAGCTCCCCAGATCGGCGTAAATCAACGACTGATTGTTATAGATGTATCTGGTCGGGATGAACTGCCCGATCTGATAACAGCTATTAACCCGGTAATCATTCATGCCGAAGGCGAAGCCTATGAAGAAGAGGGCTGCCTATCTGTTCCGAAATATGCTGCCAATGTACGCCGTCATGCCTCGGTAATTGTTAAGGCGCTCGACCTGGAAGGACATGAAAAAACCTGGCAGGCCGATGACCTGCTGGCGATTGCTTTTCAGCATGAAATAGACCATCTGGATGGCATACTTTTTATAGACCATCTCTCACCTCTTAAGCGCGATCTTTTCTTGCGTAAGTTGCGCAAGACGAACGAATTGGAGGCTTCATGACCGGCTGGCGAATAATCTTCATGGGCACACCTGAATTCGCCTGCCCTACATTACAGTTGCTCATAGAACGGGGCGAAAATCTGGTCTCTGTTGTCACTCAGCCGGACCGCCCCAAAGGGCGCGGGCAGAAATTGATGCCACCGCCGGTCAAGGAACTTTCGTTACAGCATGGCATTCCGGTTCTGCAAACCCAAAAGGTTCGTGATCCAGCGTTTGTTGAAACCATCCTGCAATTAAAACCGGACCTGATCGTGGTGGTGGCATTCGGCCAGATACTCCCCAAGGCGTTGCTGGACATCCCGCCCAAGGGGTGCATCAATGTACATGCATCGCTGTTGCCGCGTTACAGGGGCGCTGCGCCGCTGAACTGGTGCATCATAAACGGCGAGACAGAGACCGGCGTTACCACCATGCTGATGGATCCCGGCCTGGACACCGGCCCGATGCTGCTCAAGCAGGCCACCGGCATTGAAGAAAATGAAAGCATACTTTCGCTACATGATCGCATGTCCCTGATCGGCGCCCGACTTTTAGGCGAGACTTTAGACGGATTGAAAGCCGGTCAGATTGCGCCGCAAGAGCAGGAGAACAGCCAGAGCTGCTATGCCCCCATGCTGAAAAAAGAGGATGGCTTGATCAACTGGTATCGCGATGCCCGCACCATCCACAACCAGGTACGCGGCATGACAGTCTGGCCCGGCGCCTACACCTTTTTAAACCGACAACCGCTGAAGATCTACCGTACCAGGATCGGCACAGGGGCTGGGCTGCCCGGCTCTGTCCTGCGGGCTGAACGTAGTGTCTTGGAAGTGGCTTGCCTGAACGGCAGTTTACTTATTGAAGAACTGCAACTGGCCGGCAAAAAACGGCTTGACTCGGCCGACTTCCTGTCCGGTTGTCCTATCTCGCCTGGCACCCTTTTCACCAGCAATGATAATGGAGAAAATTAACTAGTGACCCTTCCCGAAAACCCCTCGCCACCACGTAAAAGATTATTTGTTTCTTTAATGGGAATAACCTGCCTGATCCTGGTCGGCTTGATCTTCCTGGTCTGGTGGATCCCTAACAGGGGATTAGCCAACATACACCCCAATCTTCCCAATATAGTAGGCATCATCATGGCAGTACTCTCCGGAGTTGCCATTCTGGGCACCGGCCTACTGGTCCTAACCACGGCACTGAGCAAAGACATTCTCTTTACCCGTTTCATGCGCCTGGTGGTGATCAAGTTCCTGTTGCCGATGATCGAGATGGTAGGCCGTGGCCTGGGACTGGACAAGGACAGTATCCGTCAGTCCTTCATTGCCATGAATAACAGTCTGGTTACTTCCCAGCGCCAAAAAGTCAGACCGGACCGCGTTCTGGTTCTGCTTCCCCACTGCATTCAACTGTTCGACTGCGAGATCAAGGTTACCGGAGATATCCACAAATGTGTTCAATGCGGCCGCTGCGACATCAAGGGCCTGGTAGAGATCGGCCGCAAATACAATATCGATATCTCGGTGGCCACCGGCGGCACCCTGGCCCGCAAAGTCATTGTTGAAAAACGGCCCAAGCTGGTCCTGGCAGTTGCCTGCGAGCGCGACCTCACCTCCGGGATAAAGGATTGTTACCCGTTACCGGTTATCGGCATCCTCAACGATCGCCCCTTTGGCCCCTGCTTCAACACCACCGTCGACGTGGCCAAGATCGACGCTGCCCTCAGCCAGGTCATTCTACAGGAATAGCATTAGAGTCAGCAGCCTAGAGACATGAAGAGTCGGGCCAGCCATCTATTTATTACGCTTTATATATCTCATTTGGCACCAGGTTTTGGCCTGACAAACTTTTCTCCATTCAGCTTTATTCCCCTGAGGACTTCTCCCGTTTTTACTGTAACAGCCTTGGGGTTTTTGCCGCCGTACGCCCCCATGAATGCGCCGTCTTCAGGAGCTCCACCGCCGTAGATATCCCTGATTCGCAGATAATAACTTCCGGCTTCGCCGACCCTCAGTCGAAAGGCCCCATCCCTGTTGGTTCGCTCGGATACAAATAGTGGCCTGTCATTCATTGTCGATTGTTTGTGGGCAAAGACCATGGCATTTTCAACCGGTTTACCTGCTTCATCGATTACGTACCCCTCAAGAGCGGTAATACCAGCGGTTTTGGTAATGAGTGAACGCGAAAACGGATCTGCACCCTTAATGATGCCGGCATCAGAAGGCACTGACTGGTTGACCCAGTATTTCTGTGTGCCGGCATAGTACAGATCACCTTCGGAGGGCGGCCCAATTATCTCATTGCTTCCTTTTCTCAGGATTGCTCCGATAAAGTACGTGCCGGCAGGCAGTTCAACTGCAAAGGTGCCTGCATCATCAAGAGGTTCCACAACGTCTGGTACACGCCAATATTTTTCCGGCATTGGAGAAGGTCCGATTGCTTCGTTGAAGAAGTACACCATACCTTTGCTCAAAGGTTTTCCGTCACGCGACTGCACGACACCCTTTATTTTACCTTTCATACTTTCCCCGGCGGTAACGCCGGATGTAACTGCCAGTGTCAACACAAGAATTATGAACAGCACACGCCTCATCACCTACCTCCTTTTCGGGGGCCAGCCCCTTTGACAGGGGAGGAGAGGATCGGAAGGATAGTTACTTTTCCGAGCTCCGGATCCCGTTCCCTGTCGAAAACAGTTGTACGTATTTGTGCCACATCATTGTTTCCCCACCAGTTCCCTTCCAGAGGAATATCGGTGGAGAGACGTTCACCAAGCTGATAATTATAGCGTAGATTATCCGCGATGGTGTTGTCCTTAACAAGCGGGTGCATATAATAGCGAATATCGGGAATATAGGTATCCGCTGAAGAATCAACGGACTTTTGACCGGAAGGCACCAAAAACAGTCCGATTCCATTCTCTGCTATCAGATTGCCGCGTATCTCCACCGGCCCTTCCAGCCGGTGATAGCGTATGCCAACATCATTGTTTCTGATCTCATTATGCTCAATGACCAGTTCCGCCCTGCCGAAACGGATCCCTTCCTTATTGTTGCGGAATACCGAATCACTGATAATCGCACGTGAAAAATGAACCTGAAGGCCGCTAAAGGCATGCTCGAAAATTGTATGCTTGATGATATTTTCCTCTCCAGACGTGAACAGGAGCAGATATGACCAGTCTCCCGGCCGAGGCTCACGTTCCGCCGACATAAAACGGATCGGTCGGTCAGGAGTCCCTCTGGCGATAATCCTGCCAAGGACACGAAGTTCTCCGTCACCAACGCCATCACCGTCCCGATCAATACGCTTGAAGCGGATAACGGTTCCCGGGGCAATTCGCAGGGTTGCCCCACGGGTGATCAGCACTGTTCCTTCGATCAGCACCTCGCCGCTCCAGACCGTGTCGTGGTCAATAACAGGTGGCGCCTTGAGGACTCGCGTGTCGGCTGTTTCTATCGGTAAAGGTGGTTCGTGCCGCGAAACCTCTGCCATGACCCGGCCAACGGCAATATCGGCAGTTGCCGCTCCTTGATTGACGGTTACAGCATGGTCCGGATTTGCCTCATACAGCCCGTAGAGTTCTCCCTTGAGCGGGGATTCTCCACCATACTGCCGGGCTACGAGACAATATGATCCTGCTTTGTTCACGGGAAGGAAATATCTGCCGTTTGCATCGGTGCGTACCATGTTTTCTGAAGCGAGACGAAGGTGGTGCATCTGAAAGGTTTTGTCCGGATCACGTAGATAGGCTGTTACCTGAAGGTCCTGTGCCGGTTTACCATCCCTGTCTGTAACACGTCCGGCGATCCCCATGCCTGTTTTCAAAGGCTCGCGCTCCCTGAAACGGGCAAGCTCGGCCCGAGATCGCTTAACCGTCACATCCGACGCAAGGAACGCTTGAAGGTCATCCTTGGGATGGCATGATATCTCAACACTAATCTCACGTCCATCTTCAAGCGCCAGAGGGTTCGCACCGTAGAAACAAAACAAGTCACCCTT
Source organism: Desulfuromonadaceae bacterium (assembly GCA_036504875.1). GTDB lineage: Bacteria > Desulfobacterota > Desulfuromonadia > Geobacterales > Pseudopelobacteraceae > JACPFJ01. Next base: position 52,978 of record DASXUK010000067.1, read on the forward strand.
TGAGAGAGGCATTTTCCCTGCACTGTCCACTCTTTTTCTCGCAACCAGAAGATATGATCCTGGGGGCGGAGTAAATCTGAATTCGCCATTACCATTCGTACTCTTTGTTTCAAGTCCCAAACCGCGCACGTTTTTTTCGGAGAGCGCATACAGGGAAACCTGTGCCTCGCTGACCGGCTTGCCCTTATAGCGTAAACTGCCTGCGATTCTGGATGTTTCAGCAACTTTTTGCATGGGCATGGTGAGGGGGGTGGCTGCAAAGGGCAGCCAGAGGGGTTTGTTCTCCACTTTGACCGGATTTGCACCGTGAAAGGCATAAAATTTCTTATTGTTCTCTGTGCCTGACGCGGAAAGAAAATACGTTCCTCCCGGCACTTCCAGCCGGAAAAACCCAGGTTTCTGTCCAGGTGTCGAAATCAGCGGATTGTTGTCGGCAAGCAAATCCCGCAAGGAGAGGTACCCCTTCACAACCGCCCCGTCAAGAGGTCCCTGGTCAGTGACAACAATACCTTCGACAGTGGTTGCCCCGGCATGGGCGCACAAAAATAGCATTATGATAAAAGAGAGTAAATACGAAAGGTTACCTGATATCACGCATATCCCCCTCAAAAAAACAACGCCGCATTTCTGCGGCGTTATACATGTATTTCTTTCCTGTTCAGCATGGATGAATATCAGCTTGGCCAACAATGCGAGGCTTTGTATAACGCTTCTTCATGATTCATCACCTCCATTTCATGCAGTTAAGTAGATTTGTGTCATGCACATCATGGACATGTCGCGGCCCCTGGGCTATATGCCGGGGTCGTCACCGTATTAGTCGTTTTGTAAGGTGATTTATCGCTGCCCCGGAAAGGTCTGATCCGGTATGTATATGTCTTGAGCGGGTTAATGCCAACCCTGTCGAGATACGTGATCACATTCGGCAGTGTGGTTGCAATGTTTACCCACTTGCCGTTCCATGCCATAACCTCGATCTCATAGCCATCCTCGTCAATGGCTGAATCGATCCAGTCAAGCCTGACCATGAAAGGCCCAACAGCAGTTGCGCTGAAAGTGGCGACTTGAGCCGGAAACGCTTTGGCGCATGCGGTGTTCGTGTATGCCGTGGGCCAACCTGTTGCACAGGTTGCGGTCTTGTCGGCCCGCACCCGGTAGCAATAGGTTGTGGAGGGGGTAAGCGCTGCAGAGCTGTAACTTGTCGTGTTTGCAGGCACCGTGGTTAATTCAAGGAACGCACTGCAACTGACACCCGCACACCGCTCGATCCTGAAAACAGTCTCATCGTTCGACAGGTCGGACCAGGCCAGATTAATATTGGTATCGTTCGTTGCAATTGCCGTAAGGGTTGCCGGAGCTGCCGGGGTTGGCGTTGTCCCTGGAGCGACGTTGCTGTAGCCGCTTATGTATGTGCCTGTGAATGCAAAACAGGCTGACAGTTCCTCCGTACCAACGACGGTGGCCGGTTCTGGGCTGGCATATTTGCGTACCCTGGCATTGTCCAGCTTGAACACCTCATCGGCGTTGGTAAAGCCGACTTTAAGCGGCGAAGCGCTGCTGTAGGCGCTGGTGTAGTAACTGGTATAGGCTGCTGGCGACAGGCCTTGATAATAAATTGCGCCGGTTGTCGGCAATACCTCTAACTTGTAGTACTGCCATACGTTGCTGGTAATCAGCTTGAGGTTGTCCGCTCTTCCTGCACCATCTTCATATACCAGCAGACGGTCGAGAGCTCCGCCTCCACCATATACAACATATCCGGCGTATGTGAAATCGATGTAACTGATTCCAGCCCCGGTATTCTTGGCGCCAAGCATCATACTACCGCCGCCGGTCCGGTAAAAATCCACCTCGTACACAAACGGGCGGGCAAAATTGGCTACAGAGTACATCCCGCTGTTCCAGGCTCCGCTCCCACCACTGGATATCAGCTCGTTGTTCTGGGTATAATAGGGACCAACCGTTGTCCACTTGGCAGCGTCAATGGTTGTTCCGGTGAAGTCGTCAAAAAATTCAAAGGTAGAGGCTCCACTATCAACGCTTGTGGCCGTCGCGTTGCCGTAGTAGAGGTAAATGGTGCTGCTCACCCGTGTCTTGACCCATACGGTCGCCGTACTGCTGTTGGTCTTGCTTTCAAACCAGTAGGGGAGTTCCTGGTTTGCCACCGGATCATGGAAGCGGATATCCGAAAAGTCCGCCTTCATGGTGCTGACGTAGGCAATCGTCACCTTGGTCTGGAAATCGGGCTGGAAGTTGGTAATAGTGATCGGCTTGCGCCTGGTCCAACACCCGCCGCCATCATAGGAGAGGCCGGCATTGACAGCCGCTACCCGGTATCCATAGGCAGTGCTGGGACAGACCGTCGTGTCGACGTAGGTATTTATGCTTGGTCCTGTAATCCCGATCTGGCTGAAGCCGGTGGTACAACCGCTCCCGGTGCAGCGCTCAACCTTGAAACCGGTTTCTGATCCCGTGGTATCGGTCCAGGACAGGTTTAATTGTGTCGTGTTTGGCGCCGTTGCCGTCAGGGCGCTGGGGGCTATAAGAGTGGTTACAGCCTGAGCCACTGTTGCATAACTGCTGTAGGCCGTACAGGTGGCAACCCGTTTTGCGCGTATCTGGTAGCGGTAGGTGGTGTCAGGCAACAGTCCCACATCCACGTAGGATGTTGTGTTGGCCGCCACTTGAATCGTTATCTTGGTGGTAAAATCACACGCCGCGCCCACGCAGCGATCAATTTCGAAACCGGTTTCCCCGGTTACACCATCGATCCAGGCAAGGTTTATCTGGGATTCATGAGCCCTGGTCGCTGTAAAAGCTGTTGGAGCGGCAAGAGCCGGAGGAGTTGCCGTAGCAGTTACGTAGGAGGTTGCATAGGTCCAGCCATAGGTGTTGGTGGTGCTGATGATCTCGTTAGCCCCAAGGGTTGCCGAGGGGATCAATGTTGCGTAGCGACCGGCGATTTCCGTAGCTGTCAGGGCACGATTGTAGATACGCACCTCGTCAATCAGACCATTGAAGTAGCGGCCACCAGGATATTCAAGTGCCCCGATGGCAAGGTTTATGGAGGGTATATTAGGCGCACTCAATATTGTAGTGCCAACCAGTTGACCATTCGTATAGAGGGTAAACGAAGTTCCGTTGAGGACGGCAACCACATGGTTCCAGGCATTCAGGGTTGCTGTTACCCCGCTTGCCGGCACGAAGTCGTTGGCCCAGGTCGGCATGCTGAGCCTGCCGCTGTTCTGGATACTCAAGGCCAAAGCGTTAAGAGCAGTCCGGGTACCCCACGAAACGATGCCGTTGTAGGTTACGTCAGCATACGCCTTGGGATAGATCCATGCCTCAATGGAGGCAACGCTTCCTGCCGGTACTGTGGGAGCAGCCGATATGGCAGCGTTGGCGCCACTAAGGCTCAGGGCATTACCGTACACCCCGCCGGCTTTGACACCATAGCCCGCTGTAAAACCGGTCAGGGTCAGATTATTGCCTGCTCCACCGACTACATCAGCCGTGGTGCCGCTGATCGTGCCATCGGCCTCATTAAACGGGTAGTATGTCATGAGTCCAGGCCCGAATATTGAAATCACGGAACTTGAACTGGTGGCTAATCCGTTGCCAAAGTAGAGATACACGCTGCTGCTCCCTGAGGTCTTGATCCAGACATTTGCCGTGGTGCTGTCGGTCTTGCTTTCTATCCAGTAGGGAAGTTCAATGCCGTTTATCGTATCGACAAAACGGATATCGTCAAAATTCGGTTTCATAAGGGCATCATAGGCAACCGTTACCCGGACAAGGAAATTGGGCTGGAAGTTGGTGAATGTAACCGGTTTCCGCCGTGTCCAGGTTCCGCCGCCACCATTGGTGCTGCCTTCATTTACCGCGTTCAGCCGATAGGTGTAACCGGTGCCTGAACAGACGGAAGCATCGGAAAAGCTTGTAACATTGGCGCCAAGGGTTGCAAGGGGAGCATAGGTGCAGAGCGCCGTCAAGCAGCGCTCAATCTTGAATGCGGTTTCGGTGATGGTGTTGTCGGTCCAGGCCAGGTCAACCTGGGTGCTGAACGTTGTCGCCGCGGTCAGCGCCGAGGGCGCTACAAGGGATGCCGTTGCCTCTACTTCGTTGGAATTAGCGGTTTCCCATGCGCAACCGCCCCCCTTGTAGGCACGGACACGATAGCGATAGGTGATGTCCGGCGCCCGCCCGTTATCACTGTAGGTTGTCGTGTTCGCGGGCAAATCGGCAACCAGGGTGAAGACGGAGCAGCCAGTCCCTTGACAGCGTTCAACCTTAAACCCGGTTTCGTCCGTCGTATTATCAGTCCAGGCAAGATTAATCTGGATCTCGGAAATCCGTGTCGCGCTCAATCCGCTCGGCGCTACTGGAAGTATCGTCGCAGCATTAGCAATATTGCTGTAGATGCTCCAACCGCTGGGACCGGACTTGAAAGGTTTGACACGGTAGCGGTAGGAATTGGCGCACACCGCATTATCGGCATACGTTGTAACATTTGGGTTAAGGGTAACCGGGAAACCGCTGTCAATAACCGTAAAATCACACGATACGCCGGTGCAGCGCTCAACGGCAAAACCGTCTTCACCGGTGGTCGTGTCTGTCCATGAAAGGTCGATCTTGGTAGTCGCCGTTGCCGTAAGGACCGGCGCGGCTATGGTGGTGGTCGTGACGCAGGCGCTGTTGCTGGGAGTAGACGTCCATACCAGGGATTTTTCTGCCTTGACCCGGTAGCAGTAGGTGGTTGCCATGGCAACTGTCTTGTCGACAAACGAGGTGGCGTTTGCCGCCGCGCTGAAGGTGGTTATTGTCGTGAAATCACAGGCCGCTCCGGCGCAGCGTTCCACAATGAAACCGGTTTCCGAGGAGGTGTTGTCGGTCCAGGCCAGGCTTATCCTGTCTGATGCTACTACAGTGGTATCAATGGTCAGATCCGTCTGGTAGTCGATCAACGCAGTCCCGCCATTGGTTATCGTCAACGGCCGGCGGGCATTCCACGTGCCGCCTGTCAGGCTGTAGGCAGCGGTCTCAAATGCCCCTACTGTAAAGGTCGGCAGCGGAGTGGCATACTTGCGGACGCGAACATCATCCATGCTGAAGGCCTGGTTATCGTTATCGAAACCGATTTTGAGCGGGCTGGCAGTGCTGTAAACACTGTCATAAAAGAGTGTATAGGCAGCCGGTGAGGTACCCACATAATATTTTGCGCCGGTTCCCAATACCTCGAACTTGTAATATTCCCACACATTCGATGCGATAGGGGCAAGGTTGGTTCCGCGGTAGCTACCTGATTCGTACACCTGCAGGATAGTGCCGATGACGGGATAAGCGGCATAATGATAGTAGCCGTAGGTTGTGCTGGCTGAAGTATCTTTTGCCCCGAACATCATATAGCTGCCGGCGGTCTGCTTGTGCTTGAGCTCCAGTACGAACGGACGGGCAAAGTTCGCCACGCTGTACATGGTGTTGCTGCCCCACACGCCGCTTCCGCCAGTAGCTATGATTTCATTGTTCTGGCTCAGGTAAGCACCGTTGTCAGCCTTGACCCATTTGCCCGTATCAATGGTTGTACCGGTAAAATCATCGAAAAAATCGAAGGTGGCTGTTCCGCTGCTCATGGCTGAAGCGGTCGGATTTGCCCAATAAAGGTAGAGTGACCTTGGTCCGGCCGGCAAGGTGGGCAGCTTGAGCCAAACCTTGGTGGAGACGGTGCCACAGCCCGATTCCACCCAGTAATTTAGCAGTGTTGTGCCGTCACTTTCGGTAAAGCGGAGATCATCGCAGGTGGTGCTGACCGAGAGGGCTGCTGTTAGAGCAGAGGGCGCCATCAGGGTGGTCGTTGCCGATGCGATGGATGAGTAGGGGCCGTTCCAGCCCCCGCCGCAGGTTGCGGTCTTGTAGGCCCGGACCTGATAGCGGTAGGTTGTGTTGACATCGAGTGGAGATGTATCGCTGTACGAGACAACCCCGGCCCCCACGGTGCCGATCTCGACAAAGTCGACACAGGCAGCTCCTTTGCAGCGCTCGATCCGGAAACCGGTTTCATCGGAGGTGGTATCGGTCCAGGCAAGATTGATCTGGGCCTCGTTCACACGAGTGGCCAATGGACCGGTCGGAGCGGTCGGGGTCGGCGTTGTGACGGATGCGGTCGCACTTGGCAAACCAATCCAGGTGTTGACGAATGTGTATCCAGTCGATGTTTCTGTGACGCCAAACAATACTGATGGCTCAGCAGCTGCGTACTTGCGAACACGCGCATTGTCCAGCTTGAATACCTTATCAACATTGGTAAAGCCCACTTTAAGCAACGGAGCGTTGCTGTAGGCGCTGGTGTAGTAGTTGGTGTAGGCTGTTGGCGACAAGCCATGATAGTATTTTGCACCGGTCGCCAAAACCTCTACTTTGTAGTACTGCCAAACGTTGCTGGTGATTGCCTTGAGGTTGTCTCCTCTACCAACGCCATCCTCGTAGACCAGCAGGCGGTTGCCATTAATATCGTTTACCGCATATGCAGCATATGTGAACTCGGTGTAACTGATACCTGCCCCGGTATTCTTGGCGCCAATCATCAACTGGACGCCACCAGTCGGATAAAAGTCAACCTCGTACACAAACGGGCGGGCAAAGTTAGCTATGGAAAACATTCCGCTGTCCCAAGCACCGGACCCGCCGCTGGAAATCAGTTCGTTGTTCTGGGTATAGTAGGAACCTACCTTTGTCCATTTGGCAGTATCAATGACAGTGCCGGTGAAACTATCAAAAAATTCGTAAACAGCAGCTCCGTTACTGGCGCTTAAAGCGCTGGCGTTTCCGAAATAAAGAGAGATGGTATTAAAGGCGCCGGTTTTTATCCAGACTGTTGCCGTGCTGCTGTCGGTTTTGCTTTCAAGATAATAGGGTATTTCCCGCTTGTTTGTTTCGTCGTAGAAGCGGATGTCGTCAAAGTTGGCCTTCATGTCCACATCGTAGGGAATGGTCACCTTTGTCTGGAAGTTGGGCAGGAAGTTGGTGATGGTAAGCGGTTTGCGTCTGGTCCATACTCCTCCTCCCCCCATGGAGATGCCGGCATTGAGCGCCCTGACACGGTAGGTGTAGGTTGAACCGTTGCAGACACTGGTGTCGCTCCATGTTGTTGTATTTGATACTGTCTGGGCCGCTTCGACAAAGTCCGCTTCCAGGCAACTGCCGCTGGGGCAACGCTCAATCTTGAAGCCGGTCTCTGTACCGGTGTTATCGATCCAGGAAAGGTTGATGGTGGTGGTATTGCCTGCTGTTGCGGTAAGACCGGATGTCGTGGCAAGGGTGGTGGTCGCATCGGCGGTTGCGCTGTAGGGACTGTCCCAGCCTATTGTTGCGGTCTTGTAGGCCCGTACGCGATAGCGGTAGGCTGTATCCGGCTTCAGAGTAATTATGTCATTATAGGTTGTTACGTTGGCCAATACCGTGTCGATCTGGCTGAACGTGCATAATGCCACCTCGCAGCGCTCAATCTTGAAGCCGGTTTCGTCATTGTTCGTGTCGGTCCAGGAAAGGTTGATCTGCCCTTCGGATGCCCGTGTTGCGGTCAAGCCGGATGGCGTGGCCGGTGACGGGGTGATCGCGGAAGCAGATAGCGAGAAGGCTGACTGCCAATCTGCCGTTTTGTAGGAAAGTATCTTGTAGCTGTATGAGGTGCCCGCGGCAACGGTTGTGTCGCTGTAGGTGACAACATTTTCGAGGACTGATCCTATTTCGGTAAAATTGATGCAACCAGCCCCGGTACATCTGAATATCCTGAATCCGGTTTCACCGGTCGTGTTGTCCAGCCAGGCAAGGTTGATCTGTGTCGTGTTGACCGGAGTAGCTGTCACGTTGCCGGGCGGCATAGGACTGGTCAGAAGGGCATACCGTTCAATCCAGCGCGGGTCGATCTCGCCTGCCTTGAATGAACGCACCCGGTAACAATACTCCTGGCCGATATTGAGACCTGTATCGGAATAAGTTGTGGCATTGGCTGCCGCAGTGTAGATGAGTACCCATGGATTGGCGGAAGCGCAGGTACCAGGTTTGCGCTCGATATAAAAGCCTGTTTCGCCCGTGGAGGTGTCGGCCCAGGCAAGGTCAACCTTTGTGTAGAAGGGGCTGGCAGTAAACGGCGAACTCGCCTGGAGGGCGCTCCCCTTGCCACTATAGACCAGATAATCGGCATTCCCTGTTGCGTTGGTGGTGTAACCGGCCACCAGTGTATCGCCCAATGAGTTAAAGGTGACCGCTGTGGCCTCATCAAAGCTGTTGGCTGCACCATTGTAGATGGTAGCAGCAAGGAGCGACCCGTCATACCCGTATTTGACCGACAGAGCATCGGTCGTGAGGCCGTTGCCGGTATATCCGACAATGCTTACGTTGCCGGACACATCCATTGCCATGCCCAGAGCCTCTTCGTCGGTGCCGGGACGAAGGTGAATTTTACGCCATTTTTCGGTTCCGGCGCTATCGTATCGGATGATGATGAAATCACGATCACTGACGGCTGTCAGCACCGTACCCCCGACAACCACGCTATCGTCAATCTGGTCGTATTTCACCGAAATTGCAGAATCGTCACCATGCGCAGCGCCATCGACAGTCCTGCTCCAGAGTACCCGTGAACCCGTGGGCACTGCCTTGCCATCATACTTTATCAGCAGTATGTCGCGACCGTTCAAACCGGTATCAAAACCAGCCACATACGGATTGCCGTCCTTGTCGATGGCCAGCGACCGCGCCTGGTTGTCACCGGATCCGCTGAAGCTGTCTTCCCAGATGATCTGGCCCGGCGTTTTGCCGTTGCAGGGCGCCCCGGCCTTGCCGCAGTACTTGGCTACAAATGTTTTGTAGCGGTCGGGAAGTGATGCGCTCTGAACATGCCCGGCGACAAAGACATTGCCATCCTTGTCAAAAGCGACTGCATCGGGAAAATCATTGCCGTGGAAAACAGAATCGTAGGGCGTGGCGCTCCATTCTGGAATCGCCTTGCCAAAACCATCAACAGCAGGTGCAGCGGCGTATTTGATCAGGTAGATATCTTCATTGAGAGCAGCATTTTTTCCGTAACCCACTATGACAACACTGTCAGAGCTGTCGATTGCACTGGCAATCGCAGTTGCCCGATCATCAACACCTCCAGGGCCGTTATACTGGCTGTGCCACATGTGCACCGGGGTACATGGTGTCGGCGGTGAACAGGACGCCGGGAATTTCATTGTATAGATGGAGTTGACGTTCTTTATCGCAGGGGCGTAGTAGAGCGAGGAATATCCTGTGACAATAGCGGCGTTGGCGCTGTCCACGGCAACACTCGTCGCCCTGTCGATTTCACTGTCCGCATCGTCATACAGATGGCTCCAGAGCAACGCTCCGGTACTATTGTTCAGCTTGATTGTGTAGTAATCGAACCCTCCTAAAGTTAAAAAACTGTAACCGGTGATCACCGGATTGTTGTCAGGTCCAACTGCGATCGCTGCCGGAAAATCATCCTTGTTATCAGCGCTATTGTACAGATAACTCCAGTCAGGAGCCTTGTAGGTGACAAAAAGTGTCAGAACCCGTATTTCTTCACTCGGGTTTGATGAACCGTTGGCGGCATTGAAGGAACGCGCACGGTAATAATAGGTGCTGCTCGGGGTCAGTCCCGTGTCGGTGAAGGTCGTTATATTTGCTCCAACAGTTCCGACCTCGCCCCACACACCCAGTTCCGTGAGCTTGCGATCAATCTTGAAGCCATCCTCATTGAGGGAATTATCGATCCAGTCAATTTTAACCGAGGTATCTGAAAGAGTCGTAGCCGATAGACCACTGGGGGGATTCAACAAACCGGGATCATAGACCAGTATCAGATAGTCATAGTCGGATGCACCGGCGGTCCAGAGATCCGTCCAACCGCCAATAATGACCTCACCACTTGCCCCCAGTCCGATGCCGACCGGTTTTTCGTTTTTGTGTGCCACACCGTCGAAGGTGGAAGCCCAGTACAGGGTCGGGGAAATGCTGTCATTCTTGATTTTAAGCGTGAGGATGTTGGTGTTGCCCCCGACCACAACCGAGTAGCCGGTGACATAGACATTACCCGCGGTATCCAGGACAATTCCGGTTCCGATGTCAGCGGCGGATGCCCCGGAGTCGTAAATCTTTTTCCACTCTTCAAGGCCGTCGGACGCCCTGTAGCGAATAACGAGAAGATCTTCGTGACCGGTCAGGGTAAAGGTGTACCCGGTGACATAGGCGTTGCCGGATGAATCCAGGGCAAGCCCGTACGGCTCATCATTATTTGTGGGGCTGTTGTATGTTGAGCCCCAGATAAGGGCCCCGTTAGCGGCTGCATATTTCGCGGTGTAAATGTCAAGGTTACCGCTGTTGGTAACAGCAGCGGTGATGATGACATTACCGGATCCGTCGATGGCAACCTTGCGGCCGGCGTCCAGATTTGCTCCGGGTGATGTATAGCGGCATTCCCACAGTTTGGCGCCGTTGTAGTCATACTTGATGGTCATTACATCAAAATCGGTGCCGTTCCATGACTGGCCTGTCACTGCCACGCCACCAACTCCTGCCGCTATGGAGGCCAGTTTATCCACACCGTTTGCCACTCCGTTCCAGGTTGCAACCCAGACAGGTGTGCCATCCGTGTTCGGACCGCTGACACTGTACTTGAGGATAATGTAGTCCTCGTTTCCGGCGACATTCTGGACATATCCGCCCACATACACATTGTTGAGGGTATCAACGGCAATGCTCGCGGCGATGTCGTTGCCGTGGGCAGGGGCGTCATAGGTGTGTTCCCACAGCATGACGCCATCGCTCCCTCTGTACTTGACGGTATAGATATCGTAATTGGTTCCGTTCCAGGCAAAACCGGACACGATGACGTTATCGCTTGAATCGACCACAATCGCCGTGGCCTGGTCGCTGCCACCGAGACGGTTGTAAGTCTTGCGCCAGGCCACCGTGCCGTTGGCATTGAATTTGACGGTCAGGTAATCATCGTCGATCCCACCGGCGAGGTTCTGATAGCCGGTGACGATCAGGTTGCCGACGCTGTCAACGACAGAGGCCTTTGCCTCCTGCTTGCCCGGCTGAGGTGAGTCGGTTGCTGCCGGGCGTTTGAGGTCTCCGCCGCCGGCGTATGCTCCAGGCAGTGCAAAACCCGAAAACAGCAGAAACTGGATGGCAACAAACGCCAGCTGCATTCTCCATGTCATACGAAATGCTACATGGTCTCGGTTTCGCAGTGCCAGTTTCATTGGTGTGCCTCCGGGTGCCTTGACAAATTCTTTCTGTCTCTTTCCATTCATCATCGCTCCCCTTACCACGGGGTTTTTGTGTTCCACAGGTTGTTCGGCCAGGCGCCGTCCGGATGGCAGTTCAGCCCGGGATAATTTCTTCCCTTCGGAAAACTGCCCCTGCTTCCGGTCCCCGCAGCGCCGCCGGCGGTGACCCCGCCACGGTGTTTGGCATCCAGGCAATTGGTCTGCATCAGCCGCGGCAGGCTTGCAACGTGCGGTGTATGGCACTTGGAGCAGGTGTAGGAATGCTGGTCGTTGACACCCCAGCCCTTGACCGTTTGGTGAACCCGGTCAAGGCTCTTCCAGGTTTTAAGCTTGTCAGGCCCGGCAGTCAGGCTGGTCTTCAGGTGGCAGCGCAGACAGAGACCGGCAAACTTGGTATCGTCCTCGCTGATTCTCGTTGCACCGCCAAACGTGGCCTGATCGGTGTAGACAAAGGGTGTCGGCGGCGGCGTTTGATAGCTCGAGCTGCCACGACTACCCGTGGGCGCACCGCCAAGTGGCAGGTCTTCCCTGTAGGGTGAGGTCATCCAGGTTCCCTTGAGAAGCGGGACCGCATAGGCCTGGTCGCTCCCCAGGCTCGGGGTGACCCCATGCGGGTCGTGGCACGGCGAGCAGAGGCCGTCAATGGTCGACATGGCAGCAGTGCCGAGAGTTGATGATGCCTTGAGATGTCCCCCCTTGACCGGCAGGTTCTTAAAGGGAGTTCGCTGCATTGTCCCGCTCCCGCCTGTGCCGAACTTGTTGGTATCGTGATAGCCTTTCACCGACGTGATGGCGCCGAACGTCGAGAAAAAGCCCCACGGCGTGATTCCGGAATTTTTGCTCAGGTGACAGTCAAAACACTGACCTGCGCCGGCATTGTACGGGTTGACCGAACTGGCATCCGGGTTCGATGATGCCTTGTAGGACATGGCATAGCCACCCTTGCCGGCTTGGGTCTCCTTCAGGTTCCCGCCGTTTTTGGTTCCGTTGTAGGTCACATAACTGGTGGTGGTACCGACAACCTTGGACCCGTGAGAACTGTGGCAATCAAAACATTGAACCGCATTGCCGCCGCCCCGTGTATTCGGGATAATTCCATCGATCCCAGTTATGGCGCTCCAGCCGCCCTGGTTGGCGGTTGCGTTGCCATGCGCCGACAAGGCCTTGGTGATGTTCTTCTGGGCGGCATTGGCAGTGCCGGGATATTTACCCCAGGTGGTGGTGCCGCTCTGCGAGTAGCGGGCGGCAACGCTGGAGCGGTCCCAGGCGTACTGGCGCGGTGTCTTGCAGTCACCGAACGGCTCGGTAGTATTGTTCTTATCGCTATGGCATGAAAGGCAATGGGTGCTTACCTTGCTCACCTCAGAACGCTCCAATGCAGTTCCAATGTTGTTAGCCAAAAACTGCACCGCGCTGCTGTTGTTCTTATAGATGGTCGGCCTGGCACCTGCGCCGTAGACGACCAAGTCCACCTTCATATTCTTGGCGGTTGAGTAGTTCAGGTAATTATAACCTTCATGGTACTGAATATTGATCAGGCCATTTGAATTGGCTTCCCAGTGGCACTCATAGCAGTCGGTATTTTTGATCTCACCGGTCGTTCGCTGGATATGGTGCGAGTTTGAGCGAAGCTGGCTCATGACATCCATCCGCTTGTTGATCGTGCCGGCATGACATTTGGTGCAGTCACGCGGCAATCCGAAAGCGGTATGCTTGGGTACCGGTTTCCTGTTTTCATGGCAGCCGGCGGTGCTGCAACTCAGTTTGTTGGCATGACTGTCGGCGAAACGGTGCTCATGGCAGGTGGTGCATACACGGCTGGCATTGTGCCCGTCGCCGCTGACACTAGTAAAGTGCTTGCTGTCGGATGAATGGCAAACGTTACAGATACCATCATAGGGGGCATTTGTCCGGGCATAATCAAGACCGCTCTGCTTGCGGGTAAATTTAACAGCCGCACGCGTCTTGGGAACGCCGAAGGTACCGTCTGTGGTTGTAGCCACCTTGTCGTGTATCATATAGATGTTGGCGTCGCCGTGTGGATCATGGCAATCCCAGCAGAACTTACCTCCCTTCCAGGTGCCGTCTTTCACGTAGGCTTTGTAATGCTTGTAGCCAAAATGACCGGCTGAGGCGCGGGCGTTTTTCGGTTTTATAAAGCGCGTGCCTTCCATGTTGGGATTAAACCCGATGGAATATTTCAGGGGATTGGTTATCGGGGCAGTATGGCAACTGGTGCACTGGCCGCCGCTGTCGTCGTCGTGGCACTGAAGGCAGACACCCATCATCATGTACTGGTTTTTGACATCCAATTTCTCGGTGTCATTCCAGAACTTTTGGCTTCCGGTCTTGTGGATGGTGGCATCACTTGTGTGACATGCGGCCACGCATGACTGGATGGAAGGGCTGGCATATGGCCGGTGATTATACACATATCTGGCACTGGTAATATTGATCAGTTGCGGCGCAAGTGATTCGAGCGTGTCGTGGCACGAGCGGCATTCCGTATCGTCCTTTTTCATATGACAGTAGACGCATTCTTTCTCGAAACGTCTTTCATACTGGCGATGCATTCGGAGCCGGAACGGGTTGGTTGCATCCTTGTGTAGGACGCTGTTGTCGTGGCAGTACCAGCAGGGGTTGCCGGAGAAGTTGGCCGCCGGGTTGTTGGAGGACGGATAACGGCCGGAGGTTGAATAACGCCCATGCCCGGTTGTAACCCACTGGGTCAGGTTGATCCTGGCCTGGGTACTCCCGCTGAACGCCTTGTACGTATCAATATCAGCACCGGATGTCCCGTGACACCCAAGGCAGGTGACGGCGCTGTTGACTGTTCCACCCCAGATCGGATCGGTTCCGCTGGTATGACATTTGGTGTTGGAACAGGCCTTTGTTATGGCGTTGTAACTGCCGCCACTCTTAAAGACGACATCCTTGTTTTTGTTTACATGATAGGCGCCGTTAAGATGAGACGCTTCACCCATGAATCCGACTGGTGCGCTGGTAGTGTGACAGGTTTTGCAATCGCCGTTGGCCACCGTGACAAAATGACATTCAATGCACGAGAATTCGGTCTGACCGTGACGTTGATGGGAATTGGCGCGAGCTGTGCCGGCGCCGGTGCTGGGGAACATTGGAAGCGAACCAAGCCACTCCTCACCCGCAGGCCATTTGTAGGCGGTTACGTTACCAAATTTTGCCGCCAGGACCCATTGTTTGCCGGTTATAAGATCAATACGGCCATCATGACATCCCGTATTGGAACAGGTGCCGGTTGGATGACCGTGACAGGCGTTGCAAGGCGCTTTGGTAGCACTCCATGGAAAATCCCGGATAGCTTCGGGGTTGGTCGTGCCGTCACTGTGGCAGTAGAGATTGGAGCAAACTTTGGTCGCGGGGTTATAGCTGGCATCAGGACGCCCAACAATGTTCCACTTGGGGTCAATCATGATGTCCTTTACACCATTAACGTGTTTGGACCTGTCTTTGATATTTCCAAGCGAATCAGTAGTTGCGTAATGACAGTACGAGCAGGGATATTTGCGGATCCAGTGGGATCCCACCAGCTTGCTATGGCCGTTTGTGCTCATGTTCAGAAACGGATAACACTTTTCCTGTCCGGGGGTAGCCGTCCACGTACCTCCCACGGCAAGGCAGTTCGCCTGGGTGCTGTCCGCGGTGGTCCCACGGTGGCAGCCATAACAAGGAAGAGGAGTCACACTCCCCCAGCGGGCCTTAAAAAATGGCACACCCCCCAAGGCATCGCTATGGCAGTAGACGTTCGTGCATTCACCGTTGCGGGCAGGGAGCTGACTCGGAAGGTATTGTGGATAGGTTACGATACCGGAATAGCCGCCGCTGCGGTGAAATGTTGTGAACTGCATGAAAAGAGGACGCTTGCCGGCGCTGGTGGCATGAGCAAATTTGTTCCCCTCGGCCAGATGATTAGCATGACATTTTGAACAGCTGCCGGTATCAGTCCCCAGGTAATCTCCATGCTTTTTGCCGGAACCGGCGGAAACGGAAGGATGGCTTCCATCAGATGGCGGGACACCATGACATTTGTCGCAGTCACTTGGCGAGGCAAGCGATGTACTACCCCAGGTTGGCGTTGTTTTTTCAAAGTGACAGTTAACACTGCCGCAACTCCCCTGCGCAGGACTGTAGGTCTGGGGAAAGGCGGACGTTCTGTTGGTGAAAGAGTTGTTATGGGGATATTGCGTCGTGGTTGGCGAGTTGTTGGCACGGGAAGAGATCTTGATCAAGCCGTCGCGGTGCGCAGAGTTATACGTGCTGCTGCCAGGATGGCATTTGGCACAGACATTAACGGTAGCCGCACTACCCATATGGGTTCGGTGGTTACCGGCAAATCCGCCGCCAGATGGATTTCTGAAGGAATAATCCTGAGGACGCACATCCTGGACACTTCTCGTACCATGACAGTCATAACACTGAAGCGCCGCTTGGGCCTCTCCACCCACTATAGTCATGCCGGTTACTAACAGCAAACACAGCATAACCCACGAAAAATTACCCTGAACCCTGAAGAAGCTCAATGTGGCCTCCTAAAAAAAGCAGATCAACCCCACCAGCATTTAAACAGTGACAAATGCTTTGAAGTGAGTTTTGAATTCGTAAGATATTGAATAAGCGAATCAAAACCCTGTGTTTTAACTGCAATACCCATACAACATCCCGCCAAATTGCGTACAGCCCGTAGAGCAAAAGAGAACTAACTTGCAATTGTTGATGTATTTTAGTTATCTATATTCAATTAATTATTTATATGCAATATTCAACCCCATTTGATACGCCCTATCGTAAATTATCAAAAAACAATGTTTGTATTTTTTAATTATTAATGTCTTATTATGTTTTGTTAATCCAATTTTACTACTGAGCTACGCTGGGAAATCGGAATTCAAAAACTGGTATTATTCCAGAACAAAAGGTGTCACGATAAAGACGTAGCGCAGGGTTGCTACAGCTGGGATTTTAGTGAGGATGTGATCAGACTTTTCGCTGAGGGTGGGTTTTCAGTAGTCGAGGCAGCCGTCTTTATCTGCCAAAGTCGAAACGTGGATAAGATCATCGACCAAGTGCACTCTTGGTGAAGCAATGAACGTGTAAAGTTAAGCTTATGGACAAGGACAGACGAGGTCCTGTAAATAATTTTGTGTAAATGGTTTTTTCGGTCTTTTATAAAGTAGGCATTCTGCCTTCAAAAATTATTGAGAATTGATTCAGTGCTGACTTCCAGTCTCTGATCGGCATTGTCCATTTTTTTGCAATATTCTT
>DASXUK010000068.1:0-9903 GCA_036504875.1 Desulfuromonadaceae bacterium
CTCGGCATCACCTTCAGGCGGTGCCCAGGAAGCTTTTTCGGCTTCAGTAATCGGCAGATACGGGCCAGCCTTGGCCTCAAAAAAAACAGTAGCCGGTTCCAGGCTCACAGCAGTGTGAAAAACAGAATGGGGGACATTAACGGCGATGTTGCCACTAGCGTGGGAGAGAATGACTGTCTCTGCCACCTCGCCAGCCTCCGAAAAGGTCACTACACCCAAACTGCCGGTCAGCAGAATAAAAGCTTCGTCTTTTTCAGGATCCAGGTGACGATGGGGACTGATATACGAAAGTGGCTCTATGGCATTTAACAACCGATGACAGCAGGAATTATCATTGGAATGGAAATTGTGATTCTTCCGTAGACGGGGTGAAGCCTGGGCCTGCTCGGTAACCTGGCGCAAAAGCTCACGTGTGACAATTTTCATTTTGGTCCATTCTTAACATTTAAACTACTAATGCGACTTTTAACGGTCAACAAGAGCAAACTGATTACCATCCGGATCCGCTATCACCGCCATCTTGCCCCAGGGACTGGATTCGAGCGGCTCGATGAAAGTGACTCCGGCTGCTGTCAGAGTTTCGCAAAACTTTTCAATCTGTTCGACCTTAAATGTTATGGAGGTATGCCTGCCTACCAATTTACGGGCATCATCATGCAGCGCCAGGGCAATCCCCATTGATGTAGGAGCGCCGGGAAAGAATTCCACCATCATTTCCGATTGCCCGGCGACTGGAAAGCCGAGCAAATCAACATAAAACGCCTTAGCTTTGGCCAGGTCATTGACGAAGACTACAATGTTTTTCATCGTAACGGTCATGGTAATTAGTTCTCCATATCATTATATGGGCATTCCTTGGTGGATGCCGTCGGGCGGCAGGCAGAAGATCTGCCCTAAATCACTTCTGCGACAATCGGTGTACGCATTCCACCATGAATTTGGCATTCTCAGGCGGCACCGTCGGAAGAATTCCGTGGCCGAGATTGAAAATGTGTCCGGGGCGCCCGGCATTTTCGGCTAAGACCCGCTTTACTTCAGCTTCAATAATAGGATGTGGTGCAAACAACACGGTCGGATCAAGATTACCCTGTACAGCCATATCTGGTCCTAGCACTGCCCGCGCGGTAGCGAGATTGATATGCCAATCCAATCCCATCACATCCCCACCGGCTTTTTTGACTATCTCAAGTATGGTACCGGCCCCTTTTACAAAATGAATTACAGGGGTTGCCAACCGGTTCAGGCCGTTAATCAGCTTGGTTGTGTAGGGTAGCACATAGGCCTCGTAATCAGCCGGCGAAAGTATCCCGCCCCAGGTATCAAAAATCTGGATGGCCTGGGCACCAGCGTTGATCTGAGCATTCAGGTACTCCATGCTCATCATGGTGATCTTTTCCATCAGAGCCGCATACACCTCAGGGGCTGTGTACATCATGCGCTTAATCTGAGCAAAATCCTTGCTTCCCTTGCCTTCCACCATATAACAGGCCAACGTAAAGGGGGCGCCGCCGAAACCAATCAAAGGAACTTTGCCCGACAGCTCACGCCGGAGGATTTTGATTGTCTCCAGCACATAAGGAACATCCTGCTCCATATGAGGGATCCGCAATTTTTCCACATCCGCCATGGTTCTGATCGGATTTTCGAAAACCGGTCCGGGAACAAAATCGAGCTTCATGCCCATTGGTTCAACCGGGGTCAAAATATCAGAAAAAAGAATCGCGGCATCCACCCCCAGGATGTCAACAGGCTGGATACTGACCTCGGCCGCCAATTCAGGGGTTTTGCATAATTCGAGAAAGGTGCATTTGGAGCGCACAGCCATGTACTCCGGCAAATAACGCCCGGCCTGGCGCATCAGCCATACCGGCGTACGGTCGACAGGTTTTCCCCAGCAGGCATCCATAAAGCTTGTATTCATATCAAACTCCAATGGTGGATTTTATAAATCAAAATAGTAATTCTAGAGTAAGAGAAAAGTCAAATCATTTAAGGCTTGTAGCAGGGCAAAGGATGATCAAAAGCTTGTTGATGGCACTGCCTGTCACTGGCTTGCCAAATCCTTCTTGTGCTGAAGCAGCAACGCTCTTACCGGCGGCAGCCTCAGCCCCCGCTTCTAGCTGACGAAAGGTACGTGAATCGCATTCCAGCTCAAGGTGCTGAAGTATTATATCCTGTTCGGCTGGAGATGCTATCCGCGGCAGATCTTCCTGGCGAACCCAGACATTTACCAGGTTGCCGGCCGGACGCTTTATTCTCTGCCGATCATAAAACTGCCGTGCAGACAAAGGGACCCAATTAGTGCCACGTTTTTCCGCCTGTTCAACCTCCTGCTGCCGTGCACATGCAACGGTGCTGCCACCCTTGCAAGCGGCATTAAAATCCTCTTTCGCCTGCCGATACTGCTCCAGGAGAAAATAGGCCTCTCCCCGCTGATAACGAAGCGCTGTCACCAGCCGGGCTGATTCTGCCGAACTTACCTTGCGCAGCTTACCTGCCTTACCTGACTTCTTCTCGCTGCCGGGCCGGTAGCGTTGGATTGCCAAGTCAAACAGCGTCAGCGCCTTGCGAAGATCAAGCTCAGCATCTTTGTTATTATTCAGCGTTCGAAAACATTTTGCCCGCTCTGCATAGGCCAGACCCTCATCAGGGAGAATCTCAATGGCCTTGGATGCCTCGAGAACAGCCCCTTCATAATCATTCATAAAGGCGCGATCATAAGATTTCTGCAATTGCTGGGAATACTTCTTGAACTGCAGACGATACTCATCCCAAGGATCAGCCGGCACCTCCAGATCATAGGCTGCCAGACAAGGGGTGACAGTCAAGATCAGCGCCAGCGCCAACACCAGGAGAGAAAAATTATTTTTCATGCCGCACGCTCCACAGGGAAAATATGTCCCGAAAAACCGACATGATCACCCGGGTAAAGCTTGCGCCCTCTGCGCAGTTCGACCTCTCCGTTTACCGTTACCAAACCATCCATTATCAGCAATTTGGCCTCGCCACCGGAACCGACAGCGCTGACCCCCTTCAAAAAGCTATCGAGCTTGATATAATCGGTCATGATACTAAAAGACATATTTTGCGTCCTTTGGTCTAAAAAATTTTTATATAGTTTAGCACGCACCTAAAGGGGTGCACAAGCCCCAGCAAAAAAAAGGCTGCCTGGCACTTGCCAGACAGCCTGATTTCAAACATTTAGTAACGATCTGGAAAAGCTCCAGAGAGATTCAGGAATTGAGTAGCAATACACTCAAATCGTAAAACTTTTCCAGGTTGGAACCATATGCAGCCGCCTGGCCACTGCCGTTGTAGCAGGCGGCAAAGGCTGTGAAATCCATGTGCTGCAATGCACTAACCGCTGGCGAGAGACTATGCGGACCTTTGATAAAATCAAACAGGCCGATCAGTTGGGTCCTTTCACTTTGCGAGAAGGCAGCAAACATGTCTCCGGCTGACTCATAACCGATTAATCCATGATTTGCGCCCATAATCTGCGGCAAACCCATGCTCAGGGATGATAAGGCAGCATTTTCATCCAGTGTAAAAGCAAGATTAAAAACCATCCATTCAGCAGCCTGGCTGCCATGAAAGCTCTGCCAGGTTGTTTCGACAGAACTCCGGAAGCGTTGACCGGTCCACGGTTTAGTTTTGCTATAGCTAAAGTGCTCGGCAAAACCCTTTTGATTATGCTTGCCCCATAGATTCCAAAAATAATGATTTTCAAAACGAATAATCATCCGGCCATTCTGGAATCCGTTTCCGGCTGATTCAGCCGCTACCACTGCCATGGCCACGGAAGGGTCAATCGAGATTGTATCGGCCAATCGCTCCACAAGACCGCCAAATCTGTTCCAGGCCGCAACGATTATCTCCAGATTTTGATCTGAAGACGAGGGGCGCCGCAGAGGCTTGTCCGCTGCCATTGACCAGCGCAGCACATCGGGGCGGTGAATCAGAAAACCCTCTTGAAGTTGATGTTCAAGAAGGCGGACAAATTTGCGATTGACAAAACCTTCCTGGCCCTGAACCTTCACTTTCAACCATTCGCCAGCCTGCTCTACAATGGCCAGATGTGCATTGGGTTTCAGTGAAGTAATGATTGGGAAAGTTGTTCCGCAGCCTTGTCGAAGATTAAGATCACAAATGGTTGTGCCGAAGTTGTTGAGATTTGACATGGTAAACCTTTCCATTTGATTTCACAGCTCAGAGCTTGATATGGTTATTTAAGTACACGTCGCAGCTCTCATAATTTCCACCACAAAATTGCTGCACCTTCATAACCTTTCCGCTGTTCAAGTTTATAAACCAGCAATTCTCGAAAGGTTTATTCATTCTGTTGCTCATTGTTGGAGGAGTTGTTCATTGCCTTCCCTTATTCCAGACGATTCCATTCCGGAGGTATCTTTACTCCGCAGGTTGGACAGGTAACCTCAAAGAGAGTGAAGGTATCGCCGTTGATCTCAACCATTGAAGCACTGACCGGAGTTCTGAGGAAATCTCCTAATGCCAGCTCTCGGCCACAGCATATCGGGTGTAGTTGCCTTATTGTTCCACCCTTGAAAACCTCTTCATAGTTTCTCAAGACAAACAGCTTGCGCTCAATTTCCTCAATGCTTTGCATTATTCCTCCTCACTCAGGCTTCCGCTTTTGGAGCTGAACCGCGCTTTTCGTCGGTACCACCACGTATTAATTCAAGACCGGCTGGATCAAAAAAAGTAAATCTAATGTCATTGCTCCTCAAATCGCTGCCACAGAACAGCCCCTGCTCATGGGCCAACTGCTCTAGCACTAAACTATCGTCCTTAACAGCTCCTTTAGTTGTGGCAATCTTGAAAAGATCGCAAGCCAGGCCATAGTGATGCCCACCGACCGTCTTGAGCTTGCTGGCCCCTTGTCGGTAAAGCTCAAGTTGCCGCTGCTCGCTACGATAGGTTTCAAAAACCACCAGCTCGATTCCGTTTGTCTTGGCCGCCGCCATAAGGTTAAGAATTTTGTGTCTGGTATTGGGCTCCAGCAGGGCCAAGTCAGCCACCCTTTCTTCACTTTGAAAACGTGGATCTTTAACAATGATTTGGCTGTAAAATTCGTTCATCTGCGAGCGTCCTCAGATTGGATAAAGCTGGTTTGCCAAAATCTATCGTGCAGCTCTGCCACCATTTCAAGCTCGCTCGCCATTGCCTTTGCCTCAATTCGCTCCTTGGAAAAGACATAGGCAAACTCTCCGCGCGGCTCCAACAGGCCATGCAGAAGCAATCTCACAAATCCATGGCTAAACCTTCTGGGCGAAAGTCCATTGGCCTGACATTCCATCTGCAGGCGAGGAACATCTATGATTTGATCCTCAGGATGGCCGGCTCTTAAGGTATCCAGTATGGCAATCTGTGTTTCATCAAGCCGGCTGTCAGTATTAACTTGATGCACAGGTTGTTCCTGATTCATTGTTGTCTCCTCAATATTCCAAACGCTCCAAAATCAGGTTGGCTAATTCACATTTTATGCCACCTTTGAGGCCCCGAAAAATTATCATTTTAAATCAATCACTTATTCAGCTGGAAAATATCCCGGACCTCCACACTCATGGTCCTAATAAAATTCAAGGCTAAAGAAAAGATTGGTTTCTAAGAAAGGAGCTGCAGGCGGGAAGCATTGACAATAAAGGCTTTTTAACCAGAATCGGCTTAATTCAGACAATAGAAAATATTGGGGAAAGGATGAATTCTTGTTGAGGTGGTTCTTAAAAAAAATTTACGTCTTATTTAAAAAAGGGATAAATGCTTTGTATATTCGACAAGTTAAATTAAATGTAAAGATATTTTACATTTAATTCATGACAGCCCCTCAGCCCTTAATCCAGCTGGCTTTACAAGAAGGTAAAGGTAATTTAAACGATTCGAGATAATGGCGGACAGGTTAGGTTCCCTGAGAGACGGTTCAAGAAGATTAGCAAAGAGTTGGGCGTAATTCCAGGTCCTGGCGAATAATCCGCTCCAGGGAGGCGTCCAGCATCTTCCGGCGGCAGTCCACCCCGTCGATCGACCCGGTCTCAAGTTTGCGGAAAAAGCGGCAGCCGCCGAAGCATAGCGGCAGGTAGGGACATTCCAGACATTCATCGTTTTTCCAGAGATTCAGGTTATGGGAGTTGCGGTAATCAATCACCCCCTCGGCCAACGAGCCGACGCGCATTTCCTCTTGCCCCATGAAGATTGGGCATTTGTACAGGCTGCCATCATAGCCCACCACCAGATCGTTTTGGAACTCGATCATGCAGGCCCCCGGCTTCAGCTTTGGCACGGGGAAACCGCGCTTCATGATCTCTTCCCGCAGGAACAGGCCGGCCTCGATCACCCACGGCTCACTGGTGCAGGCGCAGGTCGAGCCAACATCGCCGGCCACGCTGCCGTCCGCCTTGGGCATGACCGGGCTGAAACCAACCGCCTTGAACATGCGGGGCGAAATCCCCTTTGCAATAAGAACGTCCAAAAGCTCCGGGAAGCGGCGGTAGTTGGCGCGGGTGTAGTTGCCGCCCAGGTCGATCGGCACCAGCTCGTAAATCTCACACAGATTGGCCATGATGGTGTCGAAGCTCCCCTTGCCGGAGACAAACGGACGCTGCCGGTCGTGGATCTCCTGCGGGCCGTCCAGGGTGGTTCTGACAGCCGCCAGCCCCAGCGACAGCAGCTCCTCAACCACCGGGCGGGTCAGTAGTGTACCGTTACTGATGATGTTGAAGGCATAGCTCACACCAAACTCCTGCGCAAACACGCCCAGCTCCGTGGCGATCCGTTTCAGCATCGGCAGCGCCATCAACGCCTCGCCGCCGTAGAAATCCATGGTCACATCCAGCCCGGCAGCCATCCGCTCCGTCACGCGCTGCACCAGCAAATCGGCCATGGCAACGCTCATCACCAGCCGCCCGCGAAAAGGGTCTTCGAAACAGTAGGGGCAGGCCAGATTGCACTCCAGGGTCAGGGTCACCAGCACGGCAAAGGTCTTGCTTGTGCGGTTAACGGTCTCAAAGGTCGTCCGCAGTTCCTCCCGTTCGGCATCACGATCCGCAACAAGCACCCCCAAGCGCAGCAGGGTATCGCGCTCCTTTTCGCTCAGCTCTGCCCCGCCTGCAAGGACCTTGTCCCACAATACCTGGGAAGCCTCC
Source organism: Desulfuromonadaceae bacterium (assembly GCA_036504875.1). Taxonomy (GTDB): domain Bacteria; phylum Desulfobacterota; class Desulfuromonadia; order Geobacterales; family Pseudopelobacteraceae; genus JACPFJ01. Next base: position 7,161 of record DASXUK010000068.1, read on the forward strand.
AGCACGGCGCAGCGGCGGGTGGCAACCAGCAGTACCCGCCCCGGCTTTTCGGCACAGGGATATACCTTGAGATAGTGTGACAGCTCCATAGGGTTCCTTTTTCAATAACCGTGATTTAACGATACTTCGACAAATACAAACCCAACCAAATAAATTTTCAGGCCAGCATTAAGGACCATCCATCAAGCTTTATATAAGTCTTTGCGCATGGACAAATTACGTTAAATAACTGCAATCACCGTTATATCACACCGATGAAATCTCTTTAGAAAGGGCTTTTGAAATAAATTTTTCAACGTAAAAAGAGAGCGGGGAGAGTCGCCCCTCCCCGCCGAGTGGTTACTTGATTTTAGCTATGGTTGTAGTACACGTACACACAGTCGGCGTTTCCTGTCCCTGCCCCTCCTCCAATACCATCAGGTCATCATTCTCTTCACGCATTCGCTTCACCCCCTTTTTTCAGATCATGTCCAAACAAGTGGACAAACTCACATGAAATCTGTTAATTAAAATGCATAGACTATACCATGCCATCCATTAAACGTTCACATAACCTTTGCGCGCTCCTTACGATACTCTGCCTTGCCCTCTGTTTATTACCCTATATTGCCTGGGGTGAGGACGACGAAGAAACCCTGGGATTGTTCAACGCCTGGCAGGAATCATCCACCACCGCCTCCCGCGCACCCAAACCGCTCTCCCAGACCGCCGAGAACGTCACCATTGTCACCGCCAAGGAGATCGAGGCGCTCAATGCCCACACTCTGGCCGACGTGCTGGACACCATCCCTGGCATTCAGACCTGGCACTATGGGGGGCCCGGCAGCGTAGCTCTTACCAGCATACAAAGCTCCGCCAACAATCACATGCTGGTCATGGTGGATGGCGCTCCGCTTAACTCTCTGGCTGAAAATGTTTCCGACATCAGCTTGATCCCGGCCCGGATCATCGAGCGGATCGAGATCATCAAGGGTGCGGCTTCCTCGGCCTGGGGCCAGGCTCTGGCCGGGGTGATCAACGTCATCACCAAGACGCCTGTGGGCGAACGTGCTATCAGCGGCAGCGCCAGCGCCTCGATCGGGGAGCGCACCACGACCGACAGCGGTGTTGAGTTGAGCGGCACCAGCAACAGGCTGGGATACTATCTCTCCGGCGGCTACCTCGGTTCCAATGGTCTGCTGCCCCACATTACCACTAACACCAACAACGCCTATATCAAGCTGGCCTACGACCTGCCCGACCGGGGTCAACTGTGGGGCACCTTCCGTTTTACCAATTTCCACCGGGGCGATCTTTACCTTCCTGATGCAGCCTATGACTTCCAACAAAAAAATAAAGGCCAACACCTGTATGCTACCCTCGGCTACCATCGTCCCCTAACCGAGCACCTTGAATTTGAACTAACCGCCCGTCACGCCTCAAGAGATTTTGATTCGCTCATAAACCTGATCAGCGATCCCAGCATCGGGCAGACCATGCTAGGCAAGGAACTGGCAAGTGGAGTGAATGCCAAACTGGTCTGGCGCGGGGCAAACAATCTGCTGGTAGCTGGCGCGGATTACGAGCATGCGGAAACCAAGTCTACTGACGCGATGCTTGCGGTCGATATGCTCAATCGCAAAGTGGACCGCTGGGGCATCTACCTAAACGACACCATTACCCTTGGTCCCGTATCTGTTTCGCCTGGGGCACGCTTCGATCACTCCGGAACATCAGGAGACCAGTTCAGCCCCGCTCTGGGCGCCACCTGGCAGTTGACGGATTCCACCCTGCTGCGGGGCTATACGGCCCGCGGCTACAGCATCCCCAATATTCTCCTGGTTAATGCCCCCTCCGAGAAGATCTGGACGGCCCAGATCGGCATCGAGAGTTCTGCCGTCCCCTACCTGTGGCTGAAAGGCACCCTGTTCCGCAACGAAATCTGGAACATTGGTGATACCCACGAGCGGCGCATTGCCCTGGGATCCGAATTGGAGGCCCGCACCACACCGGTCTGGAACACCTCGCTGGGGGCCGGCTGGACCTTTACCGACACCTACCGCACCAGCGACGGCTCCGAGGTCACCGCCGTTCCCCGCCATACAGTGCAACTGGCATTGCGCTACGATGACCAGACCTATCGCGGCCTTCTGACCGGTCACCACATCTTGTGGAACTCCAACATCGAGCCTGGCTACAACGGAAAGTACTATGGCCTGATATGGGACCTGCACCTGAGTGCCACCCTGCTGAAGAAGGAAACCAGTTCGCTGGAGCTGTTCTTCTCCGGCCATAACCTGTTCAAGGGCTCCCAATCCTGGATAGACGTAATCCCCAACACCGGGCGCTGGTTCGATGGCGGAATGAGGGTGAGGTTCTGATGAGATACCTTATCTCTCTGATACTCGTCTGTGCGACGCTGCTGCCGATCATGGCTGAAGCCTATGATGTCCTGATTATAGAGAGTCGTCGCGATCCAGCCTATGAGGAGGTACTGAAAGGTTTCCGCTCGAATCGCAAATTGACCGAACGGGTGATCGTGCTAACCGAGTATGCCGAGGCCGATATTGCCCGGATCGTGCGCGAAGACCAGCCCGGGCTGATAGTGACCTTTGGCGACGGCGCCCTGGCCGCCACCAGCAAAGTGCGCCAGACACCGGTAATTGCGCTGATGGCCCTGAGTGTACACAGCCTTAACGGATCACGACCCAATGTTGCCGGCATCGGCATGTTCGTACAGCCTGAACGTTACATGAATATCTTC
>DASXUK010000069.1:0-9493 GCA_036504875.1 Desulfuromonadaceae bacterium
CCGGTTATGATATTTGGGGAACCACGGATGCCTTCCGCTATGTCTTTCAGTCATTAACCGGCGATGGTCAGATTGTCGCACGGGTCGCCTCGATTCAGAATACCGATCCGTCCGCCAAGAGCGGGGTCATGATTCGTGAAACCCTCACCAACAACTCTGCCTATGCCCTGATGACACTCTCACCCGGCAAGGCGGCCAATTTTCAGCGCCGATTGATTAGCGGCGGCGATTATATTCCTACGCCAACTTTGGCCAGGCCGAATGTGTCTGCACCATACTGGGTCAAGTTGGTGCGCAATGGAAATACCATCAGTGGCTATGTCTCTGCTGATGGAGCAGTCTGGCAGTTGGTGGGGAGCGATTCGATCTTCATGACAGGAACGGTTTACATCGGCATGCCAGTGACCAGCCACCTCTACGGAACACTTTGCACGGCTATCATTGACGGTGTTGTTGTAACAAACGTTATATCGCCTTAAAAAATAGAAATATTGTGATGAGATGAGCAAGAGCGCCCCGAGTAGGATCAAGGGCGCTCTTGTAGGTGATGCAGAGGCTTAAATGGCGGAATTAAGGTAGTTTACTTCATGAGGGTCATTATCCCAGCTCTGACTGGAATCTTGCGAGTAAGAGGTTCTGTCGCTTAACTCCCTTAAGGTTTCAATAGCTCTGGAAATCAGAGAACCAACCTGAGGATCATGATTCTGCTCGTAGGCCTGTTCCATTGTTTGGAGCGCTGTGGTTACGTAATATCTTGGGATTTGATTTGAAATACGCACGAAATACCTCCAGCTTATTTAGTTTATATCTCCCAGTTATCGATCTTCATGGTTCCGTTCTTGGCCAGGTTGACCTGCATCTTGAATACCCGGTCAAGCAGCTGCGGCTCATGACCTGCCTTTCTAGCAAGACAATCTTTGCAGGCGATATCAAAATACTCCTGAAGCAGCGGTTTATAGTCGGGATGAGCACACTTGTCTATAATTAGCTGGGCCCGGGATTTTGGATCCAGCCCGCGTAGATCGGCCAGTCCCTGCTCGGTAACCAGAACATCCAGGTCATGTTCGGTATGGTCAACATGCGGCACATGCGGTACTACACAGGTAATCCCGGCCGGGTCGGTTTTTGTGGGGCGGGCTGAGGGGGTGTGCATTATCGAGAGATAAGCATTGCGGAGAAAGTCACCCGAACCACCGATGCCGTTGATCATGCGCGTTCCTCCAACCAGGGTGGAATTGGCATGGGCATAAATATCGAATTCAATCGGGGTATTCATCGCAATGCAGCCCAGACGCCGGATCGGTTCGGGATGATTTGCAATCGACAATGGCCGCATTATAACCTTGTTGCAGTACTTGTCCCAGTTGCTGTAAAACCGCTTGAAGCCCTCCACAGAAAAGGAAAGCGATACTGTTGAGGCGAAATCAAGCTTGCCCGAGTCGAAAAAGTCCAGCATGGTATCTTGAAGAACCTCGGTCCATACATTCAGGCCACTGAATGGTCCCTTTGCAAGACCTCCGATTACAGCGTTGGCTATCGAGCCTACCCCTGACTGAAGCGGTAACAGGTTCTTCGGCAAGCGGCCGTGCTTTACCTCGAATTCGAAGAAATCAAGGATATTGTTGGCGATGCCTTCCGAAGTGTCGTCCTGCTCGCTGAAGGCCCGCCCGTTATCAGGCAGAGTGGATTCAACAATCGCAACGATTTTATCGGTGTCAATCCTGACATAGGGAGAGCCGGCCCGGTCGTCGACCCTGCTTATAAGGTAGGGCAGCCGATGGGGCGGGTTGATCGGCTCAATGATATCGTGCAGGCCTTCGAAATTAGGAATGGACGTATTGATTTCAATTATTATTTTGTCTGCTATCTGAACTATCTCAGGAACAGCTCCACAGGAAGCAGTCAGGACCAGACCGCCTGTTTCCGTTATAGCCGAACACTCGATTATGGCAATATCCAGTTTACCGCCGTTTTCCTTGGTGTAGAAGCCATAGCCCAGGTCTTGGGCAAACATGGAGAGATGCTTGTCACCCATGCGAATCCGCCCTGCGTTAATGCCGGCCTGGATATTCTTGCCGGTCTGGTACGGCCAGCGGCGATCGATCATGTCCAGAGCCGCCCAACGGTCTTCAGTCTCTACGCCGACCGAGGCGCCGATGAACAGGTTGAATTTCAATTTCCCCTGCAGCTGATTTTTTTCGACGTGATCGGCCAGAGCAATCGGAACTGCTTTGGGATAGCCGGCCGGGGTAAATCCGGACCAGCCGATATTCATCCCGTTTTTGAACATTGGAATTACATCCGAAACCGGTTTGATCTTTTCGAGAAGACTGCTTTTCCTGATCCTTTTATGCATTTCTGACATCTGCCTGATCCCCCCTTTGGTGTGCTTAAGTAGATAATCAAAATATTCGAACAAACGTTCGATATATTGTATACTAGCACCGCACCCTGCGGATGGCAATAATAGAAAGTGCGGAGATGCTTTCAGGTCGGTGCGCTTGTTTAATATAAAAAAAAAGTCGTGTAGTCTGGTATCAGGGCTAAATAACTTGATTAAAACCAGTGTTTTGGATTAGTTTTACTTTTACAATAAAAGATAATCCGGAAGGAAAAATGATCAAAAACGACTGTCGAAACAAATTGCTGGAGGTTGGTACACGATTGTTTGCGGAGCGGGGACTGAACGGGGTCAGCATCCGGGAGCTTTCTCAATCTGCCGGTGCAAGTATTTCCATGATCTCATACTACTTCGGAGGTAAGGAAGGGCTGTATTCAGCAGTACTGAAAGAGCAATTTGCCTGCTTTGACCAAATTAACGAGATCCGAAACCAAGGTGAGGAGCCGTTGGATATAGTTGAAGCCTACATCCGCTGGACAATCCAGCGTCATCGAAACAATCCCTACTTGCTGCGTTTTTACACCAGTGAGCTCACCAACCCAACACCATATTTCCAGACCATAGTCTCTCCGGCCATAGGAAAGGTGATCCAGATCCTTGTCGAGGTAGTTGGCAAAGGCATTGATTCACAAAAATTCAGGAAAGACCTGAATCCTGTGGACGCTGTGCTGGCTCTGGCCGGCATGGTCAACTATTTTTTCTTAAGCACACTGGCCACAGAAAACATGATCAGCCACTCTCCTGAAAAGGATGAAGAACTGATTCAGCAATATTTTGCCATTTTTACCAGGGGTATTCTTAGCCCCAGTCCCTGATGTCTCAGTGGGACTGGAAACAAACAAGGCACCACGCAAGACTGCTTGGTGCCTTTTTGTTGAGGCAATTAGAACCTGTGTCAGGAGGTTATGTGCCATAATTTCAGACTGCAAAATCAAATCTTATGAATTTGAAAAGGTTGCAATAGCTGTCCGTCCAGCATGGAAAGCCAGTCTCGGTCTGGATCTATCGCCCCAGAATGACACCCGGGTTCCATGATATAATAAAAAAGGGATTATGACAGTCACAGGAAAAATCAGGGCAGGCAGTTACCGGCAACCATGAAGCAGGATTCCATTTTTTAGCCCCGTGCCGCTGTGTTTCATTCCCCTGAAAGGGGAAGAATATGAAACAGCTCATACTTACCGGCATGGCGCTCATTATTCTTTTATGCGCCTCTCAGAGTACTGCCGCCACTAAAATCAAATCCTTATGTGACATAGGCTATCCTAGCGATGTCGGAATCGAGTGGGAGTGTCAGAAACTGACGTCAAAAGATACCCCGCTTAGCCTTTTCGGCGAGCGCTGGCAGGATGTGCTCCGCTTCAATCGGATCGATCGGCGCCATTTTGTGGGCGGTTTGTCGATCAAAGTGCCGAAGGATCTCCAAGCCATCAAGAACTTTTCTCCGCTGCCGGTCACTTATCCGGCAGCAGAGCAGGAGGAAAAATTCATCCTGGTCGACCTGTCCGAGATGTTCCTGGGAGCCTATGAAAATGGCAAAAAGGTGACATCTTTCCCCGTGGCGGTTGGCATGGGCGATCATCCCGTCCCGACTGGAGAATTCCGGATCGATGCTGTTGACCTCCGGCACAAATCAAACCTGTACAATATCGAGGAGGTAGGCCTTCCTTACCCGATGCATTATGGGCTCAGGTTCTTTGTCGATAAGAGCAGAGATGACTGGCCATCATTCTGGATTCACGGCCGCGATTTACCCGGCTACCCCGCTTCCCATGGTTGCATCGGGCTCTATGATGAGGAGATGCAGAAAGAGTATTACAGTGACTATGATAAAAAGGTGAATAAAAAGCATTATCGGGAACTGAAAGAGCCGTACTTGAAAGGGGCCAAAGATTTATACCAATGGGTGGTTGGCAGCCATTCCGACTCCGGCGAATTCCACAAGATCGGTTATGGGCCGAAGGTGCTGATCATCGGTTCTGCGCCATCTGACGCCGTTACTGCTGCTTGGTAAAAAACCGCCCGGAAAGCGCATCAGTCGAGATGGAGAAACGGGAAACGCTTTAATTCAGCGCGGGTCCAGGCTGAGAGTCCGGCGCGCGTGCCGATGGTTTCTAAAGCGATGATTACATCGGGATTCTCGAAGGTGATATGTCCCGGCGTGCCGGCCGTTTTCAAGGCTTGCAGCAGGTAATCATCAAGGAAGCGCTCCTCATCCATGCTGGAGAGTTTGCCTTTGAACCCGCGGCGGTGCATGCGCAGATGAAACCCTTTGTTGGCAAGGGTCGGCAGCCAGGTGCAAACCGCCTGCTGCGCCTTGGTATCAAACTCTTCCGGTGTTTGAAAGGTAAAGGTCTCGATGACCGGCATTACCCGCGCTACTGACGATGCGTCTTCCAGGTTCCGGCCAGCTTTGCTATGGAATTCTTCAAGAAACTGCTGGTGATCGGCCGTCCGCATCACCAAAAGATTAAAAAAGTCCGTCCTGGTCACCGGTCCGAACTGTTCCAGAAACCTTTTGGCTTGGTTGTAGCCACCTTCGTAGACCGTGACAACCACGTTCCAGTTTAGCATTGCTTACTCCTCTTCGTACTCCAATCCACAAATACTCGCTGTCTAAAACCGGTTGAATCACAGAACTGCTTTACCTCAAGTATGATGACTCAACAGTACCTGTCAAGCTATCGATTCATACGAGTCACATCTCTATGACCTGAAAGCCTGGTGCGGCTGATAACTTGTGGGTGCTGGCTTTTGAAATGAAGGCAAAAGAGGGGTATAGTTGACCTGCAGCCTCCTGGAGGTGCCATGCGGTTTTTATTTACTCTCTTCATAGGCCTGTGTCTGTACTCCGCGGTCATGGCCGTTGGACAGGGCAGGATTCGGGTTATAGGCATCCGCGACCCGATTACCCCGGTTATAGCCAGCTTCCTGCATGGCACTCTGAGTGATGCTGCCAGGCAAGGCGACAGCCTGGTGTTGGTCGAAGTGAATACCCCGGGGGGGCTCGATTCGGCTATGCGGGAGATAGTCCAAGACATCTTGGCCAGCCCGGTGCCGGTGGTAGTATATGTCGCGCCTTCCGGCGCCCGCGCCGCCTCGGCTGGCGCGATTATCGCCCTTGCCGCGGATGTCGCCGCCATGGCACCCGGCACCAATATCGGTGCCGCCCACCCCGTTTCCCTGGGCCAAAAGCCGGACAAGACCATGGAGGAGAAGGTTCTCAATGACGCCGAGGCCTATGCGGAGGGGATCGCTCTCAAGCGCGGCAGAAATGAGACGCTGGCGAAAAAGATGGTGCGCGAGAGCATTTCGTTGAGTGCCGATAAAGCCCTGGCCGGGAACGTTATCGATCTCGTCGCCCGCAACCGGGCCGACCTTTTGCAGCAGCTGGAAGGACGTCATATTCAACGAGAGGGACGGGAGGTGGTGCTGCGACTCTCAGGTGCCGGGGTGGTTGCGGCGGAGATGGGTGTGGTGGAGCGGATCCTCAACGCCATCAGCAACCCGAACGTGGCCTACGTCCTGATGATGCTCGGGATGCTGGGGCTCTTCTTCGAAATCTCCAATCCGGGGGTGATTCTGCCGGGGGTGATCGGTGGGATCTGCCTGATCCTGGCATTCTTCGCCTTCCAGGCCCTGCCGGTAAACTATGCCGGGGTTCTGTTGATCCTGTTGGCGCTGATATTGTTCATAGCCGAAATCAAGATCGTTTCCCATGGCATGCTGACAATCGGAGGGGTGGTGGCCATGGTGCTGGGGTCGTTACTACTGTTCCAGTCATCGGAGCCTTATCTGCGGGTTTCATGGGGCGTGATCCTGGTGACTGTATCAGCCACAGCAGCGTTTTTCACCTTTGTAGTGGCCAAGGCTCTGGCTGCCCACCACCGGCGGCCGACAACGGGCCAGGAAGGATTGCTTAGCGAACAGGGACAGGCCGAGAGCAGAATATTTACTGAAGGTAAGGTATTTGTCCGTGGCGAGTACTGGGATGCCTGGAGTGAAGAGCCAATTGACGCCGGGACCAAGGTGGTGGTGGAAGCGGTGGAAGGCATGCGGCTCAAGGTGAAAAGGATTTCATAGCGCATAGCGGCGATTTTTTGCAATTGCCGACTTACCGGAGGTCTGCCATGTTCGACATCTTCAACTATATCCCGGCTATATTTCTCGTCATTCTTTTTATAATGTTCCTCGCCAGCGCGGTGCGGGTCCTCCCCGAGTACGAGCGGGGTGTACTCTTCCGGCTGGGGCGACTGGCCGGGGCGCGCGGGCCCGGACTATTCCTGATCATCCCCGGCATCGATAAACTGGTGCGAGTGACGCTCAGAACCGTGGCCATGGATGTCCCCCCCCAAGATGTGATCACCCATGATAACGTGACGGTCAAAGTTTCAGCCGTTATCTATTTTCGCGTTATCGAGCCCCAGAAGGCGATTGTGGAGGTGGAGGATTATCTCTATGCCACCAGCCAATTGTCCCAGACTACTCTAAGGAGCGTCCTGGGCCAGGTGGACCTGGACGAGCTTTTGGCCAACCGGGAGAAGATCAATAAGGAGCTACAAGAGATTCTTGACCGCCACACCGGTCCGTGGGGGGTGAAGGTCGCGAATGTGGAGGTGAAGAATATTGACCTTCCTCAGGAGATGCAGCGGGCGATTGCCAAGCAGGCCGAGGCGGAGCGGGAGCGCCGCGCTAAGGTAATCCACGCCGAAGGGGAGCTGCAGGCATCGCAGAAGCTTGCGCAGGCCGCCACGATCTTGGCCGCCGAACCGACCGCTCTGCAACTGAGATACCTGCAGACCCTGACCGAAATCGGCTCCGAAAGGAATTCCACAATCATCTTCCCGGTTCCCATAGACCTGATCAAGATGTTTATGGAGAGGCAAGGAAAGGGATAAAAAGAGATAACCTGGATTTTGACCCTGGCAGATAGCGATGTCAGTCAACTTTTATCCAGGGTGAACGTGAACAGAAATAAAAAAAGGGCTTGCCAGGTTAGGCAAGCCCTTTTGATTTTTATAAAGATGCGGGGACATGATTTGAAGACGCAGGTCTTGTTCCTTTTCTACCGGATGCCACCTATGCCAAGCCCACAAATTCAACTAGCGGTCTCGACGATCTCCATCATTCCTGTGTCCTTGCCCGCGGTCCCGGTCCTGTGACTCCCTCCTGTCCTGTGGTTCACCTCTGTCCTGCGATCTTGGTGCCTGCTGCTCACGCTCACACTGTGCAGCTCCAGGCCGCTGCCTCTGCCTCTGGTCCTGAACCTCCGGGCCTCGTTGCTGAGGAGCGGTTTGAACCGGATTTGTTCTCTGAAAGTTTCTACCCCGCTGCGGCGGTTGCGAGCCTGTATCCGGTACGCTCTGCTGGAGCGGCGCAGAATGCTGAATATCCTGCCTCCTTGGACTTATCGGAGGATTTTCCTGCCTTCCTCTTTGAACAGGTGTGGAAGTTTTTTGTTCAATTTGTTGCTTATAGTGCTGGCGGACCATCTTGTCACGCGGCTGGTAACGGTAGCTCTGGTTGCGTATCGCATGCTGCTGTTCTACCCGGGGATACCTGTCTCCAGAGTATTGTCGCTGGTAAACTGGCAACGGGGCGCGGGCTGGAGCAGAGTTGCGCTTCCACCGATCCCATCCCCTTCGGCGCTGCTCCCATCCATGGCCCCAGTGCTGACCCCAGCGGGGCGGCGCATTTGTCTGCCACCCGCGAAAGTACACAGGAGGCTGCCGGTAATAGCGCACGGGGATACGGAGGATAAACGCCGGGACAACCTCTGGCTCTACAAACCACCAAGGGCCGTTGTACCAGGAACTGGCGTACCATGCGTCATCCTGGTAAACCCAGTACATGCCATCATAAAAGAAATAGTTGTCATCCATCTGTGGGGCATAATAGACTGGGTAGCCCGGCACAGGCACGAGTTCCGGGTACAACGGCAGGTTGATCCCAATGCTTACGTTGGGTAACCCGATACCGATGCTCACCTGGGCTGTTGCAGAAGTCACCGAGCACAACAGCATTGACAACACCATCAGGCCGTAGCGTATTCTTTGCATTTTGTCCTCCAACAGAAGTTTAACCTGTAAAAAGCACTTGCGTCATAGAGTACACAGTTCTCAAAGTATAATCAAACAGATATGGATTACATGCAAATTTGCAGCTGCGTCAAAATCTGCGGCAGGGCAATAAAAAAGGACTCAAGCAATTAAGCCTGAGTCCCTGATATTGTTTGGTTGCGGGGACAGGATTTGAACCTGTGACCTTCGGGTTATGAGCCCGACGAGCTACCAGACTGCTCCACCCCGCGTCAGAAGAAATGCAGAGATATTAAGTTGTTATAGATATAAAGATACTAGGAACTGCAAGAAATGTCACTTGCTTTTTAGGGTTTAGTGTACAGTTTAGTGTACAGCAAAGACTATCGGGGGATTTTACGAAGACAGCTAGGAGATTTTTCAGTGTGTAAGCGCTGGACTAAGAGTTGGAAGTTCTGATAACAGGCCACAACAAGTTGTGGATGAGAAAAAAAATAAGCCCTCCCCGATGTAGGAGGGCTGTGTTTTTTGAGTTTTCAGCTCATATCTGCGGCTTTGCCTGAATAGTTTTTACCGCAGACCAAGCACTCGTATTGAGCCACATATCAACCGCCTTAATACGGAAGTCATACGAAGCGCCACTGATCAGGTCTGAAAATCGGTAGGAGGCCGTTTTGACATACGTTTCTGTCCAGATGAATTCGTCAGTTCTCTTGTGAGCGATAATATAATTAGAAAAGTCTAAAGGCATGCTATCAAGGCTCCAATTAACTGTGATGTACGCAAATGTGTTCTGAATACTTCCGATCTCCAGTTCAGTTTCATAACCGGTAAATTGGGGAGTGCCAGGAGCCACGGTATCAAGTGGGTCTAATGAGGCCACAGTACATGATTTAATAGCTGAATATTTTAAGTTTGTTTTCCCTAGAATGTTATAAGCAGCTACCGTTACAAACCAAGTCTGTGACGGCATAGGTATTCCTTCTCCCACTTTAAAATAAGCAGAAGTTGTTGTCCCATCATAAACCAAGTATTTATCTGGTATAGTGGGGAC
>DASXUK010000070.1:0-107206 GCA_036504875.1 Desulfuromonadaceae bacterium
GGCTCATACCTGACTGCAATTGAATTCGACTCATCTTCACGGTGTACCTCCAGTGATTGGGATATCGTAAAGATACTGCAGGCATCAGTCACAATATGTCATACCCGCAGGAAAGCGGGAAATTAGTACTACTCAGGTAAAAAAATGTGGCGAATGAATGATCCGGAGTATTGGTAGGCCGACAGAAAGGCTTAGCAGGATGCGAAAAACAAACGGTTCGGGCGGGCTTTACCTTGGTTGAAGGTGGTTCTTAATGATCGGGTTACAGTTGAACAATCCATCTTTGGTAGCTGGAACAGGAGCAAGATATTGTTCAGGCGCTTCTGTAAAAATGCTGGGGGCAGATTGCCAACCCGAGCCAGTTTGGGCTGGCCTATTTCCATAAGACTGGATGCAAACTAAGACGCTGGTGGCGGTTCTTTTTCCCCGGAACATATGGTGTCGGCCAGGTAGGCATGACCCGTGGAGTCGGTATAGCTGGTCCCGCCGCAGTTGACTGCAAAGATGGTTTTGATCAGGCTACTGGCAAAACTGGCCTGAATGGTGTGGTTGGAGCTGACCTTGCTAAAGGTGTAGCTGCTTAAGGGGCCGATCGAGACACCATCCACGGTAACATCGGCAATAACCGATCCGGCGTTGGGGGTTATGGTGAACGACTTGCTGCCGCCGGACAAGATCGAGGTTGTCCCGGATGGTGTGATACTGCCCCCGGTTCCGGCGCTGGCCGAGATTGTGTACATCTCCGGGTCGATTGGTTTCACAAGGATAGCATTGATTTTGGTGGTATCGATGTTGCTGACGAAATCAATATCAAGCATCCCGACATCGAATACACTTTGTCTGGCAGCCGAATCCCAATCGGCAGATTTGCGCGTGACTGAATAATTGCCGTTGACCAGCGGCAAATGAAACGGGAAATTCCGATAACCCCAGTTCTGATAGACAATTCCATCCATGGTGCCGCTGATCGATGACGTTGTAGAGTTCATAAATCCCCCGGAGAAGCATTTATCGGACTGGTAAAGAACACCCGCAAAGTCGGTATAATCTTGTCCACCGCAGTTGCTCCCCAGGCTGGTCGGAGATTTCGTATCACACACCGGCACAGACCTGGAGAGTTCTGCCTCATGTAGGACCTTTTTAAATTGCTGGATAGATCCGATTAATCCTGTTGCTACCTTGCTTTGATGACGATCGCATTGACCTTGGCGTTATCAATCTTGTTGATAAACTGGATATTGAGCATCCCATCAGCCACCGTGACTGGGATGGTCACATCATAAGGGGCCAGATATCCTGCTTTGGCAAAGATGTCGAAGTTACTAAGAACCAGGATCCCTTCAATCTTGACATCAAATACGCGTTTGGCGATCGAAGCGTACCAGTCCGAAAACTTAAGTGTAACCGAGTAATTCCCGTTTACGACCGGGATATTGTAGCTGAAATTGCCGTAACGCCAGACCTGATACAGCGCATCATCAACAGTGTTCGGAATCGCCGAGGTCGTGGCGTTGGTATAGCCGCCGGTATAATATTTATCCGCCACAAAGGCCAGGCCGGTCGAATCGGTAAAGGCTGGACCGCCGCAATTAATGGCTACTGCGGATTGGAGCGAAGTGGCTGTAAAACTGGCCTGGATGGTGTGGTTGGCAGTCACATTATTAAAGGTGTAGCTGGTGACAGCTCCGACTGAGACACCGTCCACCATTACAGCGGCAATTTTAAAGCCGCTATTAGGGGTGATGGTATAGGTCTTAACGGACCCCGATAAAACAAGACTGCTTCCGGAGGGGGAGATGCTGCCGCCGCTGCCGGCACTGGCCGAGATGGTGTAAGAGCTGCTGCTGCCGGCCGACTTGATCACGATGGCATTGATCTTGGCGTTATCGATCTTGTTGACGAACTGGATGTTGAGCAGGCCGTCCGTGACCGTTACCGGGATAGTCACATCGTAAGGGGTCAGATAACCGGCCTTGGCAACGATATCCACATTGCTTAGAACCACGACCCCTTCCATCTTGACGTCGAAGACCCGTTTTCCGACGGCTGTGTACCAGTCGGAAAACTTGAGCGTGACAGAGTAATTTCCATTAGCTAACGGGATATTGTAGCTCATGTTGCCGTAGCGCCAGCTTTGGTAAAGCAGGTCATCGATGGTGCCGGGGATAGCTGAGGTGGTGAAATTTGTATAGCCGCCGCTATAATAGCCATCTGCCACAAAGGCCAGTCCGGTTGAATCGGTAAAGGCCGCACCGCCGCAATTGATGGCCATTGAGGTCTGGACGGCGCTGGCTGTAAAACTGGCCTGGATGGTGTGGTTGGCAATGACATTACTGAAGGTGTAGCTGGTGACTCGGCCGACCGAAGTACCATCCACCCTTACATCGGCCACAGTGAAGCCGGTGTTGGGGGTTATGCTAAAGGTTTTGGCGGTTCCTGATGAAACCGTTGTGATTCCGGAAGGGGATATGCTGCCGCCGGCTCCGGCACTGCTATTGATTGTATAGCTGCTGACCGGAGCAACCGACCAGCGGTACTCGGTCCAGCGATTTCTGGGCAGGTGGGAGACCGGGTCGAGCGGGTATTCCAGCCTGATATCATCCGATTTTTGGACCTTGGTCAGGATAGATGTAGCACTCCGAAGATCGGTGGCGCTGGTAAGGGTTCCCGTGACAGTGCCGACCTGCAATCCTACAAAATCAATGGCCGCCGGCCAGTTGGCGTAATCCTGCCAGATGCGCACCTTGTATTCTCCGGACGGGTCAGGGAGGTAGGAAGAGAGGTTAAAGGTTTTTTGCGAATCAGCGGCTGCAAAAGAGAAACTTTCGCGATGCATCCACTGGGTGCCGTCCCAGGTATAGATTAAGAAGGTGCTACTTTTTGGGATGTAGTAGCCTTCGCTCACCAGCACAAACTCCCTGACCATGCCCGGTTGATCTGGTATGGCTGAGAAAGAGGCACTGAATTTGTTGCCGCTGGTCAGATTTACATACTGATTGTCCGAACTTTGCAGAAGCGCCTGGACATCCGTGTCTCCCATGCTGGCCGATTGCAAAGCCAGTTCGGTTACAGTCACATTCGGCTGCGATCCGATCGCCAAGGCTACGAAATCGATTTCATGATAAACGCTGCCATGCGATACGGAGGTTAAACGGATCTTGCGGTGGCCGTCCGGATCTGGCAGATAGGCCGAAAGATCAAAGGCCGCTTCCGACCATTCGAAGCGCGGATTCAGACGTCCAACCTCTTGCCAGGCACCAGCGGCGTTGAGAGCCTGAACCAGAATGGCAGGCGGGCCGATAAATGGTTTTTCCTCTCCCACCCCCTGATTAAAGCCTTTCACCCGCAGCACTACCCGAGCCCCTTTTGATACATTGACCGCTCCGAAATCCAGCTCAATATAGTCATTGCTGTAGGCCTGAAATCCGCTACTGTCACGGGTTATTACCTGGGTCAGCACGTTACTGCCGTTACCGGCCAGCGCCGCGACCGGCTTAACCAATTCCGCCGGACGATAGGCCAGAATATTACCCTTGTTATCGGGGGCCACCTTTACCCCTGGGTGATGGTCGATAGCCAGCAATCCAAGCTGATCGGTCCAGGAATCCTCCGCTTCCACTTCACGGATCTCCAGATCATAGCTATCCCCTTGGGCTACCAACGGTTTTTGCAGCAGATAAAAGTCGCGCATTTCACCTTGAGGAAAACGCCCCACGGAGTAGATATCGTTGTCCCGAACAAAGCCTTTCCCGTCCCAAGTATAAACCCAGGGGCAGGAGGCCTTGGGGTTGGGGTCTTCACTCGCCTCAAGGGTAAATATCTTGGCCGGACTGGGTGGATCTTCAATGATCAAAGCAACATCATCTATATAAAAACCGGGATCAAAGTTTTGGATATAGGCCCGAAAGCGAAGATTAATACTCTTGCCGGAGTGCTCCGAGATATTGAATGCGTAGCGCTGCCAACCGCTTTCGGTCATCTTCTCGTAAAAACGGCCTAGTAGCTGCCAGGTCTGTTTCCCGTCGGTCGAAATATAGAAATCTCCCTCGCCGTACTGCTCATAGTTGACGTCGATATAGGCATTAAAACTGACGCGCGCAATCTGGCCGGTTCCCAAGGTGGGTACGGTGATGGTGGGTGAATAGAGATTAGCTTCCAAGGTGCCGACGACCGTCCCTTTCTGAGTTGTTCCCCAGCATTTACTGGAGGGATTGGTTTTTAACGGGGCACCCGGATTAAGGGGAGCTCCCCAGGCCCAGAGCTTTGCACCGTCGGCGGTGTACCCGCCTGAATCGCTTTCAAAACTCTGCTGATAGGAGGTTGTTACGGCTGCCAGGGCTGAAAGGGGAACGAATGAGATGAAAAAAGACAGGAAAATAATTAAAAGGCAGAAATGTAGTATTTTTTTCATGATCCCTCCAAAATTTGATTAAGCTTCACAAGGTGTAGGCTATCAACAGCTAGTGCAGATACGTAAGAGAGGAAAGGTCTCTGCTAAGTATAGATAAACTTGTATCAACTAAACCGGCTGTTTCAATTCAACAGATAGCTATTTATTTTCTGTACTAAGAGGTTAAATAATAAGTCCTAGAATTTGGGCTTTTTGTAGAGTTTACCGGTCGCTTAAGCAGAATATTCCACACATAAGTCGGATATTCAGCAGCACCTTGATTTAAAACTACTGCTGCATATCAAATAAAAACCTTCTATTACAGAAGCTTATATGACCATGACTAAGGTGGCACGTTACTTGGAAAGGAAACAGTCAGCCAAAGCATACTCAAGGGATCTGCTCATGAAAAACAAAGTATTCAATTAGCTCTTAATCTTAACCGTAGTTATGTTGCTTTCCATTTTAGCCTTCCATATAAGGACCGGGGCTACCGCCAACTCGGTGGTTGCGACCGGTCAGACTATTGTCATGATCACCCACAATGCGGAGAACGGTTCTTTGCCGATCGGACGATTACTCTGCAGGACGGCCTGGTGGAGGATGTTTAGCTCAATCGCAGTAATTCAGTTGAAAAGGTTTACGGTATCTTTTAGATCATTTTTTGCTTGTGCTTTTAAGGGGCTAAGTTATAAACAATGCTATGAAAACAAGCTCTCTTCGTGTTGCCCTTTTGGCCGTCTCGATCATCGGCATCAGCCTGCTGCACTACCTGACCCCGCTCCATTTGCACTATTTGCACGACATTTTTCAACGCTTTTACTACCTGCCGATCATCCTGGCCGCTTTGTGGTTCGGTTTTCGCGGCGGCTTGGCCTGCTCAATCGCGGTCAGCATCGTCTATGCTCCGCACATCCTCTTTCAATGGGGCGGGCAGATCAGCGTTGAAATGGAAAAGTATCTTGAGATCGTGCTCTACAATATTGTGGGAGGGGTGACCGGGCTTCTGGCCCAACGTGAGCGCGAGCGGAGTCTTGAACTACAGAAAACAGCCGCCGGGCTGGAGGAATCCTATCATAAATTGCAGGCTCAGTCGGAACGGCTCATATCAATCGAGGAGCAACTCCGGCGCGCTGAAAAGCTCTCAACACTGGGGGAGATGGCCGCGGTACTAGCCCACGAGATCAGGAACCCACTCGGCTCCATCCGCGGCACCGCCGAAATCCTGCGTGACGATTACCTGCCGGGCGAGCCCAAATACGAGTTCATCGAGATCCAGATCAAGGAAACCGAGCGCCTTAACCATGTGGTGGAGGATTTCCTGCGCATGGCGCGACCGCAGGCGGTCGAGATGAAGCGCTGCTCGTTGCGGGAGGAACTGGAAACCATTGCCACACTGCTGACCAACGATGCCCGTGAGCGGGGGGTGGGGCTGGTTCTGCATCACGATGATGCCTCCCCAGCTGCCTTGGTTAAGGCGGACGGCGAAAAACTGCGCCAAGCCTTTCTTAATATCATAATCAATGCCCTGCAAGCCACGCCAGAGGGGGGCACCGTGACCATCACCACCCGCCAGAGCGATTCCTTCCATGAAATCCAGTTCAGTGACACCGGTCCCGGCATTGATGCAGCCACCCGGCAGAGAATTTTTGAGCCTTTCTTCACAACAAAGACAGACGGGACCGGCCTGGGCCTGGCTATAACAAAGAAGATCATCGAAGGGCATGGCGGTACGCTGGAGGTAGAAAGCCAGGTGGGCCACGGCACATCGGTTGTGGTCCGGTTGCCGAACGCGCCTGAAGGAGCTCCATGAAATCTAAAATACTGATTATCGACGACGATGCTTCCCTTCGCCGGGTTCTGGAATACAATCTTCAGCAAGCCGGCTATGATGTAATTGCTGCTGCGTCAGGCGAGGAGGGTTTAAGCCTGTTTGCAGAGGAAAAACCGGCACTGGTCATCACCGACATGAAGATGCCCGGCATAAGCGGTCTGGAGGTACTGGCGGGGATCAAGGAAAGCTCGCCGGAAACCTTGGTGATTATCATTACCGCCTTTGGCACTGTTGATGTGGCGGTGGAGGCTATGAAGGTGGGAGCCTATGACTATATCACCAAGCCCTTTAACCGGGACGAGCTGCGCCTGACTGTCTCCAAGGCGCTGCAGTTCAACGGACTGGCGGAGGAGAACAGGCGCCTGAAGGACGAGCTGACTGATCGTAGCGATTTTCATACCCTGATCGGTTCGTCTTCTGGCATGGAAAAGGTTTTCCAGGTGGTGCGCAAGGTAGCTGACAGCGACGCTTCGGTGTTGATCACCGGAGAATCCGGCACCGGCAAGGAACTGGTGGCGCGTTCGATCCACGCCCTCAGCGGCCGCAAAAGCGCCCCCTTTGTTGCGATCAACTGCGCCGCAATTCCACGCGATCTTCTGGAGAGCGAACTGTTCGGGCATGTCAAAGGGGCGTTTACCGGTGCAATCAAAGACAAAACCGGCAAGTTCTCCTTAGCCGACGGCGGCACCATTTTTCTGGACGAGGTGGGGGAATTGCCGCTGGAACTGCAACCAAAGCTGTTGCGGGCCCTGCAGGAACGCCTGGTAGAGCGGGTGGGGGGCACCAGCTCCCAAAAGATAGATGTGCGGGTGGTGGCTGCCACCAACCTTGATATCGACAAGGCCTTGGCCGAGGGTACCTTCCGCGAGGACCTCTACTATCGGCTGGCGGTCATCCCAATCCAACTGCCCCCCTTGCGCGAGCGGCGTGAGGATATACCCCTGCTGCTGCGCCATTTCAGCATTAAACACGGCGCCGCCAAGGTCAGCTTTGATAAATCGGCCCTGGCGGAACTGACCAGATACGGCTGGCCGGGCAATGTGCGCGAGCTGGAGAACACGGTCGAGCGCCTGCTGATCATGCGTGATAAAGACAGCATCACCAGCAATGATCTGCCGGAGAAAATCCGCCAGTTGCAAGTTACCGCTCCGGCGTCAGGGGCAAAGATCATCAATCTGCCCGATGAGGGTTATTCCCTGGAACAGCTGGAGCGGGAAGTGGTGGTCGAGGCTCTGGCCCGCAACCACTGGAATCAGACCGCTGCTGCGCGATTCCTGCGGATACCGCGCCACACACTGATCTATCGCATGGAAAAGTACGAGATCGTAGCCGGAGAAAATTTGACAGGCGCCTAACCTGCTCAGATGCGTATGCACATAAAAAACAGGCCACAAGGCATTCCACCCTGTGGCCTAACCTCCAGCAAAACCGCCCGCCGGAATTATCCTTCCAGAATCAAACTCTCGCCGGTCATCTCTTGCGGCTTGGCCAGCCCCAGCATTTTCAGCATGGTCGGCGCCAGATCCGCCAGCCGGCCACCTTCGCGCAGCTTTGCTCCCTTGCGGCTATCATCCATCAACACCAGCCAGACCGGATTGGCGGTATGAGCAGTGAAAGGCTCGCCCCCAACTCCCTGCATCTGCTCGGCATTGCCGTGGTCGGCTGTGATAAGCGCTGCACCGCCTTTTTCACGCACCTTGCTCACAATCCGTCCGACACAGGCATCCACCGCTTCAACCGCCTTGACTGCCGCTTCCTGGATCCCGGTGTGACCGACCATGTCACAGTTGGCAAAGTTCAATATGATTACATCGTAGCGGTCCTGATCGATGCGCATAAGCAGCTCGTCCGTAACCAGAAAGGCGCTCATCTCCGGTTTCTGGTCATAAGTGGCAACATCCTTCGGTGACGGTATCAAGCAGCGCTCTTCACCCTCGAAGGGGATCTCGCTGCCGCCGTTGAAGAAAAAGGTCACATGGGCATATTTTTCAGTTTCCGCGATCCTCAGCTGTTTCAGACCATTACCGCCCAGCACCCCGCCCAGAATATTAGTCAGTTCCTCTTGGCCGAACGCGATCGGGAGTCCGAAAGTTGCGTCATATTCTGTCATACAGACGTAGCTGGAGAGGCGGGGGTGACAGCGGCGTTGGAAGCCGTCAAAGCCATCCAGAGCGATGGCGCGGGTAATTTCGCGGGCCCGGTCCGAGCGGAAATTGAAGAAAATAAAGCCGTCTCCATCCTCAACCTTGCCAAGAGGCGCACCATCGGCAGTGATCACCGCCGGCAAGACGAATTCATCGTGCAGCCCGGCGGCGTAGCTGGCCTGGATCGCTTCAGCAGCCGAGCTGCGCGCTTCTCCCTCACCGCATATCAAGGCATTGAAAGCCTTCTCGACCCGTTCCCAGCGGTTATCGCGATCCATGGCATAGTAACGTCCCATGACCGTGGCAATTGTACCGCAACCGATTCTGGCGATCTCCTTTTCCAATTGGGCCAGGTAATCGGCACCGCTTTGGGGAGGGGTGTCGCGACCATCCAGCAGACAGTGGATAAAAACATCCTTGAGCCCCTCGCGTTTGGCCATTTCCAGTAAAGCATAGAGATGGGTGATATGCGAATGCACACCGCCGTCGGAGAGGAGCCCGGCCAGGTGCAGCCGTCCGCCGCTGGCCTTGGTTTTGGTAATGCAGTCCAAAAGAACCGGGTTGCTGAAGAAGTCGCCATCCTGGATCGATTTACTGATCCGGGTCAGGTCCTGATAAACAACCCGTCCAGCCCCTATGTTAAGATGACCGACCTCGGAGTTGCCCATCTGGCCCTCCGGGAGACCAACCGCCATGCCCGAGGTGTTGATCTGAACATGAGGATATTCGGAGAGAAGGCCGTTCAGGTTAGGGGTATTGGCCTGGGCAACAGCATTATGTTCGGGATTGGGATTGATTCCCCAGCCATCAAGGATCATCAGCAGGAGTGGTTTTTTCATGTCAGTTCCTTCCCTGGTTCAATTAAAAGCAAAAACCTATTCTCACTCGCTCACTACGTTCGCTAGAGCTCACAGAGGCGCAGAGGAAGTCAAAGCAACAATTTTATACGTTTGTTTTTTTTCTCCGTGAGCTCTATGTGCTCTGTGAGAGATGGCGTTTGACACGAGCCTACGCATCCTAGTGATGGTAAGGCTCGTTGTTCAGGATGGTAAAGGCGCGGTAAATCTGCTCCAGAAGAAAAACCCGCACCATCTGGTGGGTGAAGGTCATCCTGGACAGCGAGAGCAGTCGCCCCCTGCGGCGAAACTCCTCGGAAAAACCATAGGCACCGCCAATGGCAAAAACCAGATCGCCGGTGCCCGTATCGCGTTGCCTGCCGATGAAGCTTGCCAAACCGGGGGAATCCATCTGCTCGCCACGCTCATCCAGCAGCACCAGGGTAGCACCGCCAGGGATCAACTTATCCAGTCGCTCGCATTCGCGGCGGCGCATTTCCTCGGCCAGGGCTCCCTTTTCGTCACGAACCTCACCCAGCTCAAAGGGATTATAACGGCGAATGCGGCCGCTATAGTCGGCCACTGATTCTTTAACCCATTCTTCCCTGCTTTTACCTACCCATAGTACTCGGAGTCTCAAAAATCACTGGCCTTGCGCGCTTCCAGGATCTCTTTCGGCAAATCAACTTTAGGGGCCATGCTCCACAGCCCATCCAGATCATAGTAGCTTCTGAGCGGGTCATGAAAGATATGCACCAGCACATCGCTATAATCCATCACGATCCACTTACCCTCGCTGGCCCCCTCAATATCGTTGACCTTGCCGTACTTTTTGAGTCCGGTTCGAATGTTGTCGGCGATTGCCTGGACCTGCTTGTCCGAATTACCCGAGATAATGACCAGAACATCGGCGATTGACGAGACCTTGGAGATATCCAAAGCCCGGATGTCAAAAGCCTTTTTATCAAATGCCAGCTCCGCGCATTTAAGCGCCCGTTCGATCGGGCTCAATACCGGCTTTGTTGCAGTTTCACTTTTTTTTATAGGCATTTGCTATAGATCCTTTGCTCCTTGATATACGCCTCCACCTCAGGTGGGACTAGGTATTTTATACTATGTCCGGCGGCCACCAACCGACGGATCTCGCTGGAAGAGACATCCAGCAGGCAACCGGTTATAAATTGGACTGTTATTCCTGCCTCGTGTTCCAGTCTGTTGAATATTGAATTATAACGAAATTGCCCCTGAATGGCAACCGGCAGGGCCGCCAGTGGATCACTCACCGGACGCCCAGGACGTTCAACCACGATCAGATTGCAAGCCTGGAATATCTCCGCATAACGATGCCATAGCCCTATTTCCAGAAAGGAATCACTACCGATAATGAAAAACAGCTCGTCGTCCGGGTATTCGGCCCGGATGCTGGTAATGGTGTCGATGGAGTAGGATTTTCCGAACCTTTGGCATTCGATGTCGGACAGCTCAAAGCCGGGGTTATCGGAGATCGCCAGCCTGACTATCTCGTAACGTTGCTTAAAAGGAACCCCGCCGGTCAAAGGCTTGTGGGGTGGATCAGCAGCCGGGATGAAGATCATCCGGTCCAGGGCGCACAGCTCGCGGGCCTCCTCTGCAATTCGCAGATGAGCGATGTGTACCGGGTTGAATGTCCCCCCTATCAGGCCGATTCTCATTTTTTTACCGCTCCAGATTCAAGTCTCTAAGATCTTGTTCTTGATGATCAGCATCTCGAAAGCCAGCGAGGCCTTCCGCACCAGCTTTTGCAATTCGGCCAGCCTCTTCCCCAGTGCATCCATATCAGCCGACACCAACACCGCCGCTACCACCTTGTTAAGCATAACTACCGGCAGGACCAGCAAAGAGGCTTCCGCGGGTATCGCAAGCATCTTCAGGATCTGGCTGTTTTCCGGGGTATTAATCAGGGCACCCAAGGAAAAGGCGCGCGTTTCAAAAATATCCCGCAGCACCGAAGGCTTGCTTAAGAGCATATTGAGACCGTCAAAGTCGGTTATTTTCTGCCCGTTTGAAATGGCCCGCCAACCGGTAGCAGCCGTGCCTCGCAAGATAAAAAGCGCGCAGGTATTGAATTCCTGTCCCAGGTATTTGATGAAGATATCAGCAACCTCGTCACGTTCTTTGGCCTCCGAGAATTCAACAGAAAGCCGGTCAATGGTGTACAGGTCAAGCTTGGTTTCCTGAATAAACATCTCTTCAGGCAGATCAGGCAGAGGTAGGGAAGCAAAACCTTCAAACTCCCTGGGGATCTCTATGTTCAGCAGTTCCCCGTTTTTACCCTGGTAAACTACTTCGATATTTTCCGATTCAACTGGCTCAGGCTTTACCAGTGCCGGCCGCCGGAGACCACCACCTGGCACCCTGATATAGCGCAGGTCGCGGTTTACCTGGTAAAGCTTTTCCAGGGCAAACGAGATATGAATATCCGGGGCAATAAATGGCTGAATAATATAACCGGTTACAAATGAGAGCTCATCGATGGCATTGATATCGGTCGGATCGGTCATGGCCACATGTAAGCGCTTGTTTTCAAGCTTGAAAGGGATTACGCGATATCTTTCCGCCAGTGATGAGGGTAACAGGCTGTAAATATGGTAGGGCACCTCCATCAGCTCCTTGCGTGAAGCTGCCGGTACACCTAGTTTTTTACTCAAAAACTTAGCTAATTTGCCTTCCTCGATGAAACCTAATTCGATCAGACTGCTGCCCAGCTTGATGCCGAAGATAACCTGACACTTAAGGGCCTCCTCAAGTTGCTCTTGATTCAAGAGACCTTCGTTTATTAGCAATTCACCTAATTTTAATGCCATTAAACCATCTCCATCACTTGCTAAAGTATTAGCGGATTCAACAAGGTACCTTTGACCGGCACTTGATAAACGCCTGGAGAAACCATAAATTTGGCTAACAGCAGGAAGACCAGCTTCTGCTTCTCGAGAAAATCGGGTTTAGGCATGATCTCCAGAGACAGGTTAAGCGGAAGATTGATTGCATTTGCTCCGCTGGGGATATCTCCGGAAAGTCGCATGTAGATCCCGTCGCCCTGCAGGGTAAAGCTTTCCAGTCGAATCCTGTTGTTGGTTACCCGCACCATCCCCTGTGAACTCAGTTTGGAAACATCCGGTAGCGGAAAGGCACCCAGCTTGACACCGGAAAATTCCAGTTGGCGGACTTCCAGCTTCAATTCACCATTCAGCCCTTTAGGCCCCCGTTTAACTAGCCCTTCGCTCCGCAAGCTGCCCCCCATCCTGGCTCCCAGGACTGTTTTAAAGAAAGGGATATCAGCCAGATTGATACCTTGAGCCTGGAGATCAAGTGCCTGCTTTCCGGTCAGGCCAATATCGGCTTTCAGCTGGCCGGCGCCGATGGATGCCGCTCCTTTCAGCGTGGCCCGACCGGTCAATAGCGGCAACAGAAGAAGTCGTACCTTAAGCCGCTCGCAGCGGACCAAAGCACCCTGCTCGGAGGAGAGTTGCAGGTTGTCCCAGGCCAGACCGGGAAGGAGGGTTTTGTGGCCGGCGGGGGATAGCAACAGCCCCTGGCCTGCCAGCACCTGGTTGATGGTGGAATTGATTCGCTCCGACGGGAGAAATATGTAGATGCACACCAGGAAAAGACCCAGTCCGGCCACTGCCAGAACCAAGCCTTTCAGCAGGCGCTGCCGCGTTGTCATTTAGCAGCCCCGGGGACCGGTTTTAGCAGCGCCATAACCAGAGCCAGGTCAAAACGGGAAGGATCCTCGAATCTGACCCGCAAATTGGCCTTCTTCACCACCAGCGGCCGGCTACCTTTTTCCAACCGATAAAGCAGGTTAATGGCTTCGTTGGCAGTCAGCCCGTCAATTTTTATATCGGCAGCATCCTCGATAAAACCGCCGCGTTCCTCGCCTTTGAGGGGGGTGATCCTGACACCCTTGCCCTTGATGCCGATCTCTTCGATTATTTTGGCAGGAGAGTCATCAGCACGGACCATTGCCAGACGTTCATTCAATTTATTCGATGAAAATTTAGCCGAGCGATAAGCAACCTTGAGCGGCAGCATCTCTTTTAGAACGACCTCGCGGGCCTTGCGTTTCCGTTCCAGATCAGCCACTTTTCCGGCCAGGGCCGTCCAGGCCATGATGGTCGCCAAAAGTGCGATCAGTATGTAACCTGCCCGCAAGCGCACCTGATTATCCAGGTTACGCCATGCTTCCAGGGCATCGGTCAGGAGTCTCATTTCTTCACCTCCTTCAAGGTGCCGGTCAGCGAGAAGGTAACCGTGCCATCCGGCCGGCTTTTAACCTCGCCCAACTCAATGGTGGTCATCAACGGTGCCAGACTGGCCTTAAAATCATTAACAGCCTGGGCAGATCTGGCATCCCCCTTTATTCGCACCGCGCTCCCCTCGAGCTCGGCTTCATAGAGCCCATTGATAGTGGCGCCTTTGGCCTCAGCCAGCTGCTTGAGGATATCCACAATCCCGCTTCCGTTCTCCAGGCCGGATAACTTCCTGATCTCACCCTTTATTTCGGCAACTTCATCCACGGCCTTGGCGCGGCTCGGGAATATCTCCCGGTAGATGGCGGTAATCGAGTTGTTCAGCGAGGCCAGATCACTGCGCGCGGCCCGATATTGAAGCCCTTTGGAGACAAACAGAAGCAGAATGACCAGCAAGGCCAGGATAGCGGTCAGGATCAGCTTCTTCCTGGTTTTCAAGTTTCCGGCGGTCCAGGCCAGATCACCGCGGCGGAAATCAGGCATGGCACCGGTATGGCAGGCGCGAGCCACTGCATATAGACCGGCCAGTTGATCAAAATTATCGGCGTTTCTAAAGACCTTGGCCTGTTCTACCGGTAGTTCCAGAAGTTCGGGCGTCAACGGCAGTTCGTTGGCGGCTACCAGTGTCTCGGCCTGACTTCCAAAAACAAACAGGCGTGGCGGGAGGCCAACACCGGCCAGTTCAAGAGCCGAAAGGGTGGAGCCTAGCTGCCGGACAGGGCCATTCGCACTGATGGCACGAATAAAGGCCAGGCGTCCTTTGGCAATGATGGCCACCGCCCCTCCGTCGCATAAGGCGCAATCGGTTGTGGCCCCGGGCAGAAACCCCCACGAGAATGGAGTTGAGCTGACAAATTGCGGTTCCAGACCAGCTTCTTTGAAAACAGCAATGGCCCGGGCAACGTCGGCTTTTTTGGTCCACAGCGCCAGAAATTTTCCCTCGGCCACCGGTAGTGCATCAAAGACCGCCTCTTCGATCGGCAGGGCGATCTCACCCTGTAGCTGTACAGCCAGAACCTCGCGCACCTTGCGCAGATCGGTCAGTGGTAACTCCAGGGTTCGCTGGGCAAACAAAGCCGGGGACAGGCAGAGTACGATCCGCGGAGAGCCATTGCTGCCCTTAGCAATCTGGCGTGCCACCGAGGCCAGATCCTGTTCTTCTCCCAGCGGGAAATGAGCCGCACCGACCAGGCTTGCGGTTCTCCCGGAGAACCCAAAGCGGGCAGCAGTCACCTGCTGTTCTTCAACATGGATGATTAAATAGTCCATTTAAAACCTCATAACCAGTGTACTGCACGACAACACACAATTAATATTCCTGCCAGGACAGATATTCCGGTTTCCCCCCTGAAATCCGCGCCACCGCCTCCACAGTCCGGGCGGTATCCTTGACCAGACCCACCGCTGTAATGCGATAGAGACTCCCTTTGACACCTATCTTTCCGGCTAGCGCGATGGAAAGCTTGCTGTCTACCCGCGAAAGATCCCCTGGCCCGCTGAATGGTTTCAGTTTACGCTCTTCAATAATCCGCTCGGCCAGACGGTCGTCAATGCTCGTATCCAGTGCAGCAATGACCTCCTGGGGGGCGGTATTTATGTTGATCCCGGTTTGACTGGCATAGGTAGTTACAAAGGGTCGCAACCTGGCCACCACATCCGAAGTAAAACCCTTGATCAGCGACAATTCGGCCAAGGTTGCCAGTTTTCCGTTACGGGCGCTGTAAGGGGGTTTCAAGGTTTTATAATAGCTGGTCTCGGCCCCGTTCGATTGCGGCAGGTCATTACTGTCCAACCAGTCGGCCAGGGCGGTCCAGCATTGATCCGGGACCTGCAGCCGTTTACCAAGTTGCTTGAGCGCCTTCAGAGTAAATTCATCCAGGCTGTCGTTTGGTTGCACCAGATTGTTCAGATTGATTTTTCCGCTTTCCTCGGAGGCGGTGATCTCAATTGAACCGGTTTCATCATCCAGCTTTAACGGTGAAGCCCATTTATCGGACAGTGAGCTATAGTCCTGGTTAGTGATGACCAGCTGAATCAGCTTGGCGCCCCCTTCAATGCCGGATCCGGCTAATAGTGAGGCCTGTTGTCCGTCGCGGAACCCTCGGCTAAGTGAGGTATCCACATATACCTGATGGATCAATTCGGCTGCCACCGCCATCATCAGGGCGGTCACAACCAACGTCAAGACCAGGGCAAACCCGCCTCTGCCCAATCCGGACCGGTCGGTCATGAGCCGATCACCAGCCTTGGCTGAGAATAGACGCTAAAATCTACCAGATGGCCATTTTCCTCGAACTGTACTGTAATACGGACCTGTTTTGGCAGCCCGTTATTCAGAGCTGTATCCCAGGTTTTGAGCCACTTGGAACCATCGTAGCACTCCACCAGAAAGCTGCTGATCCGCTCCATCTGCGGATAAACCGGTACTTTTTCAACTTCCAGCAAGATGTCCTGTTCACGACGGGTCAGGATGAGTTGCTTGTCTTTTTCCTGCAGACGATACTGGACATTGATGATGCCTGATTCGCTACGCGCCTGATTGGCCGGCGGGGCCAGAGTGGTCAGTTCCAGGGTGGAGGCTGGTTTACCAAAAATATCGCGGTCCTCAACCACAAAGCGCAGATGTTTTGATTTGTCACCGGAATCGTATTTGGCTGAGTCGATCTCTCTTCGCAACAGGTCGAGAGTGCTTCCCAGCTCACGGCGCGCCTCCATGCCCTCAGCCGATCTGTCCCTGGCCTGTAGCACGGCAAAATAGCTGCCGTACAACGCTGTGGAAAGAATTCCCAGCAGCACCACAGCGATCAACACCTCCAGCAGTGTAAAGCCGTTATTTCGGCGCAAGATAGCGCTCAAGCGCCACCTCCTGTTTATCGCCATCCCGACGGACCCGCACAACCAGTTTCTGAAGTGTCGGCAGCTTGGTAGGCAACAGCTCGGTCTGCCACTTCAACTCAGGGTGGGCCGGAGCAAAACTGCCTTCGCTTTTTGTCTGGAGAGGTGCCTGCTCCAGTTCGGCCATTTTAGCCCGTGCCAATATAGTCAAGGCGGTGCTGTCACGCTCATTGGCAATGATCCCCAGATGGTAGTTAACAGCACCCAGAACCGTCAAAATGACTCCTGCCATTATTGCCAGGGCCACCATTACCTCGAGTAGCGTAAACCCCCGCCTCATAACAAATCACCTTCAAAAGCGGCTGAGAATCCTATAAAAAAATTAGAATTACACGCTACTCTGCGATCCGCTGTCATAGCGGTTCCTCCTGGTAGCCCTGATACAGCTTGACCTTACCGCTGGAGGGAAACGCCATGACTGTCCAGAAACTGCCGTCGGGCGAACGCAGGTGAAAGATAACAAAATCACGCAGCCCCCCCATACCGACATCAAGCCGTACCTGCCCCTCAGTTATCTTGCCCAGACGGGGTATAACCACATCGGCAACCTGGATATCCTCCTTGAGCGGCCGTTTTTGCAACAAGGGGTCACCGGGCTCCTTCTCGCTCCCATCCGCCCCTGCCTCCAGAATCTTCAGCGTTTCCGTTCCCGGCTCGATACGCAGATAATAATTCGTTCTGGCAGTAGCGGCCCGATCCTGCAGATAGCGCAGGGTCGTTGCCAAGGTACTGGCAGAACTTTTCAGGTTTTCGTGTTCACGGGCCGGCAGACGCGGGATTACCAGCGTCATTGCCAGCGCAATTATCGCCAGTACGACCACGATCTCGATTAGCGTGAAGCCACGGCGGTTCATTGCCGGCCTGAACAGAGACTACAAAGACCAAAAGCAGAACCCTGAAAACGAGCATAAGCTTTCAAGCCACCAGCAGCCGGATTAAAGGCGCCCTGCAAAACACCATCAGCAACATGTATTTGTAGTGATAACATGCTTTGGCTTATAGAAATTCGGAGAGCTTTTCCCGTTCATCGACCAGATAGAACTCCAGCGTTTTTCTGAGGGCATCATCGATGCTGGTCACCGGCTCCCATCCCAGGCACTCCTTGGCCTGCCGAACCGAAGGCACCCGGGTCAGCATGTCCTGGTAACCCTTGCCGTAAAAAGTGTCCGAAGAGGTCTCGATAATCTGACAGCGGGCGGCCTTTTCCTTGTAAAGCGGAAATTCAGCCACCATGTCACGCAGCTTATTGGCCAGCTCCTTGACCGACAGATCATTCGCGGGATTGCCGATATTGAAGATCTTGCCATTGGCACAACCGTTTTCATTGGCGATGATCTTCATCAGACAATCGATCCCATCCTCAATAAAGGTGAACGAGCGGCGCTGATTGCCGCCATCTACCAGCTGGATCGGCTCTTCGGCCAGAATGCTGTAGAGAAACTGGGTCAGGACGCGCGAGCTGCCTTCCTTGGCGGTGTGGATGCTGTCCAGCTTGGGACCGATCCAGTTGAAGGGGCGGAATAGGGTAAAGTCCAGCCCCTCATGCTGGCCATAGGCATAGATTACCCGGTCAAGCATCTGCTTGGCGCAAGAATAGATCCAGCGTTCCTTGGCAATCGGACCCAGCACTAAAGGCGAGTTTTCTTCATCAAACTCGCTGTCGGGACTCATGCCGTAGACCTCGGAGGTAGAGGGAAAGATCACCCGTTTCTTGTACTTATGGCACAGCCGAATGATCTTGAGATTTTCTTCGAAATCAAGCTCGAAAACCCGCAGCGGATCCTTGACGTAGGTAACCGGCGTGGCAATCGCAACCAGTGGCAGTACCACATCACACTTCTTGATGTTGTACTCGATCCACTCTTTGTTAATGGTGATGTCACCCTCCAAAAAATGGAAGCGGGGATCACCCAGGGAGCGCTCCAGCTTGTCACAGGCCATATCCAGACCAAAGACCTCCCAATCGGTGGTGGTGAGAATGCGGTGGGTGAGGGCATTGCCGATAAACCCGTTTACGCCCAGGATCAATACTTTCATGCAACTATCTCCTTTGTCACCGACTCTGTAAATGGGCTAAGCGATTGAAATAAGACGCGCATAAGGCCCATTCAGTCGGCAGTTTTTATTCAAAGTTCATCGTCTCAATTGATAAAAGATCTGCTGGTGCGGTTTCAGCTTCGCCTTCTAGCTGTAGCGACCTGATCTCCAGTACTCCTTCGCCGGTGCCCACTAAAAGCGGGTTATGAGACAGAATACGTCCCGGCTCACCGGAACCTTGCAGCGGCCAGGCCTGCCAGATAATCAGCTTTTTAGAGCCGACATGGGTAAAGGCACCAGGGTAGGGGTGGGTCACGCCTCGGATCAGGTTGTAGATCTGGATTGCCGGTCGGGTCCAGTCGATCAGCCCATCGGCTGGTTTTCGGCCGCCGAAATAACTGCCTGGAAGATCCATCGGTATGCGCTGGGCTTCTCCGTTTTGGAGTAGCGGCCAGGTCCGGGCCAGGACTGTCACCGCCGCTTGGGTTACCTTATGAAAGACATCCTGGGCCGTGTCGGTAAAGGCGATGGCGATCTGCTCCTGATCAACGATATCGCCGGCATCCGGCTTCTCAACCATATAGTGCAGGGTGGCGCCGGTCTCGGTCTCGCCGTTGATCACAGCCCAGTTGACCGGCACGCGCCCACGGTACTTGGGCAGATAGGAACCGTGCAGGTTAAGAGCCCCGTTCCGAGGAATCTCCAGCACGGCCGGCTTGATCATGTTTCGATAATAAAAGGAAAAAATGAAATCGGGAGCCAGCGTCCGCACCCGCTCAAGATTTTCAGGTAGTGAAATGTCGCTGGTCAGGTAGGGGATGCCGTTCTGCTCGGCCAACTCCCGTACCGATTCAAACCAGATTTCCTCGTTAGGCGAATCCTCATGGGTAAAGATCAGCTCAATCTGGGCCCCCTGCCGCAAAAGCTCCTGAATACAGCGATAGCCGACCGTATGATAGGCGCAGACAACCAATTTATTTGAATTCATCTTTATATCCTAAAACGAAAAATGCGCTAACAAATGGTATATCCCTGGAAATGATTAAGGCGGGCGGGCTTAGAGATCCAGAAAACCGGCCTTTATTCGTCAAAACCATAGGTACGACGAATTACAAAACGGGGTCGCTTCCTTACTTCTTGGTAAATCCGTCCCACATACTCGCCAACAATACCGATACCCATGATGATGATGCCGATAAAGAAGAACAAAATAGCAAACAGGGTAAAAACGCCCTCAACCTCGGCGCCCACAATAAAGCGCCTGATCAGCAGGAACATGGCAAAGGCCAGCGACAGCACCGCTGTAATTAGGCCTAGCAGAGCAAAAAGCTGTAGCGGCACCACGGAAAAACCGGTCATCAGATCGAAGTTGAGCCGGATCAGCTTATAAAAGGAATATTTGCTTTCCCCCTGCGAACGTTCTGCATGAGCCACTTCAATCTCGGTCGGGTTGGATGCAAAGGTCTGGGCCAGGGCCGGGATAAAGGTGGTTGTTTCCCGGCAGCGGTTGATATTGTCTACCACGTAGCGGTGATAGGCCCGCAGCATGCAGCCGTAGTCATTCATCTTCATGCCGGTCATCTTGTTGGTTGTAATGTTGACGACCCGCGATGCCAGCCTGCGAAAAAGGGTGTCCTGGCGTTTCTGCCGAATAGTACCGACGACATCATGCCCCTTTTCGATCTCGGCTACCAGGCGAGGAATCTCCTCGGGCGGGTTCTGCAGGTCGGCATCCAGGGTAATGACGATCTCTCCACGGGAAACCTCGAAGGCGGCCAGAATCGCCATGTGCTGGCCAAAATTACCATTGAATTCGATTATTTTGACCCCTGGGTAAGTCTCAACCATGTGGCGCAAAATCTCCAATGAACGGTCACGGGAGCCGTCATTAGTAAAAATGATTTCAAAGCTTTTTTGCGTCTCCTGTACGGCCGGATAGAGACGCTCGATCAAAGGAACCAGATTGGATTCCTCGTTATATACAGGTATGACAATACTCAGGTAGGGCTGTTCCATTTTCTGCTCCTATTATTCTACTGCGGCCAGCACCGACAACAACTCGCTCCCGTATAATCCTTTCTGCCACTCGCGCATTCCGGGGATACTATCCAGATCTGAAAGAGAGACCGGATTCAGATCCGCCACCCCCTCAAGAAGCCAGTTGGGAGCCAGTACGCCCGGCTCCAGTGCCAGCTGGGAGCTTTTTTGCTCCCGCCAGGACTTGAGCAACTTCAGCCGCTCTTTAGTACCTTCGATCGGCTCTTCACGACGCTGGCGTGGAAAACGCGGCAAACTCTGTTCCGGCAGAAGCAGTGCGGCGGCCAATGCGGCCAGGATGCTCTCATTGTAGCGATGGACCTGTCCGGGTGTCATACCCTTTATCGCCGCCAGCTCAGCCAGGCTACGAGGCCTTTTTTCAGCTATTTCCAGAAGAGTCTCCGTGGAAAACACCTTGAAAGGGGGCCGATCCAGCTCCCGCGCCAATCGATCTCGCAGTTGCAACAGCTGCTCCAGAATTGCCAGACTGCGTCCTTTCAGCTTGCCAGCGCCTTTGCAGGAAAGGAACAGGGGGCCTTCCTTCTCGGACATGCGCGCCTGGCATACCAGACGACATTCTTCTTCCAGCCAAAAAAGGCGGTTTTTCTCCTCCAGCTCATTTCGAAGCTGATCGTACAGCGCAAGAAGATAGGCAGTATCGGCGGTAGCATAGGCACGCATCTCACTGCTGAGCGGACGTTTGCTCCAGTCGGCCTTTTGATACTTTTTGTTCAGCTCTACGCCAAAACGCACCTTGAGAAGCGCCGCCAGACCGAATTCCGATAGACCCAGAAAGCGAGCGGCTATCATCGTATCAAACAGGTTATCGATCTCGATACCAAAATCACGATGCAAGGAACGGATATCGTAATCAGAGCCATGCATGATAATCTTTATCTTTGGATCAGTCAGTGCAACCGCCAGTGGCGATAGATCCTTAAGCGCCAATGGATCTATCAACCAGCTGCCGCTGCGGGTCGAAATCTGCATCAGGCAGACCTTTTCCTGATAATGATGGAGTGAGTCCATTTCCAGATCGACAGCCAACTCGGTTTCACGCCCCAGAAGACCAGCAACTTCTGACAAACGCTCTGTATCGGTTATAATTTCGCAAGCTTCGGCTTGCTGTAGGTAAAGCGTCAAACTAAAACTCCTTGACGAGGCTGTAGGTGGTTGTACGCTGGGCAGCCCTGAATCCGGCCGACCGAATAATATTTATCATTTCTTCCTGGGACATGCGGAAGCTGCATCCGGCCGCTGCGACCACATTCTCTTCCAGCATAGTGCCGCCCAGATCATTAGCCCCGAAAAACAAAGCCACCTGGGCCATTTTGGCACCTTGGGTGACCCAACTAGCCTGAATATTCGGAACATTGTCCAGCACTATACGCGCCAGAGAGAGTACCTTGAGATATTCCACACCAGTGGCAGTTGTCCCGCCCAACTCAGTATTACCCGGTTGGTAGGTCCAGGGGATGAAGGCGGTAAATGATCCGCCGCTATCCTGCAGCTCGCGCACCCTGAAAAGATGTTCCACTATATCCTCGGGCTTCTCTCGGCTGCCAAACATCATGGTAGCAGTAGTCGGCATGCCGAGACTGGCAGCCTTGAGCATCACATCGGCCCACTGCCGCCAGCCGATCTTTTTGGGGGAGATGCTGCTTCGCACAGTATCCACCAGAATCTCGGCACCACCGCCCGGTATGGAATCGAGGCCGGCTTTCTGAAGCGTTTCAAGCGTTTCCTGCAGAGACAGTTCGGAATTGGAGGCAATGCAGTTAATCTCGGCCGGTGAAAGCGAGTGGTTCTGCACTGAAGGGAAACGGGCCTTGATCTGTTGGAACAGCTCCATGAAAAAATCGATCTTGAGATCCGGATTAAGCCCCCCCTGCATGAGGAGCTGGGTACCCCCCAGACTCACAAGCTCCGCAATCTTGGCAAAAATCTCATCATAGCTTAGTACATAGGCGTCAGCAGCTTCATGATCTCTGTAAAAGGCGCAAAAACTGCATTTTGATTCACAAATGTTGGTATAATTCACATTCCTGTCAACTACAAACGTCACGACATTTTCAGGATGTAATTTGCGACGTATTTTGTCTGCAGCCTGGCCGAGAGGCAGCAGGTCCACATCAACAAGCAGCCTGAGCGCCTCATCCCTGTCTATGCGCTGCTGGGCAGCGTTTCCTGCTAGTTCTAACATTAGTATGTAAAACAACCTTCCTTGTGATTCGACTAACTAGCTTATCATTTTCAGTTTTTTCAGATTCTGAATCTCATTTTTGAATCTCAATCGGGCGTTAGCCCCTAATTGGACGGCCACCATGCCAAAAGCATTCAAGATGGAGTGGATTCCGTCTCAAGTACCTCTCTTATCGCAGCCGGCAGACGCCTTGCCTTAAATTGTGGATTTATACAGGCCAATTTGACCAAGGAGTCAATCAGCAGCCGATTGTCTGACCTGCGCACAATCTGCTGTCGTAATGTAAATGATGAACCGCCGATTCGCTCGGGTTGGGTAAGGACAGTGATAAGATCGTCATGCAGGGCTGGCGCCTTGAAATCGATCTCAATACGCACCACTGGAAAGACAAATCCATCAGCGGCAAGCGCTGCTACCGAGAAGCCACGGTCGCGAAAATATTCGCTGCGGGCGCGTTCTAAAAACTTAAGATAATTGGCGTGATATACAACACCGGCTGCATCGGTATCTTCATAATAGATGCGAACATCCATTGCTATTTCAATTTCATATTAAGCGTCTGAATTCTGCCTGAATTCAGGAATCTGAGCTGTAAGCGTAATTCCTTGGCGGTTTCGGCCTCGCTTGGGAAAAAAATGAAGCCGCTGGCCAGTGTATCGTTTGCCATTGTCTTTCCTTCAACTCCCTTTTCGCGGACATCTTCAGAAATCCGATACTGCCGTTCCCGATCGTCACCAGCCTTGCCGGCACCACCGATCACGCCACCACCGGCGCCCCCAAGCACGCCACCTTTTAGCACCGCCGTTCCAACGCCACGTCCGGAAACTATCCCAATGGCCAGCCCCAAGACCGCTCCGGCAGCAGCACCCAGGGCTGCTCCCTTAGCCGCGCCACCACCAACTGATGCTGCTTGGGTAGCCTTGTCAACCCGGTCCATAGCCTCACGATTTGTAAGGACCTTCCAGTACCGGTTGGAGGCATCGATCAAAAAGGTTTGGCCGGCAACAACCTCTATTGCTTGGCCGCTTTTATTGTCCAAGGCCAATTGGACCGGTAACACTCCCGCGCCCTGAATATCAAAGCCAAAGGCATCTTCGGCCTTTTTCGCTTCTGCATAGGCTTCAGCCCCAACAATTAACCCACCTGCGTCCTGGTAGTTGGAATAATCTTGAGGTGGACGAAAAGATACTGCCCGTCTCTCATAAGTAGCGCAGGCAGAAAGATGTGCCGCAATGAGCAATATGCAGAATAGTTTCTTCATTGACTTCCCCCATCTCTGATACTCGAGAGTTATCTATTCACTTTAGTGCAGAATGACCCGGTCTGCAACTTCATTCTAATAAAAAACCGCCGACCAGGGTGCTTTTTGCAATGAGCCCTCCAAATTCTCCCTAGAATTGATTTTCAGATATTAGGGAGGGAAAGGCATGGCTAACAACGCAAAACCTGATCAAACAGGCTAATTTTAATTTCAACTCCTAAACGCCCATTCAGTGCGGCCTCAGGCTTCTGATCACAATGAGATTACGTTCGCCTTTGTTGAGCGGTAAAAAATAAGGCAGAATTGCCGAAATTTCGAATCCCTTTTTCAGCAGCCCTGCCTCGACTTTACTTAACTCATCAATCGCAGCTGGTCCCTTCATAGCAATCATGCGTCCCCCCTCAGCGAGAAGAGGAGCGGCGAAGTCGACAAATTGATCAAGCTGCGAAAATGCACGAGAAGTAATTACATCAAAGCGTTGTGCATGGGTAGCCGGCATTTTTTCAACTCTTACGTGCAAAGCTTCGAACTTTTTGAATTTCAAGATGCGCGAGACATGTTTTTGAAAAAGAATTTTTTTGTTAACGGCATCGACTGATACAATTTCAGCATCCGGCTTGACTATTTTCAAGGGTATCGCCGGAAATCCGGCTCCAGAACCTATGTCCAGTACGTTTTCACCTTCTTTAATAAGATTGGCAATTACTATCGAGTCGAGTAGATGCTTTGCCACAATATCTTCGTCCGAGGTTATGTTGGTCAGGTTAACCTTGTGATTCCATTTTTTGAGTTCGTCGGTAAAAATTTCAAATTGCAAAATTTCTTCTTCACAGATATCCAGACCCAACTCCTGCAAACCCAATTTTAGCAAAGGCCTAATCATGCGCGTCACCATGTGAAGCCGGGATATTTTTCCAAGCACCGGCTTTGAGGGCTATCGACAGCACCGTTATTGCAGCCGGGGTAACCCCTGGAATACGCGATGCTTGACCCAAGGTATCTGGCCGAACTCGGCTGAACTTCTCGCGCACTTCGGTGGTCAGGCCGGTGATTGAGAAGTAATCCAGTCCTTCCGGCAACAAGGTACTCTCCAGCTTGCGTGCCCGATCCACCTGTTCCTGCTGGCGCTCGATGTAGCCTTTATATTTAACCTGAATCTCGACCTGTTCGCGCACGTCACGCGGTGTTTCACGTGAAACATCATCGATAGACGACAGTTCACTATAGGTGATCTCGGGCCGTTTGAGTAACTGCTCCAGCGTGATGCCCTTTTGAATATCCTTCAAACCGATGTCTTTAAGGGTTTCCTGCTGAGAAGGAGTCATTGCTGGACGAAACGACAGGATGCGGGCACATTCCGCCTCAATCATTTGGCGCTTGTTGACAAACTGAAGATAAACCTCTTCCGGTACCAAGCCAACGGCGTGCCCTTGTTCCCTGAGCCGCAGGTCGGCGTTATCCTCCCTTAATAACAGACGATACTCGGCCCGCGAGGTAAACATCCGGTAAGGTTCTTTGGTGCCGAGAGTGATCAGATCATCGATCATCACACCGATATAGGCTTCACTTCGATCTAGAATAAGAGCTGGTTTACCCTTGACCCGAAGAGCCGCATTTATACCGGCCATAAGGCCTTGTGCAGCAGCCTCTTCATAACCGGAAGTACCATTAATTTGTCCGGCATGATAAAGATTGCGGAATTTTTTGGTTTCCAGAGAGGTGTGCAGCTGAATCGGATCGACATAATCATATTCAATGGCGTAGGCCGGACGCATAATCTCGACCAACTCCAAACCTACAATGGAACGATAAAAAGGTATCTGGATATCAATCGGCAGTGAAGTCGACATGCCACTGGGATAAACCTCGACAGTATCCAGACCCTCGGGTTCGATAAAGGTCTGGTGACGCTCCTTATCCGGGAAGCGTACTACTTTATCTTCTATTGAAGGGCAGTAACGAGGACCGATCCCTTCAATGATGCCGGCGTACAACGGCGAACGATCCAGTCCGGAGCGAATGATCTCATGGCTGCGGGGATTGGTATAGGCGATATGGCAGGGCACTTGCGGCATAGTGATACGTTCAGTAGTAAAAGAGAAGGGTATTGGCGGATCATCCCCGTATTGCGGCTCCAGCTTTGAGAAATCAATTGTACGACTGTCAAGGCGGGCCGGAGTACCGGTCTTCAATCTGCCAACCTCAAGTCCGAGATCGCGAAGCTGGTCGGAAAGGCCAACAGAGGGTAGGTCACCGGCGCGTCCGCCAGGGTAGTTGTTAAGTCCGATATGGATCAACCCACGCATAAAGGTACCGGTGGTCAGAACCACAGTCTTACCTAAAAAGCGAATTCCTGAACGGGTATCCACACCGCGAAGTTCGCCTGCTTCAAAAAATAGCGCCGTTACCTCGCCCTGCTTAAGGAAAAGGTTGTCCTGCTGTTCCAAAACACGCTTCATCCGCAAGCGATAAAGCTGCTTATCGGCCTGGGCTCGAGACGCCCTGATAGCCGGGCCTTTACGTGTGTTCAGGATACGGAACTGGATGCCGGTCTCATCGATATTTTTGCCCATCTCTCCACCCAGGGCATCGATCTCCTTAACCAGATGACCCTTGGCTGAGCCGCCAATGGCAGGGTTGCATGACATCAGTGCCACAGCATCCAGATTAATTGTAAGAAGCAGGGTAGAGCAGCCCATGCGGGCACCTGCCAAGGCAGCTTCACAGCCGGCATGGCCGGCCCCTACTACAATAACATCATAATCTTGTTGATAGGTCATCATCGATAAAAACCATCCAAATGTTTCACGTGAAACATGTTATTTGCCGATACAGAATGAAGAAAATATCAGATCCAGCACCTCATCGTTAGTGGTCTGACCGGTAACTGATCCTATTGCGGATAAAGCCTCACGCAGATCAATTGCCAATAGCTCAAGGTTGGCCCCAACTTTAAGTCCGTCCTTAACCTGGCCAAGAATTACATCGGCTGCACTCAAGGCATCGCGATGCCGGGCACGGGATATGGTGACAAATTCGCGGCTGTCTGACATGTTCTGATGAAGGAAGCTGGTCCTTACCGCTTCTTTTAACTTGTCAACACCTGCGCCGGTATTGGCAGATATATCACACTTCTCCCAGACACCAAATGCAGCCGGGATATCAATAACCGGTGGCAAATCGCTTTTATTGGTTACCAATATAACCTTACTATTTGCCAGGGCTTCACAAATCAGTCGATCTTCGGAATCATAGGGGCGCGAAGAGTCGACCACAAATAACACGAGGTCGGCCTGCGGGATCTCGTCAAGGGCACGATTAATACCTTCTTGCTCGATCATATCAGTGGTGTGAC
Source organism: Desulfuromonadaceae bacterium (assembly GCA_036504875.1). GTDB lineage: Bacteria > Desulfobacterota > Desulfuromonadia > Geobacterales > Pseudopelobacteraceae > JACPFJ01. The sequence goes on from DASXUK010000070.1 coordinate 27,285, forward strand.
GGATACCGGCGGTGTCCAGAAGCCGAACTGGAAGACCTCCCAAGTTTATAGTCTCCTCAATAATATCACGAGTGGTACCGGGTAAGTGGGTGACTATGGCACGGTTCTCGTTAAGCAAACGGTTAAGCAGGCTTGATTTGCCGGCATTAGGCTTACCAATAATGAGAACGGCGATCCCTTCCCGTAAAATACGACCCTCTTCAAAACCGGCCACTAAGCCGGTAATTATCTGTCGAGCACTATCAATGGCCGAACTGATTGCTACGGTATCTGCCGGCCCGATATCATCTTCAGGGAAGTCAATATACGCTTCGACAAGCGCCAGAGCATTTAACAAGAGTAGGCGTGCCTCAGAGATACTTTGCGAAAGCAGCCCGGCACGCTGGCGTTGGGCCAGCTTCAAAGCCGCCTCTGTCTGAGAACCGATGATATCCATGATCGATTCAGCCTGGACAAGATCGATGCGTCCGTTGAGAAATGCCCGTTTAGTAAACTCACCCGGTTCGGCCAGGCGAGCGCCACTAGCAAGTGTTAAAGCCAGTACACGCTCAACCACCAGCATGCCTCCGTGACAGTGCAGCTCGAGGACATCTTCACGGGTATAGGAATGCGGGGCGCGCATCATTACGGCCATAGCCTCGTCAATCAGTTCATTACATTGTTGGTCCCAGATGGTGCCAAAATAAAGACGGTGGCTGATTAGGCCACCGTCTTTCGCGGGTCTGAAGATAGTGTCGCCGATTATTTCAGCCTGAGGACCGCTAACACGGATGATTCCAATTCCGCCGTTTCCCGGAGGAGTACTGATTGCCGCTATTGTATCGCGGATATACATGAGCTACTCCTTGCTGCTAATCCTTGACCAGTTTATTGATATACATTTGCTGGCCGATAGTAAGTATGTTGTTGACCAGCCAGTAAAGAACCAAACCGGAGGGGAAACCGAGAAACATGAATGTGAAAACAACCGGCAGGGCCAGCATCATTTTCTGTTGCACCGGATCCATCTGGGAAGGGGTCATCTTTTGCTGAACAAACATAGAGGCACCCATGAGCAGAGGCAACGGGCCTATTACAAATGGTAGATGCAACAACTGACCAAACAAATTATCTGGACCAGCCAGATCGGTGATCCACAGGAAAAACGGGGCGTGTCTCAGTTCGATAGAAAACATCAGCGCTTTATAAAGGGCGAAAAAGACCGGGATCTGTACGACCATCGGCAGGCAGCCGCCGAGAGGATTAACCTTGTGGTCTCGATAAAGTTCCATGACCGCCTTGTTCATGGCATCGCGATCATTTTTATGTTTCTCTTTCAGTTCAGCCATCTTGGGCTGGATCTTCTGCATACCCTTCATGGACTTGTAGCTTTTATGGGTCAGCGGGAAAAAGAACAGCTTAAGAATGACCGTGATGATGATTATTGCGACCCCATAATTACCAACGTAGCCGTAGAAAAATTTAAGAGAGTAAAGAAGCGGTTTGGCAATGACCGTAAACCAGCCCAGATCCAGGGACTGTTCCAGAGAATTACCTTGCGCCTTGAGTATGTCAATGTCCTTGGGACCGACAAAAAGACGCTGCGCTACAGTCGCTGACTGACCGGGATTTACAACGATTTGGGGAGAGGAGGCGACTGACTCCAGGAAGCCAGCCGCATTCTTTTTAAGTTCTACAGAAGCAATGCTGTTTTTCTCTGACAAAAGGGCTGTCATGAAGTACTTGTCGGCAAAACCGTCCCAGAGAATTGTTTTATCGTATTTTTTAGATACTGCTGCCACATCCTTAACCTTGTCGGTTTTTAAACTGTTATCGGTGAATATATAAAAACCAGCAGTGTCGAAGCGGTTGTCCTTGACCTTTGGTTCAGCCGGGTAGGTCATAACCTGCTGAATAGATCCGGTAAGCGCAGCAGCAGAATTATTGATTACCTGGGTGTCCAGTTTAATGGCATAGGAATTACCGGCAAAACTATAGATTTTACGAACTGTGAAACCTTGCCCGGAGACATAATTGAAGATCAGTTGTCGGTTCTCACCGTTTTTCAGAGAGACCTTATCTGCATCCGCTACATAAACTGCACTCTCCGGAAGATTAAAGCCGGTAGCGCGTGTAGCAAAGTTGAAGATTGCCGGATCCGCATTTGCGCCAAGAACAACCGGATTAGCAGGCGGCGTTATCTGCTCACGATATTTTTTTAGAGTCAGGCTTTTCAGACTGGCTCCACGGGAGGAAAAAACAGCCGTAAAAAGTTCGCTTTCCACTACGACATCTTTTTGTACTACCGTGGTTGGTACTGTGCTGGCTGTAGCAGATGCCGCTGTGCCATCTTGCTGAGACACCGGCGGGACAGATGAAGCTGTTGAAGAAGCAGATGGGGCGGTGGCCGGTATCTGGGTCGGCTTTTTTTCAGGGCCGAAAAACGTGGAAAAAATGTAGAAAACTGCTATTGAAAGAATCACTGCTAAAAAGGCACGTTTTTCCATAAAAGCTCCATTGTGCTGTCAATTAAGGTACGGGATCATATCCGCCAGGGTGAAAAGGATGGCATTTAAAAAGCCGAAGCAGGGAAAGCCAACCACCCCTGATCAGCCCATGCCGTAAAATGGATACCCGGGAATACTCGGAACAGGAGGGATAGAAGCGACAAGCCGGGGGAAGAAGCGGCGAAAGCATCTTCTGATACAGCTTGATTACAAGGAGCGCGGTGCTCTTGAGCATGAGGGTTTGCCGATAAATCTGAATGCCTTTTCAAGTTCCCTTTGAACAGAGGGAAAATCCATGGTTGCTGAATCACGTCGAGCAATGACATTCATGTCAACAGATGGTAAAAGTTGCCGGTTATGTCTGAAAATCTCTCTAATGTAGCGCTTCAGGCGATTGCGGGTAACAGCGCAACCAACTTTTTTGCTTACAGTAACTCCAAGACGTGCTTGAGCCTGCTCACTGACCTGCCAGACCAATAAAAAACCCTTGACTGTGATCTTGTCAGTAGAGCCTGATAGTCTTAAAAAATCAGCGCGTTTCCGCAAGCGCAGAGACTTGGGAAACGTGCTGTTAAGACTTGCCCCATCAATACAGGAATTACTTGGCTGCAATGCGAACTGAGAGATTTTTGCGACCCTTAGCCCTTCTGCGCTTGATCACAAGACGACCGTTCTTAGTGGCCATCCTCACCAAAAATCCATGGGTACGTTTACGGGAAGTATTACTTGGCTGAAATGTTCTTTTCATATCAACACCTCTAATAAAATTTTACAGGAAATGAGTTATTAACCATAGCTGCTGGGTCTTGTCAAGCAAATTATTATCTTGTCTGTTCAGCCCTTCCAATTGTTTTGCCTTGTAAAATAGCACAGCCTCTGATAATCTTCTGCTTCCTGAAAAGTGTTTTTTTTTGAATTAATCGTTGTAAACTTTTGTTTTTATTATAAAAAAAGTTATCAACAGATGTTGAAAATCATGTTAATAACTTATCAGTAAATTTTATAAAAGTATATCTTAAACCTACGTATAATACTGATATTTTTTCAAAGATGAAGGTGTTGATAACTCCTCGTTAACCAAAGCTATAATGAAATGATTCCTATGCAAGAAGCCTGGCAGCAAGCCATTGAAAATCTGGAAAAAGTTTTATCTGAGCGCGATTTTACGACCTGGATCAAACCGATTCTCTTTAGCCATCATGATGCAGATTCCATCTATCTTTCTGTACCAACCTTGTTTTTTAAAGAATGGCTGGAGGAGCATCACCAAAAGGTGCTGGTTGATGCTGTCTCAAAAACAGCTGGCTGCAATGTCTCGATAAGTTTCGTCATCCTTGAAAATGACGCCGAATATGAAACAATCTTACCGGAAGATTTGATAATCAAGGGTCACCAGGAGATAGAACCCAACAAAGGCCCGGTCGAATATGCCTTTACCCCGCTCAACAACAAGTATACTTTTGATTTGTTCGTCAGCGGTACGGGTAATCAGTTTGCGCATGCAGCTGCCATGTCTGTGGCAAATAATCCGGCTGACACCTATAACCCGCTATTCATCTATGGTGGTGTAGGGCTTGGTAAGAGCCATCTGCTCAATGCCATCGGACATACCATCCGGTTGAATTCACCTGAAAAAAACGTGTGTTATTGTTCAGCTGAAAAATTCATGTATGAGATGGTCAATCATCTGCGGCTCAAAAAGATGGACATGTTTAGAAGCCGCTTCAGAAACGTGGATGTGCTGCTTATTGATGATATCCAGTTTATATCTGGTAAAACCGGTACGCAGGAAGAATTTTTTCATACTTTTAATGCGCTTCATGAGGCGCACAAGCAGATTGTTATTACTTCCGATAAATTTCCAAGAGAAATTTCGGATTTAGAAGAGCGCCTTAGATCCCGGTTTGAATGGGGTCTTATTGCGGACATCCAGCCGCCAGATTTGGAAACAAAGATAGCCATCCTCAAGAAAAAATCGGAACTTTTTAGAATCAACCTACCGGATGATGTTGCCTATTTTCTTGCCTCAAGTGATACCCGCAACATCCGGGAACTGGAAGGCATGTTGATCCGGCTAGGTGCTTTCAGCAGCCTTCAGAGCATACCCATCACACTGACTATGGCCAAGGAGAGCCTGAAGGATATATTGGGCGACAGACGGAAGGATATCACCGTCGAGCTTATTCAAAAAGCTACAGCAGATTATTTTGGTTTAAAAACTGTGGATTTGAAATCAGACAAGCGGCTTAAAAATTTCGTTCAAGCCCGTCAAATAGCAATCTGGCTTTGCCGTGATTTAACAAAGGCCTCCTATCCGGATATTGGTTCACGTTTTGGTGGCAAGGATCATTCTACTGTAATTTATGCAACAAAAAAAATAGAGAAAGCTCTAAAAGAAGATCACAAACTCGCTAAATTTATTGATGAAATCAAACATAATTTACTTAAGTAACATTACCTGTGTAAAAGGCTGATAAAAACTGTTAATAACTTTTTAGCTGTTGATAACCAGCTTTTATAAGCTGAAGTCATCCACAGGCCTGACAAGAGAAAAAATGCGGGAGTTCATAGCGATAGGAAGTTATTACCCATATCCACAGGACCAACAAGAACAACAAGCTTTTATATCTTTATAAAACTATATAGTAAGGAGCGAGACATGGAATTCAGGATCGATAAGGAAATATTCCTTAAGTCATTACAAAAGATTCAGGGAATTGTCGAAAAGAGGACTTCCATGCCAATTCTTTCGAATGTTTTAATAGAGGCAGCTGATTCAGCGCTGTATGTGACCGCTACCGATCTGGAAGTGGGAATGAAAAGCACCTATCCGGCTGAGGTAACAACGCCCGGCAAGATAACCATTGGTGCCAAAAAGCTGTATGAAATCGTGAAGGAATTGCCCAATCAGGAAATAATTTTTTCCACTAAGGACAACGACTGGGTTGAAATAAAATGCGGCAAGGTACAATTTAATATAGTTGGGCTTTCTCCCGAGGAGTTCCCTTATTTTCCTGCGGTCAAGGAAGAAAACCTGTTCGCTATCGAAAGCAACCTGCTGAAAGGGATGATTGAAAAAACCTCCTTTGCCATTTGCAACGACGAAACCAAATACAACCTGAACGGACTTTTTACCAAGGTCGAGGTAACCGCCAGCGGTGAACAGATTCTCAAGATGGTTGCTACTGACGGCCATCGCCTTTCCATAGCTGCCGGATCCTTTAAGGGCAGCGCTGGACCTGAGCTTACCAAAGGTGTTATCCTGCCGAAAAAAGGCATCTCTGAGATGAAGAAAATCACCGACGAGGACAGCGGTTCCCTCTTGTTTGGCTTCATGGACAACAGCGCCGTGATCAAGAGAGGCGATTCCTACATGGTGATGCGGCTGGTTGATGGAGAATTTCCAGACTACAATCGGGTTGTGCCGGTAGCAAACGATCGCATCATCAAGATCAGTAAAGAGGTTTTTACACACTCCGTGCGCAGGATGGCGATTCTTTCGAGTGAGAAATTCAAAGGAATCATGCTGGATATCTCTGCCAACAGCATCAAGATATCCTCCAGCAACCCAGAATTAGGCGATGCAAAGGAAGAAATCGATGTCACTTATGGTGGCGAGCCCTTCTCTGTCAGGTTCAATGCCCGTTATCTGCTTGATGTATTGGCTGTGGCAGAAACAGACAACGTTGAGATGAAATTCAAGGACGAGCTGTCTCCTTCAATCATCGTCCCGGAACAATCCGACAGCTTCCTGGCGGTAATCATGCCGATGAGACTTTAAAGAGGGTAGATGCGGCTTAGATACTTGGCGATTGCCGGTTATCGTAATCTTGAAAATTCACGGATTGAACCGGGCAGCTGTTTCAACCTGCTGTATGGGCTCAACGGCCAAGGTAAGACCAATCTTTTGGAAGCGATATTTCTTTTGGGAAATCCGCGTTCCTTCAGAAACGCGCGCCTGCCGGATTTAATCAGGCATGGCGAAGGTTTGGCCCAGGTTTTTGGAACGGTAGAGTCGGGCAACGTAAAGCACCAGATCAAGCTTTCTCTGGAATCAGCCGGTCGCCGGGTTGAAATCGACGGCAAAGCTACCCAACGAGCATCTGATCTGCACGGCAAATTGAATGCGGTTGTTTTTTCACCGGATGACACCGGGATGGTCAGACAGGGACCTGATTCGCGCCGCCGATTTCTTGATCGCGCCGTGTATATGGGTGATATTGGCTATTTGCATTGCTGGCACAGTTATCAAAGAATCCTCAAGCAGCGCAATCACCTGCTGAAGGTCAACGATAAATCGGGCCTCGATACATGGACTGAAAAATTAGCCGAGCTGGGGGCCGAAGTCATTGAACGGCGGCTGCATTTTGTTGCTGGTCTTAATGAAAGTCTCAAACGGCATTACACCACTATTTCGGGAGGGAACGAGGCGGTAGATCTCAGTTACCGACCAGACGGAGTGCCGGCAACGGACAGAGACAAAATCCGGGAAGAGTTATTACAGCTACTCGCGCGCCATGCCAAAAGCGATGAACGCTACGGCACTACAACCGCCGGGCCGCATCGGGACGACCTGACGCTTCTGCTGGACGGGCGGCCACTTAAATCATTCGGCTCTCAGGGTCAGCAAAAAAGCTTTGTTCTGGCATTGAAAATGGCCGAGATGGATAATCTTCAGACAATTTTCAATGAGCCGCCCCTACTTTTACTGGATGATATGAGCTCGGAGCTGGATGCTGACAGAAACAAAAATTTGCTGGACTTTCTTACCACCCGGGATATCCAGGTGTTTATTACAACAACCGAACGATCACCCGCCCTTCTGGGGGCTGCTGTTAACTGCGCCGTTTTCCGTGTGGAAGGCGGCAATCTGACGTTTGAGGGAAATGAATCACATGAGTGAACAGGACAACACGACGCAGGGCGCTGTCGAAGAATACGGCGCAGAGAACATCAAGATACTGGAGGGGCTGGCAGCAGTACGCAAACGGCCGGCCATGTATATCGGCTCCACCTCCAGCGCGGGTCTGCACCATCTGGTGTATGAAATTGTCGACAACTCCATAGATGAAGCCTTGGCCGGGCACTGCGACAATGTCACAGTAACCATCAACACCGATGGCTCGATAACGGTGGTGGATAACGGTCGCGGCATTCCAACCGACATAATCCCTGCTGAAGGCCGATCAGCGGCCGAGGTAGTGCTGACCGTACTGCATGCCGGCGGCAAATTCGATAATGATTCCTACAAGGTATCCGGTGGTTTACATGGCGTGGGGGTTTCGGTCGTCAACGCCCTGTCCAAGTGGCTGGAACTGGAGATCCGCCGCGATGGCAAGGTCTTCCGCCAGTCATACCGGCGCGGCGATCCGCAGGCACCGCTGGAGGAGGTCGGCGAGACCAAGAAGCGCGGTACCAAGATCACCTTTATGCCGGACGAGGAAATCTTCGAGACGACCGAAATTTCGTTCGACGTGCTTTCCCAGCGTCTGCGGGAAATGGCGTTCCTCAACGCCGGGGTCCGGATCAAGATCACCGATGAGCGCGTAGACAACAAAGCGCATGAGTTTTACTACGAGGGGGGCATCAATTCCTTTGTTGAATATCTCAACCGCAACAAGACCGCTCTGCACCCCAAGCCGATCTACTTCAAGGGCGAAAAAGGGGGCGTGGAAACGGAAGTTGCCATGCAGTACAATGACTCCTACGACGAGAAAATCTTCAGCTTCGCCAACAACATCAACACCCACGAGGGGGGCACACACCTGGCCGGTTTCAAGGCTGGCCTGACCCGTACCATGAACAGCTACGTGGCTGCCAACGAGATGCTCAAGAAAGAGAAGGTCGCCATCTCGGGTGACGACCTGCGCGAGGGCATGACCTGCGTCATCTCGGTCAAGATCCCCCAGCCGCAGTTCGAGGGGCAGACCAAGACCAAGCTGGGTAATTCCGAGGTTAAAGGTTATGTTGAATCGCTGATAAACGAGAAACTGGCCCAATTCCTGGAAGAGAATCCCCAGGTAGCCAAGCGCATCCTGGAGAAATCTATTGATGCCGCCCGGGCCCGTGAAGCGGCCCGCAAGGCCCGCGAGACGGTTCGCCGCAAAGGCGCCCTGGACCTGGGGGGCCTGCCGGGTAAACTGGCCGACTGCCAGGAGAAGGATCCCAGCCTGTGCGAACTGTACCTGGTCGAGGGTGATTCGGCCGGTGGTTCGGCCAAGCAGGGCCGCGACCGCAAGAACCAAGCCATTCTGCCGCTCAAGGGAAAGATCCTCAACGTCGAGAAGGCCCGCTTCGACAAGATGATCGCCTCGCAGGAGATCCGCACTTTGATCACAGCCCTGGGGACCGGTATCGGCAAGGACGACTTTGATATCGCCAAACTGCGCTATCATCGCATCATCGTCATGACTGACGCCGATGTTGACGGCTCACACATCCTGACTCTGCTGCTGACCTTCTTCTATCGCAATATGCGCGAGCTGATCGAACGCGGCTACCTCTACATCGCCCAGCCGCCGCTCTACAAGGTCAAGCGCGGCAAGAAGGAGATGTATCTCAAGAACGAGCACGCCATGCAGAACTTTCTGCTGGAGGAGGGGGCCGAGGAGCTGACCCTTAAGCTGGAGAAGGGTGACCGGGTCTACATTGGCAAACAGATCATTCCGGTTATCAAGCAATTCATCGAAAACCGCGCCATTTTTGACAAGGTCGTCAAAAAAGGGATTACCGCCGAACTGCTCTCGATTATCGTCCGCAGCAATATTCCGGCCGGCCTGGAGGAAATCTCCCAGGTCGAGCCTTATCTGGAGGCTATGAAAGCTCTCTCTCCCGGTTCTGATTACCAGGTGGAGGAGGAGCGGATTACCTTCCGCATCGGCAATATACGCGCCATTATCGACCAGCAGACCATCGCGGTGCTTTCCACGCACGAATACGAGCTGCTGGTGGATAACCACCGCCGTGTTGTTGAGACCATGGCCGACGGCCACGCTTTTCTGGAGCTTCAGGATGGCGGCAAGCAACTGCTGGAGACCGCCAACCATGAACAACTGCTGGCCTTTTTCCTGGAGCAGGCCAAAAAGGGTCTTGCAATCCAGCGCTACAAAGGTCTGGGCGAGATGAACCCGGAACAGCTCTGGGAGACAACCATGAATCCCGAGAACCGCGTGCTGCTGCAGGTCAAAATCGAGGACATGGTCGAATCGGATGAGATCTTCACGATCCTGATGGGCGACCAGGTCGAGCCGCGCCGTGAATTCATCGAGCAGAATGCGTTGAACGTGGTTAACCTGGATATATAAAACAACAACACAATATCTTCTTTCGTCGTGGCAGCACCACTACCAATAAATTTTAGTTGATATAAGAGGTACCGATGCTTACCAACACCCCCAACAAGATATCCGTTAATATCGAAGACGAGATGAAACGCTCCTACATGGATTATGCCATGTCGGTCATCATCGGTCGCGCCCTGCCGGACGTGCGTGACGGCCTCAAGCCGGTCCATCGCCGCTGTCTGTACGCCATGTACGATATGGGCAACGACTACAACAAGCCCTACAAGAAATCGGCTCGTGTGGTCGGTGATGTTATCGGTAAATACCATCCCCACGGCGACACGGCCGCTTACGATACGATTGTGCGTATGGCCCAGGACTTCTCCTTGCGCTACATGTTGGTGGATGGTCAGGGTAACTTTGGCTCGGTGGACGGCGACTCGCCGGCCGCCATGCGTTACACCGAGATTCGCCTGCGCCAACTCTCCAATGAATTGTTGTCTGATCTGGACAAAGAAACAGTCAGCATGGTGCCCAACTACAACGATGAATTCCTTGAACCGACGGTTCTGCCTTCCAAGTTTCCCAACCTGTTGGTCAACGGTTCTACCGGCATCGCGGTTGGCATGGCCACCAATATACCACCCCATAACCTGGCGGAGGTAATCGACGGTATCATCGCCACCATCCACAATCCAGAGATCACTTATGAGGAATTGCTGGAGCTTGTACCGGGACCGGACTTCCCCACCGGCGCCACCATTTATGGCCGTCAGGGGATCAGGGACGCCTACGCCACTGGTCGCGGCATTATCCAGATCCGCGCCAAGGCCCATGTGGAGGCTGCCAAAAAATCCGAGCGTCAGTCGATTGTAATCACCGAACTGCCCTACCAGGTCAACAAGGCCCGTCTGATCGAGAAGATCGCCGAACTGGTCAAGGAGAAAAAGGTTGAAGGCATTACCGAGATCCGTGACGAGTCTGACCGCGAGGGGATGCGGATCGTTATTGAGGTCAAGCGCGACGAAAATGCCGAGGTGCTGCTCAACCAGCTCTACAAACAGACCCAGCTGCAGAACTCCTTCGGCATCATCATGTTGGCCATTGTCCACAATCGTCCGCGGGTGCTGACCCTGCGCCAGATGATGGACTATTTTGTCGAGCACCGCTGTGAGGTGGTGACCAGGCGGACCAACTTTGAACTGAAAAAAGCACTGGCCAGAGCCCATATTCTGGAAGGTCTCAAGATTGCATTGGACTGGCTGGATGCGGTTATCGAGCTGATCCGCGAATCCAAGACCCCTCCCGAGGCCAAGCAGGGACTGATGGAAGGCAAGTTTGCCGATCCAGAGTACTTAAAGCGCCTCGACTTGCCCGTGCCGGTCGGTTACCAAGGTGCGGTGCAGCTGTCCGAAATCCAGGCCCAGGCCATCCTGGAGATGCGTTTGCAGCGTCTGACCGGCCTGGAGCGTGACAAGATCATCTCCGAGTACGAAGAGATCCTGCGCCTGATCGCCCGCTTGCGGGAGATCCTGGCTTCCGACACCGAGATCCTCAAGATCATCGTGGCCGAATTGACCGAGATTCGTGACAAGTTCGGCGACAAACGACGCTCCGAGATCGCCGACAAGACCGCTGACATCTCCCTGGAGGATACTATCGAGGATGAGGAGATGGTGGTTACTATCTCGCATACCGGCTACATTAAACGTAGCAGCGTCGATCTGTACCGCTCTCAGCGCAGAGGCGGCAAGGGTAAAACCGGCATGAAGACCAAAGACGAGGATTTTGTCGAACAGCTCTTCATTGCCTCCACCAAGGACTACCTGCTCTGCTTCACCGATGCCGGCCGCATGTATTGGCTCAAGGTCTACGAGATCCCTGAGGGAAGTCGTACCACCAAGGGCAAGGCGGTTGTCAACCTGGTCAATGTTGCCATGGATGAGAAGATCACCACCATCCTGCCGGTCAAAGAGTTCAGCGAAGATACCTTCCTGTTCATGGCCACCCGCAACGGTGTCGTCAAAAAGACTCCGCTTATCGAATACTCAAATGTGCGGGTCGGCGGCATCATCGCTGTCAAGCTGGACGAGGGGGACAAGCTGATCGGCGTGGCCCTGACCGACGGCAAAAAAGATATTTTCCTGGCTTCCCGCAACGGTAAAGCCATTCGTTTTAACGAAGATGATGCCCGCTCCATGGGGCGCGTCACCCGCGGTGTGCGCGGCATGAACCTGAATGCGGATGACCATGTGATCGGCATGGAGATCGTCGATAACGAAGCAGTCGGTTCGACCATCTTCACGGTTTGCGAAAACGGTTACGGAAAGCGTACCGATCTGGACGAATACCGCGACCAGACCCGCGGCGGCAAGGGGATTATCACCATTAAAACCACCGACCGTAACGGTCCGGTAGTCAATGTCATGCAGGTCGCCGACGATAACGACCTGATGGTTATCACCGACAACGGGAAGATCCTGCGCGTGCCGGTCTCCGGCTTCTCGGTCATCGGCCGCAACACCCAGGGAGTGCGGTTGATCACCACTGAAGAGAAGGAAAAGGTGGTGGCGGTGGCCAGACTGGCCGAGAAGGAAGAAGAAGATTTCGGCGACGAGGTCGAAGAAGCGGAAGGTACCGCGGTAGAGGAATAAAAAGTCTGCAATTAAATTTGTCTCGTGCAAAGGCACAAGAAACAAAGAAGTCTGACCTACCGTTGGACGATCAGAAGTTTTCTTGGTGCCTTTGTCAGCTTTATGAGAGTATGGTTTTTAAATGGCTCGACTCCTGAAAATCGATAAAACCCTGCGCGAGCGGCGGCGGATCATCCGACTGCTGGATTTCCTTAAACGGGAAGATCTGACCAGCGATCAGATGGAGCGGATCGGCAAGCGTCTGCAGAAGTCTGGCAGGCGGGCCCTGCGCCCATTAGTGCGTAAGCTGTGGAAGGAAAAAAACGGCACTGCGCTCTACCGTTATACCTGCATGCTTGATTTTTTTGACGACTCCAACTGGCTCGACCAGTTGGTGCAGATCACCCTCAAGCGGAAGGATCTGGAGGAGGATGGGCGACTGGCCCTGCTGGATGCCTTGCAGGAATACGGCGTCGATGTGACTGCGCCACCCTTTGCAAAGATGACCGGCTATGGCGCCGGGTCGCTGGAGGGATTCATAAGCGATTGCCTGAGTGACGGGGAACGTGGCCTGGTTCGGTTCATGGATCTGTTTCTGGATGCCGCCGATGATATCCGCGAACATATGATCCGGCACCTGTCTGAGATCAACAGCTCCGATGCAGTGGCGCTTCTGGATATACTGCTGTCGTTCGAGCAACCCGAGGTGGTGCGCGAGGCCATTATCGCTCTGGGCAGAATGAAAAGCGGCTTTGCCCTGAATGCCCTGCATAAGGCCGAGAAACGCTCTGAAGGTGATATTGCCGAGCTGATCCGGCGCAGCATTCGGAGACTCTCCTTCATGGGCATCAAGCAGCCACAGGAGTTACCTCAGTCCTTTGCGGTGCCGCTGCCGTTTTATAGTGTCATGGCCGGCCCGATCGATATCTATGGCTCGCGTACGCTGTGGTTTTCTTGGCAGCTCGAAGATTCTGTCTATGCCGCTATGCTTCTTTTGACAGGTGAATCTGATGGCCTGATCAGCGCGTTGAGTTACCGGATGCAGAATGACCGGGAATACGAGGGAGTTTTAAAAGAAATGTCGGCTGGGGAATTGCTGGTACCGGTCGATCCCGGCTACGCCCTGGCTTTATTGCGCGATGCCCTCTTTCGCAGCCGGGAGCAGGGTTTTTTCCTGCCGCCCGATTTTTATGTGGACATGCGCTTGTTCAGTCCCGATTCGCTGCGCCCCGAAGGTTATGTTCCTCGCTTCAGTCTGGAACATCTGGAAGGGATTGTGGAACAGATTCCAGCTTTTGTGGCCACCAGTAATGAACTTCTGGACTGCCCTTCGCTCGAGGGTTGGCTGCTTTCTGAACCAGCCACCTACGATGCAGCCGAACGTCTTGACGTTCTCGAGAAAAAGGCCGGGAAAGAGGGGCTCTCCGAAGCTGACCTTGAGGCTGAACTAGTAACATCCTGCGTGGAAATGATCACACCACGCCGGGCCGAGATCATCAAAAGATTGCTGTTGTCCGCCGATTACATGCAGCAGATCAATTGTGGCGACAATTTAGTGCAGCAGGCGCTGGCCACCGCGCTTAGCCTGGTAGGCGGTTTCCTGCCAGAGGCGCGTCATCCTTTTATCCGGCGTTTGCTTCTTGATAGTATCGAAACAGCCCGGCAGGCGCTGGCAGAAGGCTATGACCTGCGGTTGGAGGAAGCCTATAATGATGAAGACTAGTTCAGAACGAATAGCCGTACTGGGCGGCGGTAGCTGGGGTACGGCACTGGCCAATGTACTGGCCGGAAATGGCCACGACACCACGTTATGGGTTTATGAGCAGGATCTGGCGCTCGAGATGGCCAGCACTCGCATTAACTCGGTCTATCTGCCGGGCATCACGCTTCACCCCTCATTAGCCTGCTCCAGTACGCTTAACGAGGTGGTTTCGGGGCGCAGCATTATCCTGCTGGTAACTCCGGTTCAGGTTATGCGCGGCGTCTTGAAAAATGCATTGGACAATTTCGCACCACAAGCTTTGATAGTTAACGCCTCCAAAGGCATTGAACTGGAAACGTTGAAAACTGTTTCCCAGATCTGCTCCGAATTCATGGGCAGCGATATTCTGGATCGTTATGTAGCCCTGTCCGGCCCGACCTTTGCTCGCGAAGTAGCTGGCGGACTTCCCTCGCTGATCGTGGCCGGCGCCAGGAATCAACAGGCAGCCCAGCGGGTGCAGGCTGTGTTAAGCAATCAGGTTTTCCGGGTCTACACCAACAGCGATATGGTCGGCGTGGAGCTGGGTGGCGCCATAAAAAACGTGATTGCCATTGCGGCAGGAATCTGTGACGGGCTCGGTTTTGGCCATAATGCACGGGCAGCCCTGATCACTCGCGGTCTGGCCGAGATGAAGCGACTGGGGCAGGCCATGGGCGCCCAGCCGGCTACCTTTGCAGGCTTGGCCGGAATGGGCGATCTGGTATTGACCTGCACCGGCGACCTGTCCCGCAATCGCACTGTGGGTTACAAATTAGGCGAAGGCAAATCTCTGTCCGAAATCCTGTCCGAGATGCGTATGGTTGCCGAAGGTGTTAAAACAACCGACTCTGTTTATCAACTCTCGCTTCGCCTTCAGGTGGAAATGCCGATTGTGGAGAAGGTTTATCAGATTCTTCATGAAGATAAATCTGCTCGCCAGGCTGTTACTGAACTGATGGCACGCGATCTCAAATCAGAAGTTTAGGCGCCGGAAGTTCATGGCATTTAAAATAAGTATCCGAACCCGCTTATTCCTTTCAATCCTGCTGTGCCTGTTACCTATTCAAACAGTCCTCATATTTTCAGTTGTTTCACGTTTTGATGCCTTTTTAAAGGAAAGAATCACTCAAAACCTGGATGACGGGCTTAATGTTGTTCGCACCCAGTTCAACAGCCGCTTGGTGGAGATGGGCGATGTCTTTCAATTTCCGGCATCCTCTTCCGATTTTAAAGAGCATCTTGCCGCGAAACATACTGCCTGGTTGGAGAAAATGCTTCCGCGCTGGAACGCCATTTTGCCTTACGTTGATATCATGGCGATATTCGGTGCCGATTTTAAGCCTCTGGCTCTTCGAAACATTCTAGACGTACCTCCTTTATCCCCGTTCGAGCCATTACTGCTTAAAGCCAAAGAAAGCCGCTCAGTAGTAAATTCAGTGGAGGTATTAACCTGCGAGCTGCTTGACAAGGGTAATAGTCATATCTACTGCGAGGAAGGGGATTCTTCCGTCCTGCTGGCAATGTCTGTGATACCGGTCTTTGCTGACGATGGCCTGTTCCTGGGAGCGATCATCAGCGCTGATGTGATTAACAGTGATCCCTTTTTGCGCCTTCAGGTAGAATCCATTTTCGGGCGGGGTGTTGAGGCGGTTATTACGCAGGGTGAAACTCCGATTGTCGCGAGCTCGCGCAGTTACGAAAAACAGCGTCATTTCCGGATTACTCCCACTATCATGACCCGCCTGTCCCAGGAAGGGCGTTTTCGTGAAGAGGCACTTATAGAGGGAGTCAGCTACCACACTGCCATTGAGCCGCTTAAAAATCTGGCCGGCGCTGTGGTGGGAACAATCTCGGTAACAATGCATGATGACGACTATCGCATGATGCGGAAAGGGAACTTAAGCGGTATATTCTGGGGCCTGGCAGTGGGCACAGCATGGCTGTTTGTTATGGCGCTCTACTTGGCGCGGCGCTTCACCAACCCGATTAAAAATCTTGTTTCCGGGGCTGAGAGGATTGGTCGCGGCGAATTTGAACAACATACCGAGGTAAAGACCAATGATGAGCTGGAAATCCTGGCCGAGGCCTTTAACCGCATGTCCCGTGATCTGGCCGAGCGTGACCGGACCATCAGCAGCAATACAATTGAAGTGGAACGGGCTAATAGCCGGTTATCGCAATTAAATGAGGGGCTGGAAAAAATGGTCCTGCAGCGTACGGTCGAACTTCAGCGGGAAAAGCTTTGGTTAGAGGCGATTCTGTCCTGCTTGTCCGAGGGCTTGCTGGTATTTGACATCCAAGGTCAGATTCGCATGGTGAACCCTGCCGCGCGCAACATCCTTGAGCTTGCAACCCAGGAAGAAATAAATAAGGTACAGGTAAGCAACGCCATGACGGAGCGGGTGCACAAGCACCTGGAAGCCTTACGCAGCGGCAGGGAAGATGAACCTTGGGAAGATGAGCTCGAGATGAACGGCAAAAGACTCAAGGTCAACCTGACTCCCCTGGCGGATGTCACCGGCGATTTGTCGGGGGTAATCATGTCCCTCCAGGATGTCTCCATGGCTGCAACCATTGATGAATTAAAGCGCGATTTTATTTCCAAGGTTTCACACGAGCTCAAGACCCCTTTGACATCCATACGGGGAGCGCTTCATTTTCTGTTGGAGCATTCCAGTGAAGTCGGTCAGGCCGAACAGGAGCTGCTTTCGGTCTGTTACAGGAATACCGAGCGATTGATGCGACTAATTAGCGATATACTAACCTTATCAAAGATGGAAGCCGGCAAGATGACCTATCATTTTCTGCCGCAATCGATCAAACAGGTGGCCGAACAGGCCTGCGAAGAGATTAAGAGCTATGCCATCGAACAGGGTATCGAGTTGGAAAACCGGGTGGCCAGCGGCTTTCCGCTGGTATGCGGCGATGCTGATCGATTGATACAGGTAATCAACAATCTTCTGTCCAACGCGATCAAGTTTTCCCCCTCTGAGACGCAGGTTGTAATAACGGCACAGGTACGGGGAGAGATGGCCGAAATCAGTGTGACTGATGAAGGTAAGCAGATCAAGTGGCTGGATCGCGACCTTTTATTCAAGACCTTCCAGCAACTGGACAGCCCCCAAAGTTATCGGGCCGGCACCGGCCTCGGGCTGGCTATCTGCAAGGAGATCGTCGAAGGGCACGCCGGCAGGATTTACTATTCTCCGGCCTTACCCCAAGGTAACCGCTTTGCCTTTACCCTGCCGTTGGCCTATCAGGGGGAAGCTACAAAAGAAGCATTATGAAAGGGGGAACCAATGCGCATAGGGCACGGGTATGACGTCCACCAAATGGTTGAGGGGAGAAAGCTGATTATGGGGGGTGTGGATATTCCCTGGGAGAAGGGTCTTTTGGGACACTCTGATGCCGACGTGCTCTTGCACGCCATTAGCGATGCGGTCTTGGGAGCGATCGGTGAGGGGGATATCGGCAAACATTTTCCCGATACCGATCCGGCTTTCAAGGGTGCTGACAGCTTGATACTTCTGCGCCGAGTAATGCAACTGGCCGAAGATCTCGGGTACTGTCTGGGAAATGTAGATGCAACCATTATAGCCCAAAGCCCGAAGATGGCGCCTCACATAGCGCAAATGATTGTCAATATAGCCAAGGTAATGAATGCCGGCCCGGATCGGGTTAATGTTAAGGCCACCACCGAGGAGGGCCTGGGTTTTTCGGGCCGAGGCGAGGGGATTGCCGCCCATGCGGTAGTGCTGATGATAGCCAAAGGATCCTAGGCCAAAGAGCTTGGATCAAGCTTTATCCAGTCGCTTTCCCCGCCATTTGCGTTTCAGCCATAAACCTAAATCATCCATCAGGGTGTACATGACCGGCACTACCAAAAGCGTCAGCACAGTCGAGGTCAAAAGCCCGCCCACCACGGCCCTGGCCATGGGTGCACGCATCTCGGCCCCGGCGCCAATTCCCAGAAACAGCGGCAGCATGCCAAAGATCATTGCCAGGGTGGTCATGATGATCGGTCTTAACCTGGTGCGGCCGGCCAAGATGACTGCCTCGCTCCGCTCCAGGCCGTCCCGGCGCTGCAGAACCTTGGCATAATCGACCAGCAAGATGGCGTTCTTGGTAACCAGACCCATCAGCATGATCAGGCCGATCAGTGACATGATGTTGACCGTATCGCCGGTCAGCTTGAGCATACCGGCCATGCCGACAATCGAGAGCGGCAGCGACAGCATGATGGCGAATGGCTCGAAAAAGGACTCGAACTGAGCCGCCAGGATCAGGAAGACGAAGATCACCGCCAGCAGCAGCGACTCTCCCATATAGCCAAAAGATTCTGCCATGTCCTCGGCCTCGCCGGAAAGGTCGATCCGGTAACCGGGTGGCATCTGGATCCTTTTGGCGGCGGCCTCGACATGCTTGGCAGCCGTGCCGATCGGCAGATTGTCGAGGTTGGCCGAGACTGTTACCTGGCGGGCCAGATCGCGACGGTTGATCTCGGTCGGGGAACTGGCCACCCGCACCGCAGTCAGGCTGGAAAGCGGCACCAGCTTTACCCCGCCATTGCCATCCGCCACAGAGATCTTCAGGTTACCGATCTGGGCCGGGTTCTGCCGCAACTCCTCCGGCAGCCGCACCCGCACGTCAACAGCGTCCCCATCCTCGTCCTCATAGGTAGAGATGGCCTCTCCTCCAACGAGCCGTCCCAGGCTGCCAACGATGTCGTTGGAGGTGACACCGGCTGAAAGGGCCTTCTCGCGGTCCACCTTGAGGTGGTACTCGGGGATATCATGCTCCAGTGTCACGGAAAGATCCACGACGCCAGGTACTTTATACAGTTCATCCTTTAATCTCTGCCCCAATACCTTGAGGGTAGCCAGGTCATCCCCCTTGAGGTTGACATTTAGCGGCTTCTGCGCCCCGCCGATCTGCCCGACCTCCTCGATCGAGAAGGTGATACCGGCAATGGAACGCATCCGGTCACGGACCACCCGCTGCAGCTCAAATTGGTTGCGGCTACGCTCCTGGCGTTCTCTGAGTTTCAGATAGAGCAGGCCATCGCGGACCGTGCTGTTATCGCCGGCCCCGATGGTGGCGTAGGTATGGTCTATTTCGGGAATATCCTTAATTACAGCAAGAATAGCCCGGAGGCGATCCTCGGTTTCGACCAGCGAGGCGTCCGGGGCGGATTTAAAGGAAACCTGGAACTCTCCTTTGTCATAGAGCGCCATAAAGGAGGATTCCAGGGTTGTAAAGATGGCAATGCCGGTTACAAAGGCGGCCACTGCCAGCGCCATGACGATTTTGCGGTGATTGAGAGCCCAGCCGATTACACGGCGGTATTTGTTGGCCGTCACATCAAACCATGTGTTGAAGCGCTCCAGCCAGCGGGCCAAGCCCTTGCGTTGACCTTGCAGGTGTATGGATGGGTCATGCCAGCGCGACGAGAGCATCGGATCGAGCGTAAAGGAGACGAACAGAGAGACCAGCACCGCAAAGGCTACGCTGATGCCGAACTGGAAGAAGAAACGTCCCACGATGCCGCGCATGTAGGCCACCGGGATAAAGACCGCCACGATCGACATGGAGGTGGCGAAGACCGCCAAACCGATCTCGGAGGTGCCGAAGCGGGCCGCCTCCATGTGATCCTTGCCTTGCTCGAGGTGGCGCACGATATTTTCGCGCACCACGATAGCATCATCGATCAAAAGCCCGATGGCCAAGGAGAGCGCCATCAGGGTCATGACGTTCAGGGACATGCCTAGGGCATTCATGATGATAAAGGCCGAAATGACCGAGATCGGTAGGGTCACCCCGGTAATTACCGTGGAGCGCCAGGAGTTGATGAAACAGAAGACGATCAGTATGGTGAGGATGCCGCCGATGATCAGGGTGTCTTTCACATCAGCCAGCGACTCGCGGGTCATGATGGTGCCATCTCGCACTAAATCCAGGGACACCCCGGCAGGCAACTCTTTTTGCAGCCTGAGCATGGTCTTGCGGACGTTATCTACTAGCTCGACCTCATTGCCCCCGGATTGCCTATAGACATCCAGACCGATGGCCGGCTGACCATTAACCAGGGCCAGCTTGCGCTTCTCCTCAGTGCCGTCCGAGACCAGCGCCACCTCGGCCAGTGGAATCGGGCGGCCGTTTCTCTGGGCCACGATCATCTGACGGTACTGGTCGGCCCGGAGCGGCTTACCCTCGACCCGCATCGGATATTCGGCCGATCCCTTGGTAAGCCGCCCTAAGGGGGTGTTGGTATTTTCGGACCGGATGCCGGCGACTACGTCATTGACCCCCATCGAAAGCGCATCCAGGCGAACCGGGTCAACCTCGACGCGGACCTCGCGTTTCAGGCCGCCGACCATGTCGACCTTACCCACCCCGGCCACGCTCTCAAAACGCTTCTTGATCCGTTTTTCAACCAGCGTGGTCAGGTCACGCGGGGAGAGGCTAGCGGAGCGAACCGCCAGCGCGGCTACCGGAGCGGCGTTAAAATCGAGCTTCTGGATGATCGGCTCCTCGATCCCCTGCGGCAGGATCCCGCGAATCGACCCGATCTTGGCGCGCACCTCCTGGGCGGCATCATTGACCTTCTGCTCCAGCTGGAACTGCACCATCACAGTCGAGACACCCTCGCGAGAGGTGGAGAAGACATGTTTGACCCCGGCGATCTGGTTGACTGAATCTTCGATGCGCTTGGAAACCTCGCGCTCAACCGTTTCGGGGGATGCCCCTGGAAAGGTGGTTACCACCGAGACCAGCGGAAATTCAACATTGGGGAACATCTCGACCGACAGGCGGCGATAGGAGAAGATTCCGAGCACTACGAGCGCCAGGATCATGACCGTGGCAAAGATAGGGCGTTTGATGGAGGTATTGGAGAGGATCATGCCTTAAACCTATTTTTTGCTTGGTAAAGTGGGAGCACGAAAGCCATTTACAACCGGTTCCTGATCAGCTCTTTCAGCTCCTCGATCGAGGCGCAGGCATTGATCTCTTTGGCGGTGACCCAAGGGACAAGTCTTCCCGCCTCCTTGCGGAAAACAGCCGGAAGCGCAATCTCGGTCACTTCGTACTGTCTGGCCAGCTCGTCGCGGTGCAGGAATTCGAGATCGCAATCCAGCGTTTCAAGAAAATCCTTCCACTCCGTGCGAATCCCGAAATTGCCGTAGGTAATGGCGCACAGGTTGCATTCATAGGTCTGTGGTGAAAATAGCTTATGGGCAATGTCAGTCAGGGTATTGAAGAGGCCGCTGTCGGCATTATAAACGAAAACCAGCTCCGGTTTCATGTGTACCTCCTGCTATGAACCACGTAAGTTACTCGCGCTAATAAAGGAACACCAAGAGTTCTTTTGGAGTTAGCGGACGCTAGCGTTTGATGATCAGGGCCGCTCCGGCCGCCAACAGGAGAATCCCCAGCAAGCGCAAGGGGGAGAGGGGGATCTGGCGCAGACCAAAAGCGCCAAAATGATCCAGAACAGTCGCCATTGCCAATTGACCGGCAATAATGGCGGCCATGACCGCCACAGTCCCCAGTCGGGGAATTACGATAATCGTCAGGGTTACAAAAAAGGCCCCCAAAAAACCGCCGGTCAATTCCCACCAGTTGGCGCTGGTGATCGCCCTCAGATTGCCTTTTCCGCTCACCAGCACCATGAGCAGCAAGGCCAGCGTACCGACTGCAAAGGAGATGAAAGAGCTCTCGTAGACCCCCACCCGCTGTGCCAGGCGCGCATTGATAGAGGGTTGTATTGCCACAGCAACACCGCCGGCGACCATGATCAAAAAGATTACAATATTGTTCATTGTGCCCCCTTATACCGGAGCGTTAACCAGCCCGGCCGCCGCTTCATCACCGAAGCCGCCAAACTGCTCCTGGATTACCTCGGCCCGGTGCAGGGCCGAGCGGATATTGGGCAGAATATTCCTGGCTCCGATCAAACGTGGCAAGTTGGAGGTGTAGACCAGCCTCTTGGGCTGGCCGCGGACCCCGCATAGAATCAGCGTGCGGCCGGATTCATGCAGTTTTTCGTGGAACTGCTCAATCGCGTAGAGACCAGTGGCGTCAATGGCGGTCATGTAACGCAGCCGCAGGATAATGATTGGTTGAAGCTGGTCAACAGAATAGGCCAGTTTAGTGAGTTTTTCAGCTGCACCGAACAGAAACGGCCCCTGCACATGGAACATGCTTACATAAAGCGGGATGTTATGATCCTGAACAATGTGGGCCTTGGCTTGATCTATTTCCTCTGTGGTAAGCGGAGCAACAACAGTTGTCCGCGAAACCTGGTAGATGTACAGGAGCGCCGCCAGGATCATCCCCACCTCAACGGCAATGGTCAGATCGGCCACCACTGTCAACACAAACGTGATCAGCCAGACCGAGATCTCTTTCCGGTTAAGGCGCAGGATCATCGGGATCTCGCGCCACTCGCCCATGTTATAGGCCACTACGAACAATACTGCCGCCAGTGTGCCGAGCGGGATGAAGCGCGCCAGCGGTGCGGCAAACAGGATAATGCAGAGCAGCGTCAGAGCGTGAATCATGCCGGAGATGGGCGAGCGTGCCCCGGCGCGGATGTTGGTGGCGGTACGGGCAATGGCGCCGGTTACCGGGATGCCGCCGAACAATGGTACGGTCAGATTAGCAACTCCCTGGGCCACCAGTTCCACATTGGAGTTATGTCGATCGCCGCTCATCGAATCGGCCACCACTGCCGACAACAGACTCTCGATAGCAGCCAGCAGCGCAACGGTAAGGGCTGCTGGCAACAGCGGCAGGATCAGCTCGGGTCGAAATTCGGGAAACTGCAGGGAGGGCAGGCCGGTCGGTATGCCGCCGAATTTGCTACCAATGGTTTCTACCGGTATGCCCAAAAGCCCCACACAGGCCGTGGCCCCCAACAGGGCAATGATCGAGCCTGGCACGCGCTTGGTGAGGCGCGGGACAAACAGAATCACTGCCAGTGATACCAAGGCCAGTACAACAGTCAGCAGGTCGGTTGAAGTCAAGTTCCTGAAGATAAAACCCATCCGTGCCAGAAATTCGCTTGGGACGGAACCAGCCACACGCAGTCCCAGAAAGTCCTTGAACTGAGTGGAGGCGATCAAGACAGCGATACCGTTGGTAAAGCCTATAATAACTGGTCGGGGTATGAATTTAACGGCATTACCCAGGCCGGTCAGGCCGAGGAAGATCAGGATTACCCCCGCCATCATCGTGAC
The DNA here is from genome assembly GCA_036504875.1 of Desulfuromonadaceae bacterium. Taxonomy (GTDB): domain Bacteria; phylum Desulfobacterota; class Desulfuromonadia; order Geobacterales; family Pseudopelobacteraceae; genus JACPFJ01. The sequence goes on from DASXUK010000070.1 coordinate 50,667, forward strand.
CGTCAAAAGCCCAGAAAGGCCATGCTTGGCAATAATGGCGGCCACCACTACGACAAATGCGCCGGTAGGACCGCCGATCTGGGTTTTGGAACCGCCCAGGGCCGAGATAATAAAACCGGCGATGATTGCTGTATAAATACCGGCCTGGGGGGTGACCCCGGAAGAAATTCCAAAGGCCATGGCCAAGGGCAGGGCCACCAACCCTACTGTGATACCGCTGGTTAAATCGGCTACCAAATCAGAGCGGCGATAACCTTTAAGCATCTCGATTGATTTTGGTCTCCACTGTGAAATAAAATTCTGCTTCATGACTGATTTTTTCCTTTGATCAAAGCTGTCTTCTATTTTTTTAGCTCAATCCTTAAACCGGTCTCGGTGGTGATTACCTTATGAGCAGGTAGTTCCGGCAGAGAGGAATCCAGAACTATACGCAAATAGGTGGGACCATTACCAATACGGGCCTTTTCTATTCCGCCATTGCCGATCGCAATTGTCTTTCTGGCCAGAGCGGAGCTGGCCAGGGGGATGTCGATAGCCAGGCGGGTTGGTTCGGTAAGTTTTATTAATTTGAATTTAACGATCGGTCCGCCAGCCATGATATCGATAAAATCAGCACCGCCGACAATATCGGTGATAATCGGCTTGGATGAAGCCTTGGTGGCCTTGACCGACCGGGTTTGGGCAGCTTTTGGTTCTATTGCTACGGCTGCGGTTGATTGTTCAGCGGCAGGTGGTGCAACCGTAGTAGACACGGCAGTGGTGAAATCTATGCGCAGGTTATTATCCGCGGTTGTCACGCTGTACGGCGGAAAAACTGCTGCCCGCAATGAATCCAGAACCACCCTGAGTGTTCCAGAAGATGTTCCGATACGAGCCTTGGAAATGCCGTGGCGGCCAATGGCAACCGACTTGGTTGCGATCCCGGATTGTGCACCGGGGATATCGATGGCAATCCTGGCCGGTTTATCAAGTTTTATGATCTTGTAGTTCAAAACCGGCTCCGTAGACTGGATCTCGATGAAGCCGGCACCGACCGCTATTTTCCTGACAATGCTCTTATTCACCGAAGCTACCGATTTTCTTGTTTCTTTAGCAATCATTGGAGCCGGCTCGGCGCTAATTAACTTTTCCGGTGCTGCAGCCATAGTAACAGCCGGTTCGACTGCTTGTGGAATGGCTGACTCGGGTGCCGTCTTTAGCACTTCGGCCTCCGCTTTGACCGGCACATTCGCGGTTTCATCATTAACCGGTTTGGCGATAACCTGATTTTTTATTTCAAGGGGGGCAGGCGAGGCTGGTTCAGCTGACACCAAAGCAACGGGGGGTGCTTGCTTTTTGTTCCTCTCCGGCTGAGCCGCAGCAACCGGTTGAACCGGAGGAATAGGTACTGCCGCGGCAGCTATTGCGCTATCGAGTTTGAGGTTTAACTCCAGTTTTCCCTTGTTAAACTCGTACTGCAGGGTACGCATGCTGCCGCTGGGCCGGTTCTCCGGGTCATTTTCAAGGTAAACCGGAAAAGAGCGGGCTATACTGCGGCCTTGCAGACGGAAAGCATCATGCCCCTGATAGCCGATACCTTCCTCATGTTCCTGCATGGCGGCTCGCCGTATAATATTTCCGTCCAGCCAGTAAACATCGAAAGTGCCACGACCGCCGCTTTTTACGCTCCTGCTGGCCACAGCCAGTTCCGGCTTACCGTCCTTGTTAAGGTCAACGATCCAGGCCGTCTCGACCAGGTAATCCACATCGGTTTTAAAATGGGCGATCGGCTTGGCGCCTCTGCGTATAACTACCTCCACAATTTGAACTGCACATCCATCAGCAGGTCGACTGGAGATATCGAAAATATAACTTCCTTGCTGCAGGGTTTTCTTGTAAGCACAATCTTTAACAGCCGCTGATGCCGGTACCGCTGCCATAAGGAGTATCCAGCCAGCGACCAGAAACAAAGCCCTCATCATAATTGATTGCTTCATGTTATATCCTCCTTTTGCATATTAAAGATTATTGAATTCAGCACGTGGATGGAGGGATCCTCACCCTAAAAGTAATTAGGTGGCCAAGAGCGGGGCCGTTGTTCTCCGTGTCCGGCGGGTTCCAGGCTGTATGTCCAGAATACTGGTAACATTCCCGAATTGCTGCAGCTCTCCCTCTTCAAACAGCCTTATAACGCCGTATTTCCCATCATAGCCGGGTTGCCTAATCACCTGGCCGCTACGCATGCGACTGATCGCTTCTCCCAGGAGGGGTGCCTGACGACCGATCTCTTCCAGGGGGGTTTTCAGCAGCAGGTCAAATTCCGACCCAAAGCACTCGATAACGCGGGTGTAGGACTCCGTGACCGTTTTGGAGGCCGGACCGACACCGGCAATCTCTCCCAATACTTCGCACAGCGGGATCAGGCTGAAAACCTGGGGCGCGTCCTGTCCATAAAATGGCCGCTGCCGATCGGCCAGCTCCATCACGCGATGGTGGACACCTATCGTGAGCGGTTTTGAGCAGACCGGACAAAAGAGCTCCAACTCCCGGCTTTGGACCGGATCAAGGCAGATTCCGCAGGTACGATGACCATCAAAATGGTACTTGCCCTCTTCAGGAAAAAATTCGACTGTGCCGCGAAAGGTATCGCGCCGATTGTCCCTGATGGCATCCCTAAGGGCAAAGAAACTGAGCTCGGTCGAGAAAAGATTGGCCTCACGCCCCAGCTTGGAAGGAGAATGGCAATCGGAATTAGAGATCAGGGCAAAGCGATCCAGGGCTGAGATCAAGCGGTTCATATCCGGGTCAGAGGATAAGCCGGTCTCAAGGGCAAAGATATGCTCGGTGAGATCGCCAAAGCATTCCTCGATCTCGTCAAAACCGGAGCGTGAGCCAAACAGGGAAAACCAGGGGGTCCAGATATGAGCTGGGACCAGAAAGCCTTGTGGCGCCTCTTCAAGTAGAATCTCCAACAGATTGCGGCTATCCAGCCCCAAGATCGGTCGCCCGTCCGAGACAATGTTGCCGATCAGTGCCAACCGGGAATTGACTCGTTCAGCAGAATCAAGGTCCGGCACATACAGCAGATTATGGACCTTTCTCACTTTGCCGTGGCGTTTGTAGATGCAGCTGATCTCAGCCGATAGCAGAAAACGGACCGGAGCAGCAGTCGTTAGCATGCCGGCTAGTGGCGGAAAGATGGCTGCTTCATTTTTTAATCGGAAAAGACCCGGCTCGGCAGGCTCCAGCTGTTCCTTCAGCTGTCGAAACCAGCCGGGATGGGTGAAATCCCCACTGGCAATCACACCGATACCCTTGACACGCGCCCAGCTAGCCAGGCCAATCAGGGTACTGGTCGGACTGGTGGCTCGCGAATAGGGGGAATGAATATGCAGGTCGGCTATATATTCCATTTAAGTCCAATTAACCTGTAACTATCGATTACCATGAGATTCATTCAAAAAGCCGCCACACAAATAACTGCTTTGCAGAGCAGTTGTTATTTCTTAGCTGCCACAGCCACGTGATCATTGTCTTTAAGGTTGAAACCGCCGCGGATAACATATTGCTCGCCATTTTTAAGTCCTGAGGATATCTCGACCATCTCGCCGCTAACGACTCCGGATGTGACCTCACGCCGTCGTGCCAGCCCTTGTTCAATCACGAACAGGTAACCTTTCCCGCTCGCAGCATCAAGCCCGTTAATCGAGCTGCGCGGGACCTGCAGCACATTGCTGCGTCTGCCGGTCAGTATACGTCCCTTGGCAAACAAGCCCCCCTTCAGAACCTCAGGCACGTTGCGATATTCAGCGATTATCTTCAGGGAACGGTCGGCTTGATTGAGCTCAGGATTAACAAACATCACCTTTCCGGTGAAGAGCTTGCCCGGGATGGAGTCAACGCTGAACTCTACAGGTTGTCCTGTCCTGACCTTTGCAGAATCAACCGAGGACACGCTAACGGTCAGGTTTAGCAGGCGGTTGTCAACGATGCGGAAGATTGGTTTGGCAGCAGCAGCGTCGCTGGCCAGATCGCCGACATTAACATTCCGCAGCGCCACAACCCCGTCAATTGGGGCTACTACAAGCCCTTTTGCCGAGCGAGCTTTTGTTTGACGAACCTCTTCCTCGGCAACACCAATCTGCGCTCGGGATGATTCTATTCGGGCCTTGGCCGCTTCCTGTTCGCTACGTCCATCATCCACCGCCTGCTGAGTTGCCAGGCCGGATTCCTTGAGTTTGAGCAAGCGGGACATTTCCCGCTCAGCCCGGTTGGCTGCCACCTGAGCCTGGGCCAGGCCGGCCCGGGCCGACTCCACTCCGGCCAGAGCCCTACGGGCCAAGGCCTCGGTTTCGGCCATATCGATGCGGGCCAAAGGCTGCCCCTTTTTTACTCGCACCCACTCGGTCACAAAGACCTGCTTGAGCAAACCGGGTATTTGCGTCTTGATGTCCACCGAGAATTTTGGCTCCAGACTGCCGGTAACATCGATTACATCCAACAGTGCAGAGCTGGTGGATGTTGCCGTCTCTACTGCAACAAGTGGTTTTTCTGACTGTTGTTCCTTATGCTGGGTTCCGTTACAGGCGCTTACATTGGCGGCAATGATCACGACCAGGATTATTTTTTTCAGACGGCTCATGTTCTCCTCTTAGAAATTCCTGCCTGCTTTTTCCTGGCGGTCATAGATCAGTCACCAATTCCGAAGCAAGGCGCTGAGCAAGTTTGCTCGTGTTTTGCACCTTAATGGCGGCCAAAAAGTAATTATGCCCCGCTTGACTTATTCTTTATCCAATTGGGTAAGTCGACCAATTCTCCTACTTTTCTCGGATTTAAAGCTTCTGTCAACCTTTTTTAACCATTCATTTGGAAACTCCGTTTCGTGCTGCCGATGAAAATAGTGTTGCGGAGGCATATATCGGTAAATGATAAAAGGTGTTTATTTAATGGGTGCCAAAAGCGCCCAAAAGAGAAGTCTGCAGCATAAGTCGTCATTGCCGATCAGCAGAATAACTCTGGTGCTTTGGCTCTCTAGGTACATTTTTGTAAGCGGATTTAAAGATCTAGAAAGGCGCTCGGGGCTACTCATGGAGGAGACTTTTTTAAATCAGCGAGAATAAGACCGGCAGGGAATCAATCTCTTGCTTCTGATAAACAACAAACCCCGCCTGGGAAGCGGGGTTTGTTAATCGGACTGAAGCCCCTGGAAGATAACCAGGGGGCTTTTATAACTTTAAAAATATCTAGTGTTTTCCTTCGCCGGGCACGTCATGGCCGCCGGCCGAGTGGCACTCGCTGCAGTTAGTTTTATGTAATTCATCGCCAATATCCACCGGGTGTACAAACTCAGTCACCTTGGTGCCGGCCGGTATATTCTCCTGAACCTGACCAAGGACATCATGGCAAATCTTGCAGTCCTTGGAGATAATCCTGCCTTCAGCAGACTTGTGTTTGCCATCATGGCAACGGAAGCAGCCTGGTGTATAGAAATGGCCGATATGGTTGGGATAGGTATTCCAGGCCACCTTCATCTTGGGGAAGTAGTTACGCTTGTAGATAGCCTGGATTTTCTCGATAGCATGGCCTAATTCAGCACTCTTCTTGGTAAACACTTCGGGATAGTTATTGACATAATAATCCCGGATGCCTGCATCAAGCGCCTTGACCGCCTCTTCGGATGATGAATAAGGCTTCTCCAGCAGTTCCACAGCCACCTTTTTGATGTAAGGGAGTTTGCGGTCAATGGTATTGGATGCAAAATGCTTATCCATCTCTTCACCAGGAGAGTGATAGATGTGCGTGGGCTTGTTGTGGCAGTCGGTGCAATCCATGACCCTCTTCTCTGCCTTGGCGATCTCATCTTTGGTTAATGGCTTGGCAGGATCCATGTACTCGGTAATCTTGCCATCCTTGCCTTTGACTGCGATGTAGGGGATTGAGAGCCGCTTCTTGTCGCCCGGTATATATGTTACTTCCCGGCCGATATGCCAATGGATGCCCATTGCATTAGGGGTTTTTGGTGTCCCGCCAATCTTGATCATCATATCGATCTCACGGGGAGTATTCTCCTCGTTGGGAGCGTAATGATAAAAAATCTTTTGGCGACCGGCATAGAATTTCTCCGGCCAATGGCAATGTTCGCAGGTTCCGCGGGCCGGGCGCAGGTGTTCAACCGGCGTCTGAATCGGGGTCGGCCAGGAATGCGTCAGTACAACCCAGACCTGTCGTAAACCGGAGATCTTGGCCTTGACATACCAACCCGCGCCTGGCCCGACATGGCACTCGACGCACTTTACCTTGGCATGGGGTGAATCCTTCCAGGCGGTATGCTCCGGCTCCATAACCACGTGACAGAGCTCGCCGCAAAAGGTGGTGGACTCGGTGAACTCAAAGCCCTTAATGGAGGCGGTCACAACCACCATGAAAAATATGATGGTGGCAATTATAAAATAGACTGTCAATTTCAGGGAGTGCGGATCATTCAGGTCAAGGCGGGGTAATCGCGGAATTCCGACCTCAGGGTGCTTACGGTAACGGTTTCTGGTATTCCAGGCGCCGAGCGGGATCAGAACCAGGCCAAATATCAGGATACCAGGGAAGGCGAAGTATACAAACATGCCCAAATAGGGGTTTTCAGTTCCGGTGAAAGCTTCCAGCAGAATGAATGCAACGATAAGAATGGTTGCAACCAGCGCACAAAGCCCCCCCAGGATGCTGACAGGGTTCATCAAATACTTATAAATACTAGGTCTCGCCTTGCTTGGGACGTTCTCTTCCATAAATACCCCTTACTAATGTCAGTTGCTATAATTATAGATTGAAAGCGCGTATTTTTACAGCCTCAGAAGTTGATTTGTCAAATAAAAATAAAATAATTGGTAAAGCAAGATACTTATTTTAAAAGCGAAATAGGAGAAACTCAAAAGGCTGCGCTTACCGCGCAGCCTTTTGAGGAAACACTGCATTTATTTAGTACTTAGTGTGATCCACCTATAAAGGCCATGATCATCAGTGCCAGCAATCCTAAACCGGTAAACAGGGCTATGAATCCGAAGCCTTTAACCAGGAAATCGTAAGCCACACCACTGGTGCGCTTGCAGGCAAACTTCTCGGTGATGCCTAGCTCTTCATAACGCTTCCACTGATCGCCACGCTCCTCGATCATCTCTTCCTTGGCAATCTGACCATTGAAAATCACGAAATCCATGGGGAATTTTTCAGGTCGTCCGTGCGTATTGAAAAAGTGGACGCTGAAAATAAAGCCGGTTGCCAGTAAAGCCTCATCAGAATGAACAATGGTGGCAACGTTAAATGCCCAACCCGGAAGGAATATTCCGAATATTTCGGGGAACCAGAGCATCAGACCGGAACCGCCAATGGCAAACATACCCCAGAAGACAGCGATGAAGTCAAATTTTTCCCAGTAAGTCCAGCGCTCAAAGGTAGGTTTTGGTCCCTTGAAGAAGAACCACTTCACCATGGCGACTACATCCTTGATATCGCGGAAGTTCGGACAGAGAGAGTCAGGACCGAACAGGCGCTGCAGGAAATTTCCGGGAATGTCTTTTCTTATGAACAGGAAGTGAATGCTCATAGCCAGTGCTGAAGCGAAGTAGACAAAGGTGATGCCGGCGCAGATGCGGTGAATGAAGCCTGCATTGGCCGAACCTCCGTATATTTTCATCATGGCCAGAGCCCAGGCCTGATCGCTGAATTTAAGCGGCAGACCGGTCAGTGATAGGCCGAGAAAGCTGGTTATAACCAACAGGTGTAGGAAAATGTGCAGTCGGGTAAAGCGACGATATTGCTTGTGCGCATCAGCTATAACAACGTGGTGGTGACCGTTTGCCAGTTTATCGGCTTTTTCACGGTTCTCAACAAAGCCGCGGAACATCCAGAACAGGGTGTGGATCCAGAAAACACCAAAGGTACCAACCAGTAGACCGGTCATACAAATAAACGTGTAGAACAGAATCGGGTATTTTTCCCGATCGCTGTGCTCGCCATGGGCATAAAATTTAGTGAAGAAAGGTGTAGCCTTGGGATGACATTGGGCACAGGTTTTGACAAGGTTTTCAGGGTTGACGCTTGATTTAGGGTCATCTTTAGGTAAAACAGAATGTGCGGTATGGCAGTCTGCACAGCCAGCCACACGTTCCGGGAAGCCCAGACGATAGTTCTTGCCGTGGTAGCTTTCCATGTAGGTCTTTACTGCAACATTGTAGACCTTGTTCTTGGCCATCAGTTTGTCATTGCTATGGCACTTGAGACAAACCTTGGTATGAAAATCGCGGTTGGCATGCCCTTTGGGGTCACCCAGGGGTTTGATGTCATGCAGATTATGGCAATCATTACATGCTGCTGAATCCATATTCCCAGCAGTTACTGCCCTGCCATGCACGGACTGCTGGAAGACCTTTTCCTTGTCATGGCACTGGATACATTTTGCTATAACCTTCCGCTTGTCGCCTTTCCAGGAGCGATGGATATGAATGTCGGTGTGGCAGTCTGCACACATTACACCCTTGCTGACATGGACGCTGGCGTAGTGTTCAGCGTTTTCCTTCTTGTGGCAACGCTCGCACTGTACCTTCTGGACCTTGATCTCTTTCCTCATATGTTTGGCGAGATCTGTGATATCCACGTGACAGCTGGTACAGGCATTCTTGCCATGGACAGATGCCGCAAATGCCGCTACAGAGATCTTATCGCTGTGACAGCCGAGGCAGGTAGCCGGATCTATCGCCATCCCTTGTTCGGCAAAGGAAGGTATAGACCAGGCAATAAATGACACCAGTACCATGAGAAAACAACTAACAACAGACCGCATAGACGACTCCTTCATTAAGTTTGACTAATCCAGGTGTATAATTTTGATATACACTACACCAAAATAATTATGAAAATCAACATAATTGAAATCCTTTAGATGATGTTAACCTGGGCGAATTGCTAGACAATCCAAATGTTTTATTTGAATGCTTTGCATTGTCTTTTAATAAAACAAGTTGACTCAACAACTAGGGCGCCAAAGGCGCTAAATTGAGAGCAATCTTGACTTTAACAGCCCCTTTTGTTAGCTTGTAACAAATAAAACAAAGTTTTTGCCTTGTTATAAGTGCCATTAAATACATGGAGTAGAAATGCATAAGAAACTTTTTATACCCGGTCCAATTGAGGTGCATCCTGAGGTCCTGGCTGCTATGGCAACGCCTATGATAGGCCATCGCATGAAGGAATATGCCGAACTTCATGGAGCTGTTAAAACGAAACTCAAGAAGCTGCTCTGCACGGACGGGAAGGTGTTTTTGGCAACTTCCAGCGCCTTTGGCGTTATGGAGGGAGCCGTACGAAACCTGGTCGGCAAACGCTGTGCGAACTTCTGTAATGGCGCTTTTTCGGATAAATGGCATGATGTAACCTTGCGGTGCGGCAAACAGGCAGATGCAATCCGATTCGACTGGGGCCAGCCGGTCTCACCTCAGGTGGTGGAGCAAACCCTGGCCAGCGGCAAATATGACAGCATGACCATGATCCATAATGAAACCTCGACCGGCGTAATGTCGCCTCTGGCAGAAATCGCCGAAGTCATGCGTAAATTTCCAGAGGTGATGTTTATAGTGGATACAGTTTCTTCTATGAGTGCTGTTAATATCCCTGTAGACCAACTAGGGATTGACTGCTGCATTTTCGGCGTGCAAAAAGCCCTGGCCTTACCGCCCGGATTGGCGGTATTCACTGCCAGTGAAAAGGCGCTTAGCAGAGCATCCGGCATGGAGGGTCGCGGATACTATTTTGACTTTCTGGAATTCGACGCTAACGATGCCAAGGACAACACCCCTTCCACTCCTTGTATATCGCTGATCTATGCCTTGAATTGTCAGCTGGATCGGATATTCAAGGAGGGGCTGGAAAACCGCTGGGAGCGCCATCAGGTTCTGGCAGACTACGTCCGTAACTGGGTAGGAGCTAGGGGATTCGAACTCTTTCCCGAGCTGCCATTCTGTTCCCTGACCCTAACCTGTGCACGGAACAGCCGCAACATAGACCTGGCGCTGCTCAAGAAAAAATTAGGCGAGGCGGGATTTGCATTTGATGACGGCTACGGCAAGATAAAAGGACAGACATTCCGCATAGCGCATATGGGAGATATGACTCCCGCTCAACTAGATGAACTTTTCGCAGCCATTATTACCATTATGCCGGAACTTGCCTAGAGGCCAATTGCCCTAAAGATAATTAAGTAAGAAGGGGAAGGAGATATATCATGAAATGCCCGAATTGTGGAGACAGAACCCTCATCAACATTGATATGCATTCTGAAGGCTTTTCATCGGACGAATCACCGGTCAAGGAATGCGGCGCCTGCGGATTGGTTTGGAGAGTTAAACACGAAGCCGGTGTAACGACCATCGATATCATAAAAGCGGCTGAGCCACAGAAATAATTACCCCCCCGGCTAAGGGGGGTTAAGGGTTATTCCAGCTCAAAAACGTCTTTTCCGGCACCGCATAGCGGACAAGTCCAGTCTTCCGGAAGTGATTCGAAAGGGGTTCCAGCAGGAATTCCCCGGTCGGGATCGCCCAAGGCTGGGTCGTAGATGTACTGGCAGATGGTGCAGGTCCAACGTTGCATAATAATTTCTCCTTTTCCTACTTATTTTCCCAGCTGATACATTGAACTGGGCAGGCGTCGATAGCCTGTTGAATATCCTTTTCAGGGGCACCGGCGGGATCGTAACATTCTGATTTTCCTGAATCGTCGAACCGAAAAACACCGGGGCAGGTCGAAATGCAGAGTCCGCAACTTATGCAGCTATCTTGGTCAACCCAAGGTTTTTTCATAGCAATCCTCCTTTTGACAATAGCTGAAATGTATACCAGCATCTCTGAACTGTCAATCTGACAACGCTGACAACGGGGAATCTGTTATAAAACAGGAGCAGAACAATGATATTTGAAATTGTGGTGGTTGGCCCTTTGGAGGTCAATTGTTTCATACTGGGTTGCAAAGAAACAGGTGAAGGAATTGTGGTTGACGCCGGCGGCGATGCTGACAAGATCCTCACCGTTGTTCAAAATCATGACCTGACCATCAAGCAGGTTATCAGCACCCACGGCCACTTTGATCATATTGGCGCAAACCGATCGCTAATTGAGCGTTTCAGCGCCAGTTACCGTATTCATGAAGCCGATGTGCACATGCTGGAGCGTGCTGCCGATGTTGCTCGTGCCTATGGTATGCGAGGAGACAACTCACCCCCGCCGGATGCGTTTTTAGAAGATGGTATGGAGATAGCTCTCGGTAAAGTCCGGATCAAGGTGCTTCACACGCCGGGACACACACAGGGAGGCTGTTGCCTGTACATGGAAGATGAAAAGAAGATCATAACTGGCGATACCCTTTTTGCCGATTCCATCGGCCGCACCGATCTTCCCGGGGGATCGCACCAGCAGTTGCTCGACAGTATCCGGACCAAGCTTTTCACATTGCCGGCCGATGTAGTGGCCTATCCGGGCCATGGCCCCCAAACAACCATTGGCCACGAAAAAGCTAACAACCCTTATTTTTAGAGGTAGCATATGCTGAACAATAAACAGATTGTGCTCGGTGTCACCGGCGGCATAGCGGCCTATAAGGCCGTTGAATTACTGCGTCTTCTTACCAAGGCTGGTGCGGTTGTGCATGTAGTGATGACCAGCGCGGCGCAGGAATTTGTAACCCCGCTTACCTTTCAAACCCTGTCCGCCAATCCGGTGCACACTGATATATTCAACCTTATTTCGGAAAGGGAGATCAGCCACATCTCATTGGCCGATCGCGCCGACCTGTTTATAATCGCTCCTGCCACGGCCAATATCATCGGCAAGATTGCCGGAGGCATTGCCGATGATATGCTCACCACCACAGTAATGGCTACCAAGGCGCCAGTACTGCTAGCTCCGGCCATGAATGTCAATATGTTCACCAATCCTTTTTACCAGGAAAACGAGGAGAAACTGCGGCAAAGGGGTTATCTGTTTGTTGCGCCGGAAAAGGGTTTTTTGGCCTGCGGTTGGGAAGGGGAAGGGAAACTGGCAGCGGTTGAATCCATATTTGAAGCCGCCGTCACAGCGCTTACCCCCAAGGACTTGATCGGCCAAACCATAATGGTGACTGCCGGCCCGACCCGCGAGGAAATCGATCCGGTAAGATTCATCAGTAACCACTCATCCGGCAAGATGGGCTATGCCCTGGCTCGGGCCGCTTCACGCCGAGGTGCCCAGGTAATCCTGATCAGCGGTCCAGTATCGCTGGCGGCACCGGATGGCGTTGTACGTATTAATGTGGAAAGCGCCCAGCAGATGCATGTTGCTGTCATGTCCCGGATCAGTGGCTGTTCAGCCGTAATCAAGGCGGCTGCGGTGGCGGATTACCGGCCGGATGAGCGCCGGGAAGCGAAGATCAAGAAGCAGGAAGCTGAAATGGTCATCAAGCTGGTAAAAAATCGGGACATCCTGGCGGAGTTGGGCAAGCTCGAGCACCGGCCTTTATTAGTCGGCTTTGCGGCTGAGACCGGCAACCTGAAAGCGCTGGCTGCGCAAAAGCTGGAAGAGAAGAATCTGGATCTGATTGTGGCGAATAATGTGAGCGAGACCGATGCCGGTTTCAATGTGGATGATAATCGCGCCGTGCTGTTATTCCGCGATGGCCGTGAAATAGAATACCCTTTGATGACCAAGGAAAATTTAGCCGGCATAATCCTCGATCATATTTCAGCTGAATTGAAAATCAAGGTTTGCTAGCCTCGGCGACCCTTTCCGTTGTGTAACCCCTCAAGTAATTTTGGTTTGTGTAGTGCCTGAAGCAACCTTCCCCTGACCGCCTCCACCTGCTCCAAGCCTTCCAGCTTTGTCAGACGCCCGCTCTTATAAAGTAGCCGCAGATTTTTCCTGAAGGCCTCGGCCGTTGCCAGTGCCCGTTCACCGGTAGGATCCGTGGAGGGGTGTTTTGAATCACCTGCCAGTTGCAGACAATCAAAAACCGCCTGCTCGGTCAGTTTCAGATATTCAACCCGGTCTTCTTGTGAGAGTACGTAGCGTGAATTGTTAGAGAGCGTCTGCATGACCCTTTGCCACTTCTCCAGCCGCGACAAAAGCATGATTGAATTGAAGATGCGTTTATTGGTGCCGAAAGAAAAGATGGTGGGGGTTAACACCTTTCTAAACAGCACGTCATTCGCCTGCTGGTCGGTTTGACAGACCTCCCGGGCCCGGTCCCAGACTTCTTTTTCCACAAAGGTTTCAAAGCGCATCTCCCAGTAGGTATGCTTCATGGTAACTGTGGCAAAAGAACGCATGATCTTGTAGGGCACATAGTAGTTATGGGCGATTGAGTCAGCCGCCAGGTGGGAAAGATAGCCATAGGCACAGGCTTGCTCTCCGTCAGTAACTGCAGCTTTGAGGACCTTCTGGCCAACCTGCCAGCGATGGCAATTCAGCAGGTAATGGGTGTATTTTTTGCCCAAGGTAATATCAGCGGCGATACAGCCGTAAAGATAATCGCGAGGATGGGCCGCCAAAATTGCAGCAATCGCCGCGGGCACCAAACTCAGGTTATCAAGTACTTTGAGGCCTACCTGAAGATGAATTCCGCCACCCCAGGCAAAAGCCTGCTCTGGAACGCAGACAATTGTCAGGATCACGATGAAAAAATATAGGAACATGATGTATTCTTTCGCTTTGACAGGCTGATTAAGTTACTGTTACAGTTTCAAGTCATATTACTCCATTATCAGGTCTGAATACAATCAAGCTATGAAAAAAGCCTACTCATTCAATACTGTGGCGGCAGCATCTATCAAAGAATACCTTCTGGCGCTTCAGGAAAGCGGACTGGAAGGTATCCCTCCCAGCATCCTCTACAGCACATCTTTGCCCCCCGCGGCACAGCTGACACCCCTGCCGGCAGCCCCTGAATCACATCCGGCAGATATGTTGAAGCACGAATCACTGGAAAAAATCCGTAAGGAACTTGGAGAATGCCAGGGCTGCAAGCTGGCTAAAACAAGAACAAATCTGGTTTTTGGGGTTGGTAATCATCAGGCGCGGCTTATTTTTGTAGGAGAGGGGCCGGGAGCGGATGAGGACAAACAGGGGGAGCCATTCGTTGGCGAGGCTGGACAGGTATTGAATCGCATCATCTCGGCCATGGATCTGAAACGGGAAGAGGTCTATATCTGCAATGTGGTCAAGTGTCGCCCCCCCAAAAACCGCGATCCGGAGCCGGAGGAGATTGCCGCCTGCTCAAAGTATCTGTTGCGGCAGATCCGTTCGATAAATCCGGAGGTAATTGTGGCGCTAGGGAAATTTGCGTCCCAGACCTTACTGGCAACCAAGGAGCCTATCTCCAGGTTGCGTGGAAACTTCCGCGATTTCCACGGCATCCCGCTCATGCCGACTTATCATCCCTCCTACCTGCTGCGCAAACAGGGCGAGGGGAGTATGGAAGCCTTTTGGGAGGTATGGGACGACATGACCCAGGTGCTCAGGCTGCTTAAGCTGCCGGTGCCGGAGAAGAACAGAAAGAAGTAGGTGCGCACTGCGTATGCCTCTATAGCCTGTGCAGTCCTCTTGCAAATGTGAGAATGGGGAGGCGTCCCTATTTCCCCAAACGCTCCTTAATTTGTATCGTATTTAAGGTTTAGCAGCCCGGAATAAATAGAATAAATAGGGACATCCGCCAATTAAAGGGGAAGAACAGGACGTCCCTATTTATCTTGCGTCACGTTATCTTCTTCTTTCCCTTCCCTGCCAACCCCTTGAAATTTTCGCCCGTAATCACCGGCTTACCCGACCACTTCTCAATCCGTGGGATGAATCGCACGGCTACCGTCAAGCGCCCCGATGGGGCTTTACCTCAACCCCACACATAGCGTTCGTCAAATTCAACCTCATGCTTTTTAAGAAAATGAACATACTCTTCCTGAAACGATTTTGTCCGGTGATGTTCACGTTGACCTTCAATATAACGTACCGTATCAGCTATCTGGGAAAGACCTACCGTGAATGCCCCGTATCCATCCTGCCATGCAAACGCCATCATATCGTTGTCGCTCTCATGAATCCAACGAGATGAGGCGCCTTTGAGCAGTTGTACCGCTTTACTGACGGAAATGGTGGCCGGTAATGCCAGCAGGATATGTATATGGTCGTCATATCCTCCAACTTTTAACGCCTTCATTCCGTTTGTGCGGGCAATACCGCCGAGATATTCCCATATTCTGGATTCCTTGGCGGCAACAAGCCACGGCTCCCGGTTTTTGGTGCTGAACACAATATGGTAATGCAATGACTTGTATGTATTGGCCATGAGATTTCCTTAGTCCTGTAGGGACGGTGCGATGGTAGACGGAGAATTCATTCCCCGGATCAATGGTGCATCATATCCCACCGTCGCGTACGCGACGGTGAATGGGGATTGTCGCCTCAGCCCGTGGGATGAATCCTACGGCTACCGTCAAACGCCCCGATGGGGCTTTAACAAGTACCACCGTAGCGGCCTGCGCTCGCGATCAGCCCTTTGGCTCCAGTCAGTTTGATCCATTTTTTGGCAGACAGGAAAAAACTGTTCCGGCCAGCCTCATTTTTAATTCCCTCGAATTCGAGGAATTAAAAACTGGGTTATTGATACGCTCCCAGACACCGAGGAACAGGACTGTGTCCTTGTTCTTGAGCCACTGTTCAATCAGTGCGCCTCCGCCATCAAAGTTTCGCACCATGTCGGTGAGCGAAATATAGTCCTCACCCTGCTGACTGCGCACAGCTGTACATCCTTAACAGAATTCAGCTGCCACATCCATAAGTATTAGTCTTAATTAAGAGAGGTCTTGCGGAAGGAAATCAAGGGGTATTTTTTGGGAAATCCTTTTGGGAGGTATGGGAAGGTATGGGAAGGTATGGGACGATATACCAAAATGCTGGTACTGAAGAACAGGAAGAAGGAAGTGCAGGCAAGTCCTCTATAGTCCAAACCATCTCCGCACCACAAATACATCCTTCTGCTTGCTGCCCGGCGGCCATTCGTTTATCGGGCTGCGCGTGCGCATAATCTGCGTTAACCGCTGTCGTAGTGAGGTTATCACCACACCGCCGTGGCCAGGCTTGCTGCAATCCAGTCGGCTTTCAATAACTGTTTGCTTATCAAGCACAATCAGGACATGACCATTCCAGACAATCAAGTCCAGCGGTTCCAGCAGTTTGAGTAGTTCGTCAGCTGTTTTTCCGGTGATCGGCAGGCCGGCACCAAAGGAGATCAGTTGCGAGGTATTGCGAGGAGTAGCACCATCCGTGGCCTGATAAAGAAGCCCGGAGCAGTCCAGCCCGGTCAAGGTCAAGCGTTCTCGCTCTGCCTTGGAAAAGGTGCCGCGGTAGAACATCCCCATCAACTCCCCTACCCCCTGCTGAATATTGCCCCCCCATACATAGGGGCTGCCAAGCCCGGTTTTGAGTCGACTCAGGATCTCCTTTTTCAAGGGCAACTGTCTGGATCGCGGCGGTGGTAAAATCTCCTTCAGCTCGAGAAACCGGCTCTCCACGTAAAGCGCCCCGCCAGCAGGGGTTGGATACTCATCGGTCTCTACCCGGAAGACAGCCGGCTCGCCGCCCGAAACCTGCTCCAGCAATCTGAAAACAGTCCCAGGCAAGGCGATATACTCCAAGGCCCGTACCTGACCGCAGTGATCTGTCTTCAGCGTCCTGCCATCCTGACCGCCGAAGACCGATTTGAAACCGGGCGTATTGAGTACCGGTGCTGGTAACCTGGCTACACCATATAAAGCAGCTTCGCTAGCGGCTGCCCAGACGACTGTAACTAACAGGAACAGGAATAGAAGATACCTTAGCATGACGAGCAATGACCTGTGCGGGCCTGTCGTACTGGTTCACCCAGGCCCTCCTGCATTATTTGAAAAAGCCCGATTTTATCAATTGAAATTAGCTGATAAAGTTGCTCTGGCAAATTTTGATCAATCCCGCTTTTGACAGAATCAGTCATGAAATAGCCCTCTTTTTACATTGGTAAGACCGGCAGACCTGACCTTTATCCTCTTCTGACAAGTTTGATGTATTATAAGATGTTTAAAGTTATTTTGCATCCACTTGTAGCTGAAAAACGTTTGTTTCATACGAAGTTGCACCTTGATGCACTTCGTGATACAAGGCATACACAAAAGCAGCTGTTGATGTTAGCTCTCAGAGTAGCGCTAGCTCTGCCGAAGCTCCTGAGCTAGGATTGCCAAGCCGGGGCGATTGCCTGATCAGAGAGAACCTTACTTGACCTCTATTATCGAAGACAAAATATCTGTGGCCTTCCCGGATATCAATGAAGAGGAGCTGGCCGAAATCAGTATGATCCTGAGCATGCGGCGCAGTTTTGATATGTCGGCTTACAAGGATAACTACCTTCGCCGACGAGTGGCCATCCGGATTCGCAGCACTCATTGCAGCACCCCGGGTGAGTATTGCAACCTGCTCAGGCAGGACAGCCAGGAACTTGACCAGCTTCAAAAAACATTGACCATTCATGTCAGCCAGTTTTTTCGAAATCCAACCATGTTCGAGAAGCTGCGTAGCGATCTCCTGCCTGGGATATTTGCCGCCCTGAAACCAGAACCTTTGCAAATCTGGTGTCTAGGCTGTGCAGCCGGTGAGGAACCTTATAGCCTGGCGATCCTGTTGCGGGAATACTTTTCCCAGGAGATCCGTCAGCTATCATTAACCATCATCGGGACCGATATCGATCAGGGAGTTCTGCAGGCGGCCCACGCGGCTCACTATTCCGCTGAGCGTGTCAAGGATGTTCCTGAAAAGCTGCTGGACCGCTATTTTCACCAAGAGGATTCACAGTTTTGCCTGATAGAGGAAATCCGGGAGATGGTAACATTCATTCAGGCCGATATCACCAATTTCGATCACTATCTGCCCAGCAACCTTGTGATGTGCCGCAATACCCTGATCTACTTTAACCGTGCGGATCAGGAAAAAATACTTATTGGTATCGCCGGTACTCTGGTACCCGGCGGCTTGCTTGTGCTCGGCAAGTCCGAAACACTGGTGGGCGAAGCCCGTAGACGGTTTGAGTCGATCTGCCCCGTGGAGCGTATCTATCGCAGGTTGTAATATTCAATTAGGTTTGGGTTAACGAGGAGGCAGTATGCGTATCCCTATCGGGTACAAATTTATTATCGGATTTATAGTGGTAGTGGCAGTAGTCGCATTTAGTCCCAACCTGGTCGGCTATCTGGGATATTCAGCGGAGATCAGCAGCATCCTGGGGTATGTGGTGGCAATGACTACCGGCCTGATCCTGGGCTCGCTATTTTCAAAGGGTTTTACCGCCAACATAGCAACATTAATGGAGGCAGCCGGTGCTATAAGTCAAGGAGATCTCACCCGCAGTGTCGCTTGCAGGCGTTCGCGGATTCCCGATGAAACCCATGAACTGGCCGGCTTGATCAACCTCATGCTTCAAAACCTGCGTGATCTGGTCAGACACATCAAGAGAAGTTCCGGCCAACTTACCGATTCCTCCCGCGAGATCAACTCTACTGCTCTGGAGATAAACGCCTCAACCGAGGAGGTTGCCCAAGCCATCGAGCAGATCTCACGCGGGGCCGAAACTCAAGCCGAAATGGTGGAGAAGTGTTCCAAGACCATCCGGGAAATAGCCATTTCGATCGAGCTGGTATCGGCGCGGGCCAGGGAAACCGCCAAAACGGCCCGGGAAACCAGCCTGACCGCCCAGCATGGCGGCAGCCTGGCCACCGATTCCTTGGAAAGAATGAAGGAGTTTTTTGACCAACAGGAAACGATTGGCCGACAGTTTGATGCATTTAATCTGAAACTGCAAAAAATAGGTAAGATCGCTGATGTTATCGGGGATGTGGCCCGTCAAACCAATCTATTAGCGTTAAACGCCTCGATTGAGGCGGCCCGGGCTGGTGAATACGGCAAAGGCTTTGCGGTGGTGGCCGAAGAGGTCCGTAAACTGGCTGATGGCTCGGTACAATCGGCAGCAGACATAAATGACATGATCGAAAGCCTGCGCGAGGAGAGCCGCCGGGTGCATGAGACCATTCTGGAGAGTTCTCGCAGCATCAAAGAGGGGAAGAAGAATATCGATATAACCGCCTCTGCCTTTCAGGAGATCCTCAAGACGGTTTTAGATACCGAGCGCAAAGCCAACAGTATTGCTGATTTATCTCAGATGCAGACTGAGGGATCGGCAAAGATGGTCCAGGCGATCGATGAAATTGCCAAGGTGACTGAAGATAATGCCGCATCCACCGAGCAGGTTTCGGCCGCTACCGAGGAACAGCTGGCGGCCATGCAGGATATGGCCCTGGCCACTAAAGAACTGGCCCAACTGGCCGAGGAACTTATGACTGTTGTCGAACGCTTCAAGGTCGATCAGTTCGAGTCACTTTAAATGGATCAACCGGAAAAGCGATACCTGATTTTCACTCTCGCTGGTGAGCGATTTGCCCTGGATCTGGCTTATGTGGCCGAGGTAGACGAGCCGCTGCCGGCCTGGCCTATTCCAGGCGCGCCTGAATATTATGACGGCGCCATTAATTTTCATGACAACATAGTTGCGGTCATGAATCTGTCTGCTTTCCTGGGCCTTCCACAGAGCGACCGCCACGAAAAGTTGGTTGTACTGACTGCGCGCGTTGCAGCACTAGCTTTTCTTGTAGAAAGAGTCGAGAGAATCATCCCAGCCGAGCAGGTCATAAAGGACGAGCATGTGCAGCAGAAGAGCCGCTTTGGGATAACAAACTTAACCTTTAACGGAGGTAGCGCCCTTCTTCTGGATGCCCAGGGAATCGTTACTGCGGCAAGCGAACTCATCCAGGTCTAAGGATTCTTTTTCACAATAAAGCCAGCGTTTGGAAGAACTGTTTTTTCAGGTAAGCTTTTTGAGTGGGGTCATTTGCCTGATAAAGCTTTCCGGCTTGAGGTGGAAACATGGATGATAAAGCTCTTAACTCCAGGATCATCAACCGCGGCAGACAATTATTTGCCGCCATCGCCACAGAACATCCTGCCATGTTTGAAAAAGGGAGCTGGACCGGCGCCATAATGAACTGGTGCATGCAGGACGAGCGGTTCAAGACCCAGCTGTTCCGTTTTGTAGATGTATTTCCCTCTCTGACCTCTCCTAAGCTGCTTGCTGATCACCTCCACGATTACTTTGGCCCTGAGCAGGACTTGCCCCCGCTATTTTCCAAAGGCGCCAAGCTGGCGGGTGCCCTGGGATCACTGGGTGGTGCGATGCTCCATGCCACCATTTCATCAAATATCCGGGCGATGGCTGGTCAGTTTATCATCGGGGAGACAACCAGCCAGGCGGTCAAGAGAATTGAGCGACTGCGCAAGGAGGGCTATGCCGTTGTGCTGGATGTGCTAGGGGAAGCAACGCTCTCCCGGGAGGAAGCTGAAGATTACCTGAACAAATATATGGATCTGCTCGGCAGCCTGAAGGCGGTGCAGGGGAACTGGCCGAGTCTGTCAGGAAATAATCCGCTGGCTGAAGATCCGGCGCTTGACTGGGGGCAGGCCCCCAAGATCAATGTTTCAATCAAGCCGAGTGCGCTTTACAGCCAGGCCAACCCCCAGGATTTTGAAGGATCGGTCGAAGCGATTCTCTATCAGATGCGCCGGATCGCCGAGCGCGTGTACGCGGTGCAGGGCTTCCTCTGCATCGACATGGAGTCCTACAAATACAAGGACATCACTCTCGAGGTTTACCGCCGCCTAAAGCTGGAATACAAGGACTACCCTCACATCGGCATCGTGCTGCAGGCTTACCTGAGGGACACCGACCAGGATTTGGCCGAACTGCTGGATTGGGCCCGGCAGCACAACACCCGCATCTCCATCCGTCTGGTAAAGGGGGCTTACTGGGACTACGAGACCATCAGGGCCAGGCAGATGGGCTGGGATGTTCCGGTTTGGACCATCAAGGCCGATACCGATGCAGCCTTTGAACGCCAGGCCCGCAGGATACTGGAAAACAGCTCTGTCTGCCACTTTGCCTGTGCCTCCCACAATATCCGCAGCATCTCGGCGGTCATCGAGATCGCCGAAGAAATGGCTGTTCCCCCCTCCGATTACGAGTTCCAGATGCTGTACGGCATGGCCGAGCCGGTCCGCAAGGTGATTCTCGCCGCCACCGGTCGCCTGCGGCTGTACTGCCCCTACGGGAACCTGGTGCCGGGCATGGGCTATCTGGTGCGGCGTCTGTTGGAAAACACTGCCAACCAATCCTTTCTGCGGCTGAGCTTTAGCGAACAGGTCCAGGTCGAACAGCTGCTGGAGGACCCGTTGCTAACGGCTAGTCGGGAAAGATCTCAAGATAGCCATGGGATGGAAGCGGCAACAGCCGCCCCAGAGGGGCTGCCCGACTTTGTGAATCAGGCCATGGTGGACTTCACTCAACCCGCACAGCGCGCCGCCTTTCCGCAGGCTATTGCTCTTGCCCGCAGCCGATTGGGCCGCAGTTACCCGCTTTTTATCGGAAACAAAGATATCACCACCGGTCAGCAGATCAAAAGCCTGAATCCCTCGCGCCCATCCGAGGTGCTGGGCCTGGTCTGTCAGGCCGGTATCCCGGAGTTGGAACAGGCCATTGCAGCGGCCAAGACCGCCTTTCCGGCCTGGCGCGATACTCCGCCTGTTGAACGAGCAGCATACCTTCTGTCAGCCGCCCGGATTGCCGAACGACGAATCTTTGAGTTTTCGGCCTGGCAGGTGCTGGAGGCCGGTAAACAGTGGGAGCAGGCTTACGCCGATGTGGCCGAGGCGATTGACTTCCTCGAATACTATGCCCGGGAGATGATCAGACTGGCTCAACCCCAGCGTTTGGGGCTTATACCGGGTGAGCTGAACCAATATTTTTACGAGCCCCGCGGACCGGCAGCAGTTATCGCTCCCTGGAACTTCCCGCTCGCGATCAGCATGGGCATGGTTTCAGCCGCGCTAGTCACCGGCAATCCGGTAATCTACAAGCCATCCAACCTGACTCCGATCATTGGTCATCAGTTGGTAGAGATCTTCCGCGAGGCCGGCCTGCCGGCCGGGGTTTTCAACTACTTTCCGGGTCAGGGGAGTAGCATCGGTGATCGGCTGGTCGATCATCCAGCCATAAGCCTGGTCGCTTTTACCGGGTCGCTGGAGGTTGGCCTGCGGATCATCGAGCGGAGCGCACCGGTCCATCCCGGACAAGCTATTGTAAAAAGGGTTGTCTGCGAAATGGGTGGCAAAAACGCCATCATTATTGATGACGATGCCGACCTGGATGAGGCTGTGCCGCAGGTATTGGCTTCGGCCTTTGGTTTCCAGGGCCAGAAGTGTTCCGCCTGTTCAAGGGTGATTGTCCTGGATGCTGTCTATGAGCGTTTTGTGGGCCGGCTGGTTAAGGCGGCCCAGTCCTGGCAAATTGGTCCGGCTGAGGAGCCGGCCTTCAATATGGGCGCGGTGATCGATAATGTGGCTCGTGACAAGATCCGGGAGTACATTGCCATCGGCAAACAGGAGGGAGTATTACTATATGAAAGCGGTATACCGGCGGGTGAGGGAAATTGGGTGCCGTTGACCATTATCGGCGGCATTCAGCCGCAGCATCGGCTGGCCCAGGAAGAGGTCTTTGGTCCGGTTCTGGCAGTCATGCGGGTCAAGGATTTCAGTCAGGCCATCTCGTGGGCCAACTCCACCAGATTTGCCTTGACCGGCGGTATCTTTAGCCGCAGTCCGAGCCATCTGGAGCGGGCCCGGGGCGAGTATAAGGTCGGCAACCTATATATCAACCGCGGCATAACCGGCGCTCTGGTGGGACGTCAGCCGTTCGGCGGTGTCGGTCTGTCCGGCGTCGGCACCAAGGCGGGTGGCCCGGATTACCTGCTGCACTTCATGGACCCGCGGGTGGTTACCGAAAACACCATGCGCAGAGGCTTTGCCCCAGCCGATTAGAGACTGTATCAAGACCTTCTTTTGCCGCGTGAAACCGGCGCAATCTGACGTAATCTTTTACGACACCTCACAAGCTCAATTGGAAAATTTACCAAAAAAACCGGGAATTTTTTTACCTGCCTTTCAATAAAAAATCTAATGCCGCTCCGGGGATCTTTCCTGATGCCTTGCAGCATCCTGAAGAACCATTGCATTCCTAATCTTTGAAAGATCAGGGGTGGTGCCTTGATATCTCCGGTAAACCACCTGAAGGCAGCCCCGACTCCAATCATGATCCCTTTTTCCAGCTTTTCAATATTCTGTTTCATCCATTTTTCTTGTTTGCCTCCGCCAAAGCTGACCCAGATTATGTCAGGATCAGCTCTTCGAATGATTTCAATGATATTGCGGTTGTCCTGGTCATCAAAACTTTTAAAAGGGGGGCTATAGCCGGTAATGCTGATATCCGGTTTTATCCGCCTGGCTTTTTCAATTACCTTGCTCAAGGTTTCAACTGTATCTCCCAGCAGGAAATGCTTGCAGTTATCCATCTGGGCCAGAAATCCGGCCATCAGGTCCATGCCCGAAACACGCTCTATCCTTTTACAACCGGCCATTCTGGCAAACCAGGTCAAAGGCGTACCATCCGCTACCGAAAACAGTGCCCCATTGATTGATTCCTGCAGTTGCTTATCCTTGGTTGCCTTTATAACATTCCCCACATCGGTAAGACAAATATACCCCGGCTGTTTTTTCCTGATGGCTAAGCTGATCTTCTTATGGATTTCTAAATAGCCCGTGTTGCTGATCCGTACATTCATGTACCTGATGGATGCCGCTTCATCATTTTTCATTGGGTCACCTGGGAATAGATGATCATTTATCGCGTCCGTAACCAATGCCTGATCTTCCAATTTTCGTTCTCCCTGAACAAGATTAGATTTAAAAACTATATCAGCATAATTAAGAAATTCAATTTTGGAACTATGCATGTCGATGTTGGAGCAGGCCAGGGACCGGGCGAATATTGATACAAAATTTTAATAATAACTTGACATGCACCAGCTTGTAGCGTTATGCCAGCACGAGGCGGTCCACCCCCAGAATTCGATATTAGTAGAGGCCTGAGTAAAACAAAATCCTTTGAAAGAGAAGTGTATGGCCGATCAAACCTTGCTTCAAAAACTGTTCAACGAAAATGGATTTTCCGATTATCGCTGGATCGAGCCGGCCGAGATAGTGGTGGCCCAGTGGGTCCGGATGAAATGCATGTACGGTTGTAATAATTACGGACGCAATGCTTCCTGCCCGCCCAATACCCCCTCCTTGGCCGATTGTCGCAACTTTTTCCAGGAATTTCGCCTGGGGGCGGTCTTTCACCTGCCCAAACACTTAGGCGATCCGGAAGAACGACACGTCTGGTCACGGGAGGTCAATCGCTGTCTGGCTGAACTGGAGCGCCAGGTTTTCCTCTCCGGTTACCACCAGGCCTTTATGCTTTTCATGGATAATTGCACCCTGTGCCGCGAGTGTGCCAATACCCGCGCTGCCTGCCGCAATAAAAAATTGGCTCGCCCCAGTCCTGAGGGCCTGGGCATAGATGTCTTTGCCACGGTTGCCAAATTCGGCTATCCCATTGCTGTGCTGGATGACTTTGATCAGGAGATGAACCGCTATGCATTTCTGCTGATTGAATAAACCTCAAAAATATGCCGCAACCAAAACACCCGCTCGGCGGGTTTTTTTATAACCTTTATATGATGTGCCTAGTTAGTTACATCCTTACAGGGTTATTGCCATAGCTTTTGTTTACAGGTACAAGGGAAGGGCTAAAATTCAAGCAGAGGAGCAATTGATGCAGCAGGGCAGATGGATAGTCGGACCGGAAACGGTGCGGATGCTGGAGCTTGGCCATCCCTGGATCATCGCCGACAGTTACACCAAACGCTGGCCTGGTGGCGCTAAGGCTGGTCAGGTGGTGGAACTGATCGATGTGAATGGACGTTTTCTGGCTAGCGCCCTGCTTGATCCCCAGGAGCGGATCGTGGCGCGGGTGCTGGCTCGCGAGCGAATCAGCCTGGAGCGGAGCTGGCTTAAAAACCGGATTCAAACCGCACTTGATATTCGTCGCCAGCATTGCGACCTGCAGGACAGCAATGCCTACAGGCTGGTGAATGCCGAGGGGGACGGCCTGCCGGGACTGACAGTAGATCGTTATGGCGATTATCTGATGGTGCAGCTTTACTGCGCCGGCTGGCGGCCACACCTGAAGCTGGTCACCGAGGTATTGCAGGAGCTGCTCAGTCCGCACGGGATTTATGATAAAATCCGGCCGCAAAAAACCCGCGAACTGGAGGCGGTCACAGAAAACAAATCCTATGGCCGGCTTCTGTCCGGTCAGGCGGCCCCGCCCCGGCTTCAGGTGCGCGAGAACGGCCTCAACTTCCTGGTCAGCCTGGAACAGGGGCTTAACAGCGGCCTGTTCCTGGATCAACGCAAGAACCGGCGCGACCTGATGACCCGCGTTGCCGGTAAGCGGGTACTCAACCTGTTTGCCTACACCGGTGCATTCTCAGTTGCAGCCGCAGCTGCCGGGGCTGCCCAGGTGACCAGTGTTGATGCGTCGCCCGGTTATACGGAGTGGGCTCGGGCCAACTTTGGCGCTAACCGCATCAATCCCAAACGCCATGAGTTCATCGTGGGGGATTGTCTGAATGTGCTGGCCGACCTGGGACGTCAGGGGCAACAATATGACATCATCCTGATGGACCCCCCCTCTTTTTCAACCACCGCCAAGAGCCGGTTCACCACCCGCGGCGGCACAACCGAACTGGTGGCAGCCGCGCTATCGCTGCTGCCCGCCGGCGGCCTCTTGATCAGCTCTTCCAATCATCAAAAGGTAGATCTGGCTGATTACCTGAAAGAACTGCGCCGGGGGGCACTCCTTGCCAAGAGCGAGCTGCGGGTGATCTCCGTTTTCAGCCAGCCGGAGGATTTTCCTTATCCGGTGACCTTTCCGGAAGGGCGTTATCTCAAATATGTCGTCTGCGTAAAGACCGTCTGAGTTCCTCAGCCGGGTTCCTTTACAGGTACTTGGTCCAAGTGGTAGAATCTGTATTCATAAATAACCTAAGGAGTTGCATGAAGATCTGGATTGACGCCGATGCCTGCCCGCGCGTAATCAAGGAGATTGTCTTCAGAGCCTCGCAGCGACTGAAGCTACCGGTCTGCCTGGTAGCTAACAAAAGCCTTTCCAAACACCATGCCGGCTTGATCACATCGGTAATTGTAGAGGAAGGTTTTGATGTTGCCGATGATTACATTGCCGAACAGGCCACTATCGAGGATCTGGTGATAACCGCTGATATTCCTTTGGCGGCGAGGATTGTGGCCAAAGGGGGTGTGGCGCTGGACCCGCGGGGAGAATTGTACAATGAAGATAATGTGGGGGAACGTCTATCGGTGCGGGACCTGATGCAGCAACTGAGAAGCGATGGCCTGATTCAGGGTGGTCCTGCCCAATTCAGCCTGACCGATCGCCAGCGATTTGCCTCGGCACTTGACCGACTGCTGACCCGCATGCAGAAGGGCAGGCGCCCTGCATGAAAAAGCTGCTTAACTGGGGAGCAATCGGCCTTATCACCACTGCTCTGCTGGACCCACTCATCTACAGCTCGCTTGATCTGCCGATCCCCTGGATACGCGACCTGCTCATGCTGGTCGGCGGGGTCGGTTGTTTCTATTTAATGATCAGGTTTAGAGATTATATGTGAGGCTCGGAAAGCATGAGAAGAATGAAAGGTTTCAATTTTTGATGCGGATAATCCTGGTTGCCATTCATCCCTATCCATCGCCCCAGGCGGTTCCTCTGGCTAACGCCTTTCTGAAGACCTACACGGCAGCAACCGCGACCGATGTTGAGCTGATTGATTTTTTTTGCCATCAGCAGGCCGAGCAGTGCGCTGCTGAACTGGCAACACGGCAGCCATTCATGATCGGCTTTTCCATGTACACCTGGAACCGCAGCCTATGCCTGGAGATCGCCAGTCGGCTGAAGCTCCTTTTGCCATCGCTAGTGATCTTTGGCGGCGGCCCGGAAGCAACCGCCGATCCCCTGGGAGTGCTGAACTCAGCACCCTTTGATTTCCTGATCACCGGTGAGGGCGAGCAGCCCTTTTCCGAGGTATGCGCCCGATTGGCTGCCGGCCAGGGCTTGGACGACATCTCCGGCATTGCTCTCCTGAAGGATGAAAACCTGCATTTAATACCCCGCCAGGTCTTAACCGAACTCGACAGCATCCCTTCCCCTTATCTTAGCGGCATTCTGGATATCAGTGATTATAAGGGTGTGCTTTGGCAACTAGCCCGCGGTTGCTGCTTTGCCTGCGAGTTCTGCTTCGATCCGCGCGACGGGCGCCAGGTTAGGCGCTTTTCCCTGGAACGGGTGGAGGAGGAGCTGCGCTTTTTTGCCAGTCACGGGGCCACCCAGGTCTTTGTGCTCGACTCGACCTTTAATCAGGATCTCCGCCGCGCCAAGGCGATCCTGCGACTGATTGGAAAGATCGCTCCCGCCATTCACTTTCATTTCGAGGTCCGCAGCGAATTTATCGACCTTGAACTGGCACAGCTATTTGCCCGGATCACCTGCTCGCTGCAGATCGGCCTGCAAAGCTCCAATCCTCAGGTATTGAGGGGGGTTGGTCGGAATTTCAACCGGGAGGACTTCAGGGAGCGGGTCTCCTTTTTGAACGAAACCGGTGCGGTGTTCGGCTTTGACCTGATGTATGGCCTGCCGGGCGACACCTTGAAAGGCTTCTGCCAGAGCCTGGATTTCGCCCTGGGGCTGTACCCCAACCACTTGGACATCTTTCCCCTAGCGGTGCTGCCCGGAACCGCTCTGGCTGATCGCAGCTCCGCTAGTGGCCTTGAGCACCTGCCGGAGCCCCCCTACACCCTGCTCTCCTCCCCCAGCATGACTGCAAGCGAGATGACCGAGGCCCGAAAAATAGCCGGCGCCTGTGACATCTTCTACACCCGGGGCAAGGCCGTGGCGTGGTTTAACGGTCTTTGCCGGGCTGCAGGCCTGAAGCCGTCCGCGCTTTTAGGAAATTTCGCAGAGTGGCTGACTGCCGACCAAGGAGCAGGGATCAGCGAGACCGATCTGGATGATCACCAGGTCTGGCAGTTGCAAAGATCTTTCCTGATTAAGCTGTGTGACCGCCCAGGGCATGCCGGCCTGCTGCCGGTGATCCTCGACCTGGTTGATTACCATCATCATTACGCCATGTGCGTGCAGATCCCCCCTCCGCAGCTTCCGCCGCAACGGGAGCTGCGTAAGATAAGCCTGCTGGAGGCCCCTGGCCGCTTAGCACCTTCAACCCGACTGGCAAAATTCAATTATGAGATTATGGAGATACTCGAGGCTGGGGCGCCGGATGTGCGGGCACTTGTCAAATACCTGCGCCCCTCCGGTTCCTGGGCTGTGATCTATCCTGCTCAGGATGGCATCCACACCGAATCCATCGCTGAGAGCTATTTCCGTCTTCTGGAACAGTTGGATGGACGGACAGCTTCAGGATCTATAGCCGCCAGGCTCGGGATCCAGGCTAAAGAAGCGCGATTATTCCTGGAATTTGCCTTCCTCGAAGGTATCATTCTGCTGTAGGAGCCTATCGGCCTGCCCAATTAAAAACAAGTTCACCACGAAGACACGACCAGAAGTAGGCGCTTTAGGCGAGGTCACGAAGTTAGATCAGGACATTTTACTGTTTCTGCGCAAATATCAGGTCAGCTTTGCTGCCTATATTTTTGAACTCTTCGTGTTCTTCGCGCCTTCGTGGTGGTAAACGCTTTTTTAAATTCCAAACTTCCTTTTGCTTGGCATTTCTTTTGGTAATATTGCCATATAGACCTTAGTAAAATTCGGGGGCTAAATACAGGTTGAGAGAGATGCCATGAAAAGAGCCCTTCTTGCGCTAGTATTGCTTATTACATTGCTTGCATTGGCAGGCTGCGGTGATGACCATGTCAGTGCCCCCCCGACTGTTGTCACCCAGATCCTGAGTGATGTCGCCTTTGACGGCGATATCGCCCGAAATGCGCAGACCGGCGCATTGACAGTCACTCAGGGAAATACTCAAAGTGTTTTCGTGGGTATCGATCCTGCAACAGGTGCCGAGCTGCGCGGTTTTCTGGACTTTCCGCTATCAGGTGCCGGAGGTGTGCCGGGGAATGCGATTATTCAATCTGCCATACTGGATATCTTCATTAACAGCATCGCACCACAGCCGCTGATTGGCACAATACCGATCCGGATTGATCTGGTTTCATTTCAACCACCCACGCTGGTCGGCAATGATTTCGACCGCACCCTCCAGCCGGCGCTGGCCACTACTACCATTACCCCTCCCATTTCCCAGGCTGATTTTGGTCAGCATGTGGCTGTGAATGTTACCCGCTTGATGGTGGAGGCGCAACGCCAGGGACTGGCCAACTTTCAGCTCCGAATCTTGCAGGAGCTGGGTCCGGGAATTCCAGGTCTGATCGAAATCAATGACACAACCGGAGGCAACCGACCTACTCTTGCGCCTCTGCTGGAAGTTACCTATTTCTGATCACCGCAGGACTTCGGGGATTTCGGGCAACGAGGAGACCGTAGCTCCTGGAGGGAGCCCGGGAAAAGGCCAGAGCCGATCGTGGTTCATGACCCAGATGGTATGAAGCCCAGCCGCTGCGGCACCATAGATATCCCAGCCGTGAGAGGCGATCATCCAGGCATCCTCCGGCTCGGCATTTAGGCGATCCAATACGTAACGGTAAGGGGCGGAATGGGGTTTGCATTTTTTCACATCATCAGTTGAGATTATAACTTCAAAAAATTCGGATAGTTCCGACCTCTGCAGCAGCGCCAAGGCACTTGGCCGCGAACTATTGGTAAGAGTGGCCAACCGCACCCCGCTCTTCTCCAGCTTCTTCAGGCATTTCAAGGCACCGTCAGCGGGGGGAAGCTGTTTGAATAGTTCCAGCAACTCCGGCACAGAGACCTCGTTTAGCCCCTGTTTTTCTATCAGGTTGGTTAACGACAGTTCAGTGGCTTCGCGAAAGGGCAGATATTGTCCAGCGATTGTTGCCGCCATGGCCGCCACCAGTATTTCCTGAAACCAGCAGTCTCCCTGAAGGCCCTGACGGTTCAGATGCTGGGTGATGGGATCCACTGAAAAAAGTGTTCCTACCAGATCGAATATCGCCACCTTTCCCATTCTCGCCCCCGTTTTGGTCCCGGAAAATTTATTGACGTGGTTTTATCTGCAGTTCAAGCTGGTCGCCAGCCATGGAGTTTAATCCTATTCCTCCAACTCAACCTCCGCATCTTCCACCGCCAGCATCTCGACATCAAAATATAAATCACTTGAAACCGAAGGTGTTTCCTTTAGCGGCTTTATCTGGAGGTCATCCGGCTCCGGAAGGGCGGGGTCTTCATCCGGGGAATAGTCATCTCCGCTGCCAGAGCCGGCGATGCCGGCTGGAAAACCTGCGTCAGTAGGCGCTTCCTCTAAATAGAATGGGTAATCAACCAGTTCGGCCGCCGAGACCACAATGGTCTGGAGGTCACCAGGAGCCATTCCGATCACCCCTTTTTCCAGAGAGGGCAAGGTATTGCCTTCACCGATTACAAAATCAAGCGTATCCCGGTCAGCAAATTCATAGATGGTCCCATCTTCGTAGCGGCAGATAAATCTTATTGTGACCCTGTTACCCTCATCAGCCTGCATATTGATCTCCCAGGTAGGACTGGATGCTTTTCCGGCGTATTTTAAGGATATATCGTTTGCTTGACGAGTCAAGGCGCAGGCGGCTCCGAAACTCAGGCCACTCTTTTTTAGGAATCAGCTTTTTTTGTGGCAACTCATCTTTCAATAGTCATGCTGCTTCAGAGCAGGTTGATTTTGCTGGAAAGGGTGCTAAAAAATAACTAGGTGTTTCCTCTGCTGAGCATGGAAAACTGAGATTTTACCGGATAGATAGAGAATCCAAGCCATGGCTGACTCAACCCCGATACTGCTATCAGTGATTGTCCCCATGTTCAACGAGGAGAAGAATATCCCCGAGTTCCATAAGCGCCTCCTGCAGGCGCTGGAGAATCTCGAAGAAAACTGGGAGATCATCTTCATTAACGACGGTAGTAGCGACAGAACCCTGTTCCAGCTGATTGCGCTCCATCATCAAGACAGCCGACTGAAAATCATCAGTTTTTCCAGAAACTTTGGAAAAGAGATTGCGCTAACCGCCGGTATTGAAAAGGCCTCCGGCCAGCTTATAATTCCAATCGATGCCGACTTGCAAGACCCCCCCGAGTTGATCCCCGAGATGATTGAAAAATGGCGCGAAGGCTACCAAATCGTTAATGCCACGCGCCGCGCCCGTCATGGCGAAAGCTGGCTAAAACGGATAACAGCAGAATTTTTCTACTTTTTCATCAATAAGATGAGCACCATTCCTATTCCTAAAAATACCGGTGACTTTCGCTTGCTTTCGCGACCGGTGGTTGAAGCTTTGAGAATGATGCCGGAACGGACCCGTTTCATGAAGGGCCTGTTCGCCTGGGTCGGTTTTCAACAGGCAACCGTCTATTATGACCGTCCTCCCAGGCACGCCGGCAAAACCAAATGGAACTATTGGCGGCTATGGAATTTTGCCATCGACGGACTGTCTTCATTCAGCTCGATACCGCTCAGAATCTGGAGTTATTGCGGATTACTGCTTTCATTGCTGGCTTTTTTGTATGCCGGGTTTCTGGTGGTAAAAACTGTCATTTTCGGAAAGGATTGGCCGGGATACGCTTCGACAATGGTTGCCATACTCTTCCTGGGGGGCATTCAGCTGATCTCTTTGGGAGTAATCGGGGAGTATCTGGGCCGGGTCTACAAAGAGGTCAAAATGAGGCCGCTTTATATAGTGGAAAGGTCGTACGGGTTTGATCAATGCTGAGGCAATTATCTGTTGTCAAGCGCGAGACCTATGCTGCGGCAATCTTTCTAGCTATCGGATCGATACTGCGCCTTTACCACCTCAAGCTGGTGCCGCTGCATCATGACGAAGGGGTCAACGGCTTTTTTATGCTGAAGCTGTTTCGCGAGGGTCTTTATCGTTACGATCCGGCTAATTACCACGGTCCGCTATTGTATTACCTGGACTTGCCGCTGTTAAAACTGCTAGGTCTTGAGACCGGCAACCTGCGGCTCTTGCCAGCCCTGTTCGGTATCGGCCTGCTGGTCTTGCTACAGGCCGGCAAACTTTTCTCACTGCGATCGGCACTTTTTTCTATGGCGCTGGTGGCGATTTCACCCGGCATGGTCTACATCTCACGCTATTTTATTCACGAGATGATGGTGGTGGTTTTCACGCTCGGGGTGGTAGTGGCGCTGAACCGTTACAAAGAGCAACCAGCGCTAGGCATTATAGCGGCATTTACTTCAGCCGGACTTCTCTTTGCCACCAAGGAAACTGCCGCACCAACCCTTGTCGTACTGGCCATTGCAGGCGGAATGACCCAGCTCTGGATGGGGCCACCGGTCCGAGTAAAAATGGAGCAGGAGTCTGAAAAACACCCCCTCCGCTGGCTAACAAACTTGCCGGTTATGGCCTTACTGGCGGGAGTGGTAGTCTTTTGTTTAATCAACTTAACCTTGTACAGCTCATTCTACGCAAATCTCCATGGTCTACTGGATGCACTGCGCTCACTCGCCTTTTGGACCGCCATCGGAAATCATCAACATGTGCATCCTTTTTGGCAATACCTGGTATGGCTTATGGAGCAAGAGGGGCCGCTGTTCCTGTTAGGCTGGGCCGGTATCCTTCGGGCACTGCTGCTGCGCAGCAGCAGTCAGGCGGTTTTCTGCGGGTTCTGGTCGCTGGGGATGCTGGCTATGTATAGCCTGATCCCTTACAAGACACCCTGGCTGGCCCTGAACATCATCCTGCCGTTTGCCCTTATGGCCGGTTATGCACTAGAAGAAGGAACTCGCATCATCGGCAATAATATCAAGGTCGTGGCTGCGACTTGCGCAATTCTGGTCGGACTGGCGCAATGCATTTCGTTGAATTTCATCCATTACGATGACAATAGCTGCGCCTATGTTTATGCACACACGGTACGCGATTTGGATCGTCTGGTGCGTGATGTTGAAAAATTTGGACAGAAATGCGGAACGGATATCAAGGTGGCAGTAGTAAGTGACCAGTACTGGCCGCTCCCCTGGATGTGGCGCGATTTCAAGGGAGCGCTGTTTTACGGAAAATTGGTGCCGCTGGACGACATCCAGATGGTTCTAGCTCTGCCGAGCCAGGAGGATGAGGTGCGCAAGAGCGTCAAACCCAAAATGGCACCCTACAGGAGCTATACTCTGAGGCCCGGTGTTGACCTGGTGCTGTGGGCGGACAGGTCAATCACCGATAACTCAACGAACCGGCCGGCCGTCACCCAGGCTCGAGTTTTTCACAAGGGAACTAACTCATACTAATCTTGGCTTATCCCTCCTTTTCCGGTAAACTCGAGTTTTACCTATCGAAAGGAAACAGCCATGACCACACGCATTGAAAAGGATACCCTGGGCGAGATGGAGGTTCCGGTCGACGCTTATTATGGCGCCCAAACCGCGCGGGCAATACGTAATTTTCCTATCTCCGGGCTTAAACCTCATCCGGCCTTTGTCTGGGCTACGGTCATCATAAAAAAATGTGCCGCCCTCAGCAACATGGCCACGGGCCGGCTTGCGGCCGAGCTTGGCAATGCCATTGTGGCTGCCGCTGATGAGGCGCTGACGGGGAGATTCAACGACCAGTTCGTGGTGGATCCTTTTCAGGCCGGCGCCGGCACTTCCCATAACATGAATATAAACGAAGTTCTTGCCAACCGCGCCCTGGAGCTGCTCGGCCGCCAGCGGGGGGATTTCTCGTTGCTCCACCCCAATGACCACGTGAACATGGCCCAGTCCACCAACGATGTGATCCCCACCGCCATCCGCCTGGCCTCACTAGAGCTGCTCGATCCTTTGCTGGAGGCACTGACGGGTCTGGAGCAGGCCCTGATTGACAAGGCCAAAGAATTCGACAAAGTCTTGAAATCCGGCCGCACCCATCTGCAAGATGCCGTACCGATTCGGCTGGGTCAGGAATTCGGTGCTTATGCAACCGCCATCCGTAAGAACCGTGAGGGATTGGAGGGGTGCATCGCAGCGCTTTTAGAACTTGGTATTGGCGGCACGGCCGTGGGTACCGGTCTGAATGCCGAACCAGCCTACATCAAAGGGATCATCGAAGAATTGTCTATGGCAACCGGCTTCCAGTTGATCGCCAGTAGTGATCCATTTGAGGCCATGCAGAACATGGATCCCTTCCTGGCACTTTCCTCGGCCCTGCGCAGAGCAGCGGTGAATCTGGGACGGATTGCCAATGACCTGCGCCTGCTATCATCCGGCCCACGCACCGGTCTCGATGAGATTCGGCTGCCGGCGGTTCAGCCCGGCTCCTCAATCATGCCGGGCAAAATAAACCCATCCATGGCTGAAATGGCTAATATGGTCTGTTTCCAGGTGATCGGTTGCGATCAGGCAATCATGCTGGCAGCCCAGGCCGGGCAGTTGGAGTTGAATGTAATGATGCCGCTGATCGCCTATAATCTTTCTTTCGCTCTGGAAATACTTAGTAACTGTGTGCGAAAATTCACTGAATCATGTATACTGGGTATCACTGCGAACGAGGAACATTGCCGTAGTTATCTGGAAGCATCGCTGGGTCTTGTTACAGTCTTGGCACCTTCTATCGGCTATAATGCCGCTGCCGAAGTGGCCAAAGAATCAATTGCAACCGGCAGGTCGATCAGGGAAATCGTTTTAGAGCGAGGATTGATGCCGGCGCTGGAACTGGACGAGGCAATGAGGCCGGAATTTTTAACCGAACCGGGTTTACCATTAAATGAAAAATAGGCTTTATATCGCGGAGGCACGGAATTATCCGGAGTCTTTGAATTAACAATCTATAAAAGGAGAAAAGCATGAAAGAGGAAGTTCAGAGGATTCTTGAAACCGTACGTCCCAACCTGCAGGCTGACGGAGGTGATGTCGAACTGGTCGAAGTAACCGAGGACGGCATTGTCAAGGTACGGCTAAAAGGTGCCTGTGGAAGTTGCCCGATGTCGACCATGACCTTGAAGATGGGTATTGAGCGGGCTATTAAGGATCAGATTCCTGGCATAAAGGAAGTAATACAGGTCTAATCCTTTTTTTAATAATATCTAAAAACCCCCGCCAGACTATGTCCGGCGGGGGTTTTTTAGTAAGAACTAACCCTGGTCTTCTCTATATTACTGTGTTAAAAGTGAAAAATAATTTAACAACTATTATTTTGCCACGAGTAAACCTTCATGCATATCCGCCTATCTCTCATTATCAAGCTAACGCTCGCCACCTCATTGATCCTGATCGGTTTCATGAGTCTGCTGGATTATATAAATATAAAGAATTTTAAAAAAGCTACCATCGAGTATGCAGTTTCCAATGCCGACCAACTGACGGAAATCATTAATCAAAGCACTTACGATGCGATGATGAAAAACGACAAGACCAGCCTTTACCAGATGATCGGTCGTATTGCCCAAAGTCCTAATATCGAAAATATCCGCCTGATTGACCGGGAAGGCAAAGTGGTCTTTTCCAGTAACAATAAGGAAGTTGGCAGTTTTATTGATAAAAAAGTCGATGATACCTGCGGCATCTGTCATAAGCGTGGCAGCCCTGCCTTGCGCTACTCTTATATGAAGAGCAGCCGTTTACACCACACCAAAACCGGAACCGAGGTGCTTGGATTTACCAAGGCTATTTATAATAAACCGGAATGCTCTACAGGGCCATGCCATTTCCATAGCAAAGCAGACAACGTACTGGGAGTGCTGGATATCCACATTTCTCTCGAGAATTTGCGGCAGAAATCGGATTACTACCGTCTCCAGTTCGTTGTTATGACTTGTATGCTGTTGATCCTGATTGGATTACTGATCAACCTGCTGACCCAGCGCCTGGTAAACCGGCCTGTCCAGCGCCTGGTTCAGCACACGGCTCAGGTAGCGGCCGGTAATCTAACTGCCAGGATTCCGGTTAAAAGCCATGATGAGCTGGGAGATCTCGCCAGTGCCTTTAATCACATGACCGAAAGCCTGGCAAAGGCCCAGGAAGAACTGAAGCATTGGGCGGATAGTCTCGAGCAGAAGGTTGAGGAGCGCAGCCTGGAGATAAAACAGATGGAAACCCAACTGCACCGCTCGGAAAAACTGGCCTCGCTGGGTAATCTGGTCGCTGGCATTGCCCATGAAATCAACAACCCACTAAGCGGCATTCTGCTTTATGCATCCATCGTCTACAAAGACAATCGCCTTGAACCGGTGCTCAAGCCGGATCTGGAGCTGGTGATCTCCGAATGTCGGCGCTGTGCCAATATCGTCAAGCAGTTGCTAGGCTTTTCCCGCGAAGCTGTACCGCAGAAAGTGGCTGTCTCACTTAACAGCCTTCTTGAAAAGGTTACCAGCCTGCTCAAGCCGCAGCCAAGCTTTTTGAATATCGAAATCCAGAAGAACTACGACCCCGCTCTGGAGCATATTTTTGTTGATGAAAACCAGATGCAACAGGTTTTTGTAAATCTTCTGATCAATGCCAGCCATGCCATGTCGAGCTGGGGCTTGATCCAGATTACCACCTCAAGATCCGCAGATAACCTATATGCGTGCGCCGAAATCAGTGACAATGGTTGCGGAATTCAGCCGGAAATTCTGCAGAACATCTTTGACCCCTTCTTTACCACCAAGTCCGAAGGCACCGGACTTGGTCTTTCAATATCGTATGGTTTCATTCAAAACAATGAGGGGAAGATTGAGGTAAAAAGCAAGGTAGGAATTGGAACTACTTTTATTATCCAGCTTCCGCTAAATAACGGCATAAAAAACCCGATGGTTTCAAATCAATGATTTTACAGCAAATTTTTATTCTCTAACTGGTTTTTAACCGAAATACCAAGTCTTTTTAGCATACCTTGGAAGTTCGGGCGCAGAAGCCCGGTTTGCTCGGCGGCCCGGGTCACGTTCCAGTTATTTCGCTCCAGCGCATTTATGACAAAAGTTTTCTCAACGCTTTCAACCGCTTGATCCCGAACCTGTCGCTTCATCTCCTTGAGCTCGTCAACGTTGATAGGCACGAATTCTTCGACAGGAGCCTTGCTGGCAGCTTGTCCCGTAGCCAGCTCGAGATCCTCCTTTTGAATAATATCTCCCTCAGCCAGCACAACAGCACGTTCAATAGTATTTTCCAGCTCCCTCACGTTACCCGGGTAAAGGTGGGATTCCAGGTGATTCATAGCGTAAGGCGCTATTCCACGAATCTCTTTACCCATCTCAGTGGTGAATTTTCTCAGGAAATGACGTACAAGCAGTGGAATATCACCCTTGCGATCCCGTAACGGTGGCAACTCAATAGGGATGATGTTGAGACGAAAGAAAAGATCTTCCCTAAACAGGCCTTCCGCAACCATCGTTCTCAAATTCCGATTTGTGGCAGCGATCAGATGAATATTTATCGGTACCGGTTGAGTTCCACCGATTGGCGTTACCTCGCGCTCCTGAAGAACCCGCAGCAACTTGGTCTGTGTAGAGAGGCTTATATTGGAGACCTCGTCCAGAAACAGGGTCCCGTTATCGGCAACCTTAAAAAGGCCAACCTTGGTTTGTGTTGCTCCAGTAAATGAGCCTTTGACATGGCCGAACAACTCGCTTTCCAGCAAATTTTCAGCCAGTGATGAACAATCGACTGCCACAAAAGGCTGCTCTCTGCGGGAGCTGTTTTCATGGATGGCGCGAGCTACCAGTTCCTTGCCGGTTCCGCTTTCACCTGTTATCAGTACGGTACTGTTTGTGGAAGCCACCTGCATGATTCTTCGGTAAACCTTCAGCATTTCCTTGCTTTGACCGATGAACTGATGGAAACCCTGATGTTGAGTCAGTTCTTTCTTCAATGCGATCTCATCAATAAGAAGGTTCCTCTGCTCCAGGGCCAGGTCTACCTTCTCCAGCAATTCCTCAGGTGAAAAAGGCTTGGATATATAATCAACCGCCCCGTTTTTCATAGCCTCTACAGCTGTGTCTACTGTGGCATAACCAGTGATCATGATTACAGGTACATCAGGCTGGAGCGTTTTTACCGCCTTGAGAACTTCAATTCCATTCATTCCCGGCATTTTCAGATCGGTTATGATCAGGTCAAATTCCCGCTCCTGCAGAAGCTCAATGGCACCATGCCCACTTTTGCATGTCTCAACAGCGAATCTATCTCCCTCCAAGATCCGTTGCAGACCGTTTCTGATAACATCTTCATCATCAACAGCCAGAATGCTTATGCGTCCCATTCCTGATCCCTCCTTCACACACCAGTAAAACACATGAATTGCTTAAAATATGCAGGCTGCCATTCCTGCCGGCACTAATTTCTAGGTGTATATTTTTCATGTACACCCGATAATTTCCTGTATGTATTAGAAATAGCTCATTTTTAAGCAAAATAACATTAGTTCTATCCAAAGTCAATCACTAACCTAGTATAGAAAAGTTATACTATATCTTAATGTTCCGCCGGCCATAATCACATATTAAGCCAACCTCAAGTATCACAAGTCCTTGAATTATAAATGTTAGATATATTTTTTATTGTTGTGGCACGTCCTGTGCTAGTAGCTGATTAGGTAAAACCAGAAAGACCTCCCAAGCAAGAAAGGAGACAGCCATGAAACCGTTATTAGCAAGTATTCTGGCCCTTTTAATCACCGTTACTCAAGCGTTGGCCTCATCAGGAAGCGGTGATGGTCAAGGACTAAGCCATATGACGATATTTTTCATCTCATTCGGGATTCTGATAGTCCTGTTCCAGTTTATCCCCGGGATCATGCTGTTCGTCGGTATGTTAAAAGGTCTTTTCATATCAGCCGAAAAAAATTCAGAGGAATACCTGGCTGATGGCAGCCGCAAAAATTCCTAAAACGCGTTGCACAGGAGAAATTCCCTTCGGCGAGGGTGAGAAAATGCAAGGACTTTTAATAGTAGATGAAGATATGGATTGCCGCAAACAGATGGCAGAGATGTTCATTGAGTCTGGTTACAATGTAATTGTTACCAATTCGGTGGCCAATGCACTGTACGGAATTCTCAAGAAAACTGCACAGGTGGTTCTGCTCGGCACCAAGTTTGATGAATTGACTGCTGCGGAGCTGATCCCGCTTCTGAAGCAATGCAATCGAAAATTGACCATCATCCTGGTGGCTGCCGATACATCACTTCCGTTAATACGCAAGCTGCGTAGCGAGGGAATTTTTTATCACGCCTTAAAGCCAGTTGACGCAGAGGATCGGAACGAAATCCGTCAGGCTGTACGTTGTGCTTTTGAAAGCCTGCGGCTGAATCCAGCTTAACTCAAGGAATCACAACCATTCCAAGTACCCCAAAAAGGAGGACGACATGAAACGCATTATGACGGCAATGTTTTTAACTCTCGGATCAGCAAGCTATTCCTATGCTGCATCAACCTCGAAGGTTTACATGAGTGGCACACTGGTTCTGCTGTTTCTCGGATTTTGTGCCCTGGTACTGACAGTTCAACTTATTCCAGCCATGGTCATGCTCTATGGGATGATTAGGGGTGCACTTGACAGCAAAAAGGAAAAAACATATTCAAGCGCAAAAACAAGATAACCCAAGCTGGTCGTAACAGATCGCTTCAGAAAAATAAAAGGAGGAACAACCATGTTTGACCAACTAGTACAATCCATCGGAGAGGTAAAAGAGGTCGTCACTCTAGTTGATTTTTATCAGTACATAAAAAGTGTCGAATATCTTATCTGTATCGCCTTTTTTGTCGGATTCCCCATGTTCTATCGTTACATCAATGCAAAACAAGAAACCGACGTCGTAGAGGATCGCCACTAAATATGAGGAACGATCCAGGAGTCAACCAATCTCATATCTTTCGCAAAGGAGTACGCAAGATGGACGCTCACTTGTTCCGAACCGGCCTGGTTACCTTGATCCTGCTGGTGGCATTGTCCGGAACCGGCCTTACTTTCACGGTTCCCGACAATATTGACCTCAACACAAAAGGCAAGCTGTACGAGCAGTTTTCATTCAATCATGCCAAGCACATTCAGTTGACCAAGGAATGTGCCGATTGCCACCATCACACTACCGGGACATTAGTGGAGGATCCGAATTGCGTCAGATGTCATCGAAACAGCGGTGAAACCAAGACCGTCGCCTGTCGCGGGTGCCATTCGTCCGATCCTTTCTCGGCAGCAACCTTAAAGGAAATTTCTGTCTCGCAGAAGAAATACCACCTGGACAAACCTGGTTTAAAAGCTGCAATGCACCAGAATTGCCTTGGTTGTCATAGCAAAAAAAATGGTCCGACTGGCTGTCAGGATTGTCACCGCCGCACCAAAGAAGGGGATTCCTTTTATAACTCCGGCCCGTTTGCTCCCAAAAATAAGCCTGCCAGCGGTGGACACGGTGGGCACTGACACTTCCATATTTGGTAAAAAGCACACTTTGAACCGGAGGAGAAAAACATGAAACGTAGAGATTTTCTAAAGGTCTGTCTAGCGAGCGGGGCGACTGCTTCCCTTGGCGTAACGTCCAAGAGTTGGGGAAGCGGCTCCTTCGAAGGATATCACGATGCAATGGGTGTTTTGGTAGATACAACCCGTTGTATCGGCTGTCGAACCTGTGAAGCTGCCTGTAACAAAGAACAAAAACTTCCTGAGCCGGATGTCTCGTTTGACGATCAATCAGTTTTTGAGCATCAACGTAGAACTACCGAAAAAGCTTATACCGTGGTCAACCGCTATGAAGCCAGCGATGGTCAAAAACAGCCATTTCGCAAGATGCAATGCAATCATTGCAACGAGCCTGCCTGCTTGACATCCTGCTTTGTTAATGCCTACACAAAAACTAAGGAAGGCGCTGTTATTTACAATGGAAAAGTCTGTGTAGGTTGCCGAACCTGCATGATCGCCTGCCCTTTTAATATTCCGGCATATAGTTATTCAAGCGCTTTTAATCCATTGATCAAGAAATGTATCCTTTGCTACGACACGCGCGTTAAATTCGGACGTCCACCGGCCTGCGTTGAAATTTGCCCACAAGAAGCGCTTACCTTTGGGTTACGCAAAGACTTGATTAAATTAGCTCATGAGCGGATCAGGGAAACACCCGATCGTTATTACGACCATGTCTACGGCGAAAAAGAGGTTGGTGGTACCAGCTGGCTCTATCTTTCCAGGGTACCATTCGATCAGATTGGCCTCGATACAACCCTCAGCAATGA
This sequence comes from Desulfuromonadaceae bacterium, assembly GCA_036504875.1. Taxonomy (GTDB): domain Bacteria; phylum Desulfobacterota; class Desulfuromonadia; order Geobacterales; family Pseudopelobacteraceae; genus JACPFJ01. The sequence continues at coordinate 92,041 of DASXUK010000070.1, forward strand.
TCCGATAATTTCCAACGTCAAGGAGTTCCTCGGGATGGTGCCGATGGTACTAACCATCTGGCCGGCGCTCTTTTCCGGGATCCACCTCCTTGCCACACGTAACAAGGACCATGGCGACGATCACCATAACCATTCTGAGCAGGAGGGCGGCAAGCAATGAAAAATTTGATCGCAAGCGGCGCAACAACCGTGGATTCTCTAGAAAAGGCTCCCGGCCGCAAATGGACAATCATGGAGAAACTGCTTCTTGGTCTTTCTCTGCAACAATACATTGCACAGGCAATCCGCAACCCATTCAACTGGATTCTGGGCATTATCTTTGCGATAGGAATCCCGATCATTGCTGGGCGTTTTATATTTGGACTTTCCTGGGTTACCCATAGTTCTAATGATTATCCGTGGGGTCTATTCCTGGGCTTCGGTCTCTTCGGCATGGTGCCTCTTTCCTCGTCAGGGTTCCAACTCGGTACCGCCTGCGAGGTATTTGGACGTCATGACCTTGAGCCGCTCGAACGTCTGGGGCTTTTGAATGGGCTATTGGGATACTTCTTTGCTGTTGTTTTCCTTATGGTCGACCTTGGACAAACCTGGCGACTCCCATATCCGATGGTCGTCTCTTTCGGTCCGGCAGCGGTTCTCTTCTTGGTTGCCTGGCATGTTTCCACCTACCTGTCGGTGCAGATAGCTGAAGTCTCAACCAGTTTCTGGGAGTGGATCGGCTTTCCAGTGGGAAAACGTGCCATCCGGAGAATTACTCTTGGACTTACAGTATCCGGAATCATACTCTCCACCCTTCACCAGGGCGCCTTGGGAGCGCTCTTTACCTACGCTCCCGGCAAAGTCCATCCGCTTTGGTACTCATCATCGTTCCAGTGGCTGCACTTCTTCGTATCCTCGCTCCCCGGCGGTCTCTGCATGGTCATAGTGGTCAGTACGATTGCTTCAAAAACCATGACCTGGAGAGCTGATGCTCGCTTCAGACAAAATCTGGACCGTTTGACGATTTCATTAGCCAAGGGGGCCAGCATGGGGCTGGCAACTTACTTGACAATCAAGCTTATTGCAATGGCCCATGACAACAAGTGGAGCTATCTTGCCAGCGGCTGGGGCCAATGGTACATGGTTGAAATGTTCATCGGCGTGTTGTTGCCGCTCTTCTTGTTTGCCTACGGCATCCGCAACAATAAAGTGAGGGTGGTTCGTTTCAGTGCCTTACTGACAGTTGTCGGGGTTGTTTTAAACCGGCTCAATACATCAATGTTTACCTTTAACTGGAAATTACCGGAAAGAGAAATCCCACACTGGCGCGAAGTTGTAATCTGTGTGACTATTTATGCAATTTATATAGCCGTGTATCGCTTTATCCTCTATCGGCTGCCAATCATGTACCAGTGGAAGACCCAGGAAGAACCAGCGATTGAATACGCTACAGCAGCAAGTACAGTTCATCATGGCGCTGATGCCATCCCAGCGGCGGCTTTCAGCAACCGGATGAGCGAGGACGCTTAACCAGCTACTGTCGATGCTGGAACTTATTAAAATCAGGATGAAACCTCTGAGGGGGAAGATCATGAAGCTCCGCTGGATAGCACTAACGATTAGCATTCTGGCCGGTTGGGCACCGCTTGTAGCCGGATTTGAGGTGGGGGATCAAACCTTTTCAACCGAAAATGCCGGAAAAGTAATCTTCAAGCATTCGGTACACCTCAAGAAGAAGACCAGAACCGCTGCGAATCTGAGCTGCAAATCGTGCCACAATGACAAGATGAAAAAAGGGATCCATTACTCGATGGATCAAATGAAGGAAGGCAAATCCTGCGGCATGTGCCACGGTAAAACAGCCTTTTCCCTATCCAAGTGCACGGCCTGTCACAAGGTTAAAGATGTTGCTATGATGGTGAAAGAAACCGGTTCAGTAAGATTTAGGCACTCTACCCACACCGCAAAATTCGCCTGCGGCGATTGCCATAATAAATACTTCAAGACCGGCAAGAACCCTAAAGTCAGCATGGCCGAAATGGAAAAAGGAAAATCGTGCGGGGCCTGCCATAATGGCAAAGCAGCCTTCTCGATTAGCGCTTGCAATACCTGCCATCCAATCAAAGAAATCGGCTTCACGGTCAAAGGTGCCGGCAATGTAACCTTCAGCCACACCTCCCATATCGGGATTTACAAATGCGGCGAATGCCACCCTAAAATTTACGGTACCAGCAGGAGCAAGACAAAAGTCAGCATGAAAGCGATGGAGGAAGGCAAGTCATGCGGGGCATGCCATGATGAGAAAACTGCCTTTGCGGTTAAAGGCAACTGTGCCACATGCCACCACACAAAGTGATCTTGAGTTAAAGGCTTAGCCAATCTTCCGCTATCACCAACCATAGCAGTATAGTTGTAGCGGAAGATTGGCAAGTCATCAAACAATGTTTAAAGTGAGCATCTGATTGGTATGTAATTGGAGGTAGAACCATGTTCACGAGCCTTGTAGGAAAAGCTCTTGTTCCAGTAGGGGTGGCAGTTACAGGCTTTGTGGTTGTGTGTTGTCTGCTGCTCTATTCGGTAATAAAGGAAGATGTCAACCGCGATTCCGTTCTTCATGCCACCAACCTGGCGGATATCATCCTGAAGTCGACCCGCCATGCCATGCTGAAGTCAGATCGAGAGACCCTAAACAACATTATCCGCAACATCGGCGAACAAAATGGTGTGGAACATGTAAGAATTTTCAATAAGAAGGGTGTTGTCAATATATCGGCAAAGCCCGGAGAAATTAATCACCAGGTGGACAAGAAAGCGGAAGGCTGTATCTCATGTCACAGCGGCGATGTTCCTGTTACCAGCCTTGGTAGGATGGAACAGGCGCGGACATTCAAAAACGGCAATGGCAATAAAGTCCTTGCAATAACAGCACCCATCTACAATGAGCCGGAATGCTCCAATGCCGCCTGCCACGTTCATCCCCCCGCTCAGAAAATTCTGGGCACCCTTGACATAGGGCTCTCGCGCGAGGCTCTTGACAAATCACTGGCCGCCCTACGCACCCAGATGATCCTGTTTACCCTTATGACCCTGATGCTTACCGTGGGTGGCGTAACCGCTTTATTACGAAGAAATGTCTTTTTGCCCATCCAAGCGGTGCGCGACTACATCTGCAGGATAAGCGACAAAGACAATCAGGCTGCCCCTCCTCCGACACACCTTCCTCAAGACCTTGACAGAATTACCAAATGTTTCTATAACCTCATGCAGAAACACAACAAAACCGAACGAGAACTTGATGAAGCCCGGAAAGGTGTGGTGCGGCAGGAGTAACCGCCACTCACTCTGGTCACCTCGCCAGATCCGTTATGGTTGCCAGCAGCATTGGACTCTCAATGACGGATATTTCACAAGAACAACAATCGGTAACCGAAGTCTCGCAAGAACGGGATGGCCGGGAAGCGCTCCTCCAAGTCATTCATAAAGAGATCAGGCGACTCAGGAGCTTCAGCAACCGCGGACTGTGGGCCTTTTCGCTGTTCCTGCTGGTCAGTATGATGGCTTGGTACGATTTCCGTCTAATCCCCTTTCCCGAAAGTTTCATTGCTTCTTTGGGCGCACCGCCACCACCGCATCTGATCAGTTATCTGCTGCTCTTTTATACCTTTTCCGCCATCATCCTTAGTCTCTCGCGCATGACCGGAAATATAGAGCATAAAAGCAGCTTCTGCCATGTTGGTTATCTGACCGGGTTTTATCTTTTTTATCACTTCTCTAAGGCTCTGGATGACAACTACTGGGCAGTCTTTGGAGCCGGAATTACTATTCTGGGTGTTGAAACATATCGCATCTGGAACTTCTGTAACGAGGCCATCCGCATCAAAAATGAGCAACTGGAGTATGTCAAGAAGACCGGCCGGATGCCGATTGAGGATCCGTCCCCCTTTGAATGAACCTCTTTAGCCATCCTCAAGTTTACCGCAACCTTTCCCAAAATTGCTGCTTATCCTTTCTACATCCATCTTCCTGTGACTCTGACATCGGCCTCAACTGCTTTATCTTTGTAAATTTCTTTGACATTAGTAGGTTTCGCAGGGGACCGTATTCGCGGATTCCTGGATGTAAAGAAAATGTTGAGGCCACTGATGAGGTCTTTTAAATCGGGAAGATCGGTTTATGGACCAAGGCTGATTCAGTTACTTGTTTTGATGAAGTCCGGGTTCAAATACAAAGGTAACATTATGCTAACAAAATAGTATTGTTACTTTTTTTCGCGGCCTTTCTTGAACGTAAAGCTTCTTTACGTTCAAGAAAGGCCTTACTAATAGCGGCATTGCAAACTATCCTGCCAAACGTAAAATTTATGTTTTGCCTGTAATCTAAAGATTGTAAACAAACTGATTTGCCTTATCGTTCACACTCTCCAATCCCAGGGTCAATGCTCCCAATTTTAAGCAAACCTTTTCCCAACCGATTTGCTGCATGGCTTTTTATATGACCACCAATGGGCGCATCATGTCATGCTCTTCGTGCTCCAGGATATGGCAGTGCCAGACATACTCATTGCCACCGGTACGAGGGCTGGGCGGCGTTGGAATTATTGTGCCGTTGGCGGTGCGAACGTTGGGGATATCGAATTTCATGATGATCCTGGTGACAGTACCGGGATACATCAGCACGGTCTCCTTCCAGCCAGCCTCATTGGGATCGGGCGGCAGCGGTGGACCTGTGAAGGTGCCATAGCTGGAAAAGAGCTGACGATTGATTAGTTGCACATTCACCAGGTGAAAATGCATCGGGTGGGTATCTCCGGTATTGTTGTAGATCTCCCACACCTCGGTGGCGTATTTTTTTACCACCTCTGTAGCGGGATCGGCATAGGCTGCGCCATTGGGCGCCTTTGCATTGCCAAGCAGTTGGATCAGTCTGCCAAATTCATCAAAGGCCTCATTCAAAGTTAGAAACCGCTTGGGTACGCCCGGTGGCGGTACCGTAACGCCCGGTGGTACCAGGAAAGGAGCCAGGCCGGCCGTAAAACTGGTACTGGTATTAATCTTCATAAGGGTATCAGCAGTGCCGGTCCGGCTAACGACCTTGAATCGCATTAAGACACGGCTATTGGGTCCAAAACCTTGTTTGGTGGTTGCATTGACAGGGTTGGCGGCAACATTCAAACCGGGGAAATAATCGTTGGCATCATCCCCAATCGGGAATGGGGCTGGTGCGTCATTGTAGAGAATAATGTTTTTGCCTACATAGTTGCTGAAATCGATGATGATATCCGGCCGCTCAGCCGGCGCAACCAGGAGCGACTTCTGAACCTTGGAGGGATCGATTGCCCCGGTCACCGGATCTGGCAGAGGGACAAACATCGGCACATTGGTCCGCACTTGAGCCGGACGCGCCAGAAAGCCACCTTCGGTGCCGATCTGCAGCACGGCCGGTTTTTGCTGCCCGGCATCGATAAAAGGTGCATTTTTGGGTCTTCCGTTGGCATCCAGGGTGATGCCGTTGGCACTGCCGTCATCTACGTATAACTGCAGGTTCAGGAATCGGGAGTTACTGGCGTTCAGCATGCGCAGACGGTAGCGGCGCCCCTCGACCGTGGCCTGAGGAAATACCGTACCGTTGACCAGCATGGTGTCGCCGAAAAATTCGGGAACCGCCGACGGATTGGGCAGAGGGAGGCCGTTCGGCCCGACAGTGGCTTCGTAGATATGGGGATACCAGAGGCTGCCGGGCTGGGTGGCAACCTTCTGTACCAGACTGCTCCAGGTCGGGTCGGCGCTGGCGATATTTGATCCCACAAAGACCTTATCCTGGAAGATTAGCGGGATCTCGTGCCCTCCTCTTTCTACATAATCCGGCAGACCCATGTTGATCAGGTTGTTTTCGAACGAGTCGCGCAGGAGCACCCCGGAGGCGATGCCGGCATAGGCATTGAGGCGGGTAATGCCAATAGCGTGGTCATGATACCATAGGAAGCGGGCGCTCTGATTCATTGGATAGTAGTAGGAAGCAAAACCGGGGTTGGCGGTAGGATTCAGCACCTTATTATTTAAAAAAGAAGCGCCATGATTTCCATATGGGTCAAACCAACTATGGGGCCCACCATCGCTGATCCAGGGCACATAGCCGCCATGCAGGTGCACTGAGGTCCGATTGACCGGCTGATCAGCGCCCATGATCGTTCTGTCGACCGGAAGGATATGTTTATTTGTGAAAAGAATATTCTGAAAGGTAATCTGAATCGGTTTACCCTTTTGGGCGACAATCAGCCCACCCAGATGGGTGGGGGTGGTAAAACCTCCCAGGCTGTTCATGGGACAGAAACCCCACAGGGTAGTCGGGCCGAGGGTCGGGCATACGCCACGATCCTGGAACTGCTTGATGGTCAGACTGTAGGAGGTCACCCCGGTAACCGATGCCTTCCAGGAATTGGGAATCGCCACCGGAATCCCCCCCGGGCCGATCCCGCGCAACTTGGTACCGAAAAGCGGTATCAGGGAGGGTGTCTGGTAAAAGGCCTCAGCCCTACCGGCCCCCATCCAGCGAAACGGGGCCGGGAGAAACATGGCACCTCCGGCCAAAGCACTCATATGCAGGAATCTTCTTCTGCTGATCTTCATAAGCTCTCTCCTCTCAAAGATGGGTTAAAACTTATTCCTGTTTGGGGGTTGCAAAGTTCTAAATCTTTTAGACTGTAATTATCAGTCATTCAGGCAGGGAATCTTCATGAAAGTTGCTCATTTGAGTAAGGAAAGTTGCTATTTTTGAGGGTCAAGCTAGTTGAGGAGAGGTTTTAGACAGAAAAAGCCCCCCAGAGAGCTTGCTGCGCCTTGAAAGCTTAGCTTTCATTTTGATCAAGGAGTAATAAGGAGGATCTGAATTCGGCTGGAGTTAAGGAATGGACTTTTTTGAACTGCCGGTAGAACTCACTCAGATTATTGAATCCGGTCCGGATCGCCACCTTTGAAATGCTAATATCGGTATTTTCTAAAAGGATGGTTGCCCGGTATATGCGCAGGTTGAGGATGAACTGTATCGGGCTGATCCCAAAGTATTTTTTAAAAAGTCTACTGAAGTGAAACTTGCTCAGACAGGCCTCTTGGGCAATCTTATCCAGGCTGATCCGGCTCGACAGGTTCATCTCGATGAATTGAATCGCGCGCAAGAGTCGTTCCGGTATGTATGTAGATCTGCTGGGGGTTGCTGATATCTTTGTTTGATCTTCATATACTAATACAGGCGGAACTGTATTCTGGTTCAATGCGGAGCCGTTTTTTATCCTGATCGTGGTTATCTGGGAGCTTCCATCTAATTCTTGCTGTTCCCTGCCTTTGGTCGATCCTCCCCCATTATAATTGACCGGGATCTGGAGATGACTCTGTTTGAAATCAGGCGGCAAGCTGAGTTTTTGAAGCGAGACCAGATCGAATTCCATTTTTGGATTGATTAATAATGAATTATGGGACGAGTTATCTATAGTTTGCAGTGGTTCCAGGACCTCAGCAACATTCCCGAAGGCGCTGAAGCAGATTCTATTCCCCTGTTCGTCATAGATTAACAAAAGACCCTTTTGCATGAGTTGGGCATCCCACCGCAGTTTATGCTACTGGAAAATGATATTAATTATGAATTAATATTAACACTATCTGTTTCGATGACAATTTCCACCATTGATTATTGCTACTTTTTCAACCAAAATTTTGCAAAACTTTCATTAGTGCGGCGGGTAATTCATTGTTTTAGATTTATTTGATTTTAAACGAGCCTTGACATGTACTTTCATATAAGTAGAATTTAATTTATGAAAGGAGAGGGGGTGGAAAACAAGAGATCTCTGTAAAAAATCTGCGCCAAAACAAATTTTCTGACGACATTTTATTTGAAGCTAGCTTTGCGGCACGCCTCACGGGGCGAACTACTACTAAAAAGGAGCTAAAGCATGTTAAACAAAACAAGGAAACTTCTTGCTCTCATGATATGTATGGGCTTAATGCAATTTGGAGCAATTGCGGCCGCCGATGATGATGACACCGGTGCAGCAACCGGCGGCAGCACGGAACGTTATGAAAGAGAAAGGGGAGACCGGGGGGAGAGGGACGAGGAACGCGGGCGGCAACCAAGGGTGACACCATCACCAACTCCGACACCGTCACCAACTCCATCGCCGAGTCCAACTCCGAAGCCGTCGCCGAGTCCGACTCCGAAGCCGTCGCCGAGTCCGACTCCGAAGCCATCGCCGAGTCCATCACCGACTCCGGCTCCAACCATTGACGGCGCTGCCCTGTACAACAGCAAATGCGCCGGATGTCACGGCTCGGCCAAGCGCGGCAGTTCCGCCTCCAGTATCCAGAGCGCCATCAATAACAACACCGGCGGCATGGGCTCCGCCTCCCTCAGGGCCCTGACCCCGGCACAAATCACAGCCATTTCCCAATACTGATCATACACAATTATCACACACACCCTCCCCTTCCCGGGGGAGGGTTTTTTGGAACAATGGCAATATTTCTCCGCTCGTAAATCCCCTTCAGCAACATTTAGAATGATTCGGTTCTGCCACTAACCTTTATTTTGATAAGTTTTAAAAGATTGCTTACCTGTGAAGGTAGCCAGATACAACTATTTTGATTTTTAACGAGTCTTGACATGTACTTTCATGTAAGTAAACTTTAATTCAATAAAGAGAGGGGGTGGAAGTTAGGAATTTTGGTGAAAAGGTTCAGTGCCGAGAGGATTCCTTTATCGGCAAACTGCTCTTATGAAGGTAGAATTGTTGCAACAGGCCACAAGGCTAACTACTAAAAAAGGAGCTAAAGCATGTTAAACAAATCGAAAAAACTACTTGCTCTAATGATATGCTTGGGGTTTATGCAAATCGGGGTAATTGCTGCCGCCGATGATGATGAGAGTCAAGGTGCAGCGACCGGCGGCAGCACTGAACGTCATGATAGGGACAAAGATAGGGACAAAGATAAGGACAAAGATAAGGACAAAGATAAGGACAAGGACAGGGATAAGGAGAGAGGAGACAGGGATAGAGACAGGGACGAGGACCGCGGACGAAAACCAAGGGTGACTCCATCTCCGACTCCGACTCCATCTCCGACTCCATCTCCGACTCCATCTCCGACTCCATCTCCGACTCCGACTCCGACACCAACTCCGACACCAACGCCAACTCCAACGCCAACTCCAACTCCAACGCCAATACCAATACTCGACGGCGCTGCACTGTACAACAGCAAGTGCGCCGGATGCCACGGCTCGGGCATGCGCGGTAGTTCCGCCTCCAGCATTCAGAATGCCATCAATAATAACACCGGCGGCATGGGCTTCCTCAAGTCCCTGACTCCAGCGCAGATCAACGCCATTTCCCAGTACTGATCACACCCAATTGTCACACCAAGCCTTCCCCTACCCGGGGAGGGCTTTTTTGGGGAAATTCCGGGGACCTAATACTGATCTCCACTTGAACTTTCCTGGGCGGATAATTTAAAATAATCTTGTCCTCTTTGATGCTACTATATGGTCACGGAGCAAATGCTGTAGCATTAAAAGGAACTATATATGGGTGTGGAAATTTATATCGGACAGCTCGCCGGTACAGTTACGGAGGATGAAGTGCGTAAACTGTTCTCCGTGGCGGGTACGGTTACCTCAGTCCACCTGGTAGCCGATCCCGTATCCGGTCAATACAGAGGCTGTGGGTACGTCAGGATGTCGACCGAAGATGAAGCCAGAGAGGCGGTCTACCTCTTGAATGGAGCTATGCTCGGTGACCGCTTGATAGTTGTAAAAGGGGCCACCAAAGTATTTGGCAAAAAAACAGGCTCGTCCGGCGGCAAGGCGGGCAAGGCCCGGGGTCGATAGTAATGACTCGAAGGCACGAGCGTACACGAAGGTTCAAGAAGACCGGCAAAATAAATTCCCTCCTATTCATTTAGCCCCAACAACATTACAAGTGAATCTTATCATTTTGATTTAACTTCGTGACCTGCGTGTCTTCGTGTTAAACTGTTTTTGATTTATTATTCCCGTTTCCCCTCCCAGGAGCGCCATCGCTCCAAACATCTTTGAAAGAATGAGAGATCCCATGCTGTTTATTGGTAATTACAATGAATTAAAAATAGCCAGAATAACCGCTGCGGGCGCTTTGCTGGCTTCTGAGTCAGGGGATATCCTACTCCCGGCGAGGCTGGTTCCGAAGGGAGCCGAGCCTGGCAGCCGGCTGAAAGTGTTTATCTACGTCGATTCGGAAGACCGGCTGACGGCCACCACCAAGAAACCTCGGGCGGTAGTGGGTGATTTTGCCCTGTTAAAGGTCAAGGACAATGTGACCGTCGGCACCTTCCTGGACTGGGGGCTGGAAAAGGACCTGCTGCTGCCGTTTGGCGAACAGCTTGACCAGCTGAGAAGGGGACAGGAGGTGCTGGTTTACGTTTATCTGCACAGCAGCGATCGGGTGGCCGCCTCGGCCAGGCTGGAAAAATTCCTCAAGCCGGCCGATAACACGCTGGTCGAAGGGGATGAGGTTGAGCTGTTGGTGTATGCCTTCAGCGATCTGGGTGCCAAGGTCATTGTCAATAACAACTATAGCGGCCTGCTGTTTCGCAATGAACTCTACAGCAACCCGGCCATTGGCGGGCGGCTGCGGGGCTATGTAAAAAAGATCCGCGAGGATGGCAAGATCGACGTTACGCTCCGCTCGGGGGGCGCTCGGGAAGCGGCAAATGATCGCGAGGTGATCCTGGATGCCCTCAGAGCCCACAACGGGCTGCTGCCCCTGAGTGACAGAAGTACTCCGGAAGCCATTGCCGGCCTGATGCGCATGAGCAAGAAGAGTTTCAAGAAAGCCATCGGCGGTTTGTACAAGGAGGGGCTGGTCGATATAACACCCGAGGGTGTCAGACTGCGGGCCGGGGCATAAATGGCGATTTCCAGATACTGTTCCACGGTTACCATGCCGGCCGTTGAAAAACCTTATCCTTCAATTCTCGATTTTTTGATCAACAGGTTTCCTCGCGTTCGGCGCAACATCTGGGAGCAGCGGATTCTCGATAGAAAGGTTCTTGACGACCTGGGGAATCCGATCACAACCGCGACAGCCTATGCCCCCTTCAAAAGAATTTTTTATTTCAGGGAAGTCGCCAAGGAACGGGTCATTCCGTTTACGGAGGAAATCCTATTTCAGAATGATGAGCTAATTGTCTCATGCAAACCTCATTTTCTCCCTGTAATTCCCGGAGGCCCGTTTGTCACCGAATGTTTATTGAACCGTTTAAGAAAAAGAACCGGAAATGATGACCTGGTGCCGATCCACAGAATCGACCGCGAAACGGCAGGTATTGTGCTGTTTTCGGCCAACAGGAACACCAGAGCCCTTTACAATGAGCTGTTCCTGCATGGCAAGGTTGAAAAAACATATCAAGCTGTCGCAGAGTGTACCGCTACCCCGCAACAAGCAGAATGGGTTGTTGAAAATAGAATAATAGACGGAGAGCCGTGGTTCAGAATGAAAACTGCGCCGGGGGAATCCAATTCCCGTTCAATTATCAAGCTGATGGAGGTAAAGGAAAATAAGGGGCGCTTCCTTTTAAATCCTTCAACCGGCAAAACCCATCAGCTACGGCTTCATATGAGCGGTCTCGGGTTCAGGATTTTAAATGATAAGTATTACCCGGATCTGCAACCGGAGAAAGCAGATGATTTCGACAAACCACTTCAGCTAATCGCCAAGAAGATAAAATTCACTGATCCGGTTACCGGCCACCTCATGCAGTTTAGATCGGAACGAAGGCTTCTGTGGTAATGGGAACCACGGAGAACGCCGCCAGTACTCTCAACAAGAAGGTGTTAAGTAACGCATGACAATCCGCTTTCTCCACACCGCTGATATCCACCTCGGCAAGACCTACCGCAGCTCTTCAGGTGATGCTGCCCGCTATGATGACTTCTTCCGCATGCTGGGCTGCATCGTGGCCGACGCAATTGCCGAGCAGGTTGATTTCCTCTTGATTGCTGGTGACCTGTTCCACACCGGCCAGATCCTCCCCCGCACCTTTGCCCGTACAATAGAAACCCTGCAACCGCTGAAGGCCGCCGCTATCCCCTGCATTGCCGTGGAGGGCAATCACGACTGGATCCACCGCCGCGACAGCATCTCGTGGATGGAGGCGCTCTCGCAGATGGGCTACATCCGCCTGCTGCGTCCGTCGCGCACCGAGAACGGCGGCTATTGTTTCGATTCGTTTGATGCGGAGACCGGCATGGGCGGCCATATCGAGATCAAAGGGCTCAACATCTACGGTCTGGGCTATATCGGCACCCAGGCGGGCCATCATGTGGGCCGCATCTGCGAGGCGGTAACAACCGAGAACAACCTGTTGCTGTTCCATGTGGGGATCTGGACCTATTCGCCGGTCGAGATCGGCAACATGCATCCGGACGAGGCGCTTCCGCTGGCGGACAGATTTGGCTACCTGGCGCTCGGCCACGGGCACAAGTCCTATCTCATCGCCACACCCGCAGGCCGCAACTACGCCTTCAATCCCGGCGCGCCGGAACGGGTCAACTTTGGCGAGGAGAAGTACGACAAGGGCTATTTCCTGGTAACGGTGGAGGCTGGCAAGTACAGCCACGAATTCCGCAACACTCAACCCCGCCCGATGCTGGTGGCAACCATCAACCTGCAGGGCGCCGAGTATGCCGACCAGGCGCTGGAGAGCTTCCGCTCGCAGATCGCTGAAAAATCGGCCTCTTTCAGTGATGAACGCCGGCCTTTACTGGAGATCAGACTTACCGGCCGGGTGGCCTTCCACCCCTTCGAACTGGGCCGCGAGCGGCTGCGGCTGGCCCTCAGCGAGATCTGCAATCCGCTGCACGTGGAGATCAAGAACCACCTGTCGCTGGTCACCGGCAACGGAAATGGCCAAGAGGTCAAGAAGAGCCTAGCCGAAATCGAACGGGATGTGCTAGGGGAACTGATTAGTGCCAACAGCGTCTACAAAGGACGCCAGGCGGAACTGGTCGAGCTGGCGTTGGCGATTCGCGCCGCGGTATTGAAAGGTGACGTGGAGGGAGAGGAGCTGCTGGGACTGCTTTGATTTCACCACGAAGACACGAAGGACACGAAGACCTGCAAAATCTTGTGGGTAGAATCAAAGATCAACAACGGATAACAGCTTATTTCCATCGTCACGAGGGCATGAATGAGTAATAGGCCAAGTATTTTACCTGAGGACGGTTCAAACCTTATTATAGCTGCTGCGCTGGAGGTTCACCGGCACCTTGGCCCGGGACTCCTTGAGTCGGCATATGAAGAGTGCCTATGCCATGAGCTTGAAACAAGAGGCATTCAATTTTCTCGTCAGAGATCACTCCCTATCGTTTACAAAGGAAAGACGCTTGAATGCGGTTATCGTTTGGACGTAGTGGTGAGCAATACTATTCTGCTCGAACTAAAGAGCGTCGAAAAGCTGCTCCCGATCCATGAAGCGCAAATTTTGACATATCTAAAACTTTCCGGTATTCGAACTGGCCTACTCATCAATTTCAACGAAATACTTCTGAAGAACGGGATCAAAAGAATCGTCTTTTAGGTTCTCTTCGTGCCCTTCGTGCCTTCGTGGTGAAACAGGTTAAAATAATGCAAATCCTTTCCATCCATCTAAAGAACATCAAGTCCCACCGCGATACAGAACTTTCCTTCTCCTCCGGTATCAATGTGCTCTCCGGTCCCAACGGCGCCGGCAAAAGCACCATCTTCGAAGCCATCGGCTATGCGCTGTTTGGGGTGGACGCTAAGGACTTCGTCTCCAACGCCGATCGCTTCCTTTCCATCGGCGCCAAGAAGGGCGAAATCAGTGTTGTTTTCCGGACCAATGACGACCAGACCTGGCGGGTGAGCCGCACGGTTGGGGCCGGAGCCAAGTGGTTGCTGGCCAGGGAGAGCGGCGGCTCTTTCGAGGTGGAGGACCATGCACGCATGGAGGAGACCGAGGCCCGCATCGCCGGTCTGCTGGGTCTGGACAACGGCCGGGCCCTGGCCGAGCAGTTTAAGCTGGTGATCGGACCGTTCCAGAACGACTTTCTCGGCCCGTTCGTCATCAAGCAGCCTGCTAAGCGCCAGGAGGCCTTTGATGAGATCCTGGGCATCGATGCCTGGCGCAAGACCTACAAGGGGACCAGCAGTCTGCTGTCGGCCGTGCAGGAGCGGATCAAGATCGTCTCAGCCGAAGTAACTGTTAAACAGGAACAACTGACGGTGCTGCCCGACAAAGAGACTGAATTCAGGGCCATTACCCATGACCTGGTCAGCAGGGAACAGACCCTGAAGGCAAAGGAAAGCTACCTGAAGGATATGGAGCAGCGCCTGATTGATCTGGATAATCGCGAGAAGTCCATCACGGCCCTGTCAAATGAGCTGCAGCTCCTGCAAAGCCGCATTCAGGATGGTGATGGGAAGATCGCTGAGCAGCGGTTGCGGGTGGCGGAAGCCCAGCAGGCCCTCATGGTCCTTGATCAATCCAGGGCTGGGAAGGAGGCCTTTGAGAAGTCCGAGGCATACCTTACGGAACTGCGCCGGAAAGAGCAGGAGCGGCGGGGCATTGAGCAGGAAATTGCCGGTCTTGAAAAAGAGGTCCTGCGCCTGACCCAGTCACTGGGGCATGAACGCTCCGAGGTCGAGAAAATCGCCAAGCAACTGGTCGAAGAGCAGCATAAGCTGGACCAGGCGAGCCAGGAATTGCAGGTCGATGTCAAGCTCTCCGACCTGGCCGCCCGGCGCCCGACACTGCGTCAGGAGGCCGACCAACAGAGGGCGCAACGCTCGCTTTTGGAAGGTCGTCGGGAAAGCCTGTTGGAAGGCAAAGACAAATTAGCGGCCGGAATCTGCACCTTTCTACAGGAAGAGTGCCGCAACATTGCCGGCATTATCCCCCACGATCTCTTCAGCAACCGTCTTTTCGACCTGGAGCGCCAGATGCAGCAACTGGACACGCTGATAGAAGATCTGTCCGGCCGGGTCAAGCAGGCGGAGGCCGCCGAACAGGAACTAAACGGACGTCAGATCCGGCTCCAGGAGCTCGACAAACAGGTAATCGCCCTGGCAGGGCAGCGCAAAATAAACCAGGAGCGGACAAATGGCCTGGACAGGCTGACCCTCCAGCAGACCGAGGCCACC
>DASXUK010000071.1:0-4558 GCA_036504875.1 Desulfuromonadaceae bacterium
CCTCGCGCAGCCGGGCCACCATCAGGTTCCCCTCCAGGCTCATTCTGGGTGACCCGACTATTGCCAGACCCTGGGGGCCATGAACCTCCAGGAATTCAGACAGCCGCTCCAGCAGGGCATCCAGAGCCTGATCCCAACTGACTGGTGTTTGGTCTACCAGCGGATGACGTGGCCGATCGGGTGCGTTGATGCCGTATTTAGGAAATCTGCCTTGATCGCAGATAAACCAGCTGTTCACAGCCTCATTTCGACGGCCCATGATTTTGAGCAGCTCCCGATAGCGTGCGGCCGGAATGATGTTGCAACCCAGAGAACAGCCGGGACAGACCGAGGGGGCCATATCATAGTCCCAGTAGCGGGCGCGAAAACGAGCGGTTTTGTCGGTAAAGACCCCGGTGGGACATATATCGACCAGGTTGCCTGAAAAAGGGGACTCTAGGGGTCCGTCGCTCTGACGGCCAAAATAGACCATGGCAGCTCGCCCCATGACCCCGAAATCGGTGCCGCCGGCATACTCCTGGTAGAAACGGGCACAGCGGTAGCACTGGATGCAGCGATTCATTTCGTGTTCGATCTGTTCGCCCAGGTACTGATTCTCATAGGTCCGTTTCCGGCCGTCGTAGCGTCGAATGCCATGGCCGCCGGCAATGGTAAAGTCCTGTAACTGGCATTCGCCCCCCTCGTCGCAGACCGGGCAGTCATGCGGGTGGTTGATCATCAGCCACTCGATCACGCGTTTGCGCATGGTCATTGCCTCGGGGTCGGTGGTGGAAACCACCATTCCATCCTGGGCCGGCAGCATACAGGACATCTGCAGGCCCTTAACAGGCCCCTCCAGCATTTTAACGGCACAGACCCGGCAGGCACCGGCCTTGTCCAGGGCCGGATGCCAGCAGAAATGCGGGATAACGATGCCGATCAGGCGCGCCGCTTCCAGGACATTGGTCCCTTCCGGTACTTCGACCGGTATGTTGTCGATGATAAGTTTAGGCACTGTTTACTCAATTTTTACCGGCACTTTGCGTCCTTTTACCCATTCGGAGATGATTTGCACCACCTTGTCCTCAACCCCGAAAAATGCGTGAGCGCTGAGATCGTTACACGGCTCTGAACGGGGCACAGCACCGCCATTAATCTCAACGAAGTCTACCTTGGTATACTTTTGAATGGCCGCGCGGGTCTTTTCTGCCTCTTGAAAGCTGCTTACCCGGCAGGCATCTTCGCGGTGGTGAACCATCAATACCGGCTGGTTTAGTTTCTCCAGCGGCAACCAGCGCATAAAACTGTCGTATTCAAGCGAGGAGGTCAGAATCACCCCGCGGATATGGGGGCTCTTCAGCCGGATCGCCAGCGCAGCGGCCGACAATGTGCCGCGGCTGTTGCCGACCAGAAAGATCCTGTCGAAACCTTCACTCTCCAGGTAGTCGACCAGTTTGGCTATATCATCTGCATGTTCCGATGATTCCCTGAAATCGGCGTTCATGCCGGTAGAATGATCGGAGGGGGGATTGACCGCCACTATAGCAAGGCCTCGCCGGGTAAACTCCTCGGCGCTTCTGACAAGAAAATTCCAGCCATATGGATTTCCCTGGCTGGTGAGACGGAAGGGGATTGCACCATTGCCGCCAGAAAACAGTATCAAGGCCTCTCTGCGCTTCACCTGTTCAGGTGCCATGAACAGAAAGTTAAGGGTGATCTCGGGACGGGTGGCTATGCTGCGAACCTCGGTGATAGCCTGGGCCGGCATGGCAGAGACCAGCACAATCAAAACAAGGGCAGCTATGTAAGACAATTGCAACAGGCGATTCATCAGGCAGGCTTAGACCTTTCGTATTGAAAAATAATCAGCAGCTGGCCCAGGGGTGCGGTGACCACCACTCCAATGAACAATATTACAAAACCGGCAAAGATGAGAACATTGCCGACCAGATAAACCAGCAGCCAATTGACAAAATCGGCCTGAATCGTCTCCAAGCCCCATTTAAAGGCGTCAATGGCCCCTTTTTTACGGTCAATTATAGCATACATACCTGGGACTATCAGGAAACCGAGCGCGATTGAGGCCACTGAACCGATAAATGGCACAAAGTGCAAGATGATGGCGGCCAGTAGATAAAGAAACAGGTACACAAAAAGCTCACCGAAGCAATCCCAGGCGCTGAAAAGATCGCCCACCTGAGCTCTTCCTTCTCCTCTGGTTATCTTGATCAGAGAACGGGTGTAACCGGCAATGAAGCCGATATTGGCAATCGGGATCCAGCACACTAGCAGGAAGACCAGAGACAAGACAACCAGGTCGGTCAGATTATTTTTCCAGATGTTTAGGGTAGTGCTGAATAAAACAGCAAAGTCAGTGCACTTTTGAGGCTCTTTAGGGGGGGATTCCAGGTTCGAGCCGCAGTGCTTGCACTTGAGGGCGCCTTCCAAGATCTCTTCCTTACAGTAGGGGCAAAGCAACTGAGACCTCCTTGAAATGCGGTCACGCCATTCACCGGAACGTGCATAGTAATAACAAGTTTAGTGCATCAACGGTAGCTGTGGCGGGTCAGAAACCCTGCTACACTACAGGGATTAGCCAGTGAAGGGACAGCTGCGGTCGCTGATGTGAGCCCTTAATTCATCATCGAACAACCTCAACAGTCCTTCTACCGGTCCCATTGCGCCGGGGGCCAGGGCGCAGAAGGCGTAATTAAGGTAATGGACATGTTCTTGTAAGATATTGATATCCTCGACACTGCCTTGTCCCTGCTCGATCTTTTGAAGGGTGTGCTGCACGAATGGGAGCCCTTCACGGCAGGGGGTACACCAGCCACAGGATTCGCGGGCAAAAAAACGAGTCAGATTAAGAGTGGCCGCCACCATGCAGGTGTTTTGATCAAAGACGATAATTCCGCCGGTGCCGAGTCGAGAACCGGCCTTGACTACCGGGTCAAAATCCATGGAAACATCCCAGTGTTCTTTGGTGAGAAAAGGGGTTGAGGCACCGCCGGGAATACAGGCCTTAAACTCACTGCCGGGCCGCATCCCGCCACACGGTCCGTCTATAATCTCCCCCAATCGGATGCCTAGAGGAAGTTCGAAACATTCCGGGGTTTGCACATGTCCGCTAATGCAGAACAACTTAGTGCCGGCCGCCTCTGGCGTGGCTGCCAAGCCTTTCCACCAGGCGGCCCCATGATTGACAATGGCCGGGATATTGGTGAGGGTCTCGACATTGTTAACCACTGAGGGCTGTCCCCACAGTCCTTTTACAGCTGGAAAGGGGGGCTTGGCGCGTGGATTGGCCCGTACTCCTTCCAGGGCATTGATCAGGGCGGTTTCCTCGCCGCAGATATAGCGCCCAGCGGATTGATGCAGGCCCAGCTCCAGGTTGAAACCGCTGGAAAGGATATTCTTACCCAGAAAACCGGCCTGGCCAGCCTCGGTGAGTCCTTTTTGTAGGTATCCGGCTGCTTTTTCATACCCGCGCCGGATAAATATAAAAGCATGTTCTGCTTGCAGGGCATAACAAGCCAGGATAATTCCTTCGATCAAAAGGTAGGGATTATTTTCCAGCAGTACCCGGTCTTTATAGGTGCCTGGCTCCATCTCATCACAGTTGCAGATTAGGTAACGGGGGCCGGGCAGGTTACGCGGCACAAAGGACCACTTTTTTCCAGTAGGAAACCCGGCACCGCCGCGCCCGCGCAGACCGGAATCGATCACTGCCTGCTGGACATCCTCGGGCGACATCTCTTGCAGCGCCTTTTTCAGGGCATTAAAACCGCCCTCGGCGCGATACTGCTCAAAGGTCGGGGTGCCGGCTGCATGTCTGAGAAGGATCTGTTTCATAGGCCTGAGGCTTTCGAAGAAATAGTCTGATTAATGGTGCTATTTTTTACATCAGCTTTTGGTTGACGATCTGGCTGGCCTGCTGCGGAGTGACTCTTCCGTAGAGCTGCTCGCCGATCATGATCGAAGGGGCATCGCCGCAGTTACCAAGGCATGAGCAGGGAAGCAAGGTAATGGCGTTATCGGCGGTGGTTTCCCCAAGCCTCACTGCCAGAACCCTTTCCAGGTGCTGCATTAAGGACTCGCCCCCCATGGACCAGCAGGAGACCGAATCGCAGACATGGATAACAGTCCTGCCTACCGGCCGCCGAAAGATCATCTCATAAAAGGTGGCTAACTCTTCCACCTGAAGCGTAGAGAGACCTAATAGTTCAGCGGTGGAGGCCAGCGCTTCATCGCTCAGCCAGCCGTAATGAGCTTGCAACTCTTTCATTACATCGACGGACGCCTCGCGGGGCGTGACAGCCTGTTTCACGCGCGACTCAAGTTTCATTCTAAGGGTTTCGGGAATCATGCTCTGGACTTGCCCCTTTCTTAACGCGACTTTATTTGAATCGCCGTGAAATTGGTAGGAGTTTATTTTATTACCTGATTAGTACTGATCTCCGGCTAATCGCAACCAAGCCTCTGGACGTTTGCCTGTCTGGGCAGTTGCAGTGACCAACCGGGTGAGCATCCGGGCCAAATCGAAGCGTCGGTTGAAACGATATTGATACTCGCCAAGATA
>DASXUK010000072.1:0-104202 GCA_036504875.1 Desulfuromonadaceae bacterium
TGGCGGAGAGGTAGGGATTCGAACCCTAGGTACGTTGCCGTACACCTGATTTCGAGTCAGGCACCATCGACCACTCGGACACCTCTCCGTGCTAGATCCAAGCAATCCTTATAACCCATTTTACACATAAACTCAACACCGGTTTTTCACCACTCGGATCTCTCGCTGGCCATTCAATAAAAGAATCACCAATTGCCGGTTTAGCTTTGTTTATCAGCGGCCCGCTTCAAAAAGGCAGGCGCAGCTGTTTTGGATATCTTTGATAACTGTTGCATCAGATTGAAAGGTACCTGCCTAAGCTGATAATCTGTCTTAAGGTCATTGATCATGCTGATCCAGAGATGCCCGGTCATCTCGGCATCAGCCAGAGCACGGTGGTGGACCCCATCCGTTTTGAGATTCTTGTAGTGAACCAGATTTTCCAAGCTGTGACTCGGGGAATCAGGGTAAATACGGCGGGAAATGAGCATTGAGCAGGCGAAATCTTTACAGCGTTTTTGGTTGATACGCTGCAATTCGGCGTCGAGAAACCGGCAATCAAAGCTTGCATTATGAGCGACCAAATGGTGCGACGCCATAAAAGAAGCAAACTTTTGCATAACCTCGGCAATTGAGGGGGCATTGCTCAGCATCTGGTTGGTAATGCCGGTATACCCCTCAATAAAGCGGCTGATCTTAATCCCGGGATTCATCAGGCTCTGAAAACGATCCACGATCTCGTTGTTCTCGACTAGAACCGCCCCGATCTCAATTGCCCTATCACCGCAATTAGGTGAGAGACCAGTGGTCTCAAAATCGAGAATGACTACACTGTAATTGCCCACAATGTCACCTTTACTAGTAAACTCAATTTGTTTTATCTGCCTTCGGTTCCACATCTTTGCACTGCTGCTCGGATCTGGTGGCGCAACTCATTGGATCATTTCGGCTGAAGCGAGGTTTCAGCTTTGATCCCGGATGAGCTGTGCAGGAGCATCTTGCGAAAATCGATACTGACCCGTTCCCTCTCTTCCTGCAGCCTGAATCCCCGCTTGAGAACCTCCGCTTCGATCTCCTTCATGTGCAGTGCCCCCCAGGGGATGACAACGGTGTCGTAGCGGACAAGGGCCTTTTCCAGATGGCCGATTACGCCCATGTTTCTGCGATGCAGGATGTCGTCGATGATAATAGCATACATTTCCGGGGTGATGTTCTTTTCCCCCCACGAGTTGAGCGCCAGAACCCCCTTCACAAAGGAACGGCTCTCTTGCATATGCTTCCCGAAGGCGTCGAGCAGGAGGATGGTTGGTGGGCGAAAATCGCTGACATCAACATCGGCCCTGAGGATATCGACCGTCCCCGCCTGTTTGTCATCGCCCGCCCCCCGAGAGCGCACGGGAGATTCGAGCTCTTCCGCCTCTATCAGTCTCCCTCTGAAATGCATCTCTTTCTGGGAAGTCAGCCCCAGGAAATCAGCCATTTTACCGTAGTCGATCCTGTTGCGCAGCAAATTCTCGTCATCACTGACCCCTTCGGCCAATACAATGATCCGGCCCGGAGCGATTGAACCCACCAGCTCGTCATAATATTCCCTGCTCCCGACATGAATCATGGCGGCCAGCCGGATCGTACGGTTGTCGCGCCGGTAGATCCTCTCGGTCATCCGGAGTCCGTCGGGGCCAAGACGCATGAAGCCCGAGGTATACCCGGTAATGTACGAGTTCGCCACGGAAAGGACGAGCAGCGCCAGGGCCAGAGGTACCACTAACAGGTTTGCCGCGCTGAAGATCAGGATGTTTTTGCGGCTGAAAAAGGGGGCAGCGAACATCTCGGGCGGCAACGTCAGGCAGCATGCGCCTCCCTTCCGGAAATAGCAGAGCGGGAGCATGCCGAGCACGACCTGTGCGACTGCCGCAATAAGTCCGAAGGTCTTGATTCCGGCCAGGGCCGGAAAAAGCCAGGTGGACAAGGGGCAGAAGAAGACAAAAACAATCAGCGGGAGGAAGACACGTTTGGGCAACCGCCGGTCGATACCGAGACAGATGTAGACCACAACGGCCATAATGATGACGGTGCCGGCCAGGAGGCTTCTTAACGCGGTAAAGGACTCCAGCGGGGAAAGCAGGGAAACCAGCTCGTCAACAAGCGAGAAACCCCCATCGGCAAGAAACAGGATCAGGAACAGGTTGGCAAAGACTCTCATTTATTTACTTCCAGTTTTAATTCTCTCGCGGTAGGCCATTGCGCGAGCGTTGGCAGGAATATCACAGTGCTCCCAAGAGATACCAGTCCAGCACCCCCCATACGTTTTTTCTGATCTCGACTACTGCAAAATCACAAGGTAATATTGCAAACATCACGCAATATTGCACCTTGACTATGCAGCCTTCAACAAGTGCACCTTCTCCAAAACCTTTCGGTACCGTTGCTCCGCATGCCATAAATCGAATGCATTTTGAGCGTTTAGCCAGAAGGCTGAAGAATTACCGAACAGTCGCGAAAGACGCAACGCCATGACCGGGCTGACGGCACGACGACATTGTAGCAGTTCGTTGGCTGTCTGCCGCGACACTCCCAGGGCTGCCGCCAAAGCCGTTACCGTAAGCCCGTAGTCCGGCATGAAATCCTCGCGCAGCATTTCCCCCGGATGGACAGGGGCTATTTTTCGTTTTTGGGTATTTGGTATACTCATTTTGTCACCTCGTTAATGGTAATCAGTTATCTCCACATCATAGGCATCGCCATCAAGAAACACAAAACAGATACGCCATTGGTCGTTGATCGAAATGGAATGCTGACCCGCTCGATCGTCTTTGAGTGCATGCAGTCGATTGCTTGGCGGCACCTTGAGATCCTCCAGTGATTCGGCAAGATTAATATATTCGAGACGACGTAGCGCACGGCTTATCAAATCCGGCGGCAACCGCCGTGATTTTCCCGAGGCATAAAAGGTAGCAGTGTGTTTGTCGGCAAATGTTTTGATCACGCCAGAAGTGTAATGTGTAACGTGACAGGAGTCAAGGAAAGATGTCGCCTTTAAACGGAAGGAATAAATGTGCGGGACACGTAATTACCCTGCGGGAGGCTACTTCTCTGAGGGCTTTTTCACCTTACTCGTCTTTACCTTCTCCGTCAGATTGATGACCTTTCTTCTTCCGTACCCGCTCGAACTCATGCTGAAGGCGATCCAGTTCCTGGTCAGTCATATCCTCCAGATCGACCAGCGAATTCCGGGCTCCTTTTTGCGCTTTCAGGAGCTCGTCCAGCTTAAGGTGAATCGCTCTTGCGTCCCGGTTCTGCGTATTCTGGATGAGGAAAACCATGATGAAGGTAACGATTGTAGTGGCCGTGTTGACGATAAGCTGCCATGTGTCCGAAAAATCGTAAAAGGGGCCGGTGACACCCCACATAATCAGCAAAAGCACGGCAATGGCAAACGCATAGGGCGTCCCGAGGGCTTCGGCTGATTTGCGCGCAAAGCTATGGAACATATCATTGAGAGTCATGTGACCTCCGATCCCCGACCTCCCCAATCGTCAATCAGAATGTCAGGTAATAGAGTTACACCTATAGTTTATTTGTACCATATACGGAGGATCCTTCCAGTGAGGTGCTGAACAGATTGTTAATCGAGGACTATTCTGGTGGTTGGCTCCTTGCAAAGGGATGGTCAGCGAAATTTCAGGCAGAAGGTTCTATCGATTTTTTCGGAATTTAAATATCATTTTTCCTTGATCGGCAGAGCTGATCGGCTCTTTTGAGCAGCGTGGGGATGCGGTGCTTGCCGTTCATCCGGCCAATCAGCATCTTTGCCTCATCCAGCGGCACACCTAGCACAGTGATGAACAGAGGTCGCCGGCTTGCGCCCCGCAAAAGCTCCGTTTCGACCCGCGTCCCCTGGTATCTCGATTTGGCCACCCCGATCACAGGCACCCTACCCCCCAGCGCATCCCACAAGCGCGCCCCCAGCCCCGGTTTTCGCTCCTCCCCCAGCCACAAAACCATCAATCACGATGTAATCCAGCGGATACTTGACCCGCTCCAAAATCACCAGGATGCAGGGCAGCTCGCGCAGATAAAACTGCCCCGGCAGGTATTCGGCGACCTGCTCGATCTCCAGGACCAGTTCTTCAATGGGTATTTCGCTCTCCCAGTATGGGAAGGTCAGCCGGCGGCGGTTGCGTGGGTGTTATGGTAATGGGCGTCGATAGCTAGGATCATTTTTTACCAGCTAAGGATAGCTTGAGCAGTGTGGCCTCTGTGTGTACCTAGTGCCTTACAGACTTCCTAACGGATCGCGGATGCTTCTAGAACCCAAGATGCTATGGAATTAAGTATGGTGTCCCGAATTCACGCAATTTATTTATGAACCGATAATACACATAATTCTGTCAGTTCAAAACGTGCACTAGGGGTATACCCTGTGCAGAGATCGCCCCAAACAAAGACAATACCCCCCCTCGCTTTTATGTGGAAGCAACAATTTAGCTATGCTTGCACAGGATTTGACCACATTTTTTGGGTATTATAATGCAGCAAGAGCCTAAGTTAACTGGGCAGAAACAGACTTGGACGAGAGGGGACTAGACGCGAATCTAACTTTATTCAACCACTTTTGTAAGCCTTTGATGATTCGCGTGTTAAATTACGAATATTACTTTTGATGCTGCGTAAACCCAGATAATACTTATAAAGATAAGCAAAAGAATATTTCTTTCCACCGCCTGGGATGTAGCTAACAAATAGAATTCCATTCAGCACTAAAGTCTTTTCTAACTCCATCAAACTTTCATTTTTAATTTCTGGGTGTCGCGACATTATATGGTGTATTAGTTTTTCAAAATCAGATTGCAGCAGAGATATAAACTTATACTCTCTTGGCACTCTGTCGTCCCTAATGTCATTAATGATAATTCTTAAGCTATCATTCCCTTCTTCCTGAGCAAGATCATTGAAATGCCTAGCAACAGCTTTTTCTCTAACATCAGCGTTAAAACACTTGTACGACAAAATGGGTATATTAGAAGAATTGAGCTCTGGACGCTCATATTGCTTTTCGATAGCATATATAATAAGATCTAAAAAAGGTCTTAGGCTTATAGTCCCATCTGCATTACGTAAATTGCTATACAACCAGTCGTACATTTCTCCGTACTTACCTTCACTGTCTGCATATTTTCCAAAAAAAGTTTCGACTAGTGGCTTAAGAATATATTCATCTGGTGATAACTGGCTATAACTGTTTGGTTTCTCTATTTTCTGTTTTATTTCTTTTAATTTTGAATCATTTAAAAGATTCGATAGTGTTGCATACTCAAAAAATTCATCTTTTGAATTAGAAAAGACTACCTTAAATAAAAAAGCGAATAATTCATCTTTAGTCCATTCTAAGTTAATGACACGGTTCTGCAAAGATTCTTTGTTAGTTAGATTGCTCAATTTGTTATAAAGGTCTCTTCTTACGAATAATTTAGGGCTTATTCTGGTAAAACTGTGAGTTTGTGCGTACCTAATTAAAGGAGATATTGCATTTGCCCATAAGTTAGGTTTAACAACTTTATCCAATTGGTCAAAAATTATCATCAAGTATTGATCTTGCTTTTTAAGTTGGTTGTCAATTTCATATAAATCATTTTCA
This sequence comes from Desulfuromonadaceae bacterium, assembly GCA_036504875.1. GTDB lineage: Bacteria > Desulfobacterota > Desulfuromonadia > Geobacterales > Pseudopelobacteraceae > JACPFJ01. The sequence goes on from DASXUK010000072.1 coordinate 5,618, forward strand.
ATCATGCAAAATATTTCGTTATCATTTATGCAGTCAGATATATAATTGGCAGATATACTGTCATTACGTATCGGCTTTATTTCAAGCCCCTCAGGGAACTCAAACTGAAGCTCAGAATTTGACTCTTGACGAATAGCATTCCAAATTAATACAACCCAGAAACGCCTATAAAAAAATTCTGTGTCTTTTATTTCGTTTTGGGGGAAGTTAGCGGCAATATCTATAAATTTGGTTGAATCCGCATTTTCAGTTTGCAATGATATGGCGTTGATCACATTATATTTCAAGTGACGTTTTTGTGCCCTTTTCAACAAGTTATCAAAAAAACTTTTATCGGTCAGGGCTCTATAAAAAGCTGTCTTGCCAGTACCCTTCCCACCAAGTAAGAGAAATTTATCATTGTTAAAGACATCATCCATGCATCTTCTTATATAAAACTTGGTATTCAAAAACTCATCTGTGAAAGCGATATTTTCGGCATATTGTTCTGGAAAATGATCATGTGTTTTCTTAAGAATATGCGTTTTTAAATCTCTTAATTTTTCATTTATTGGCTGTAATTGCAATTGCAGCTCACACCGCCTTACTTGTGTTATCTCATTATTAGCACCGTCTTCAACCTTACCCTTAATATGATGTGCACTTGCTTCACTTTTGGTGTTTATGATATCTGCCAATTTTTCAAAAAGTTCTTGATAATCGCTTGATTTCTTTTTTTCAATAAAATCAACAATATCATCAGGATCCTCATCATCAGTCCCAATTTTTTCTAAGCTCGGCTGCCTTGAGAGGCAAAAAATAGGGATCGCAGGAATGCCACTAAGGTCATCTGAAAGCTCATTATTTATGTAGTTATAAACCTTATCTTTAAAACTAGCCAATGACTTACTATAAGAGGAAGAAACAATAGATAAAGCCAGCATAACGCTGGTTTTGATATTGTTACCTAACATCGCATCCAAGAAAAATTGTATGCCCGGTGTATTCTGTGCATTGTTTCCAAAAAAGCCTACCGCTATAGATGATAGCTTAGTGGATACAATGCCAAAGATGTCGTTAAAACCCGTCCTAGAATCAATAAGGATAACATCTGGACTAAATTCACGGTTTAGATCTTCAATCAAATCTTTAAATTGTAAAGTCAAAGTATTGTTGTCATGCAAATCAATTCTTGCTAGTGCCTCCAAATAATCATTTCTATCTGATTGGCTTAAAATATTCCCAGATGGCATTATATAAATTTCACCATCACCTGAGAAATTTTTTGAAACTTCATAAATATAATCATCTCGGAGACACGGGTTAAGATGTGCTTCTTTATCTTTTAAATATTCTACTACACCATTTTTTGGTTTATCTTCATTGCTTATCTGAAAAAAGTTGATCATTCCAGGTGCTTCAAAGTCACAATCAATTATTATTACCTTTTTAGAGTCGTGCATTGCATAACTGGCTGCAAATAATGCCAACGCTGTAGTGCGTCCAACGCCTCCCTTATAACTATAAAAAGACACTATTGGACATGACTCTAACTCAATGGAACCACTTTCCTCTAATACATTGGCTAGGTTTCTCCTCAATCCCAAATCTAAGGGTTCTAACTCTTCAAATAAATCCTTATAATAATCGTCACTGTCAAAATTACTTTTTGATATTATAGTGGCATCATATCTTAGTTTAATCGAGTTGAAGCAATTAGCTTCATTAAATTGATTGGCAACAATATATATATTTGCTGTCATGTTTAACTTAAGTGCTATTCTATAATCTGAAATAGAATTATCATCTTTGAGTTTATTTAAAATTTTATTTAATTTTCTTATTTCCTCGAAAGCATATACCATTACTAGCCCCTTATATTGTTACTAATAACTTGAAATATTTTTTTACTTTTATAAAAAAAATCGAGATAGTGCCTTTCATCAACTGCTCCTAAATCATATTTGTATCTGACCTCAGCATCCCAATTATTATATAACCTAACAACGGCGTCATTTATGCCATTTGTGCAGTTTATCAACGGTATCGGACAGGAAATATATTTAACTAGATGCTCAGTATACCTTTCAAACTTATGATGCTTAATATGTACGGGGTAATTCAATTTTGGGTGGGCTAACAACTTAATATCCTTATCTTTATCATACCCAATCAAATCATATATTCCGTACTTAACCATGCATTCTATTGTATATCCGGAAAGATAATAGACATTCAACAAGATAGATTTTTTTATTTCAGGGGTATTCGTTGTAATGTGGTATTTTTCTTCTAATACTGTGCAAGTGTTAAGATGTTTTCTTGCTGCATTTTTAAAATCTTTATATAGCATTATTTCTTTAGCTTTCTTTGTAAGAACGGGATGTACAAATGTAAGGCTTAAAATTTTTTCACCATACCTCAGCGATATCGGCCTGTCAATGTACACAGCATATGAATTCTATGAAGTGCTGCGATTCACAAAAGAAAAAAAGAGCTACAGGTTGGGCTGTAACTCTTCGTTTATGCCACGCAGGGGCACCTTTCGATGCACCTAATTTGAGTCAGCACAAAATAAACTAGGGACATCTCCCATATTGGCAAAAATACTTTAAATTACCAATTTCAACTCATACCTTACTGCTCTCCCCTGCCCTACCCGCTCCAAAATCCCCATCACATGCAACTGATCCAACTCCCGATAAGCCGTTACGCGGCTGCAATGCGTCATTGAAGCAAACTTCTGTGTAGTCAATCCACCCTCAAATCCATCCGGACCTGCATCTAATAGCCGGTTGATAACCTTCTTCTGTCGATCCGTCAGCTTGTCCTGGGCATGTGTGCGCCAAAACTCTGCCTTAGAGAAAACGCCATTGAGCAAATCATCGGAATGTTTTATCGCTCTGGCAAAGCAACCTAGAAACCAGACCAGCCACCCGGTAACGTCACATGATCCTTTCTGGGTCTTTTCCAGAATATTGTAATAGTCTTCCCGCTCGCTCATGATCTCGGCGGACAGGGTGTAATACCTGACCCGTTGCTTATCATCCTGGGCCAGCGCCATATCAGTCAGCGCCCGCGCAATGCGGCCATTACCATCATCGAATGGATGAATAGTAACAAAGCGTAAATGAGCTATTGCGGCCCGAATGATCCCTTCAACATTCCCCTTGCTATCGTCCCACCATGACAGGAACTTCTCTATCTCCCCCCCAAGACGGTCTGATGGCGGGGCCTCGAAGTGAACCTTCTCCCTGCCAATCGGCCCCCATACGATGCCGCTTTCAGCCGTGTAAGTTCGTTGGCTCGGCATGGACTCCTCGACGTACTTTGTATGTACGCCTTCGTCGCCCATTTCTCGTCGCCTGCTTCTACAGCCAAAATCAGCACCGTAGGACAATACTCTCATGGGCTCTTTACTATCTCGCCAGCCGCCGACCTTGATCTTATGCATACCGGAATAGCCGGTAGGAAAGAGGGCCGCTTGCCAGCCCCAAAGACGCTCGAAAGATAAAGGCAGATCGTAATTTTGGGTTGCATCTATAAGAACCGAGACGAGATCATCGACTCTTCTATCAAACGGCAATCCGGCTGAGGGAAGCCCCAGCTTCCTTGCCACAGAGGAGCGGACCGATTGAACATCCAACTGCTCTCCCTCAATCGCAGAGGTCTTGATGGCTTCTTCCACAAGTATTTCCGCCTGGGCCTGGTGCTCCAGGTCAAAACCAAGGTTGGCTACCTTGCTAAGGAGTTTTCCCTGCAACAGGCGACATTCTCCCAACGGCGTGAGGAGCGCGTCTGCATCCCACGTCAGGGCAGGCCATGCGTTATGTTGCCAAATGTATTTGATCACAATGTGTTCACTAATCGCTTCAGATTTATATGCGATTTTACGTTTACCATAGCAAACTGTTAAAGGCAACCCATATCGGTGCTGCCCGAACCACTGGGACTGTTTAAAAAAATGGGCTAGCTGCAATAGCTAACCCATTAAATATCTTCTTATGACGAGGGGCCCGAAACAGTCACAAAGCCCTTGTATAAGACGGAAAGGTCCTTGTTAAGTACTTTATTGTTTCACGCCGTTCCCTTGATATACCTGTTCACCAGGCGGCGCTCCTCAAAATACCTCACTGTTAAAGGAAGCAACGCTGCAACAAAGATCATGGCGCAGCCGAACCACTCGTGGGAATTCAGGCGTTCCCCAAGGATGAAGAAACCGGCCACCAGACTCCAGACCGGGTCAAGCGTGTAGATCAGACCGGCACGCGTTGGAGTGACATAGCGTTGAAAGGTGTTCTGCAGGGTAAAGCAACAGACCGTGGGAAAGACAGCGCAGTAGATTACCGTCATGACTCCGTTCCAGGAGACAGCCATATGCTGGGTCGGGATGGTCAGGCTGACCAGTCCGGCCATGAGCGCCACGGTGGCGAACTGAACCATGGAGATCAAATAAACATCATCATCTTTTAGAACTTTTGAAACCGTTATGATGTGCCCGGCAATAAAGAAGGCGCAGATGGTGGAGATTAGGTCGCCCCGGTTGAAGCCGACCCCGCCGCCAGCGGCCAACAGCCAGATGCCTAACACCGCCAATGTGATGCCGACCCAATTCATCCGGCCGATGCGATCGCGCCAGACCAGCTTGGTGATGATCGGGATGAACAGCACGAACAGGTTGTTCAGCACACCGGCCCGTGAGATGCTGGTCCCCTTGACACCGTAGACAAAGGTGATGTTGGTCAGTCCCAGCGCCATTCCGACAATGATGCCGCGTTTTAGAATCCCGCGGTTTAGTGATCGCAACCGCTTGCCAAACAGGATCAGCATGATCAGGGTGGCCAGGGTGAAACGTGAAAAAACGAACAGCTGGGGAGGTATCTCGCGCAGGCCGATTTTGCTGAACAGGAAACTGCCGCCCCAAAAGAAGGTGGTCAGTACTAAAAAGAAATAGATTCGCCCCTGGGAGGGGCCTTGGGTATTGTTCAAAGCGCAGCTTCCCCCTGGTTCCCTGCCGCTTGGCGGGCCAGATATTCACAGATAACAGGCAGATCAGCCGCGGCCCAGTCCAGTTCAGACAGGCGCCCCGGTTCGACCCAGGCCACAGCCCGGTGTTCATGCAGCGTCATGATCGCATTATTGAACAGAGAGCAGACAAACGGATACAGGGTGATGTGGAAGGTTTCATAGGCATGCCTTGCAAGTGGCAAGGCCTGCTGAATGATGATGCCAACGCCCAATTCCTCGCGCACCTCACGGACCAGGCACTGCTCGGGGGTCTCGCCCTTCTCCAGCTTGCCGCCCGGGAATTCCCATTTTAACGGCATGCTCATCTTTTCGCTGCGCTGGGCAGCCAGGACCTTGCCCTCATGCTCAATAATGGCGCAGGCAACATGCAGGTCAAGCATCATGCTTTCAGCCTTAAAAGCGACATCCCCGATTCAGGATCCAGTTCCCGCACAGCATCCACATCCAGAATTTCGGTAATCACCGCCTCCAGCACCAGAAAAGTCTCGCTGCCCTCGCGGAGACAGCCGGCCTTGACACTGTCCTTCTTAGCATAGGCACCGTGGAAATGAACCCTGGGCTGGTCTTCCTGCCAGAAAATGGTGCCGAAACCGAGCGCTTCATGACTCTCGTTCAATTCACGCCAGACCGGCACCGGCGGCATCTGCTCGGTCTCGGGTCCTACTACGAAACGCCCTCTTTTGATACCTCCGACGACGTTGAAACAGGCCGCCCGGATGTTCTCCGACCGTGCGATCTCCGTTAGTCCGCCCAATATGTCGTCTCCATCATTGAAGCGCACCACAATGACCCGGCCCGGTTTTCCGATCTGGTACTGCATGTATACCTCTCTTTCAAATTAATTCTGAAATCAAGACGCCAGGGCGAGATGATTATGGCCTCATCCTTGAGAAGCCGAAATGGGCCGACTAAGCGTCTTGATTTGTAATTGGAATGAAACCGGAACTGGAGCAGTAAGCACGACATTCAGATAGAATACGGAAAAATCGTTTGCCTGAGCTGATTACATCTCGCCTGGTTTATTCTTTATCCACACCATTTGTGGGACTAAGATGAACAGCCAACTCCTCCAGAGTCGTCACGCAAATGTCGGCCAGTTCAGGCCAGCGGAAGCTCCGGGTGTGGTCAACATGCACGGTCAAGGCTCCGGCGGTTCGGCCGGCCTGCAGATCGTACAGGTAATCACCAACCATGACCATGCTGGCTGGATCGGCATTCCAATTGGCCGCCAACCTGCAGATGCCGTCCGGGTCCGGCTTGGGAAGCGCTTCATCCCGGCCAATTACATTGCAGGGTTCAAAGTAGCTACCCAGCCCGATCAGATCCAGAGTTCTAAGGGCATTTTCACGGGTGTTGCGGGTTAATATCCCCAGGATAATAGCATTATCCTGCAGATGTTCCATCAGGTTCAGCGCTCCGATGGCAGCCCGGGTCACCCCGGCCAGTTCAAGTTCGATATCCTGAAGGCGCGCGTGGAGCGGCCGCGCAAGGTGATCGGGTAAAGAGGCCAGATGTCCGAGTATGTCGGAACCATCCGGGATGGAAAGTTCACGTCGAATAGCTTCAAAATCATGCACTGCAACAGTAAGTGTACCGTCAAGGTCAAAGACCCAGTGGTTACGATCGCTTATCGACATGCTTTCCTGGTCATCACTTTTCAATCGGGTATCCTGCCTCTTTCCATTGATCAAACCTCAATTGAGCCAGGTCGGGGAAGAGTCTTTTCTTTAACTTGCGATAGGCGGTGTAGCTGCGAGCACCGATGCTGCAGTAGAGGATGATTTTTTTGTTCTGATCCAGCTGGGCTGAAGCGAAAAAACTGGTCACCGGGATATTGATGGCTCCCGGTATATGCCCGGCGGCAAACTCCTCCGGCTCACGGACATCCACTAGAATAAAACTGCCCGGCTTGGTGGTGGCCAGCTCCTTAAACTGTTTTGGTGAAAGCATGGTGCCTTGGGCAATTTTCTCATAGCCGGGACCGAAATAAACCGCAAAGCCTTTTTCCTCCCAGGCCGGGAGCCCTTCTTTCAGCACGTACAGATTTTTAAAACCGAGTGTGGCAGCGACACGCGCCGCCTGTGGGCTTTTGCCTCAGGCAAGGCCGGTACAGTAAAAGGCCAGCCTTGAATGTTTAGGATAGGTATTCAGCAGCGCCGGATCCTTTTCCAGCGTCATCCAGGGAATGCTGATCGCCCCCTTGATATGCGCCTCCTGATACTCCTCTGCTGAGCGGGTATCAATCATTATCAGATCAGGTGTCTGAGCATCGATCATCGCCTTGAGCTGTTCACTGCTTACCACCTTGTAGACTGCATCTGCCTGCTGCGCCCCGGCATACTGCGCCAGACCCAACAGCAAGAAACATCCATACAGCAACAAACCGATCTTTTTCATCGTCCCTTCCTCACTTTGATTTTAGGCCGAGATGTACCGCCAGCCAGAGCGTTGTCTGCATTGGATCAGTCCAGTCAACGCGATGGCGGCAATGCGCCGGAATCAGTATATGATCACCGCTTTTCATGACACGAGGCTCGCTATCACCCTCCAACAGGAGCCCGGCGCTGCCGGTCAACAGCACGACCCATTCGTCCCAATCCTGGTCATACCATTCCCCGGCCGGTGTTGCCTGGCCATTAGAGATGATCCGCTCGATGCGTACACTTCCCCGCTCGACCAGCGTCTCCAACACCTCTCCCGGCTGTGCCGTGGGGAGGTCTGTTAAAATGTTTCTCAATTGCATGCCTGTTACCTTTGGAACAGTTTACAAGAATTGTTCTTCCGACACCATAATGAAATTTTTTATTTCCATGTTTAACAGAACCTCCAACCGGCATGAACAATAAAAATCTCCTGAAACTTCAATTCCCGGGCAGCCCCTTGCTCGTGCTTTCGTAAAGATCAGTGGTATTATAATTAGTATTGTTTTTACCCCTTCAGCCTGTTTCAGAAACCTATAAAACTAGTGAGATAACCGACATGAAGTGGAACGATATTAAACTGCAGCTCAGTCCGCTCAGCATCGCCATCTTTTATGCATGCATCGGCGGCATCTGGCTTTTGCTGATTTCCACCAAGGTTCTCTCGTATCTGTTTATTAATCCGGATAACTTCACGGTATTTGAATTTTATAATGCCGTCTTCATCCTCACCACCGCCTGGATACTGTTTTTCCTCATCCGTAAAAGCGAGTCGGGCATAAAACAGCGCAAAGATGCCCTCAGCAGACTCAACCGTACACTCAAGTCCTATAGCGACTGCCATCAGGCCTTGATCAGAGCCAGCGACGAAACTCAACTCATGCTAGATATCTGCAGGATTATCGTGGAGGTGGGCGGATATCGCGTGGCATGGGTCGGCATCGCCCAAAACGATGAAGAGAAAACCATTCTCCCGGTAGTAGAGTGGGGCGACACCCAGGGATATCTTAAAAACCTCAATGTCAGCTGGTCCAATACAGACCGCGGACGAGGGCCGACCGGAACCGCTATCAAGACCGGAAAGCCGGTAGTTGTCCAGTACATCGAATATGATCCCAAATGGGAAATGTGGCGTGAAAATGCCCTCCGGCATGGTTTTTATTCATCGATTTCGCTACCGCTGATCAGCAACGGCAAACCTTTTGCGGCGCTGGTGATCTTTTCGGGCGAGACACGCGCCTTTGACGGTGACGAGGTCAAATTGCTGTCAGAGCTGGCTGACGACCTGTCCTATGGGATAACCACCCTGCGGGCGGCAATTGAGCGCAAGAAGGTTGGAAAGCAATTCAGCCTGCTTGCTTCAGTTATCGAACAAGCCAATGAAGGGATCTTCCTGCTCGACGACCAGGGGATCATCCAGTACGTAAATCCGGCCGTGGAAACGATTACCGGGCATGCTCCGGTTACCATGATCGGGAACAATATCCATACCCTGGAGAATCAGGAGTCCAACGCCTTATTCTATGAGGCGATACTGAAAGCATTCTTCCGGGGAGAACAGCGCACGGTTCATTTTCAGTACAAAAGGGATGATGGCGTGATGTTCGAGCTGGACGTAATCACCTGGTCGGTTTCCGACAACCTCGGCAACATCATCAGCAATGTGGCCCTGGTGCGTGACGTGACCCATGAGATGCAGTTGGAACGCCAGTTACGGCGCGCCCAGCGGATGGAGGCGATCGGCACACTGGCTGGTGGCATTGCTCATGATTTCAACAATACCCTGGCATCAATCATTACCTGCTCGGAAATGGCGCTGGATGAATCACCCGACGGCAGCACTCTTCAGGAACTCCTGGAGGTCATACTCAACTCCGGCCTGCGAGGGAAAAACCTGGTCAAGCAGATTCTTACCTTCAGCCGCCAAGGGGAACAGGAACGTCAGGAGGTGCGAGTCGATCTAATCGTCAACGAGTGCCTCAAACTTTTCAGGGCCTCGCTGCCCCCCTCGATCGAAATCAGATTAACTATTGAAAAGGAGCTGGGGCTGGTTTTCGCCGATCCGACCCAGGTCCATCAGATTGTGATGAACCTGTGCACCAATTCTGTGCACGCCATGCGCGGTCAGGCGCACAGTGTTCTTGAGATCGGCCTGAAGAACAAGGATTTTGAGCGCCCTGCCAGCACCAGCTTCGGCAATCTGGTGCCGGGGCACTATTTGTGTCTGACGGTAAAAGACAATGGCCATGGCATGGACGAAAGAACGATCGAACAGATTTTTGATCCCTTTTTCTCCACCAAAGGACAATCTGAAGGGACGGGGTTAGGGCTTTCGGTAATTCATGGAATCGTCAGCAACCACGGCGGTTCAATAACGGTAGAGAGTAAACCGGGTGAAGGGGCCAAATTCAGGGTTTATCTTCCGCGGATAGAAATGTCCAAAGAGGTGCAGAAAAATAGCCCCCAGCCATCGGTATCGCCCGGTAGCGAATGCATTCTGCTGGTGGATGATGATGAAAATCTGATCTTTAGCTCGAAACTAATGCTGAAACAGCTTGGATACAGCGTCATCACCCGGACCGATCCTGAACTGGCCCTGCAACTGTTCAGCTCCGACCCGGAGCGTTTTGATCTGGTCATTACCGACCAGTCAATGCCGAACATGAATGGCATGGAACTGGCCCGGAAAGTAACGCAAATCCGCCCTGACATCCCGATAATTCTTTGCACCGGCCTGGATCCGGCCAGCGATGTTGCCGACAACAGCGGAGAGACAGCCGAATTCATCAGTGAAGTGGCCTTGAAGCCTTTGGTACGGGGCGAGATTTCAGCCATAATTCGGCGGGTGCTGGATGCTTCCTACCCGCGCGAGGATCTCTATGGCTAGGATTCTGATCATAGATGACGACAAGCTGATGTGTCAGTCGCTCTCGCTGGTGGCCAGGCAAAAGAAACATGAGGCGGAAAGCGCCTACACCCTGGGCGAGGGTTTGAAAAAAGCTCATGCAGACCCATTCGACGTGGTGTTCCTGGATGTGAACATGCCGGATGGCAATGGCCTGGATATCCTGCCCAAACTGGGTGAACTGCATTCCAATCCCGAGATAATAATAATCACCGGCTTTGGCGACCCTCACGGTGCCGAGATGGCCATTAAATGCGGGGCCTGGGACTATCTGGAAAAGGGGGCTTCGGTTAAGGAGATTACCCTTTCCCTGCTGCGCGCTCTTCAATACCGGGAACAAAAGCAGACCGGCTGCCTGGAATGCAGTCCGGTGGCTCTGAAACGGGAAGGGATCGCCGGCAATAGCGTACGACTGAAGGAGTGCCTGAACCAGGTTGCGCAGGCCGCCGGCAGTGACGCCAGTGTGCTTATCACCGGCGAGACCGGTACCGGTAAGGAGCTGTTTGCCCGGGCCGTGCATCAGAACAGTAACCGCTGCGCCAAAAATTTCGTGGTGGTAGACTGCGCCGCGCTGCCTGAAAACCTGATTGAAGGCATGTTGTTCGGGCACGAAAAAGGTGCCTACACCAGCGCTGACCAGACCAGGGAAGGATTGATTTCACACGCCAACGGCGGCACGCTCTTTCTGGACGAGGTGGGTGAAATGCCGCTTTCACTGCAGAAGATCTTTCTGCGAGTCCTGCAGGAGCATCGCTTTCGCCCTTTGGGCAGCCAACGCGAACTGGAAAGCAATTTCAGGCTGGTAGCGGCTACTAACCGAAACCTGGAGGAAATGGTAAAGAATGAGCAATTCCGTGCCGATCTCCTGTTCCGCATCAGTACCTTTGTGATCACATTGCCCAGCTTCAAAGAGCGTCCCGAGGACATCACCGTACTGGCCCGCTATCATGCCGACAAGATCTGCCAGCATTATGGTACCCTTCCCAAGGAATTTTCACCCGATTTCCTCAGGACTCTGGCGGCCTATTCATGGCCGGGCAATGTCCGGGAACTGGTGAATATTCTTGAGCGAACCATTGCCGCAGCCCGCTTTGAACCGATTCTCTTTCCGAAACATCTTCCTATCCAAATGCGCATAGAAGTTACCAAATCAACCATGAGGAAAGACAGCCCGCCCATACAATCCAGCACCGACAAGCCCTCTCCTCACAGCCTACCCCAGCTCCATGAGTTTCGTGACTCCCTTTATACGCAGGCAGAAAGACAATACCTCCACGATCTTCTGACCCTCACCGGTAATAATGTTAGCGAGGCCTGCCGTGTTTCCGGTCTTTCCATATCGCGCCTGTATGCCTTGCTAAAAAAACAGGGGATCCAGTTGCAACATTGAGGCCTACCTTCTGTTCCTGCCACACAGGAATTTCCTGCTGCACAGGAAGAAATTCTTTTTCTCCCATCTCCTTCCAAAACTGTTGATAACACAGGGGTTTCAGCACCTTTTCCAGCCCCTGCCCCCCTCGCAGCCAAAAAACCTTGAATTATCTGCAGCATCGAATCCACAGACCACCCCTCAGACAACAATCTGATTTTATTACGTTTTATCATCAGATAACTTTGGTTTCCAAACTTGGCATTCAGGTTGCTATTAAGTAATACAAATGGAAAAAATTTAGCTCGAAAGGAGTCAGTCATGAAACCGGACAAAATGAAAAGCACATCGGACAAAGTAGCCAACATAATGATCATCGCAATGGTGTTGGCAGGGACTGTACTGTTTGCTTTCGTAAATCGGGCCTCACAGGATGGCGAGTTGATGTCCAAGCTGTTCCTGTTGTTCTTCGGCGCCATCATAACTATTCAGATCGTGCCAGGACTGATACTGCTGGGATCAATGATCAAGGGGTTGGTAAGCCTGGGGCGCAAACCGGAAGAGGCGGAAGTTACAGCCGAAAACGAATCACGCAAGTAAAAGGATAAACCAGTGAATGCGAGGCCAGCCATGGAAGATCAAGGTATTTTGGTAGCTGACAAGGACACGGCATTTTTAAGAGAGGTGGCCGAATATTTTTCAGAAGCCGGTTACCAGGTGGAAACAACTGATTCGGCCGTCCATGTCATTTGTAACATTATAAAAAAGAACACCCCGGTGGTTCTCCTGGGGAGTGATTTTGATCAAAAGATTGATCTCCTCGAACTGGTAAAGCTTTTGAAAAGGTGCAACCGCCACCTGGCTGTAATCCTGGTATCGGATGAGGCTTCATTGCCGATGGTTCGCAGGATCAGACAGGAAGGCATCTTTTATCACGCGCTTAGACCGGTCAATTCAGAGGACATGAGCGAGATCATGCAAGCGGTAAAATGTGCTCTCAAGGCTGCTTAGCAAACATTAGAAAAAGGCACATCAGCAGTTTCAAGAGGAGGTGAGGGTGATGTTAAATTTTAAGACCATTATTAACCTAGCGATCATTTTTTTAGCAGCGACCGTTCCGGCCCTAGCTGCAACTGAAGGGCGAGAATCCCCTGGTCAATTGATTGTCTGGATATTCCTGGGGTGTTGTGCCCTGATTATTACAGCTCAGACCCTGCCATTGATCAGAAATCTGAGAAAACAGGCCAAAATTGCGAAAAACCAGGCGAAAGCAGCCGAAGTACCGCCAGCGCAGTAAACGAAAGGAGTGAGACATGAAACTCGCCGGCCAATTAAAACACCAGATATTCATTTTGTCGTTGTTCCTTGTGCTCTGCCTGGGGGCAAAAGAGCAAGCACAAGGAACCGCCTTTTCATACGGCGACAGCGAAAGCAGAAATGCCCCCTGCATGACTTGCCATGGTGAGCAGAGCAAGGTCGATTCACGTAACTACATTGATCCGATCGGCTTTGGGCACACCACTCATGCCAAATTCGGCTGTACCACGTGTCACGATGCCATCACCGCCGATCACCCTGACGGCAAGCCGGTGGCTCGCACGACCAATTGTGGTGACTGCCACAATGAGATCATCACCCAGTATTCTGCCAGCATCCATGGCTCTAAAGCACCTTGCAGCGGCTGCCATAATCCGCACAGTGTCTTTTCTCCGGCTGAGGTTTCGGGAGAGCAATTGAACAAGCAATGTGCTGCCTGTCACACCAGGAACAGGATAATGGCGACCCATGCCAAATGGCTCCCGCAGACCGGCCTGCACCTGGATGGAATCGCCTGTGTCACTTGCCACAGCAAGGCGGAAAACTATGTGATTACCATCTACATAGCAAATCGACAAGGCAGCGACAAAGAATCCAAAACCAAGCTAAGCAGTTTTGACGAGCTCAGCAAAAGAACAGCTGGAGATCAGATTCATCAACTCATCGATGCCAACCGGGATAACTATGTTTCCCTGGAAGAACTGAGAGCTTTCAATCGCAATCCGGGCTACAAGGATCTCTACCTAAAGGCGATGCTTACCCCGATTAATCCGACTCATTCCTTCCAAACCTTTGATAATCGCTGGGACTGCACCTTTTGCCATGCTTCCGGGCCTGAGGGAATCATGCAGGTAAGTTATGTGGTCTTTCCAGAACCGGATGGAACTTATCGCCAGGTGGCAGTAGAAAAGGGCGCTGTAATGGATGCCCTGCATGCAGTACCTGATTTTTATCTGATGGGGTCGACCCGCAATAACATCCTCAACAAGGTTGGTTTACTGATTATTGTTGGCGGCATGGTTATGCCGGTCGGACACGGATTTCTTCGCTTTCTGAGCCGAAAAAACAGGCCCTAAAGGAGTATGCCATGAGTACCAAAATGATTTATCTACAACCGCTTCCCGTCCGAATCTGGCACTGGCTCAATGCATTGGGGATCGTCACATTATGCGTGTCGGGAGCCCAGATTCGCTTCCCGGAGTACGTTACTATCATCGGCAGTTATCGATCAGCGATCTTGCTGCACAACACGGCCGGGATCATCGTGTCCCTGTCCTTCTCGGTCTGGTTTTTCTACTATAAAATGGTGGCCGGCACGATTGAAGACATCTATGTGCCCAAAAAATATGACCTGACCGCCGGCCTTTTCCGCCAAATAGTATTTTACTTTTTTGCCTACTTCTTCGGGGTGCCCAACCCGCACCACGCTACTCCGGATAGCAAGTTCAATCCCCTGCAGAAATCCGCCTACCTGGCAATCATGTTCGTGCTGATGCCGCTGGTCGGGCTGACCGGCATATTGCTCATGAATATGGGGCCAATGCGAGAGATAGTACTCCTGCTGGGTGGGTTAAAAATCCTGGTTGCCTTGCATTTCCTGCTGGCCTGCTCGCTGGGCGCATTCCTGTTCACGCATGTCTATCTGGCAACGCTGGGCTCAACACCGTTGGCTTATTTCAAACCTATGTGGACCGGCTGGGAGAAGGTTGAGAATCATGGTGAAACCCACCATTGAAAGAGGAAAAAGCTGTTGCCTGTGAGCAGGACTGCAGCAAGAACACAGGTTTATTGAATATCAAGTTAGCTGAAAAAAGTTACAAAGAAAGAGAGGTGCGATCATGTTAAGGCACTTATCAGGTAGATTAAATGGAAATAAAGCGGCTTCGGGTTCGAAAGGCACTTCGGTCAGCGAACCAAATATCGATGATCTGTATAAGCATTCTCGCAGTGGTCTGTGGGGGATATTCATTTTCCTGATTGCCAGCGCAATCGCCTGCTTATTTTGCGAATGCAGCCTCAAAGATTTCCTGCCTGCCGATTTCATCGCACTGCTCGGACCGACGCCGCCGCTCCTGCTCGTAAACTGCGTGCTGGGAGTTTCAACCTTCTGTTCTTTGATTATTATTGCAGGAAGGCTCTATTTCGATTTGACGCCCGGAAAAACCTGGCCGCACCTGTTGTTCAGGATTTACTTTTTTCTGCAGTATTTCATAAACGGTGCCCTTGGGGAGTATTATTACATGGCCTTTATATCGGGACTCGTGGTTCTCGCTTTCCAGCACTACAACACCTGGAATTATTATTCCAGAGAAATCGAGTCAAAAACCAACAAGTGCGCACAACCATGCGGTTGTGGTAAACAGTTCTAAACTCTAATCAGGATTAGTATAAATAAATGGGGGTGAAAATCCCTCCAGAAGCCGGGTCTCTTATATTTGGAGCCGGCTTTTTTAGTTTAAGGCAAATTACCATACTCGACTTTAACACGGCCAATGGTAGCTTATATTGATTATTTTGCTAAAATTTAGGCTACTCGTCAGATGCCCCCTGAGTGCAGCACCCAGTAAATTTCAATCTCTGATAGATCCTGGGGATAAAATGGTCAGTGTCCTGAATTGGTTCAAGGCAAGTGATGCCAGAATAAATATCTGTATTTATTTAACCTGGAGTTATCTTGTGTTTTCAGCAGTTTTCATAGCACAAATCATAAACCTGAAATACCTATGGTTGCCCTTGATATCCGCCTCGATTGTTTATTCCGTATATTCCGCCAGCGGGCCTTTTACAAAATTGATCGCCAACGCCAACCAGCTTTTTCCTCTATCCAGGATTTTGACGATCCCGTTGTTAACTGTGCCCTGTCTGCTATTGGCCTGGCCGGCAGAAAAAATATCCCGCAGGTTAAGCCGGAATTTTAGTTTTTTTGGTCAGGGCATGAAATTTTACAGCCTCAATATGATTGGCGAGGCAATCCGTGAATTGGAAAAAGTAAAACCATCCACCCATGATACTGAAGCTACGACGTCATGTTATATGGCTTTGGGTGACCTATATTTCGAGGATGATCAGTACAATCGGGCCATCGCAAATTATATTAAAGCTCGTGATTTAAATCCCGAAGATTCTTTGATATGGACCAAGCTTGGCCGCTGCTATTTTATCAAGAGTGAATACAAAGAAGCTGCTGATCTTTTTATGAAGGTGATCGAAAATAGTGCTGGAAAGCTGGATTGTGAAGTATTGGCTGCAAGGTGCCGGAATAAAATTAAAGATTTTGAAGAGGCTATGTCCAGGCTGAATGCAAATTGTGAACACTGGAAAACTATCTCTAAAGATACTCGTGAGAATATATTTGCCAGAAAAAATATCCCTGTATCTCACAAACCAACTTCTCTAGCGTCCCCTGCCTACAGGCGACTTGCCTTGAATTCCGTTGCAAGAGTAATCCTCATTGTTTCGGTTATTTTTATTAGCTTTTCCGTTGGTCATAAGCCACCCGCTGATAAAAAAACTGTCTTCACCGGCACTACTGCGCCACCTGATCCTGTAACAACAGCGAATAAAGCTAAAGCTATATTACCCTCTAAAAATTCCACGTTAACTGCTCCTAAACCTGAACAAAGGAAGAATATGGCCAAAGAAAGGAGTATGCACCGTGTCAAGAGCAACCCTGAAGCCAAAAATACATATCTGGTACAGCATCCCGCCGATAGCATCCGTTTTAAATAAAGCTCTGATTGTGGTGTTTGCACTGACAATATCTACATCTTGTTCCAGCATATCTATAGGCACTTTTTACGGTACAAAGAATCATGCTAATAAAATCCATATTAATGAGAGAACCATTAAAGGTACAGAAAACAGCAACAAGATCTATAATTTTGAAGAGGTACTGTATTATGATTTTAAGTCTGAGGATCATTCTGCGAAAGATCTGTCTATAAAAAAGACAATCTGTGTGGGAAAGGATTGCAAGACTTCCAAGAAATATCAGCTTAAGATGGACAACACCAACAAAATCAAAGCGCTATTCGATGTCAACCCGGGCTTGATAAATAACAAGTTCACAGTCATCACCGATTTTTTCTTGAACGGCAGGCGACTTATCAGTTATTCATATGTGTTTTATCCTCAAAAATGTATAGATAAAACTTGCAGGGATATTATTTCGGCAAATCTGGTGAAGCGCAAATAAATTTAATAAAATTTAATGGAATGTAAAACATGCTGTTGTCAAACAATAATAGAACAGTGTATAGTAAAAAAAACGGGAAGTGGACGTAAATTATAAAGGAGCCTGATCATGCCGCCGTTCATTGAGCTGATAGTAATCATAGTGGTAATGATTAGCGCTTTTTTCCTTGTTTTTTTAGGGATGTTCCTTCTGGCCCTGTTCCTGGCGCCGATAGAGCGGGGTATCACCAAGCTGATGTTTAGCAAAGTTTCTCCGACGGCACCCATACCACAAAAAGAGTCTTCTTTCAAAGACTTCAGCCGGAAACACTAGCCGCTTTCGCCTCTAAACCATTCCGCTATTAACGCTTCATTGCCTCATCCATCAACTTATAGGCACAAAATTCCCCGCACATAGTACAGGCGCCATGATCGGAAACAGGAGAATTAGCCCGGAATTCACGGGCCTTATCCGGATCGAGCGCTAAGGCGAACTGCCCCTCCCAATCCAGTTTCTTCCTGCATTTGGCCATCTCGATATCCTTATTCATGGCCCCCTTGACACCCTTGGCAATGTCTCCTGCATGGGCTGCGATACGTGATGCAATCACGCCATCCCGCACATCCTGGGCATCCGGCAGGCGCAGATGCTCGGAAGGGGTTACGTAGCACAGGAAATCAGCCCCGGCAGCGGCCGCAATGGCCCCGCCAATAGCACAGGTTATGTGATCGTATCCGGGAGCAATATCAGTTACCAGCGGTCCCAGAACATAAAAAGGAGCACCATGGCAAAGGCGTTTCTGAAGCTGGATGTTGGTCTGGATCTGGTTGAGCGGGACATGGCCGGGACCTTCGATCATTACCTGCACCCCCGCTTCCTGGGCGCGCTGGGTCAGTTCCCCCAAAATGATCAGTTCGTGGATCTGGGCCCGATCAGTGGCATCGGCCAGGCATCCGGGGCGAAAACCGTCCCCCAGGGAAAGGGTCATATCGTATTGTTTGGTTATCTCGAGCAGTTTATCAAAGTGTTCAAAGAGCGGATTCTCGCAATTATTGTAGCTCATCCACTCAATGGTGAAGGCCCCTCCGCGAGAGACTACATCCATCAGGCGCCCCTCATTCTTCATCCGCTCGACCGTCGAGCGCGTTACGCCGCAGTGGACTGTGATAAAATCAACTCCATCCTCGGCATGCTTGATCACTCCGGCGAAGATGTCATCAACGGTCATATCAACAATAGCTTTCTTCTTGACCCGGACAGCATCCAGGGCGGCCTGGTAAAGCGGCACGCTACCGATACAAGCATGTGTCTCGGCAATAATCGCCCGACGAATCTCGTCAACCGGTCCTCCGGTAGAAAGATCCATAATGGCGTCAGCGCCGTATTTAACGGCCACACGTGCCTTTTCCAGTTCTTTTTGCATATCGGTGTCATCTGAAGAAGAGCCTATATTGGCATTGATTTTTGTGCGCAGACCGGTGCCTACTGCCAAAGGAATGCCGTTAAGATGCTTGATGTTATGGCAGATTACTATGTTACCGGCGGCCAGGCCGTCCCGGATAAATTCCGGCGCAACGCCCTCGGATATCGCGGCCTGATTCATCTGTTCGGTAATGACGCCCCTGCGGGCAAATTCTAACTGGGTCATGGTTACTCCATAAAATTAAATTTGAGGCCGCGTAGCGGCAAAATGATTGATCGGGCTGTGCCCTTTTCCAAGCGGACGGGCCAGTTTTATCGCTAAAGTGATGAATTGTTTTGCCTTTTCTACCGCCTCTTTCAAAGGTTCACCCTGAGCCAGGAAAGCGGCTACTGCCGAAGCATAGGAACAGCCGGTACCGTGGGTATTATTGGTAAAAATTCGCTCGGCCGTAAAGGTATGGCATCCGCTACCGTCATAAAGCACATCAACGGATTGCTGACCGGTCATATGCCCACCTTTCAGTAGCACATTGGCGGCCCCCAGAGCGTGAAGGTCGCTGGCGGCCTGCGCCATTTCCCCTTCCGATCGGATCGGCCTCCCCAGCAACCGCTCAGCCTCGGGAATATTAGGAGTCAGGAGATAAGCCTGGGGAAGGAGTTGTTCCCGGAACAGATGAACAGCATCCATTTCCAGCAGCGGTGCGCCCCCTTTGGCAACCATTACCGGATCAATAACCAGCGGGACCATCACCTGCCGCTCGCCAAGACTCTCCGCCAGGGCCGAGATAATGGCCGGCGTATGCAGCATGCCGGTTTTGATGACATCCACCGGAATGTCAGCCAAAACCGCATCCAACTGGTCGATGACAAATGAAGCTGGCAGACCGTGTATTGAAGAAACACCGCGCGTATTCTGCGCAGTCAGGGCAGTCACCACACTTGCAGCATAGCTTCCCAGCAGCGTGACCGTCTTGATGTCGGCCTGGATACCCGCCCCACCCCCGGAATCACTGCCGGCCACAGACAAAACCGTACCGCGCGGCTGCAGCCGACCCCGGTTAAAAAGCAGCTTCAGCTCTGCCGCGGCAATGTCAGGGCGCGGGCAGGACAATATCGAAGATATCACCGCCAGCGCGTCAGCCCCGGCATCGACCACGCGGCAGGCATTGCCGATGGTGATACCTCCGATAGCCACTACCGGGACATTAATTTTTTCCCGCACAGCAGCCAACCCGGAAGTACCCGGGATGCGAACAACAGCTTTGCTGCAGCTGGGATACATGGCACCGAAGCCGATGTAATCAACACCCTCCTGTTCGGCTTGCAATGCCTCTTCCAGATTGTGTGTTGACTTGCCGATAATCTTGCCCGGCCCCAGCTCTTCACGCGCAGAACCAACGCTATCATCATCCTGCCCCAGGTGAACCCCGTCGGCATCCAGATCAAGCGCGAGCTTGACATCATCATTGACAATAAAAGCAGCGCCAAAGCTTTGGCAAAGCTGTTTCAGCTCGTGCCCTTCCAACAGGCAGGCCTCACGGATCTTGCCTTTGGCGCGATACTGCACGACCGAAACCCCTCCGCGCAGCGCCGCTTGCACCCGACCCGCCAGGTTTGCCGACTCATCAGTTATAAGATAGACTCCAGCGATAGCGAACGGCTGTGCCGGCTTATTGATGATGAGGCGGAATGGTCTACTGTAATCGTTCATAAGCTGCCTTTAAAAACAAAAAAACCGCGCTGAAACAATATCAGGCGGCAGGACAAATCATAAACTGAGCCGCTTTCCTACGCCGGTGTGAACCGGATCAGGTTCAAAGGGTCTGATTCCGTGGAATCATCTCAGTTCTTAGAACTCCCCTAGGGCCTATAACCTGCTCAGAATAATAGAATCGGTCGTTCATGTCAATGCCAATAAAGCCTGGGCAGTGTCCGCTACCGTTCCCCTTTCGCTTTACAGGCGCTGGTAGACATGCTAAAAATTAGATGATTTATATACCGGTAACCATGGGAGAGATTAAAAATTGTTCGACAGTCGACCTACATTTGCCGAAGTAGATCTTGACGCACTGCGTCACAACTTTCAGGTCCTCCGCTCATCGATTCCGCGCAAGACCGAGATCCTGGCAGTTGTCAAAGCAGATGCCTATGGCCACGGTTTTATGGACATCAGTCGCGAGCTGGAACAGCTTAACGTCGATGCGTTTGGGGTAGCCTTTCTGGCCGAAGGCATCCAGCTTCGCAAGAGCGGCATCGATAAACCAATTCTACTCCTGGGAGGGGTCTACCCCGGTCAGGAACGCAAATGCATCGGGTTCAATTTATCGACGATCGTTTTTACTCTGGAGCAGGCCCAAGCACTGAACCAGGCTGCTGGTAAACTATTCCGCAAGGCCCAGATCCATCTCAAGATCGACACCGGAATGGGGCGCCTGGGCATCCAGTATGCCACTGCCCCGGAATTTTTGAAAGAGCTGAAGAAGCTGCCCAACATTCATCTGGAGGGGATTATTTCCCACTTCGCCAGCGCCGATGAACTGGATGAATCGGGCCAGTATTTTACCAGAATTCAATCGGAACGCTTTTCCTGGGTACTTACCGAGGTACGCAAGGCCGGTTTCATTCCCCGCTACATTCATATTGCCAACAGCGCTGCCGCACTTATCAGGAACATACCGGGCTGCAACCTGGTCCGACCCGGGATCGCCCTTTATGGAGCCATTCCATCTTCAGATTTTCAGGGTAAACTGGATCTAAAGCCGGTCATGCGACTGAAAAGCCGCATTGCCCTGCTGAAATGGGTGGAAACCGGTACCACCATCAGCTATGCCCGCCGCTTCACCACAACCGGCAAAACCCTTATCGCAAGTGTGCCGGTAGGCTATGCCGACGGCTATCCCCGCACCCTTACAAACAAGGGCGAGGCGTTGATCAGGGGAGAACGGGCCCGGGTGGCAGGCACAGTCTGCATGGACTGGATCATGCTGGATGTCACCGACATCAAGGATGTCGCCGTCGGTGATGAGGTGGTCTTGATGGGACAGGACAGGAGCGGCAACTGCATCCATGTCGAGGAGTTGGCAGCCTGGGCCGGCACCATTCCCTACGAGATTTTTTGCGGCATCAGTAAAAGGGTACCGCGGGTGTACCTGCAATAACAGCTTGGCCAATTTTCAATTGAACATGCAACATGTTTAAAAAAATGCTCGCATCCCGGACCTCCTAGCCTGATGCACCTGAAACTCAGAATTGTAGCGCACGGTTAAAAGGAAACGATGAAATGGTTAAATTGACTCAAATGGTAAAAGCCGCCGGTTGAGCGGCAAAACTGGGCCCGTCGGGCCTGGCAAAGGTCCTGGAAGGGCTTTTTAGAAACGATGATAAAAACCTGCTTGTGGGACCGGAGACCACCGATGACGCTGGAATCTACAGGATCGGGCCGGATTGCGCTCTGGTTGAGACGGCCGATATAATCACGCCCTTGGTGGATGATCCTTTCACTTTCGGCCGCATCGCCGCCGCCAATGCTGTTTCCGATGTGTATGCCATGGGGGGGCGCCCTGTCACGGCCATGAATCTTGTTTTTTTCCCGTCCTGTTCCTTGTCGGAAGAGGTCTTAGGCCAAATCCTAGCCGGTGGACAGAGTATACTTCAGGAAGCGGGGGTCTGTCTGGTGGGGGGCCACACGGTTGAAGATGACGAACTGAAATACGGCCTGTCCATAACCGGCTTGATCTCACCGGATAAAATCATTCGCAACTCCACTGCCCGACCGGGGGATGTGCTTGTACTTACCAAACCGCTTGGAACAGGGATCATCTCCACCACCATCAAGGCCGAACTGGCCTCGGCAGCATTAATTGCCGAGGCGGAACGCTGGATGACAAAGCTGAATCGGGACGCGGCTGATTTGATGCGTGAATGTCAGGCCAGCGCTGTGACCGATGTAACCGGTTTCGGTCTGTTGGGCCATAGCTGTGAGATGGCCCGCGGGGCCGGGGTGAGCATTCGGCTGCAGCTGGAGGCTATTCCACTTATGTCCGGCATCTCTGAACTGGTAGACCATGGCATGGTGCCGGGGGGTTGCTACCGCAACCGCGATCACTATATTCCAATGTGCAAGTACGACCAAACAAGGATTGAAGAACTCCTGCCGCTGTTCGACCCCCAAACCTCCGGCGGCCTGTTGATCGCGCTGGCGCCCGAGGATGCGCAGCTCTTTCTTAAAACAGCCGTTGAGCGAGATATTTTTGCCATCCCGATCGGGGAAGTGCTGCCGCAGCAAGCACAGTTGATCGAGCTCTGTTGAATGGACAAAAACTTTCTTCCCGCCAGGGACAGGCTTGTATCCAGCCTATCCAAGAGTGAATATGCCCTGGCGATCGATCTCGGCACCACTACCCTGGCGGTTTCCCTGATCGATTGTAACAACAAATCGCGTCTGGCCAGCAACGGCAGCATGAATCCCCAGCGCAGCTTCGGAATTGACATTATCTCCCGTTTGGAGGCCGCGGTCAACTCAGACGCAGCCCTGCAAGAGATGTCACGCCTGATCAGGATCGAGCTACTGCAATTAGCTCATGAGCTCTGTGAGACAGCCGGGATCGCCTGGAGTGCTGTAAAAATGATCGCCACCGCCGGCAATCCTGCCATGCAACACATCCTTTTGGGGTTGCCGGTCAGGTCGTTGGCCTTTCCCCCGTACCGACCGCTGTTCACTACCGGTAAGACGGTGACGGCTGCGGAGCTTGACTGGGACAGCTCGGCCGGTGTCTATATCTTCCCCATGCCGGGCGGTTTTGTAGGAGGGGACACCGTAGCGTTTCTTTACGGTCAGAAAAAACGGGCTGAAAAAGACAACCTGGCAAGCTCGGACCCGGAAAAGAAAATGTCAGCTTCTACTCTATTAATTGATCTGGGCACTAACGGTGAAATGGCACTCTTGGCCGGTGATACCATCTGGGCCACCTCGGCGGCTGCCGGTCCAGCCTTTGAAGGGGGCAACCTGACCTGTGGCATGCCGGCCCTGCCGGGGGCTGTCAGTTCGATTCGTATCGAGAACGAGCGGGTAAAGCTCAAGGTCATCGGCGACATCACACCAGCCGGAATGTGTGGTTCGGCAGCCATTGAGGCGGTCGCCGAGCTGCTGCACCACGATATCATTGAACCGGGCGGCAGATTGCGAGACAGCACCGAGATATCCTCCAACCTGGCGAACCGAGTGATTAACCACCAGGGAGCCAATGCCTTTGTTATCTACCGGGCAGCCGGAAAACTGCTGCTGCTGACCCAGGATGATATCCGCCAGATCCAGCTGGCCAAAGCGGCCATCCGGGCAGGGCTGGAAGTCCTGTTAGAGCGCTCGTGTATACGTTGTCAAGACCTGCAAGAAGTGATTTTAACCGGCTCCTTCGGAGCCTTTTTGAAACCTGATTGGCTTAAAAGCATTGGAATTTTTGACCAAGGCATGGTACAAATCACCCGTTTTACACCCGAAGGGGCCTTAAACGGATTAGAGCTGGCCCTGCTGACCGATGATGGCTTTGATTCTGTGGAGCACCTGGGAGCACAGTTCAAAGTGGTGCCGCTCTCCGGAACGCCGCTTTTTGAAACATCATTTATGCGCAACATCGACTTCCCCTACACTGAATAATAAACATCCTTCATAGCACACTATTTCATAAGGAGCTGCAAACCATGGCAAAGATTACCAGAGCGCTGATCAGCGTCTCCGACAAGACAGGCATCATTGAACTATCAAAGCAATTGGCTGGATATGGCGTGGAGATTTTGTCCACCGGCGGTACGGCTAAGCTGCTGCGTGAGGCCGGACTTACTGTCAAGGATGTCTCTGAATTCACTGGTTTCCCTGAGATGCTGGACGGACGAGTCAAAACCCTGCATCCCAAGGTTCATGGCGGTCTGCTCGGCATGCGCTCCAATCCTGCACATGTCGCCAAGATGAAGGAACACGGCATCGAGAACATCGATATGGTGGTAGTCAACCTGTACCCTTTCGAGGCCACGGTAGCCAAAGAGGGTTGCCATCTGGAAGATGCCATCGAGAATATTGATATTGGTGGTCCGACCATGCTGCGCTCGGCAGCCAAAAACTATCCTGATGTCACAGTACTGGTCGATGCAGGCGATTATGCCAAGGTGCTGGAGGAGATGAAGGCCACTGACGGCGCGGTTTCACCTGCGACCAATTTCGGTCTGGCAGTCAAAGTTTTCCAGCACACTGCCGCCTATGACGGCGCTATTTCCAATTATCTGGGAGCCCGTCTAGGTCAGGAGGCCGAGGCCTATCCGGCGACCTTTACCATCCAGGTAAAAAAAGCCCAGGACCTGCGCTATGGGGAGAACCCCCAGCAGTCAGCCGCTTTTTATGTGGATAAAGAGATCAGCGAGCCGTGCGTCTCCAATGCGGTCCAGTTGCAGGGCAAGGAACTATCCTTTAACAATATAATCGATCTGGATGCCGCAATCGAGACGGTTAAGGAATTTGATAAATCCGCAGCTGTAATTATCAAGCATACCAATCCTTGCGGTGTTGCCCTGGGCGACAGCCCGCTCAGCGCCTATCTTAAGGCCAGGGAATGCGACCCGGTTTCGGCCTTTGGTGGCATCGTAGGATTCAATCGCCAGGTTGATGCCGCTACGGCCAGGGAGCTGACCTCAACTTTTCTGGAAGCGGTGATCGCTCCCGGTTACAGTGACGAGGCGCTGGATATCTTTACCGCCAAGAAAAATGTACGTGTCATGCAGGTGCCGCTTTTGAACGAGTACATCGCCAGTGGATACGACCTTAAGAAGGTGGTTGGCGGACTCCTGATCCAGGGCCGCGATCTGGGCATGATCCGGGCGGCTGACTGCCAGGTGGCAACCGAACGTAGACCGACCGCTTCTGAGATTGAGGCACTGGATTTCGCTTGGCGTGTCAGCAAACATGTCAAATCTAATGCCATTGTTTTCACCAGCCGTGACCAGACCGTTGGTATCGGAGCCGGACAGATGTCCCGAGTCGATTCCTCAAGGATTGCGGTTCAAAAGGCGCTGCTACCCATTCGCGGCACAGTGCTGGCTTCAGATGCCTTCTTTCCCTTCCGCGACGGAGTCGACGCGGCGGCCGAGGCGGGTGTCACCGCTATTATCCAGCCAGGTGGCAGTGTTCGCGATGAAGAGGTCATCAAGGCTGCCAATGAGCACGGCATTGCCATGGTGTTCACCGGAATGCGCCACTTCCGTCACTAAGACACTGCGCGGCCGGTTTATAAATCAGGGCAGCGGCGAGTGGAAACATCAGGTAATCCAAATTGAACCAAATTAAAAAGAGGTGCTGAGATATGAAGGTTCTGGTGGTGGGTGGTGGTGGCCGTGAGCACGCGCTGGTATGGAAGATAGCCCAGTCCCCGCTGGTCAAGAAGGTGTACTGTGCCCCCGGTAACCCTGGTATTGCCGGCCTGGCTGAAAATATTCCCATTATGGCAGATGAACTGGATAAACTGCTTGAATTCGCCCGGCGGGAAGCTATTGACCTGACCGTGGTCGGCCCGGAACAGCCGCTATCGCTTGGAATTGTGGACCTGTTCGAAGAGCATGGGCTCAAGGTGTTCGGCCCGCGTAAAAACGCAGCCATAATCGAGGCCAGCAAGGCTTTTTCCAAGGATCTGATGCAGAAATATAAGGTGCCTACCGCTGCTTATGGGGTGTTTACCGATGTCTCCGCCGCTGTAGGCTTTATTGATCAAACCGGCATACCTATTGTAGTCAAGGCCGATGGGCTGGCAGCCGGAAAAGGTGTAATCATTGCTCAGACTCGTGAAGAGGCAGTGGCAGCCGTAACCGATATGTTGTCCGGCAATGCCTTTGGCAGCGCCGGCTCACGCGTGGTGATCGAAGAATTCCTCACCGGTGAAGAGGCTTCCTTCCTGGTGATCACCGATGGAAAAAACATCATACCACTGGCCAGTGCGCAGGACCACAAAGCTATTTACGATGGGGATAAAGGTCCCAATACCGGCGGAATGGGAGCCTATTCGCCTGCCCCAGTGGTCACAAAGGCCGTACACGACACGGCCATGCAACAGATCCTTCGTCCGACAATCGATGGCATGGCCAACGAAGGCCGACCCTATTGCGGCGTACTATACGCCGGTTTAATGATTAATGGAGACCAGGTCAAAACCCTTGAATTCAATGCCAGATTTGGTGATCCAGAGTGCCAACCGCTCTTGATGAGGATGAAATCGGATATTGTGCCGGTGCTTTTGGCCGTAGCCAATGGCGATCTTTCCGGGGTAACGATTGAATGGCACAATCAGGCTACCATCTGTGTTGTTATGGCTGCCGAAGGGTATCCCGGGGATTACCGCAAGGGTGATGAGATTATAGGGCTGGATGACGCTGCCAGGGTTGAAGATCTGGTGGTCTTTCATGCCGGTACTGCCATGAAGGACGGACGCTGCGTGACCAACGGCGGACGGGTGCTGGGAGTTACTGCCATGTGCGATACGGTACAAACAGCGATTGAAAAGGCTTATCAGGGTGTAGCCCTTATTAGCTGGCCTGGTGTACAGTACCGCACTGATATCGGCAAAAAAGCGTTGGCACGCAGCAACTGACCGCTGATCACCCCGCTTATGAGCTTTTCTTCTCATAAAAATGGCAAAGCAAGCACCAGCAGCCAATTGCAGTACATGCTGCTGGTGCTCATTCTAGTTGCCATTTCCCTTTGCTACGGTAATATCCTCAATGGAGAACTGCAGTTCGATGATGATGTTTTCATCAATCCTTCGCTAGCTGATGTTAGGCTACTCCCCCTTACCTATTCCAATCTTACAAGCTTTCTAAGTGGCAACCGCCTTTTAACGCAACAGACATTCGCCTTAAATTATCATTTGGGCGGCTTGAGTGTCTTCGGCTACCACCTGACAAACATTGTCCTGCATATGGGCTCGGTTTTGCTGGTGTTTATTTTCGTGCAAATGCTTCTTCAGCGCGTAAAGGCGAAGGAAAAGGTTAGCTTCGATGTTGTTCCTTTTGCTCTCTTTGTGACAGCGATCTTTGCTCTTCATCCTTTACAAACCGAATCTGTTTCCTACATTGTCCAAAGATCAGAAGTACTGGCCTCACTGTTTTACCTGGGTTGCCTGATTGCCCTGCTTGGTTATTCAAGCAGCAAAAAAGCCACGGCGCTTGGTTGGTGGCTGCTGAGCCTTTTGTTTTTTATTGCTGGCTGGGGTAGCAAAGAAATCATTATTACGGCACCGCTCGCTTATTTACTTTGCGTTCTCTACGTCGGTGACAAAGCGTCACTTAAAAAAGCGGTTAAAGGCCTGCTCCCTTATCTGGCGACCGGGGCAACATTGGGATGCCTGAGATTGTTAAGCCTTGATAACAGCCAGGAAGCGGGATTCTCTTCTTTTGATCAGGGTGCAGCGGTTTATTTGCTTACTCAGTTAAAAGTGATTGTTCGATATCTGCAACTGTTCTTTTTCCCTGTCGGGCAAAACATTGACCACGATATAAGCATTGTCACTGGCATGCCTGGTTTTGAGAGTTTTTTTTATATCACCCTCTGGCTGTGTCTGATAGCTGCGGCGATCTACCTGTTGCTTATAAAAACAGGGGAATATCGGCACCAACTGCGTTTGATCGGTTTTGGATTGCTCTGGTTTTTGGTGCTGTTATTGCCAACTTCTTCGTTCATACCCATCAGAGATGTAATGGCGGAACATCGGACCTATCTTCCTCTTTTGGGAATTTCTATTACGGTAGTTGCTTTTTTTGATCTTATTCTGAAAAAATGGCGCGTAAACCCCACCGCCACCTTGGCCTTATGCCTTGCAATTCCAATAATTATCGCATTAGCTTGCACGACCTGTGAACGTAACAAAGTCTGGCAGACAAAATTAACTCTCTGGCAGGATGCTGCCTTTAAATCACCTCATAAGTCCCGCCCGCACAATAATCTCGCCAATTCTTATTTTCTACTCGGGAATTATCCCGCTGCTGCTGGGCATTATCAAAAAGCAATCCAGCTTGACCAGAACAATTTGGAACCATATTATAACCTCGCTCTGACGCTGAAAAATCTGGGAAGGATTGATGAGGCCCTTCAGGTTCATCGGAAGTTCGTAACTCTGGTGGGCAGAAAAAATGCTATCTCAAAATAACAATTGGAGGAAATATCTATGACCACTCCGCTGGTTCTCATAGTAATGGGAAGCGAATCAGACCTGCCGGTGATGCAGGAAACAGCAGATATTCTGGATAAATTTGCGGTGCCCTGGGAGATGAGAATCTCGTCTGCCCATCGTTCACCAGCAAGAACAATGGCGCTTGCGTCGGGCGCAGCAGAAAGGGGTATTAAGATTGTTATTGCCGGAGCCGGCATGGCTGCGCATCTGGCCGGCGTAGTTGCCGCCAAGACAATCTTGCCTGTAATTGGTGTTCCTATGCCTGGTGGCGCATTGAATGGTGTAGATGCCTTATACTCTACAGTCCAGATGCCAGGAGGCATACCGGTTGCGACGATGGCCATTGGCAAGGCCGGCGCTAAGAACGCCGGTATTTTTGCGGTGCAGGTGTTGGCATTGGCTGATGAACGGCTTTGTCAGGCATTGCTGGATTATCGTCAGGAAATGGATCAGGAAGTTGAGAGCAAAGATGCAAGCATTCAGAAAATAATTTAATAGATGATTCAAACACGTTTTTTCAATCACTTACGATCTCCATACTAATACAAGCTCATTTGAATGACACTATGAAAAAAAGCTTTTTGTTGACATCGATAGAGAGCATGTAGTAAAAAAATTAAAAATTTTAGATGGAGGAGTTAAAATGAAAAGAACAATCGTTGCTATGTTTGCTATTGTCGCATTTGCTGGGTCCGCTTTTGCTGTAACCGATGTTATCGAGATGAAGAAAAACGTCAAATTCAACCACAAAAAACACCAGGATGCACTGAAGGATTGCACCAAATGCCATGCAAAGCCCGAAGGTGGCAAAATTGAAGGCTTTGGCAAAGACCTTGCTCACGGTAAGGCTTGCAAAGGCTGCCATGCTGAAATGAAAAAAGGGCCTACCAGCTGCAAGGAATGTCACAAGTAACAATGCTGCCCAATAATTGATCACCAAAAGGGGTAACAACTTGTTTGTTATCCCTTTTTTGATTTCCATCCTCTTACAAAAACTCTTCCTCAATAAAAAAAATATTACCTGTTTTGCCAAACTTGAGATATAGTTATTTAGTTTAGACAATATTAAACAGAATTAACACTCAGGGGGCACCATTGGCAACAACCGAACGCAGCTTTGCACAAATAGTCTGGGATTTCTTTTGTTCTCTAAAGCTGACTTTATTTTTACTTATATCATTGGCCTTATCATCGATCATCGGTACTGTCTTGCCCCAAGGCCAGTTGCCGCCTGAGTATGTGGCCCAAATTAGCCCGGTTAAGCTGCAAATTTACAGCAAGCTTGGTTTTTTTGACATGTATCACTCCTGGTGGTTTATCACCCTGCTGTATGTTTTCAGCTTAAACCTTACCAGCTGCTCTATCAAACGCCTACCGCATGTGATTAAATTTATCACCGAGCCGGCACTCCTGCTTGCTGAAAACCTGAGAACTGCTTTTTCTCTTAAAAAAGAAGTCTCTTTTTCGGCGCCGGTTGAGGTTGCTTCAAAAAAAATGGCCGAGTTTATCGGCAAAGAGTTCGCTGCCCCTGTAGTTAGTGAGCATAATGGTGAATATCATATTTTTGCACAAAAAAGCGCTTGGAGCCGATTGGGTGTTTATGTCGTCCACTTAAGCATTCTGGTAATTTTTGCAGGGGCCATCATAGGTTCATTATTTGGTTACAAGGGGTTTGTTACTATTGTAGAGGGTTCTAGTGTCTCATCTGTTGAATCCCGAAGCGGTAAGCACATCCCACTGGGTTTCGACCTGCGTTGCGATCAGTTTTCGGTTTCTTTTTATAACTCTGGTGCTCCCAAGGAATTCAAGAGTATACTCACTGTCCTGGAAAACGGACAACCGATCAAAGATTATACCAATGTGCGCGTGGTGGTAAATGATCCTTTAACCTACAAAGGGATCACCTTCTATCAGTCGAGCTATGGCCAGGCCAGTGAAGGTGGTGAGCATAACTTTACTGTTACTCAACGCGATGGAGGTGCCCCTGAGAATTTTGTTCTTCGTGACGGCAGCTCCGTGACTTTAAAAAATGGAACCATATTCAAGCTTCTTGAAGCCACTCCTGAAGTCAGACAGTTCATGCCTGAATTTTCCGGCCCTGCGGCCAGAGTCGAGGTAACCGCGAAAGACAAGGCCCCGCAAACTTTTATTGTTTTGAAAAATTATCCTGAAATTAACGCCCAGCGTGGGGATGAATTTATATTTAATTATCAAGGTTCCAATGCAAAAATGTATACTGGTCTGCAGGTGTCCAGGGACCCGGGGGTATGGGTTGTCTGGTTAGGCTGCACCCTGATGGTATTGGGAATCTTTATCGCATTTTTTATGTCCCACAAAAGAATTTGGATTATCGTGTCAAAAGGACATGTCCGCATGTACGCCAATGTCAACAAGAATCAGGCTGGTTTCCAGACCCGATTTGATGAGTTAGCCGATAAACTACATAACCTGAAATTCTAGGGGAGGTTTCAAACAGTATGACTAGTTCGCTGTTATTTAACATTACAACACTTGCCTATATGGCATCTATGGTGCTTTTTTTCGCCTTTCTTGCCAGCAGGAATAAGACCCTGGGTCTAACCGGGAGTTTAACCGCTTATGCGGGTCTTGCCATCCAGACCCTTGCAATCGGGCTGCGCTGGAAAGAATCTTATGATCTGGGGGTGGGACATGCTCCCCTCTCAAATCTTTACGAGTCAGTGGTTTTCTTTTCTTGGACCATTATTCTCATCTTTGCATTTATAGATATCAAATATAAGTACCGTATCGTAGGTGCTTTCGTTGTTCCCTTCGCGCTGCTTGGAATGGCTTGGGCACAACTAAGTTTAAATACCGGGATAGAACCTCTGGTTCCAGCGCTGCAAAGCAATTGGCTCCTGTATCACGTTGTTACCTGCTTCCTCGGCTATGCCGCTTTTGCGGTGGCTTGCGGTATTTCCATCATGTACCTTATAAAGGCAAAGCATGAAGAAGGTGGCTCAGCCGCTTCAGCGGGTGGTATCATGGCCATGTTTCCTCCCATCAAAATATTGGATGATCTGAATTATCGATCAATCATGATCGGTTTTCCTTTACTGACTCTCGGCATTATAACAGGCGCCGCCTGGGCTAATTATGCCTGGGGAACCTACTGGAGCTGGGACCCTAAGGAAACCTGGTCCTTGATCGTCTGGTTCGTTTATGCCGCCTTCCTGCATGCGCGCTTCACCAGGGGTTGGGTCGGTAAAAGAGCGGCTTGGTTGTCGATTATCGGCTTTGCCGCCACGATCTTCTGCTACCTGGGTGTCAATCTCTTCCTGTCAGGTCTTCACAGCTACGGTAGATGAAGAGGACTTTACTTTTCAGTGCGTTCCTGGTCGGGACCTACGTGCTCATCTTATCGATGACGCTCAGTCACCGCGATGCTGCCGGGTATGAAAATTGTGGTTGTCATCCGGATAAGGCTGACAAGCAATTTATTCACAAACCGGTTGGCGAAGGAAAGTGCGAATCATGCCATAAACCTTCTGGCCAAAAACATCCCCGAGTCAAAAAAGAAGCCTTCATTCTTGCCGACAACGGCAAGGCAGGCTTATGCAAAGAATGCCATGAACCCAAAGACACCATGAAATTTGTTCATGGCCCGGTCAAGAAAGGTGACTGCCTTGCTTGTCACGATGTCCACCAAAGCGACAACAAATCCCAGTTAAAGGCCCCCGGTGGTCAACTTTGTTTCATGTGCCACGAAAAAGCAAAATTTTATCGTGAGCACCCTCATAAGCCAATTGCCGAAGCCAAATGTACAGGCTGCCATGACCCGCATCAATCTAATGTTAAATATATGCTAAAGGGCCAAGGTAAACAGCTCTGTATTCTATGTCATAATAAGCAAACCTTTACCGGCAAATCAGTACATGCTCCGATACAAAAAAATGACTGCGGAGCCTGTCATGTGACCCACGGCACTCCTTTTTCTAATTTACTGAAAAAGGAATTTCCCGAGGAACTTTACCTGCCATTCAGCAAAGAGAAATATGGACTTTGCTTCAGCTGTCACAACGATAAACTGGCCGACGACCTGGATACCGAAACACAAACCAACTTTAGAAACGGCAATATCAATATCCACTACATTCATATTAAAAAGAACGAAAAAGGAAGATCCTGCAAAACCTGTCATGATCCGCATGCCGCCGGGCAGTTGCGCCTTATCTCAGACAAGATCCCTGGATTTGGCAAATGGAGAATCCCCATTCGCTATACTAAAACAAACAATGGCGGAACCTGTGTGGTAGGCTGCCACAAACCCAAGTCCTATGATCGCATAAACCCAGTCAACAACCCCTGAGGATGAGAATGATTAAAGTTTCATCCATCATAGCCTATATAATTATTTTAACTACTGGTACAGCCTTTGCGACTGTGGAATTCATTTACCCGGCACCGAGCACCTGGGTAAAAAATGCTAATCACCTCATACTGAAATTAAACCAGAACGATCTAACCGCAATTCGGATCTCCGTGAATGGCTTGCAAAGCGATATGATCGATGTCGGCAGCCCGGAATATAAAAAATTGTTTCAGGATTTCTTTATCGCCCAGACTGTCTGGGACAATGGAAGAAATAGCATCCTGGTTGATTTGTTTACTGGAGGACAAAAAATAGAGTCGGCTAAACTGGAAATTTTTTATTTACCGGCCGAGACATCTCAGCAAGCCCCACCTGAATTCACATCCAATACCGTGCATGTTCCCAATACTGAACGTTTATGTGCAGCATGCCATAACGTGAATCCCACACCTGCCCAGATGAACAGTAGCCTTGAAAAAGAAAACCCCTGCTACAGGTGCCATAAGAAAATGCTGAGTTCAAGATACGTCCATGGCCCTGCCGGAACCTATTCATGCGGATTCTGCCATTCGAATAAGGGCAAACCCAAACACACCGTACCTAAAAGAGGAGCGGCTCTGTGTTACGAATGTCACTCGGATATGGCAGCTCAGATCAAAAAAAGAAAATTTATCCATGGACCGATTGAGGCAGGCATGTGTGAGGTATGTCATGACTCCCACGGCAGTCCGAATGAATCTCAATTACGGTTGCCGATCAATGAGCTATGCCTGTCATGCCATGGACATATAAAAACGCAGGTTCATGTTGTCCGAACAACCAACGGCGAGGGTCATCCGCTTAAAGACAAACCGGACCCGGCCAAAAAAGCTACCGGTAGGAACATGAGCTGCATCTCCTGCCATAACCCGCATGCTGCCGATGTCCGTTACTATTTCGTCAACAATGCCGAAGATCGCATGCAGCTCTGCCAGATGTGCCACAACAAATAAACGGAGAATCAAGTGATGTTTAAAGTATTTTTAACCATAATGATGTTGATCTTCATCTGCGCCTGCTCATCTCCACAAGTCGTTCGAAAAAGGATCTTTTGGCCGATCCCCCCCAATGAACCTCGGATTGAATGGATCGGCCTGTACTCAACCAAAGCCGACTTGCAGTCAGGCGAGTCATCGCTGTTCAACATGGTTGTCGGCGACGATGATAATTTCAGTTTAAATGGACCTCTTTCAATTGCCAGCGATGGTATGGGGAAAGTCTATGTTACCGACGGTGAGACAGCATCAGCCTATAGTTTTGACTTCAATAAAAAGGATGTCTATACCCTCGGTGGAAATTCGTGGTTAGGCACCATTAAACATGTAACCGGTGTTTCCGTTGACTCAAAAGGCAATGCGTATGTTGCTGATTCTTCGTACCGAAAAATCTATGTAGCTGATAAGGATAATAACCCCCTTAAGGTCCTGGACCTTTCTGCTCATCTGAAGAGTATAGGAATGTTTGCTATAGATAAACGTGCCAATCGACTGATCATACCTGATCTTCGTGAACACAAAATTGTTGTGACTGACCTTGAAGGTAAATTTCTCTTTTCATTTGGGCATAAGGGCGACGAAAAAGGTGAGTTTAATCTGCCTGTATCAGTAGCAGTTGAAGCGGACGGCACTATCGTTGTCTGTGACTCCTTTAACGCAAGGATTCAACGATTTACTCCCCAAGGCGTGTTTATAAATCTTTTTGGAAAACGCGGTGATGGGGCTGGCGAATTTGCTATAATCAAAGGGGTTGCTGTTGATAGTGAAGGGCACATTTACGTCACTGATGGAAAAGAAAATCGCGTTTCGGTATTTTCTACGACAGGCGAAAATCTGCTTGTTTTTGGTGGTAAATACGCTCAGATGAGCTATGAGGTTGTAGCAGCGGGAGGTTTTTTTGTTCCGCAAGGCATCTATATCGACCAGAATGATCGGATCTACATCGTCGACCAACGAAATCGTCGCTTTCAAGTTTTTCAATACCTTAATACTGATTACTTGTCTAAGTTCCCGGTTAAGCCAGCGGTGCCCAACGCTAAATAACCGAACTACATAAAATTAAAAGTCATATAACCAGCCACTCATTAGATTTGTTACTCTCGCCTTGATAATCCTTTGGTATTGTTGAAGTTTATTTTTTCAAACTATTGGCATTTGGTTTGCAATAATTTTTAAAATCTTTTTGATACCTGACAAACAACTTATTAATTGATGAAAGGAGATTTACTGAGGTACACAAGTGGAACCAAAATTTTTACCTAAATCTATATTTAAAAAAGAAAGGAATAACGATGAAAAGAATACTCATGGCAACAGCTCTAACCCTTATGTTTGCAAGCCTTTCCTTTGGCCTGACCATCAAAGGATCCAAGCATGATCTCTCATCTGCTTCAGGCCCTAATGCCAACCTGAAATCAACCAACCAGAACCAGATCTGTATTTTCTGCCATACCCCGCATAATGCAACCAAAAATGTTCCGCTTTGGAACCGTTCGGCCCCCAACACCGCCTCTGCAGCCTATAAACTGTACACCTCCAGTGCCACCTTAATTGAGGCAAAAAAGGCTGGCGGAGCCAAGCTTTATGATGACAGCCTCTCGATTTTCTGCCTGAGCTGCCATGACGGGACTATTGCAAATATTGCAGCAAAAGTTGTCAATTCAGGTGTTACCACTGATACCCTGCAGACCAACCTCGCTGCCGGAACACCTGCTTGGACCTTGAGAAATGGTAAAACACCCGCCAATCTTGGTTCCGATTTTACCAATGATCAT
This sequence comes from Desulfuromonadaceae bacterium, assembly GCA_036504875.1. Classification (GTDB taxonomy): domain Bacteria; phylum Desulfobacterota; class Desulfuromonadia; order Geobacterales; family Pseudopelobacteraceae; genus JACPFJ01. The sequence continues at coordinate 41,573 of DASXUK010000072.1, forward strand.
CCGATTGGATTCACTTTTCCTGCCAGCGGCAACCCCAATCTGCATACAGTAGTTGAGGTACAGACTAGCTTTGGTGATGCCACTAAAAACGTCTTTTTCAAATCAACAGGCGGAGCAGGCCAAATGGAGTGTTCCAGCTGCCACAAGGTGCATGACAATGCCAATGCACCCTTCTTGCGCACCACCAACTCCAGTAGCGCACTTTGCCTTTCTTGCCATGTAAAATAACAACTAAGATTGTTTTGTAAGCAAAGAGGGCGAAGCATATTCGCCCTCTTTTTTTTGTGAAAATAACATGGGTGAAAAAAGATGCTTTTACTTGTAAAAATAATCTTTCTACTAATGATTGCTGGCTGTGCAACTCAACCCTTGCCAACCAAGGAACGCTATTTTTGGCCTCCCCCTCCGGACCGCCCGCGACTGGAATGGCTTAAAGCATATCATAGCCAGTTGGATATGGAGAAAAGTGGTGGCCAGCGTTTTTGGGCGGCAATTTTAGGTGAAGACAATCCAAACGCGCTAGTAAAACCGATTGAGGTTAAATCAGATGCCAAGAATAACAAATTTTTTGTATCTGATCTCGGCACACAGTCAGTTTTTGTTTTCGATCTAAGCTTGCACGAGGTGCGCTTGCTTAAATCAGATGACAAAGGACCGCCGATTAAATATCCACTCGGAATGGCACTGGACACAGAAAACAACCTTTTCCTTCTGGAGCAACACTCTAAAAGCATACTTGTCTTTGATCAGAACGAGAAACCCCTGAGATATATTAAAATTGGCGCAACCTGCAAAAGACCGCTTGCAATCACACTCGATAATATTCGAAATAGAATACTTGTAGTCGATGGTGATGCACGAAAGATTTTTGTTTTCGATGTATCTGGAAAGCCTCTCTTCAGCTTTGGAGAACCCGGCGAAGGCAATGGTAAATTCAACCTGCCAATTGCCATTGCAATTAATAGTCGTGATGAAATCATTGTTGCGGATGCATTTAATGCAAACGTGCAGATCTTTGATTCAAAAGGAACCTTTAAATACAAATTTGGAAAACGTGGCGATGGAACAGGGGATTTTCAGCTTTTAAAATCAATTGCCGTCGATTCTGAAGATAATATATATGTTGTTGACGGACGTTCCCATCGGGTTCTTATTTTTAATACAAGTGGCGAACTACTTCTCGTCTTTGGAGATTATTATGCTGTTTCAAGTTCTGGAAAATTAGCACCGGGTGGATTTGCAATACCAGTAAGTATAGACATAGATAAAAATGATAAAGTATTTGTTGTTGATCAATTGAATAGCAGAGTTCAGGTATTTCAATATATATCACATCCCAAATAACTCAGCATTGACAAAGAGTATTCAATACGAAGGTCAAATGACAGCTTTAACACGTTAAATAACTGCCCTCTCCAGCTTCACATTGAAATCATTATCATATAAGTTTTTTGCAACCCCATATCCAGATCAAAAATTAATCATAAAGTGCTATGAGAAAAAGGGTTTTGTTCAACACCCGATACACAGCAATAGAATATTTATCCTCGGTCAGCATATTGTTAACCGGCACTAAAATTGCATTCTTAAAACATGCCCTTTTTTTCAAAAAAAATTTTAGCAGTGCCACTGTGGCTTCTAGTACCTTTTATCCAATTTTTGCTGGCAGGCAATGCTTTAGCAAAATTAAGCGCCGAAGCAGAGCTTAGTTATCTAAACTATGATGCCAAAGACAATAGTGGCCAACACCTCTCATCACACTCACTTACTCAACGTTACTCACTCCTCTATCAGACCGCAGGAAATATCCTGGACAATCGCTTTGGAAGCTATCAGCTATCGCTTGGATACGATTGGGCGACTTTTGATACAACCATCAAATCAACTGATGGTAAAGAGAGCTATAATAATAATCGCGGTCACATCCTCTACAGCGGCGAAGTCATTGTTGATCCCAAGGAGATTCCGCTACGTTTTTCTGCATACAGCAGAGATATGAACAGAACTCAATTCCTCGAAAATACTTCCGGCCTTTCAAGTAATCTCAGAAACACGCAACTTATATCACCTCAGCTAGCCACCAGTATCATGAGCGGCACGCACATCGAGAGTGGGGCCACCCTTGTTGCGGGTGTAAAAAACGGCATGACCAATGGCTACAACGAAATACTACGGCATCTTCCAATGCTGATGCTTGACTATCGCGACAGCATAAATCATGATACCAGTTCTGCCAATCCAGTTGATAATCGCCTTAGCAGGTTGGCCTTTGTCAGCCTGAACAAGAAGGACAACTGGTTTCATTACAGAATATTGTCTTATACAGACAATATCACTCCTAGTGACAGCTATAAGGAAACGCAGTATCAACTTGGAACCATCGATCAGACAATGCAACGGCGCTGGGTTGATTTTTCTAACTGGCTAACTGTCTCAGCAGATGCTCAGTTGACTCAGAGGACAAGTACAATTAAAAATATTGCCTCAGACAACTACACCGATTTTGATTTAAACCTCTTCGGCATTGCTCGCCGCTCCACTTGGGAAGCCCGAACATTTAATAACTTCAATCGGCATAAAGAAGAGAGTGGGAAGATTACTTATCACACTACGGTTCCAGTGTATGCAAGTGGCTCTTTAAGCGCCGACACTTCCTGGAATACGCGCTTTTCATACAGTGATAACCATGATAACAACAACAATCAGTTCACCGATTATGCCGCCGGCTACCGTGTAGATACTTTTAAAAGAGCCAGTTTTACGCTAAGCCAACAACTTGATGTGGAAAAGACTACTTCAAACAATACCGAGGCCCTGATTGTTTCTGGCGCTCTTGAGACAACCAGTACTTCAAAATTTTCGCGGGACGTTGCTCTTGCTGCCTCATACAACGTCCGCAATTATGCTTATAAAGGCTCGACCATCGCCAACAATTCGGAAAGCAATTTTCTTGATCAAGCCATCAATGCTTCAGCCATATATACGCCATCAAACCAGATACGCTTCACCCTTAGACAAACCAATCGTATGACCAAAGGTTCTTCTCACTATATCGCCAGCACCGTTGAAGGAAGTAATCCAATCAACAGCGCCCAGTATTTGGATTCGCGCAATAACTTAGATGTTAGCGGTAATACCTTTCAATCAATTACGGATTTTTCTGTCAACTGGAACCCTTTGTCACGACTGGATATCGCCCTGTCAGTTAATGAGGATATTTATATTCCTGACCAGGCAGCACGTAGTTATCGTACAAGATTTGTTAATTCTATAGATTACAGCGTTTCCAACTTTAAATTTTCCAGTAGGAATGAGGTTACTATTGATAATACCGAACCATCTACTGATACAATTTATTATAATACCTACAACAGATTGAATTATACTTTTAACCGCAATCTTGACTCATATGCAAGCCTATCCTACAACAAATCTACTGGCAACACGGATTCATTCACCTCCTTAACTTGGCAACAAGGTTTAAATTATTATTTTTATAAATCCAGTGGTGTCACTCGAAAGCTTTTTGAGATCATTGAGGCTGCTGAATACACGGAAAGCCTTTCTGAAACTATTAATAATTCTACCACCCTGAATCAGAAAAGAAACAGTACCAACTTAAGCCTTGGTGCCAGGTATTATCCTATTAAACAGCTCATTATCTCTGCTGGGTCGAGATATTCATTTTTGACTAAATTCAATGATTATACTTTGACTTATTATGGTTCTTTGGGTCTTGAGTTTCGGCTTTTCCAGGCAAGCCTTGATTACACTTGCAGTAGCGCACGCGCTGATGGTCGAGTTGAAAAACGAATCAGCGCCAATGTAAGAAAAACTTTTTGAGTTATTAAAAAAATGACAACAGACATTGTTAAACCGGGACACCCCGGTTTTTTTATTGATATGCCAACTTTCTCATTCATCATACCGGTAAAACCGAGGATTTCCCCAAGGGCGTTAGAGTCATTAAGGCAGCTTGCGCATTCATACCCATTTGAGATATTAATTTCTGAAGGCAAAAGACCTAGCAGACAGCGTAACCTGGCCGCACAGCAGGCACAGGGTGAGATTCTTTTTTTTCTTGATGATGACTCATTGGTGAGCGGGGAATTTTTAATGCTATGTGCCGAGGCATTTACAAATACTTCGGTTGCAGTTGTTGGCGGTCCATCTCTAACCCCGGAAAGCGACTCCACATTACAACAAGTATTCGGTTATGCCCTCTCGTCTTTTTTTGGTGCCGGAGGCATGCGTAACAGGTATCGGGCAGCCGGCACTACCCGCTGTACAACGGAAAAAGAATTGATCTTGTGCAATATGGCTATTCGCCGGGATATCTTTCTTGCAGCTAACGGCTTTGATGAAAGGCTTTACCCAAACGAAGAGAACGAACTTTTGGACCGGATCAGCTTGAAAGGCTTTAAACTCGTACACATCCCCTCCATGGCTGTCAAAAGAAGCCAACGTCAAACTTTATCAGCATTTGTGCGGCAGATGTTTTCCTATGGCCGAGGCCGGGCTCAGCAGACTCTTATTGCAAGAAAACCTTGCCCACTGATTAGTTTGATTCCACTTATGTTTGTTATCTACCTGGTTCTCCTACCGCTAGTTCCTGCAAACCTGTTTCTGAGCCTTCCTCTTTTCATATACATTTTCCTTGACCTCATCTTCGCAACTACAGCCTTAATCAAAAGCAGGGATTCAGGAGCCCTTCTACTAACTGCAATTTTTCCAATCATGCACTTTGCTAATGGGCTGGGCCTTTTATACGGTTTTTTAAAAGGGAGTGTTATGCTCGAACCTGGCGATGACATAAGAATAAAAGTAATCAAATCTTTTGAATAGCTTCAAAAACTTAATAATTTTGACAGACTATCCCTGAGTTTTTCGCTATAGTAACAAATCAATTTAGTGGCCGTGGCTGTTCTTCTCTATCGGAGTTAATGTGGATTTAAGTGTTGTCGTACCTATATACAACGAGCAGGATAATATTCATGAACTTTACCAGGCTATTTCTAAGGCATTAGATAGCAGTAGTGATAACTATGAAATTATCATGGTAGACGATGGCTCTACGGACAGCTCTTTTGCTCAACTTAATGACTTGGCACAAAAAGACGCTCGCCTCAAGGTTATACGGCTGAGAAGGAACTTTGGGCAGACTGCTGCAATGTCGGCCGGTTTCGATGCAGCTGCCGGCACCATCATAATCCCTATGGACGGCGATCTTCAAAATGATCCCGCAGACATACCGCGCCTGGTTGATAAACTAAAAGAAGGCTATGATGTTGTTTCCGGCTGGAGAAAAAATCGTAAGGATACGTTCATAACTCGCAAGATTCCCTCTATGCTGGCTAATGCGCTGATCTCATCTCTAACCCAAGTGCATCTTCACGACTATGGCTGTACCCTCAAAGCCTACCGCCGCGAAGTACTGGAAGCTATCAATCTTTATGGTGAGATGCATCGCTTCGTGCCAGCCCTTGCCTCTCAGATAGGAGCAAAAGTTGCCGAGCTACCGGTTAACCACCTTCCACGCCTGCATGGAAAGAGTAAATATGGGATATCGCGTACTTTACGTGTTGTTCTAGATCTCATGACGGTCAAATTTCTGCTTAGTTATTCAACAAAGCCGATCCAACTCTTTGGCAAATGGGGCATCTATACCCTGTTGGCCGGTTTTGGCAGTGGTGTCATGACCATTTACATGAAGGTCTTTGAACATCTCAGTATGAACCGCAACCCATTACTGATCCTGACCGCTTTCCTACTCTTCATGGGTGTCCAGTTTATTGTGATGGGACTACTTGGCGAATTGAATGCCCGCACCTACTTTGAGTCCCAGAGCAAACCTATTTATGTTGTCAGGGACAGGATCAATCTTGCCTGATCTTTTTCTAGACCAATGAAAATTTTGCTTATCTCACCACAACCCTTTTACGAAAAGCGCGGCACACCCTTGGCGGTCGCCTTGCTTGCCAGGGCGCTAGGAGAACTGGGACACGAGATCGACCTGGTCAGCTACCATCTAGGCGATCACTGGCCTTTGCCCTCTGTAACCCACTACCGGGCACTTCGCATTCCGTTCATCACATCTATCAGCAAAGGCCTGTCGACGGCCAAGCTCTTCCTGGATATTTTTGTGTTTACAAAGGCCTTTAACCTCTTGCGGCGCAATAAATACGACCTCATTCATGGTATCGAGGAAGGCGCCATGATGGGGATTCTGCTGAAAAAGATCTTCTCCGTTCCTCTTGTCTATGATATGGACTCCAGCATTCCCGAGCAAATCAGAGACTCAAATGCTCGGTTTTGTGGCTGTCTTCCACTACTGGCCCTGGCTGAAAAGCTGGAGAAGTGGACCATTCGCAATTCAGATCTGGTACTGGCCGTATGCGAGGCACTGAGAGAGAGAGTTGTGCTGGTACACCCCGATACTCCAGTAGCAGTGTTGGAAGATATTCCGGTGGTTGAAAAAGCACCTCCTGGCCTGGATGCTGATGTAAGACGAATACGGACCGAACTGGAGCTTGAAGAAGATTTGCCATGCGTTGTCTATACTGGCACCTTTGAGTCCTACCAGGGTATCAATCTTTTGCTGGACAGCATTAAACCTGTTGTTGCACAGCGCCCCGAGACGGTCTTCATTTTAGTGGGGGGACAGCCGGATCAGCTCCCGGATATCATACATGAAGCCACCCAGCGGGGCATCAGCCGATATTTGCGTATACTGGGACGCAGGCCGCTGGAAGAGATGCCGGCTTTCATGGCCATGGCCGACGTGCTAGTTTCCCCCCGCATGCTGGGCAGCAACACCCCAATGAAACTTTACGCTTACCTGCAATCAGGCAGGCCAGTCGTAGCCACCCGCCTCCCTACCCATACTCAGGTGTTGAATGATCGTGTAGCTGTGCTGGCCGAGGCCCATCCAGCGGCCCTTGCTTCAGCCATAGTGGGTCTCCTTGATAATCCAGCGCTTCGCGAAAGAATCGGACAGGCTGGAGCGCGGTTGATAGAAACAGCATTCACCTATGATAAGTTCAAATCTAAACTGGAAAAGGCCTATTCCCAAATAAGACCATGCTAAGGCAACTACGTCAGATCATAAATGTGCTTAAATTCGCCTGCGGCGGTATCCGGCCGCTGGCTGGCCCACTCAAGGTGCAGTGGGATATTCTTTATCGCTGCAATTCGCGCTGCATCACCTGCGATCGCTGGCAGGCCTTAGAGGGCAATGACAACATGTCGCTGGAGCGCGAAAAAAAGCTGCTCGATGAACTGGCCGCCCTGGGCACATTCAGCGTAGCCTTTTCCGGCGGTGAACCCTTTCTGCGGAAGGATATCTTTGAGCTGTTTCGTTATGCCAGGCAGGTCGGCCTGACCACCAGCGTTAACAGCAATGGACTACTGATCACTGACGCTTTGGCCGATAAGATCGTCCAGTCAGGTCTGGACATGATCTATCTTTCGCTAGACGGTGGCACACCCGAAACGAACGACTATATCCGTGGTGTGAAAGGAAGCTTCGAAAAGATCTTCACGGCTATAGAACGACTGAAACGTGCCGGCAAGGACCGACCAAAAATATTCATCAACTGTACGGTAAACAACAGAAACGTGGGCGAACTGGTTCAGCTGGTGCAGGCTGCCCGGGCGGCTGACGTGGATGGTGTTACCATTCAACCGGCGCACAGCTGCGATGAAATGGAATTTAAACTGCAGGAAGATCTGGTTTTAAGTGATGCCAGCATCCCGCAGTTCGAGGAACAACTGGCCATCCTTCAGCGAGATTTTCCAGACATGTTTCCGATGATGGATGAATATTTTTCCCATTTCAGCACCTTTGTGAAAAACCCGGCTGCACTTTACCGATACCGTTGTGTAGCGGCCTATACTACTGTCCAAGTCCATCCGAACGGCGATGTCTATTCCTGTCCGGTGGCCTTTGAAAAGATGGGTAACCTGAAAAAATCTACCTTTGGGGATATCTGGTTTTCCAGGACGGCCGACGATCTGCGAAACAGAATTAAAGCTGGAAAACACCCACTTTGCTGGTTCACTTGCGTGGCCCCGGCCAATATACTGCTGTCGAACATACACCCGCTACGATTTCATAAGTTGTTCAAACCGGACCTGATTCGCCATATCCTATACAAGATGGGACGCTAGTACCTGAACAACTGCCATCTTTAGTTAGCCAAACACTAACAAAGGTCGCAAAATCAGATAATGAGGTTGACCGAAGCAATTCATATGCAGAAATAATATGAGAGAAGAATTAATGGGCACTACTGTCATTTTATATCGTTCTATGACTGGTGACATGTGAGCCATAGCGAATATACAAAACCACCTCTGGCTTCAGTGATAATTGTCAACTGGAACGGGGTTCGCTTCTTACAAGAGTGCCTTGAAAGTCTTTTTAACCAGACCTTCCAGGATTTTGAACTGATAATAGTAGATAACGCTTCCACAGATGGTTCCGTGGAATTTATTGCCGGTTACCCGCGAGTAAAGCTGGTCAGTCTCGCCCTGAATACCGGCTTTGCTGCAGGAAACAATATAGGGTTTCAAAACGCTAGCGGCGAATATATAGTAATACTCAATAACGACACATGTGCCGAGCCCGATTGGCTCGAAAAGCTGGTAAAAGTAGCGGATGCTAACCCCGGGGTTGGCATGATTGGTTGCCGTACCTGTGTTTATGGTGACAAAGATACGATTGATACCATCGGTGGTAGTATCTGTCGGGATGGCATGTCGCGCGGTGGATACAGGCTACGAAGTTTCTCGGAACTAGGGCTAGAGGCGGTAGAGGAAGGGCTCTATCCCAGCGGTTGCGCTGCCCTTTACAAGCGGGCAATGCTAAATGAGACCGGTTTTTTTGATGATGATTTCTTTGCCTACGCTGAGGATACCGATCTTGGTCTGCGTGGCCAGCTGGCAGGTTGGAAAACACTCATCGTTACAAATGCCATTGTCCACCACAAATATTCAGGAACAGGAGGTGCATTCTCCCCTCTCAAGCTCTATCTTGTCGAACGCAACCACTATTGGGTGGCGATTAAAAATTTTCCCCTGCCGCTGCTAGCCCTTCTTCCATTTTGGACATGCGTCCGATATGCAATACAGTTTTTTGTTGTTCTTTCAGGAAGAGGGAGCGGGGCTGAGTTTCGTTCCTCTACTTTCCCGGCAGAGTGCATATTTGCACTTACAAGGGCAACACGAGACGCCCTGATCGGCCTACCACGACAATGGCAAAAAAGACGCAGGATATATAGGAGAAGAAGAATAGGTTCTTTTGAGATGATGCGCCTGATTAGGCGCTTCCGCCTCTCATTTCTTGAACTTCTCGACTATAACCGCACCACCGGTGCAGACCGCGAGTGATCAATAGTGAAGATTTCAGTCTGCATGGCGACCAGAAACGGCGAGAAATTCATCGCCCGACAGTTGGCGACGATCCTCCCTCAGCTAGGTCCTGAGGACGAGCTGGTCATCTCCGACGATACGTCCACCGATGCCACGGTTGCCGTCATCAAAGGGTTCTCAGACCCACGCGTCCACCTCTATGAGGGAAATACCTTCTTTAGTACTATTTTCAACTTTGAAAACGCGCTGAGGAAGGCCACGGGCGACATCATCATTCTGGCGGACCAGGACGATGTCTGGTTGGAGAACAAGGTGCTCATCATTCAGGAGAGGTTTGCGCAGCAGACGGCCCCCGTATATCTCGTCATGCTCGATGGATGCGTCATCGATGGAGATGAGAGGGCCATTGCTCCCTCAATTTTCGGGAAAACCAATGCCGGAAAGGGAATGCTGAAAAACATATACGACAATACCTACATGGGGTGCTGCCTCGCCTTTTCACGCGATCTTTTGGAGATCGCCCTGCCGTTTCCCCGCCAGATCCCGATGCACGACATGTGGCTCGGCCTCCTTGCCGAAATTTTCGGTGAGGTTGACTTCGTAGCGGAGAAGACCATTTGCTATCGCAAACATGCAATGAGTCAGACCAATTTTAAACGCTGCCTTATCCCCATCACCCAAATGAAGCGGCGCTTGTTCCTGATGTACCATCTCGTCAAGAGATGGGTCGAGATCGGTTGTCGGTGAAGCTGAGATGAAAAGGATTGCGATGATCGGAAAAGTTACTGTTTTTGTGGCCGGGAAGGCAAATCATGTGGCACTTATCCACTGCCTGCTGATCGTTATAGTTGGTCTTGCCGCCTATTCCAACACCTTTCAGACCGGCTTTAATTTCGATGATCTCGACAATATCAATCTTAATAAAGCCATCAGCAGTTTTTCAAGCGATGGATTCAGATTTTTTCTGCACTCGCAACGCGGAATCGGTTTTTTCAGCTTTTTCTTGAATTACCGACTGGGTGGGCTTGATGTCACCGGTTATCATCTGGTTAATGTGGCAATTCATCTTTTAAATGCTCTGATTATTTACTGGATCATATTGATCACTGCCAGGTTTTACTGTAACAGTTACAAAAGTAAGCATTCAGCTTGGAATCATTTTCAACCAGCCTTGGTGGCTTTTTTTCCCGCCACGTTGTTTGTAGCACATCCTGTCCAGACCCAGGCTGTCACTTACGTTGTGCAACGATTTACGTCTCTGTGCAGCTTATTCTATCTGGGCGGCATCTTGTTTTATGCCGTGGCGAGATATTCAAGAAATGCAGAGCCAAAAGATGATAACATTCTCCCATTGAGGCACTGGGGCTTCATGGGAGCATCATTGGTTTGTGCCATTCTGGCTTCAAAGACCAAGGAAATTGCTTTTACTTTTCCTGTCAGCCTCCTGATATATGAATTCATTTTTTTTAGAAGCACGCTGAGACAGCGCATTAGACACCTTATAGTCCCGGTTATTGTGCCTTTAGTTTTGTCCGGCATGATGTTTTTTCAGATTTTGAGCAGCGGCGGTTTGAAAGGCCTAAGCGAATTCACGAAGGTCCAGACGAATATCTCCCGAATTGATTATCTATTAACTCAATTCCGCGTCCTCATTACTTACATCCGTCTGCTGATCTTTCCGGTCAACCAGAGTATTGATTACGATTATCCGATTTTTACCTCCTTCAACTGGCAGGTGGCCCTTTCTGCCATGACACTTGGCATTATCTTAGGGACTGGCTTATGGCTATGGATTCGCAGCCGGAAAGAATCTTTTACCCCTGAAATGTTTTATCTGCGCTTAATAGCATTTGGAATCTTCTGGTTCTTTATCACAATCTCCATAGAATCGAGTATTCTGCCGATTGTAGATGTTATTTTTGAACATCGCCTGTATCTTCCCTCCTTTGGCGCGCTCAGCTCCATCGCGGCTTCTATAATGCTCGGTGCCTCTAAAATCAAATTTTTATCCACAAATCGAACAAACCTGATTTGCCTGTTCCTGCCTATCATCTTTATCCTGGCGTTCGGCACCTATCAGCGCAACAAAGTTTGGGCAAATGATCTGACACTTTGGCAGGATGCTTACAGTAAAGCCCCTAACAAGGCCAGGGTTGCCAACAACTATGCGGCCGCGCTTATTTTACGTGGCAAAGGAGAGACAGCCTTACCACTGCTTATTTCATCGATTGAAAGGGAGCCCGGTTATTTTGCTTCCTGGAATAATCTTCCCCGAGTTTATGCCCAAATCCCCTTCTTAAAAGGTTTTTATAAAACCGGCTTCGAGTTTCTCCTGCAAGACGGCGAGGTAAATCCGGTATACGTAGCCAAATGGTTTAGTAATGCACTTAATAATCTTGGGCTGGCTTACCTTCTTCAAAATGATTCCGTAAACGCCTATAAAAATTTTAAAAAAGCATTGGAAATGAATCCTCAATCCGAACTGGCTCGTAAAAATGCTCTGAATTTCATTTCCGCTATGCCTAATAGGGTACAAGCGGCGATTTATCTTGAACAACTGCAGAAGATTTCCAGCATGCAATAAGCAAAGTTCTACCACCTACAACACGATCAGCGTGGCTCAAAAAAACAAAAAAATATTGACAGCGAAGGCCTTCTTTGCTATTAAGTATAACTTCACAAGCGGGAATAACTCAGTGGTAGAGTGCAACCTTGCCAAGGTTGAAGTCGCGGGTTCGAATCCCGTTTCCCGCTCCAATAATTAATCAACTACTTCATGTAGTTATCAGCACATAGCCCCTGACTTTGACCAAAGCTTTGACCAAAAGCAATGGCAAGGACCGGGGCTTCTGCTATTTCTGTGGGTATTAAGGAAATGCCATCCTTTGCCGGTAACGGTCCGGGAAGGTGGTCCGCAATTCCTCCAGTGCCAAAAAATCCTCTCCCAGATAATCAAGGATCTTCTGCCGCTCGTCGATCAGCCCCTTCCGATAGAAGCCATATACATCATCCACCATCTTTTTTGTCGAATGCCCCATCAGATCCACCAGTCTGTTTTTGTTAACGCCGATCAGCAATGCCCACTGTACAAATGTGTGGCGTGATACATACGGAACCCTGCCATCCAGTCCGATCTGCTTGATTGCCTTGTCCCAGATGGTTTTTCGAAAGGATGCGTAATTGAACGGACTGCCGTCTTTCATGGTTAGGAGGAAGGCATGGGCAGGAAGCTCGATGCCACCTTCGAAACATATGATCCGGTGGGAGGTAGATGATGACCCCGCCTGCTCCAATAGGCTTTTCATCCTGCCAGTCATTGGAAGCTCCGCTGGCGATACCAGTTTTTCGGCTTGAATTTTAGGTAAATTTCCAGCCTTGTCACGAACCACTGTACAGCGTACATGGATGGCATTATCCTTGACATGCTGTTTCTGGAGTCTCTCCAGTTCCGAACCGATCAACCCCCTCAACAACAGTTCCATGACTGGATGATAATGGGGATCTATTGTCTGGAGTAACCGCTCCCATTCGGGCAGCAGAAACACTTCCCTGGTGGATATCGGTTCTTTGTCATCATCCCTCATTGCCGTCACTCCGCTTCGTTACCTATAGAAAGGTCGGATCTTCCGTAAATCCTATAGGTAACGACATATCGTTTGGTGGAATCAATCCGTTCATAGCTGTCACCGTGTCATATGTCCCACCGAAAATCTGGCAAAACTAAAATACCCTCCGTAAGGGGTCTTTAAGCAGCTTTAGTACAATGTGCCTTTAAAAAACATCCTATGCATGAATTGTTACATTCAGGTTAATAATGGGTGGTGATAATAGACATTTATACTATTTGCGATAACTAATGATATGGACCCTGTAGGTCATTGGTCATGCCTTACCAGATTGATTCGTGTCATAAGGAGAAATAAATGAAGATGAAATATGTGGCGCTGGTTTGCTTGTCGATCGCTTTGGCCGGACAGAGTGCTCAGGCCAGAAGCCTCGAAGACATCCTGAAAGAAAAGGGAGTGATCACGGAAGAGGGAAAGACCTCGGGCAGACTGCTTCGAGCCCACGGGTTCTACGCCCAAACAGGATATTTAGTCATTCCGAAGCATCTGGAACTGGCGATACGCTACTCGTGGATGGACCCGAACCGGGACAGCATTACATCCGACCTGAGGAGCGAGTTGACAGGCGCTATTTCCTATTACTTCGACAGGCACAATCTCAAGCTTCAGGGCGACATCAGCAATACCCACGACCAGAGCACAAGCTTCTCCGACGATATGACGTACCGTGGCCAGGCCCAGCTGCTTTTCTAGTACTTGTAACACTTATGTTTGAAGGCCCCTTACATCGAATGTGCGTTCGAACTTTTGAGCAAACCTGTTTGTTCCATAATTTGGGGTCCATCACCTCCTTATAAGTTTTCCTAGATTTTACCCACCCGCCATATGTATGTAACCTGACAATGTTACGATGCCTTCCATCAATAACGGGAGGGCATATGACTGACAAGGTGGTAAAGATTAGGGCTGTGAAAGACATCCTTCCTGTGGTGTCAGCATTTACAGCAGCTGCTGGTTTCGTGCGTGGCATCTCTATCAAGCGATTTACCCCCAAGTCTCGTCGCCGCGAGTTTGCGGTCCTTGAGCAGAATAACGATTCCCACCGTACACGCTGTCAGCTGTTCCGAGAAAAAGGTGCCGGCAATGTGCCGACAATTGTGCTGGGAGGCTTCGTGCCGGACGCCACCGAAACGGTGGAATTCCAGCGCAAGTTGCTGAGACAGCACGGCTCTATCTACTATGTGAACTATTCACGCAACGGATTCTGCCTTGAGATGTTTACTGCTCAGCTCACCGATCTTATCGAGGATCTGGCGCGTAAGGGACAAAAACCATTGATAATGGGTGTCAGCTTCGGCTGCGGTCTGCTCTCCAACTTCCTGCGTTATGCAAGCGAGCAGGTACATGAGAGCGTACGAGGGCTGATTATGGTTAGTCCTGTCATCACAACCGATGATTTGATCAGGCCGACTGCGGAAAAACGTGACGGTGTCAGAATACTGGAAAGCAATCTAAAAAAAATAGTGGCTGCTGACCCGGCTAATGAAGCAGATATTTCCAAGCATATCGAGCGCTCCAGGCGCTGCTTTCAAGCCCTTTTCAATGCAGGGGCCGAAAATCGCACCCTCAACGTCCGCCATCTTGCCATCCGGAAAAAAATTAACGATGTCATTGAATACACAACAGCGCGTGGCGGATTTGAAAGGGTTACGGCACTCCGGGGTTTCAGGTTCCCTTTACTTTCCAGTACTCTATTTTCCGGCCCGGTGCTGGTGCTTTTGGCCGAGAACGAGTCTGATATTCTTGTCCCGTCGTCGCCAACCCTGAAGTTGTTCAGCGAACCCTCCCTTTACACCAGAATATTCCCATCCTGCCGTGTAAAATCGGTGAAATCCAACACAATTGGTGACGGCGTAGCCCACGCTTCGCTCATCTTTCACCATGAATTCTACAACACCCTGCTGGATAGCTGGTATGAAAAGCTCCTCTATCCGCGTCTGCAGTTGGCGGTTTAGGTGGGTATTCTGGCAAGGATACAGGCGGCCTGGCCGCTGCATAAAATTGTTTACTCGCAAGCGGTAAAGCGGGCCAACCTTTTTAAACGGTGGGACCCGTTGGAAGCCCAGAGGCGGATTTTTCAAGATCTGCTCGAAACAGCGGCGACGACACGGTTTGGCAGGGACAATAATTTTGCCCGCTTGAAAAACATGTCGTTTGATGTTGCCTACCATTACTACAAAAATCGTGTGCCGATCCGGTCGTACCAAGAATTCATGACCGATTATTTCTACTGCGATCAGGCAACCTCATCCACTGGCCGTTCAGCTCCCAACCTTGAGAACGTGACCTGGCCCGGCACCACCAAGATGTTCTGTGAGACATCCGGAACTACCGCCCCAACCAAATTCATTCCTTTTTCGGATCAGATGTTTGCCGAGAACCGTCGGGCTGCCCTTGACATGATGTCGTGCTACCTGGCCTCCAATCCGCAATCACAGATTCTAAACGGCAAGATCCTCTACATGTCCGGCTCCACCAGGTTGAGCAAGGTCAAGCGCGGTGTCTGGTCAGGTGATATGAGCGCCCTTACGCTCCGGTTTCGCCCCTGGTACCTGACACCTTTCGTAGAGCCTAAACCGGAAATATCGGCTCTCCCTTGGGAAGCTAAACTTCAGGCCATGGCAGAACTGTTGCTGCGTGATGATCGCATTCGAGTTATCTCCGGCGTGCCACCCTGGATCATCCTGTTGCTAAAGCGCTGCCTAGAGTTGGGCGGCAAGCCGCTTCATGATCTGCTCCCGAATCTGGAGCTGATTATTCACGGCGGAACCAGCATGAAGCCCTATCGGAACGAATTCGAGTGCCTGTTCGACGGTAACATTCCGCAGATGCTGGAACTGCTCCCCTCATCCGAAGCCTTCATGGCTTTCCAACAGCCTGGCGAAGGCCTGATGCGCTTGACCCCGTACTATGGAACCTTTTTCGAGTTCGTCCGTTTTGAAGATCTGGATGAGCGCGGCAAACCGGCGCCCTATGCCGATGCCATTCCGCTGGAACAGGTTGAAGCCGGGCAGCGCTATGCAGTCATCCTCAGTACCTGCTCAGGGCTCTGGCGTTACCATATCGGCGACACGATCCGGTTCACTTCCACAGCCCCTTATTTGATCGAGTTTACCGGTCGGGACCGATTTCTTGACAAGCTGGAGGAAAAAGTGACCCAGGGCGAGGTCGAACAGGCAGTTGCCAACCTCAACAAGAGCGATAGCTGGAATGTGCGCGAGTTCATGGTGGGCGCTGACATCCCAGGCCGGCGACATCAGTGGATACTGGCGTTGCAGGGTGATAACTTGGGTATAGATGAGGCAATACGAGTACTGGACACAACCCTGTGCGACCTGAATGCCGACTATGCCACCTTCAGAAATCAGGAGCGGATCAACGCGCCTGATGTGATATTAGTACCGGAAGACGGCATTTACCGATGGTCGCAGGCAGAACGGGGCAAACTGGGTGGACAGACAAAGATACCGCACATTGACCCAACCCCGGATTCGTCGATGATAGTCAGCCTGCGACACTTTCATGAGCAGATCCACCTTGGTGGATAGTGGAATGACTCATTCCACGAAAATCGAACGAATTGCTGTTTTCAGCGTATCCGCAGGCTCCGGGCATGTCCGGGCCGCACAAGCGCTCCAGACAGCTGCTGCTTTGTGGTATTCCAATATAGAGGTGGTGCATGTCGATCTCATGGAACTGGTTCCCAAGCTGTTTCGCACCATCTATACTGAAACCTATATTAAGATGATCGATCAGCATCCAGCCCTGTGGGGCTATATCTATGACCGGACTGACCGGGAAAAAATAGACTCATCTCTCTCACGCCTGCGAAGAACTATTGAAACGGTCAATACGCGCAAACTGAAAAATGTTTTGAATGACATTGCGCCTGATCATGTCATCTGCACACATTTTTTGCCTGCCCAACTGCTTTCGCGGCGGATCAGGAAAGGGAAATTCCAAAAACCGGTCTGGGTTCAGGTGACTGATTTTGATATGCATTCCCTTTGGATTCACAAGGGGATGAGCGGATACTTTGCCGCTCACGATGAACTGGCTGGTCGCATGTCTGAGCGCGGTATTCCTGCCGAAAATATTCATATCACCGGGATACCGATCATGCCGGCTTTTTCAGAGAGTTTTTCACGAACTCAATGCTCTCTTGAACTTGGTTTGGATCCGGCACGAAAGACCCTGCTGCTGATGTCCGGGGGTGCCGGGCTTGGTGATAGCATCAAGCTCGCAGAGCGGTTGCTCAACATGGATGGAGAATTCCAGTTAGTAGCCATGGCGGGCACGAATGAAAAGCTGCTCAAAAAACTGAAGGTTCTGGCGGTGCGATTTCCTGGACGATTATTGCCGCTGGGGTTCATCGATAGCATAGAGCGGGTCATGGCTGCCAGCGATCTGGCCATCACCAAACCGGGCGGATTGACCTCATCGGAATGCCTGGCCATGGGTCTGCCGATGATTATCGTATCGCCGATTCCCGGCCAGGAGGAGCGCAACGCCGATTTCCTGCTTGAACATGGTGTCGCCCTGAAGGCCTGTGATGCTAATGCATTGGCCTGGCGGGTGCACCTGTTGCTCAACGAACCGGAGCGCTTGGTAAGCATGCGTGAAAAAGCGCGCCTCCTGGGGCGGCCTGATTCGGCCCGTAAGGTTCTTGATTGTGTTCTTGGAGGGCGGTCGTGAGAACACCATGAAATCTGGCTTCACTAAACAGCTCATTCACATACTGTTACTGCTGTTCTGGGTGCTGTTATTGGGCATGTTCTTCGCTAAAACCGAAATCCAGATTGAGGGCGCAAACGGCTGGGCGGCTTCGTTACCGACCTGGAGAATAGAAAAACACCTGCTTCTGGATATTTTCTGGGGCGGGCGGGCCATGACAGGCTACCACGCCTGGGTCTTCTCCTTCATGTTCCTGGCCTTCCACCTTCCTCATGTTGTACAGGGCCGTTTCTCATGGCGGATGGAAGCCCGTTGCATAGCAGCATTAATGATCTTCTGGATCGCCGAAGACTTTCTCTGGTTCGTCCTCAACCCGGCCTTTGGCCTGGCCCGTTTTTCACAAGACTGCATACCCTGGCATAAGCACTGGATGCTGGGGGTACCAACGGATTATCTGACATACATGCTGCTGGGTGGGTTGTTACTGGCCTGGTCATTTCTGGGCAAACATCCCAAAAAAATGACCCATGGAATGATAGTCGCTTAGTCATGTTATAGTAGTGTCAATGTTTTTTACAAACGATCAACCTGGAGGATACCATGATTTTGTATGTTATGCGGCATGCTGAAGCAATAGAGGCAAGTGACACCCTGCAGGATGAATGGCGCTATCTGACCGAAAAAGGGCGCTCACTGGCTGGAAAAATGAGCTCAGAGATAGCCAAAATGGGCCCCAAAACGCGGCTTACAATCACCAGTCCCCTGACCCGCGCTGTACAAACGGCCGAGATCGCAGCTGAAAAGGCCTGCCGCAAAAATGTCGTTGTAGCAAGTGAACTACTTTTGCCGGGAGTTGATATCAGTGCATTGGTTGACCATCTCAAGAGTTGTGGGGATGCCAAGCGCGTCATGCTGGTTGGCCACGAACCTCAGCTTGGTTTATTGGTTGCTTCTTTACTTGATCGAAAGGATCGGACCATCACGCTGAAAAAGAGCTCCTGCGTGGCTTTGGAACTTGATCAAGACAAGGATGACGAACCGGCCGGTTTCCTCTGGTATTTGACGCCAGGCAAGAAACGAGTCATGTCGTTCAAAAAAGCTTTTCCCCAAAACTAACTGCACTGAGGCCACATGCAAAAATCGCGTATCGCAGCCATCGATATTGGTACCAACTCCATTCGTTGTATCATCGCAGAAGCCTCCAAAGACGGCAAATTCAAGATTATGGATGATGAGAAGGCAACGGTGCGCCTGGGGGAGAAACTGGCCATAACCGGAGTGATCTCTGATGAGGCCTCAAGACGAGCAATTGAAGCTATCCGACATTTTCGAAAACTTCTGACCGGGTTGAATGTCCAGGAAATAGAAGCGGTTGCCACCAGCGCCGTTAGAACAGCAATCAACGGCAAAGAGCTGGTTGCGAAGCTTTCAGAAGAGCTGGGACACGAGATCAAGATCATTTCCGGTGAAGGAGAAGCCGAACTGACGGCAGCCTCCGCCTTTTCGAATTTTGACATGTCCGGGAAACGCTATGCCATGGTCGATATAGGCGGAGGGAGTGTCGAAATCGTTACGGCGTGTGGGAATCATGTGGAAAAATTCTACTCGCTCGATCTGGGTGCGGTTGTCATGACTGACCGTTTTTTACTGAGCGACCCGATAGATGTGGATGAGTTGATAAAACTCCAGCGTCATATACGCGGAAAGCTCAAACGAGCCTTTACCGGCAAAATGGCTTCCGTTGATTCATTGATTGGGTCGGGAGGCACCATGACAGCGATCGGCTGCATGGCCTTGCAGATGCGCAATGACAACTACGTGTCCATACATGGTTACGAGGTACTCCGGTCCGAGGTTGTCCACATGCTGGCCATGCTGATCCGCAAAGATCTGAAAGGGCGCCGGACCATCCCGGGACTTAACCAGGACCGGGCCGACATCATTGTGGCCGGAGTGGTAGTGATTGAGGAACTGCTGCGTTTTTTCGACACTAATCGAATAATAATCAATGAGCGGGGAATCCGCGAGGGACTACTAATCAGGGCAATAAAACGACTCGGTTTTGCTGCCGAAAACAGTACCCAGCTTACCTGGAGAGAGACCGTTAAGGATTTTGCACGCTCCTGCCATGTGGACGAGCCCCATGCTATACACGTGGCCGGCATGGCCCTCTCGGTTTTTGATACACTGGCGCTTGCTTTCGGATTGAAGAAGCCGGAGAGAAGACTTCTTGAAGCGGCGGCCATTCTCCATGACAGTGGATATTTCATCAGCTACGGCAGTCATCACAAACACTCCTATCATCTTATACGCCACGCCGAACTGTTTAGCTTCACCCCGCGTGAACGGGAGCTTATAGCACAGATTGCGCGCTACCATCGCAAGTCGCTCCCCAAACGAAAACATGATGCCTTTCAGAGCTTGAAGGAAAAGGATCAGGTGATAGTGGCCCGCCTGGGCGGTATTCTGCGTCTGGCTGATGGGCTTGACCGCCGCAGAAGTGGTCTGATACAGGAGGTCTCTTGTAAATTTGAAGGCACAACAACAACTATCAACATCACTGCCACTGAGGATGTTTCGGTTGAGATTTTTGGTGCCAATGCCAAGAAAGACCTGTTTGAAAAAGCCTTCGGCAGTACGGTTGTCTTTGCATCCCCATGACATTGATCCAACTGCCCCCCACCTCAGTCTGATCATCGAACCGTCACAATCAGTTTACTCACTTGTAACGCCGTCACACTTCAAATCAGTGTAAAGTTTTGTCTGCAATCGATGTCCAGTCTTTGTACTCCTTTTTGACTGGGCCCTGATAAACAGGATAAGTAAGTTAGCAAAGTCGTTTCCTGCCTGAAAAGCGCAGAAAGGCCCTGCCATGTTTATAGAAACCAGTAGTGACTTGTGTTCGCCTGGGCATAAGCTTTCCCCGGTCAGGATTATGCTTTTGTATTCTTTTGTCGGGATCGGGTGGGTATTGTTTTCCGATACCGCGTCCGCCTGGTTTGTAGAGGATTTGAGCCAGTTCGAACGAGTTGGTATCTTTAAGGGGATACTGTTCGTTATTGCGACTGCCGGTTTTTTGTATCTGTTGATTCGTCATAATGCTCAACAGCTCCGATCTTCGCATGAAACCTTTCACCTGGCCGAACAAGAGATAAAAAAACTTGCCTATTACGACCGGGAGACCGGCCTGCCCAACCACAACCTACTGCTGGACCGATTGAATCAGGTAATAGCGTTCAACAGCCGAAAGTCAAAGAATACGGCCGTGTTCTATATAAGTCTTACCGGTTTCAAGGCTGTTGTTGACGCACGGGGGCATAGCGGCGGGAGCGAAGCGGTGCGCGGTATTGCCGATCGCCTGACATCGACGTTGCGTGAATATGATACCATTGCCCGTATCCATCGCGATGAATTCGTTATCGTACTGGGTGGAACGGTACTGGAGGGCGATGTCGCCCTGATCCTGAACAAGCTGAAGGCGGTTTTCTCTGCGCCGATCCAACTGGGAACAGATGAAGCTATAATTCCGGCCTGTTTCGGTGTTGCCTGTTTTCCGGCGGACGGCGTGACAAGTGAGTTGCTTCTTCAAAATGCCCATATTGCCATGAATCAGGCACGCCAAAATCGCGAGACGTTCCAGTATTACTCCGAAGCACTCAATCATAAGGCTGTCGAGCGTCACAGTATTGAAACCGGGTTATTGCGAGCCATAGATGATCGAGAATTTTTCCTCTGTTATCAACCCAAGATGGCCATCAACGGAAAGGATATTATCGGCATGGAGGCCCTTGTGCGCTGGCAGCGACCAGGTCAAGGCATTATACCGCCTGACAAATTTATACCTGTGGCGGAAGAAAATGGGCTGATCGTGCAGCTGGGGACATATGTGTTGCAGGAGGCCTGTCGACAGAACAAGGCTTGGCAGGATGCCGGATTGCCGAAACTCAAGGTCGCCGTCAATCTCTCCGCCCGCCAATTGCGTGACAACGCTTTTGTACCACTGGTCATGCAAACCCTTGAAGAAACCGGACTTGAGCCGCACTTTCTTGAGCTTGAGCTGACCGAAAGCGCACTCATGGACGATGCCAACGATACGGTCTGCAAGCTGCTTCGCCTGAAAGAACTGGGCATCAGTATCTCGGTAGATGACTTTGGCACCGGTTACTCTTCGCTCTCATATCTTAAACATCTGCCGATCGACACGATCAAGGTTGATCGCTCTTTTGTTCGCGATATTATCAATGACCCAGACGATGCGGCAATCGTGGATGCCATTGTTGCCATGGCTCACTCACTTAAACTGAATGTCATTGCCGAAGGGGTTGAAACACGCGAGCAACTCGAATTTCTACGAGAGCGCAAATGCCAGCAGGCGCAGGGCTATTATTTTGCCCGGCCACTGGACCCCCAGCAGTTTGAAGCTTTTATTGCTCAAGGTCTGTCGGTCGGAGACATGTCGGTTTCCACACCCGATGTATATCCCGGCACTATTGGTGTGCTCTCCAATGTGGAAGTACCCCGGAACCCGGATTCCAGCCACAATTCTGTTACTGCAGTCAACGTAGAGTATATCGGCGACATTTCCACACTGGTATTAGCCGCTCACCCCGGTGATAATCTTGCAGCAGTTCTCAAACGATTTCAGGGCAATCCGGACCTATTGGTTCTGCCGGTGGTGGCTGAGGGCCGCGCTGTCGGCATTATCAATCGCTCGACCTTTCTTGAAGAACATATCATCGGATTGAACGGATTCGCCTTCCATATTAACCACTCCAAAAAGATGCGCGACCTGATGGGGCCGATCAAACTGCAATTCGAATCGAATGCCAGCATCAGAGACGCTGCCCAGGCCATTCAATCACAGGACATGGACATCCGGGTGGATAATATCTGTGTTACCCGAGGCGGGATCTATCACGGAATTGTGGATGTCAACCGCTTCATCAGTGCCATTACCGATATCAACCTGACGCTGGCCAGAGGCGCCAACCCGTTGACCGGGCTGCCGGGAAACGAGAGCATCCAGCGCGAGATAAATGAGCGGCTCCATGTGGAGAAAGGTTTCGACATCGCCTACATCGACATCGACAATTTCAAACCGTTCAACGATCATTACGGGTTTCAGCGGGGAGATGTGGTAATCAAGGCAATCGGAGAAATCATCTCCGGCGCGACACATTCGTCGGGCACGGGGTCTTCATTCTTTTGCGGACATATCGGAGGGGACGATTTCATTATCATTACCGAGCCGCACCAGGCAGAGAACATCTCATCTCAGGTCATCAAGGCACTTGAAGAACATTTGCCGATGTTTCATGGGGAAAAGGATTTTTCCGCAGGTTGCTACAGCGCCGTGAATCGCAAGGGGGAGCAGGAGACATTCGGGCTGCTTTCGATCTCTATCGGTATTGTCAATACCCGGTTGACGCCGGTCACCTCCTACGCCCAGCTGGCTTCGATCTCCACCGAGGTCAAGAAGGCCGCTAAGAAACTGCCGGGGTCATCAGTGGTCATCAATCGCAGAATAAGTGAGGAACCGTGAAAGGTTAGATCAGGATAGCTATTGAGGCAGAATTGGGAGAGCGGCGGCAATGCCGCTCTTTTTGTTTGAGTGGCACTTGACGTCACTTTTGTTCTTTAACTTCATTATTGAGAAAAATTCATATAGAATCAGCGACATTTCAAACACCGCCATGATTGAAAGTTATTGGCAGACTAAATGTTCCATTTGGGTAGATCACCGGTTCAAGCGCGCGCGTGAACGGTCAATAAGAGTTTGGTGCAGGATTCTTTCCTGACCCAGTTATTGGAAATAAAGTCAGAACGGATAAGATACAGAGGTAGATTCATCAAAGAAAACGACTCAAAATCGGCTAGGCATCATTTTGCCTATTGACTGACAGGGACCTTATAAGAGTTGAACCAAGAGAAAAGGAGAGAAGAATATGACCGCTGGAAACGAAAATCCATGGACTTCTCTCGAAGTGGTGAAATTAATATCTTCGTCATTGACTCCATTGGTTATTGCAGGAGTAGGAGTTTACATCCATCGACTGACTAAGCGCTTTGAGCATCTTCAGTGGCGAAACCAGAAACTAGTCGAGAAGCGCCTGAACATCTACGACGACCTTGCCCCCCTTCTGAATGAAAATCTGTGTTACTTCACGTGTGTCGGATCATGGAAAGAAAAAACACCGTCTGAAGTAATAGCCTCCAAAAAGAATAATTGACCAAAAAATTCATCTCGCTGCCCCATTATTCTCCCCCTGCTTCTTTTCTGCATGCATGAACTTCCAGAATCTTTGTTTTGAGACCTACACTGGATGGGGTGAGGATGCAAAGTTAAAAACACAATTCAACAGAAGAAGAGATGCATTTGGGGCAAAGTGGGATCAGGCTTGGGATTTGGCTTTCTCAGACGAGGTTCATGATCCTCGCATCGTTCGACAAGCCTATCTTGAAATAATGAGATGTCTTTCTGAAGAAATCGGCATCTACAATGGCAAGCCAGCCGTGCCAGGAATGGTGCCCTACAACATCGACTAACAACAATCTACCCAGAACGGCTGCCCGCCATGTTGGGAAGATTTATTATGGAGGGGAAATGAATTTTTACAGATTATGCAAAGATATTATTTTGCCCAGAGTCAAGAGAAGAGGGGTCAGAGACAATTGTGAGTTACCAAGCAAAAATTGAGGTTCCAACCAGGAAGTAAGACTCGCCCAAAAGACGGCGGGTCAACCCGTTCCACAGGGGGCCAGCTCTCAACAATAAACATTTTTAAAGATATAGTCGGTTGAAACCTGCCCCTCACTAAGTAGGAATCCGTGAGGCAAGACAGGGTGTTTATAGGACCCAGGAATGGAAGGCAATAACGGAACATGCTGACAGGAACCGCCGTGTACGGAACCGTACGCACGGTGGTGTGGGAGGACGGTGGGGAAGACCCCGCTTTCTACCCGATTCGGCTAGTTAAAACGAAATGGACTTAGACTGGGTCAAGTCGTTAAGGTACGGGGACGATGGAGCATTATCGGCAGGTGAGGCAGAAACAGCGTAAAATCTTCATCTGTGGTAAATATGGGAATCTTGTGGCGTGCAGCTATGGCGCAAATGAGAAAGTCCGTATTAGATCCTTGAATTCCCTTTCCACGACAGAGATTTAAGAATTCTGCTGCGGACTCGTAATCGCTGGTTGTTATTTCAAGGTCGGGGAAAGCTCGCAGGTGTTTGCGCAGTTTCTGAAACTGGACTTGGTTCTTGATACCGGAAAGGAGTTCCTGGCGTACCGGACCGACCATCTGGCCCCGCACTTCTCTGATCAACTCGATTAATTCAGTTACCACCGGGCCATCAGCAGGTTGATTGCGCCGCAGCGCCAAGGACCATACGGATGTGTCAACAAGGACTCTCATCTCTTTTTGCGCTGGGCTTTGTAGTCATAGTCGGAATCATACTCTACCTTATGAAACAGGTTAATAATTTCGGCTTGTTTACGGCGCTGAACATACTCAGCAAGCGCTTCATTAACAACCGCCTTTTTGGTTGCATGTTTGCCGACAATGCGGGCTTCTTCGAGCAGGTTATCGTCAATAGCCAAATTTGTTGCCATGGGACACCTCCTTACACAATTGTTTACACTTTGAGCTGTGTAAAGTCAAGCAGAGGCTCCTCCACCCGTGTTTCCAAATTGCGCTTCATGGCATCGGCTGAAGAGATGAAATAGTAGATGGGAGAGTGTTCCGGAAACGGCCAACGACACGAATCATTCACAGGCAGCGGACCAGAGGCAGTGCGGCTGGCCGCATTCAGTAGCCTTACCGGAGGCAAAACAGGGCATGTTACCCTCTTGTTTCTGGATGGCTCTGACAATTTCAATCTTTTTTACTCCGACAACCTTGATGCCGTTTTGTGTGGCAATTTTTTTTATTTCAGCGAAAGTCATTTTCTTCTCCCTTTGTTCGACTCGGTTTCTATGCGGCGGTAGAATGCAATATGGTGCTGTAGCTTTCGTTGCTGCCGGGAGCCTGGTCCAGTGTAAAGCGACGAGCATTGCGGCCCATGAGAGCAATCCGTTGAGGATCTGAAGCTAGCATTTTTATTGAGCCAACCAGACTGCTTGTGCTGCCGGCGTGGAAAACTACACCGGTTTCACCATCAATCATCAGCTCGTGTGGCCCCCCCTCGTTGGAAACGACTACCGGCAGACCAGAGGCCTGTGCTTCAAGCACCACATTGCCAAAGGTGTCGGTGGCACTCGGGAACACGAACAGATCCGCGGATGCATAGCCTCGCTGAAGTTGTTCTCCTGCCAGGTAGCCGGTAAACAGAGCTGGATACCCCGAAAGCGCTGCTTCCATTTCCTCCCGTAAGGGACCATCCCCAATAACAGCCAGAGCAATTGCCGTCCCGGCATCCACTAACTCTTTGAAGGCGTCCACCAGCATCTCCAGCCCTTTTTCACGGGAGACGCGCCCCACATAAAGCAGCACAGTTCTGCCCAAGCCAATGCCGCGGCTTTTCCAGAAGCTGGGATTGCGCATATCAGGCGTGTAGGTTTCAGTATCTACCCAGCGGGGGAGCGGCTTCATCCGTTCTGGTGAGATACCACGAGAGAGTAACTGCTCACGGGTTCCTGCCGATGGCACCATGATCTCTTCCATTTGGTTGTAAAACCAGATCATGTAACTCCAGGCCGCCTGCTCCAGAAATTCGTCATTGGTCAGACTGCGTACGTATTGAGGGATGTCGGTATGGTAGGTGCCGGCTGCCGGGATATTCATCATGCGGGCGATCAGGAGGCCTAGCAGCCCGACCGTTCCGGGGGTGCTGATATGGATGCGGGTAAAGCCTTCGCGCTCGATGAAATCCATCACATCTAGTATCGGAGGAAAATTTAGCTTCAACTCCGGGTATTCCGGCAGCACGAAATCTCCAACCGACTGGAATTTTTTTACCCCCTCTAAAGCATCATCCCCTTCATCGCCTGAAGTGATCACGGTCAGCTCGACTCCCCGGCTCCGGGCGGTGCTTATCAGGCGCTTGATCGTAATTGCAACACCGTTGATCTCATCCAAGGTGTCGGTGAACAGGGCGATCTTTTCAGGTCCTTCCTTGCGACGCATTTCAGGCAGCGCCTTGGTCAGATCCCGTATCAGTTCTTTGCCCTTGTGTTGATGGTGAAAAGCCAAATAGTAGGGAGATATTAGAGTGTGCACCAGCCCGATCGTACCGATGGTATTGAGATAGTCAAAAAAACCGGCATTCAGCGGCAAGGTCATCAGGCGGTTTGTATAGTGGAAAATCAGGCGGTTTGCGAGTCGGCTGGTGACTGCGAATATCTTGCGGTTACTGTCGGCATTGCGGATACCTACCAGGAACTCGTTGTCGTTAAGCAGCAGTCGTGCCTCAGAGTCAAGTATCGCTTCAAAACTCTTTCCGTTGTGATTGCGAGAAGCAGGCAGGTTTTTGAGGATGAAAAGCCGGATCTTATCGACGAAGGAACCTTTATCTGTACCAATGTTGAAGAAACGATCGAGCAATGCACTTACAAAGGGAGTCGCGCCGTGCCGACGGTCACCCAAACGTTCCCGGTAGAAACAATGAGCAATGCCGTACAGGCTGTGGGCCATGGTCAGCGGACCGCCGTCCTCGCCGTCGGCCCAACTGTCGCCCGATCTGACAGCGTCGATGAAGCTGTCGATGGTGGCCGAGTTGTAGGCGGTTGTGTGCGCCCGTGCAATGAATAGACCGCCGTGGTCATCCGAACCTCCAACAACGCCTTTGACCCACGGTGCGGCTCCATACGGCTGCAGATCATATTTGTTTGCCAGGCGCTCGATTACAGATTCGTTGAGGGATGAAACCAGGCGTTTGGTGAAGCCGTTGAAACGGTGTGCCCGGCAGCCGTTTTTTATTTCAAAAGTGGTAAAGAGAAGCAGCGATCTTTCGATTATCTCCAGGTTTAGTTTGTCATTCTGAGCATAGAGCGGATGGGCCAAAAAATGGGCGATCTTCTCAGTATGAAGGTATGCGACCATCTCATAAATATTCTTACGCAGTTCCAGGATCGTTCGGAACTGGGCTTCGGAGATGTGCAGCACCACCACATGCACCTTGCAGCCATTTTCCGGAAAATGGGCCGTTATCTCGGAACTGATGAAGGTTCCCGGCAGGTGACCGATCTCGATAGCGCCGGTGATGGCGTTATGATCGGTGATGGTGACGTAATCCATGCCGCGCTCGTGAGCAACCCGGTACAGGTGCTGGGGCGAGGTATAGCTCTCCGGGACATTGAACTTGCGCATGGCCCAGTAGGTGGGTTTGTTGGAATGGCTGGAGTGGACGTGCAGGTCTGCTTTATATGAGTTCATGCCTAACATTGATAACATAGCAATGTTACAGGCGTGTTGAGGTTATGTAATTGTTGTGTAGAAACTGTTTGAACTGGCCAAAAACCTGTACCAACGTCGTTATTCTTCATATACATTGCAGCAAAAAAACTGGGAGCAGTAGACATGAAAACTTTTTTTGGGCGATGCAGTTGCCATCTGGCCGCTTTCTTCATCCTGTTTCTGACAACTGTGGTCACCTCTTCCGCGGGTGTACCGGTCAGAACGGTGGCGCACTATCAAGTCTCATCAATGGGCCTGGCTATCGGCGATGTCACCACCACCCAGCGCATGACTGAAGAAGATGGTCTGGCCCACATTTATTTTGAAACCAGAACAGCGGTCAAGGCATCTTTTTTGTGGATGGGGTATCAGGTAGCAGCTATCGAGAAGGGGGTTCTGCTGAATGGCGCCCTTGTCAGCTATGCCCACAAGGGCCAGGAAAACGGCGTCACCTTCGATATCGAGGGTCGCCTGGAAAACGCAACTTTTCGGTTCGATGTGCATGAACAGGGGGCCACGCGCTCGATCATCATCCCGCGAAACAGTTATGACTACACCACAATGGAATGCCCAGAGGCGCGCCTGGATTTTTCAGGTAAAACCAAGGTCACCCTGAGGATTCTGGATGTGGAAAAAATGGCTGTGTTAAAAAGGGATTATCGCCTTATCCGTAATGAAAAGTATGCGGTTGGCGGGAGAGAGTACCCCTGTCGCATAATCGATTTTTCGGACCCGAATAAAAAGGCTCGGCGCTGGATAGCATGGGACGGCTCAGCGGTTGTTTTGTATCGTCAGGATAGTAGGGGAGAGAAAAACTCCTATTCGGTTCAGACGACGTCGGTAACGCGGGAGATGTAACGTTTCCCCCGCTGGCGCCAAAAGCACCGAAGTTGGTTTGCGAGATTTAGACTACATCAGGTCAGAGGAGCAATAAATGTCTAAAAAAAATCGGACACAACTATGAAAGAGACCCTTATCCGTGAGATGGTGCTGAGAAACTCGCCAGTTCTGCGGAATGGACGTGTTGTGATATGAATCTTCCCTCAACGTTTTACATCTGTCCGATATGCGAAAAAGAGCGCGATTTGGGGGCGCCGTTAATTTGAAATTGGAAGACTCAGAGGATTTCTGAAATCTTCACAATATCCAACGAGCTTATTTAAGAAACAGGCTCCCCACCCCCAGCGTACGCGAGACGTCCCACAGATTCATGAACAGCGGATCGAAGCGCCCATGCTCCACCTGTTCCTCCTCACGCTCCCAGAAAAACAGCCGGCTGGCAGGATAGAGATACCCGAAAGAATAGGCAGTCAGACTGTCGCGACGGCCTGTCAACAGCGGCAGCGGATAACGGTAGCCAGATTCCTGCTGCCTGACCAGGTTAAGGGCCTTGTAGCGAACTAAACGGGCTTTGGTCAGCAGTTTTACAGACTCGGGCTTTTCATGGCCGTTATTGCTTAACCGTTCTTTGACCCTGGCTGACAGCGCTCGAAGTGTCAAGGCCCGATGACGGGCTCTTAGCGCACTGACTGCCAGGGCGCGGGTCAGTTCGCGAGCCAATGTTCGCCGCATGAGAACAGAGTTTTCAACTCTTTCACCCCCTGGGAGCATCGCTTCCATCCTGTGCGAGATACTGCCCATCGTGCGTGCATATTCCTCCAGGCCATTGATTGGGCCATCGAGCTGCCGGTTTACCTCCTGCGGGGTAGCTGTTCTAAGCAGCTGGGAATAACCAAATTCCGGTGTCGGTTGAAATGGTTTGTCAAATGGGTGCGGCAGCTCGGAAAAAGGAGTGGCGGCGGCCATGAAACGCATTAAATCACACTCCTTCAAATAGTGGTTCTGGAGACGAAAGGCTTCTTTCCACAGCGGCTGCAGATGTGGCTCAGGGAGTATCTCCAACAGCGGGGTCAGGCAATCGCTCTTCCGAATAATCTGTGAATCACGGTACTCCCACGACCAGCGGGCGATACTCCAGTCTATCAACCAGTAACCCCATTCCCAACCCGAAGTAAAGGTCAGGTGGCCGTTAACCCCCAGCTTGGCCATGATCTCGATATCCTGCCGGCGGGCATCCAAGTATGGCAACAACAGCAAAGGGATCGGCGTATCGAATCCCACCCAGTAGGATGATTCCGGCCAGTACCAGGTCTCCCGGCGCGGTTGTTCCTTTTGTGCAGTCTGCAGCATAAAGCACTGGTTTTGGTTGCCATAGACCGGAGCTGTCTTCTCCGATACGGAATAGCACATCACCGAATGCACCAGGATGCCGCTGCTGGCAAGCTGCGGTTCACGGTGGGCCTTTTCACCCCCGATGACATGGGTGCCGAATAGCAGCAGGGTATTGTAACGTTCTGTCATTTGCCGTTCCAAATAGGCCTGGATGTCGGGCACAATCTTGTTTAGAAACGGTAGATGTTCGCCCATGGTCGGCTCAAGGGAGATAAAATTCCACGGGGCTTGGAATAGCCAGGCCAGGGTGTCGTCCACCTGCTGTCGATAGCCGGGATACGGACGTAGCAGGGTGATGGATTGGAAGGCCTGCTGCTGCAGCATACTCAGGGATATCTGTACCCCGCACATCACACCCCGTCGATGGGCGTACTCGACAATCCGGGCTGCATGACGAGGCCAACGCTCGCGGTCTACTCCACGGAGCAGAACAAACTGCATGGTATTCTGACCGTTGCGCGCCAGCCAATCGATATAAAGTGCCACATCCTTGAAGGCATCGGGATAATCGGGATTTAGGAGCTGTTCGGCCAGTTCGATCGGATGCATGGTGTGCAGATGAAAGCCGGTTTTTTCAAAGAGCGGCCGGCCTGAGAAGGTGAAATGCTCAGGAAGCGGCCAACTGCCGTACTTCGGGATGACGGACTCACGTGGGTGATGAAAGCGGAATCCCATCTTACCTTGCAGCAGACCATATAGACCGCAAGCTACTCCCTGTGGTGAACTGGCCTGTAGCCTGAGTACCGTCTGGCCGGCTTCAGTACGGGATTTCCAACTATAAGAACGATCGGGAGTTTTCAGGCGGTGTCCGGTCGATGCAGGCAGGGGGTGATGCGGCCTTTTTGTTGATATGTTTATATCCGGCAGGACGATGACGACTCGTGCTCCGGGCTTGTTGATGCGGATATGTGCTGCAGGCAGGGCCTGCTGAAGCAATACCTTGGCATCATCAATGGCGGCTTGAGCGACCGGCGAAGTGAGAAGTTTCTGTGAAGCCTGAATGGTGACGGTGCGGTTGGATGCGTTGGCGGGAACAACATGTGCACCGGCGATCAGAATAACAGCAGCGGCCAGCGTACCGCCCAATCGGCAAAGAGCGAAACGGAAGCTAGTCCCGACAAATCGGGATAAGTGCGGTAACGAAATTATTTCCTGCAAAAATCCGCAGAAAATGATTTCTAACTCACTAAGCAATGATACGGGCAAAATTATCGACAACACTCAATCGCGCTGGGCCGTAACCCGCAAAATCACCATCCACCTGAATCGGTTTGGTACCGTTGACCACCAGATTGTTTGCCGTAAAGCGATTGACGGCACAGCCTGGCCAATCCCTCCTTAGCAATAAATCCATGGCCAGCCCCAGATAGGTACGGCGTCGATCACTGGTTATACAGACAACGGACAGTCCGGGTCTGGAAACATCCTGACCAGGCGCCAGTACAAAATCACCCCCATAGCGTGCTGCATTGCTGATAATGACCGAGTGGCATGAGACATTATATCCTTCGCAGCTAACAACCAGCGGTTCCCTGTCCCACGCCCACAGCTGCCGCAAGGCCGACAGTCCGTAAGCGCCTTGTTTGAGAAGTCGCTTTTCGAACCGGCCGACATCCCGAACAACCGCACCATCAAAACCGATTCCGGCCATCAGGCTGAAATAGCGCCGAGCCTCACCCAATTCCAACACACCGACTGCCAACGGCTTGGTCGCATCGCGCACGATGCGGTTGATACTGTCATCGAGCGAACGAATGCCCAGTTCTCGAGCTAATACATTTGAGGTGCCGAGCGGAATCAGGGCCAAGGTAGCCTTGCCTGGGCCGATACCGTTCAAAGCGGCGTTGATTGTGCCGTCTCCGGCCGCCACAATAATGTACGGAGCAGCCTCTGTTTTCTGTATCTGCGTGCAGCAGGTTTCCGTTTCTTCAAGCGTATCTATTTCGTGGATCTCAGGAGTGACCCCGGCGCAGGATAAACTGCGTACAGCTCGGTCTATCCGCCGACGGGAATAACACCCGGAAACCGAATTTACAATCAAGTGTGGCCGATTTTTGCCGGATTTGTGCGTTGTTATCATAAAAATATCGCCTCTGAAATGATGAGAGCATAGCAGATCATGCACTGCCGCTGCGTAGCAATTCGGCAACATTTTGGTTACAATTTTTTTAGTGATGTGCGTTCAACGGCCAATTTTCTCCCTTTACTACCTGTCACGCACATTTTACCAACACGGCACACAGCTGTAACCGCTAATTTGTTAAAATTTAGACACAAAAAGAAACCGTTGGATTCTACACTCAAACGCATAGTTTTGGTTGCCTCGACAGCAACAAAAGTGTCCTGGTGGCGTGGCAAACTACAAAGAGACTTTCATGTATCACAATTTCTAAACAGCTGGCGCAAACCCGGGTAACCATTGCGATTGTACGGATAAGCAGCCACAAATTCGAAGGGAGCCTATCATGAATATTTTACAACTCAATACAAACATTCTCACCGCCATTGCAGCTTTGAAGAATGCCTACGAGGATTGTAGCGACAAGGCAGCAAAAGAATCGATCGTTACCGCGTTTAAAGCAATAATCCAGTTGCATCGTGATCTTGGAAAACATAATGACCAAGAAGAGATTTCTGAAAGCGATAGTGGTCATGATCCAAGTGAGTATTGTGCGGCAGTCTAGTCTGGTTAAAAATGTCTGACGGGGAGCTGCACAAATGAAGATAAAAACAAGACTCTACATGAGTTCCACAATCAGCATTCTTGGCATCATCGGCATTGCTTTTTTTAGTCTGATCACGATTCTGATGGTCAAGGAAAAGATCACCCTGCTGACCTCACAGTCCACTCCAGTCCAGGTCAAAACTGTCCAGTTTCAGCAGGCGGTTGAAAAGCTTTCCGCCGATCTGTTGCAACTTGGCCTGGCACACGACTCCCAGGAGGTTCAGCAGATCTCAACCTCCATTTCCCGCAGCAGGGAAAATCTTGAACGGATCAACAGCGAGATCAGCAGTCTCAAAAAGACATCCACGGACATCGGGATATTTTCAGAGTTGCATGATCAGGTGTTGAAAGCTACCGACGAAAAGTTCAAGAGCATGGCCATATTCAAAGAAGAGGCCTCCAAGGTCAACGGGGCAATGGCCCGGGTTGATAAATCGCTGGTTGGGTTGAAGGAGATCATCTCCGGTTTGGTTATCAGCGCATCACGCCGGGCGACCACCGCCACCAAGACCCTCAATGAAACGATCAGTGACAAGAGTGCGGTGCCGGATCTCCTGGTCAATGTACAAAACTTCCGTAATGAAGTTGATAACGACATGGATCTGAACAAGAAGATCAACGCTATCAACGATGTTGTTTATTCTATTGGTGTTGATGCCAAGCTTCTGGATGCCAAGGCCCGCATGATCATGCTGAGCGAAACCCCGGTTGAACTGGACAGGGCCACGGCTGAGGTGCAGGCAATTCAGGCGCGCATTGCCCGTAACGTATCCCAGGCCGGCAAGGCTATCAAGGAGATTAAAAGCTCCGGTTTTGTTGATGACGCTGTGGCGGCTATCAACACTGCTGTCGGCAGCGCCGGCGCATCGGTTCGGACCATAAGCGCCTCGCAGCGCAAGGTGCTGGACAATATGGCATTGGTTGACAGCTCGGTTAAGAAGGTCAAGGTAGTGGCCCTTGAACAGGGACAGAAGAGTGAGGCCAATGTTCAGTCCACTGCTCAGGAACAGCAACGTTTTGTAACGGTCGTCGGTCAACGGGTTGACCTGTTCAAAAAACTGCTGATCGGCATCTCCTTGGCCGTGATCAGCCTGGTGTTGATCCTGACCATCACAACGACCGTCTGCATTGTCAGATCGCTTGCACGATTGAATGGCTCTATCGTGACCATTGCCGAGACCGGGGACTTTACGCAGACTGCCGAGATTAAGAACGATGACGAATTCGCAGTAACGATCAATGCCTTTAACAAGCTGCTCGAGGCATTTTCGAGAATTCTGGCCAAGGTTTCTGAATCATCCGGCAAACTTACCGGGACCTCACGCGAGTTAACACGGACTGCGCAAGAAATTCATTCCACGGTCAAAGAACAATCGACCAGTGTCGGTCAGGTCGCTGCTGCTGCGGTAGAAATGTCCCAGACCATTGCGATGATATCTCAGAACACCTCCAGGATTGCCCAGTCAGCAACCGATGCCCGTCAATTGGCAGCTTGTGGTGCTGACGTGGTGAGCCAAACTGGACTGGAGGTACAGGAGATTGCCCGGGCAGTGCAGGAGTCCACCAAAGTGATGCAAACCTTAAATGAGCGCTCCCAGCAGGTTGGAGAGATCGTGGATGTGATAATCGAAATTACCGACCAGACCAACCTCCTGGCTCTAAACGCCGCTATCGAAGCTGCCCGGGCTGGAGACCACGGCCGCGGCTTCGCCGTGGTGGCTGATGAGGTGCGCAAGCTGGCCACCAGTACTGCCGAGGCAACCGTCGGCATCACTGAGCGGGTCAAGGCCATTCAGGCGGATGCCGGTCAAGCGGTCAGCGCCATGAACAAAAGTCTGGAGCGCGTCAAACTGGGGGTCGAACATGCCGGACAGGCCGGAGATTCTCTGCACCGGATTGTGGAGAGCGTAGCATCGCTACAGGGGATGGCCAGCGAGATCGCGACCGCAACGGTGGAGCTTTCCACAACCGCGGAACAGATCAGCACAGATATTGTGGCTATCGAGCATGTATCGGAAGAAACCGTTAAGGCTGCTGCTGCTATTGCGGTGGAATCGGATGCCTTATCAGGACTTTCGGTTGAACTAACGGATGAAATCAGCCGATTTACCCATAACAGAAAACAGGAGCCGGTTTCAATCAGGCCTACGGTTGTAAATCAAAAAGAAACCGACAGGTTGACCTTGCTGAAACCAAGTTCCACTTGTGCAGCATAACTTCACAGGGCAGGCTTCAAAACGGAGGATCAGTCATGCTGGTTGCTAATAAAACAAAGTATGCCGAAATCGGGCGTAAAATGAGAAAAGTTCCTCTGGAAAACCACTGTTCAAGTTACGAGTGGGAGGAACTTGTACACAAGCTGTGTGCCTCAGACGATGCCGGTCTGCATGCAATTGGAGTGCGTGAATTGGAAATTCTAAGAGATAAATACTTAGCTGTCGAGTTTTGTAAGTAGAATCAGGCGGAAAGTCAATTCCCTTAAAAAAAACCTTTTCACGCAGAAACTCAGAGACGCAGAGTAAATCAGGGAAACTTAAGGATAACCCTTCACCGATTGGTTCAATCACTTTTTTACCTCTTAGAATTTCTCCGCGTCTCCGCGTGAGTAACTGCCGTTTTAGGTTTTTTAATACCCAAGACATGGCTATCTCCATGAAGTCAGGAATTACTCGTGGAACCTTTGCGCGAACAGGTGCTGGTTTAGTTTGTATATTTACTCGTCAAACGGCAGGGGACTTTCGTAATGCAGGAAGATATATTGGAAGCCGGTTTTGGAATTGTAAAATTTTCGCATATTATTGGTTCAGCTGATGGCCTCGCCAGAAAGTAGCCTTGGCCAAAATCAATTCCGATGTTTGCCAGATAAACAAGCTCCTCCTGACGTTCAATCCCCTCGGCTATAACCTTGATACCTATCTTCTTCGAAAAACAGAGGATCGCCTCCACCAGCGCCTGTTTGATCGGCGTTGTGTCAATATCCGTTATCAGGAAGCGGGCCAGCTTGACATAATCTGGAGTAAACTGAGATAGCATCTTCAGGCCGGCGTAACCGTCACCCAAATCGTCGATAGCAATTTTATAACCCTGCGAACGATAGTGAGCGATGATTTTCTCAAAGAGCGCATAATCATCGATAACGGTCTTTTCGGTTAGCTCAAAAACAACTCTTGAACGTTGAAGGCCCAGTTGTTCAAGGAGTTTGGCGGTGTATCCGCGGCGATGCTCTTCGGTGTGCAGGAGGGCCGGACAGACATTGAGAAAAATCATACCCTTCAGCCCGAGGTCGCTTGCGTGGCTCAATGCCTTATCCCGGCAAAGGTTCTCAATCGGTGATGTCATTCCATGTTTGCGGGCCTTATCGAACAACTCTTCGGGGTTTGTGATCGTCCCTGTGTGAATAAGACGACTTAAAGACTCATGACCATGAACAGAGCCATCCTGCAATGAAACAATCGGCTGAAAGACCGGCTGAACCTGGCGGTAAACAATAATCTGTTCAAGTTCCAGTTTTTCGCTGTGATCAAGCTCTGAAAGCGAGACATTTTGCAATACACCCGATACAGCGTCTTTGGTGCTTAGATATTCCTGATGATACTGGTTTACTGAGTACACAACTGCTCCTCGCCTTTCTTTAAATCGATTGACTTGTCAGGCTGCTGCTGTATTGGCAGGACATGATAGTCGTCTCGCAACCGGCGCAATTTTTCTATCTGTTTGTCCAGTTCAGCAAAACCGTCCCCTGCCGGCAGAGGACACCATTTGGCCAATGCTCTTAGCCAGGCGGCCATGACTAGCACAACCCCGCAGCTATTGTGCTTTCAGTTACAACACCACTCATGTCCGGCAGGTTCATCTGTCGATGGCAGGCACCGCAGTAGGTTTCCTCCTGAAGTTTTACCCAGAGCACACGGTTTTCGGTGTCACACCAGTCGCAGCACCAAAAATAATAATCTTCATTGAGCCTGATCTTCATCTTAATCCTCCTCTTTTTTCTTTTCACTATATAAGATCAATATTACAAACAGGTGGAGGTAAGATAAAATGTTTGTGAATTTTTTCGATGCGGCCACATCGGAAAATGCAATTTCTACAAAATCTTTATGTGACTGCAACATGGCTGTAACAAATGTATGTTACAAATGATCGCCTGGAATCATATAAATTTGTAATAATGCGAATAAATAGCAGGGGCGTGACATGAATAAAGTGCTGATTATAGAGGACGAAAAAGATCTGGCGGAATTACTGGCTTTCAATCTTGAGAAGGAGGGTTATGCCGCTACCTGTGTTCATGATGGCAAACAGGGCCTTGAACACGCCGGTGCAGACCTGCCTGATCTGATCCTTCTGGACCTGATGCTGCCGGGGTTATTGGGAACCGAGGTCTGTAAGGCACTCCGCAAGGATCAGCGGACCGCTCATATTCCGATTATCATGATAACTGCGAAAGGCGACGAGATCGACCGCGTGGTCGGTTTTGAGGTCGGAGCCGATGACTATATTGTTAAACCTTTTTCAATGCGCGAGGTGGCATTACGGGTCAAAGCGGTCATGAGACGTTTTGAGCATGAAGCGCAAATGCCGACTCCTGAACTTTTTTCTATCGGTGACGTTGTCATCGATAAAGAGCGTCATACGGTTATAAGCGCCGGTCTCGAGGTTGAGCTGACCAGTACTGAGTTCAAGCTGCTGCTCTTTATGGCTGAGAAAAAAGGTTGCGTACAGAGCCGTGAAAGGCTGCTGCAGAATGTATGGAGCTACAACAACGCAGGGGATACCAGAACGGTTGATACACATGTTACACGACTGCGTGGCAAACTGGGCTCACCAGGAGACATCATCAAGACCGTGCGCGGTTTCGGCTATAAAATAGAGGAGTAATCATGGGATTCCGAACCAAGTTAGTGTTGTCGTACATCTTCCTGATTGCGTTGATTACTGGAAGCTTCTATCTATATTTCGATCATACCCTGCAGAAAAGGATGATCGAGGAAAGTCGGGCCAATCTGGCCAGCCAAGTGCAATTAGCCCGTTTGCTGGTGATGAGCGACAAACAGGTTAAATCGCCACAGCATCTGGCTGAATCGATCGGAACAGTGATTAAGGCCAGGGTTACTTTGATTGCTCCAAATGGCACTGTCATCGGTGATTCGGATGTGGGACAGGCACGATTAGCACAACTGGAGAATCATCTGCAACGTCCCGAGGTACAGGAGGCGCTTAGAACCGGAAGCGGTGGCGCGATGCGCTATTCCGATACCCTGCGGACCTCCATGCTTTACTCGGCACTGACATACGGCAGTGGAACCACAGATGGCATTATTCGACTTGCCATGCCTCTGGAATACCTTACCTCTGCCCGCAATACCCTGCACGGTCTTGTTGGCGGTGCAGCTCTGGCAACTTTGCTGATTGCACTCCTGTTCAGCTATGTCCTCTCCAATCTGACTTCCAAACCGCTGCGCGATATGGCCGATGCCGCCGCCCGTATCGGCCACGGAGGCAGTAAGGCCAGGGTCCCGGTGGTTTCAAACGACGAAATTGGTATGTTGGCTAATGTGCTGAATGAGATGTCGGAGCGGATCGAAGATCAGGTACAACGTCTTTCAGCCGAAAAGCAGCGACTGAATACCATCCTGAGCAGCATGGGCGAAGGGCTCATGGTGGCAGATCCCGACGGTGTCATAACCCTGGTTAATCCTGCCTTTCGTCGTCTTTTTTCAATAACAGGCGAAGTAGAAGGTAAAAAGCTGGTGGAGATATCCCGTCATCCCGATCTGTTGGAGTCTTTCAACGATCTTGTCAAACCAGATATGAACGAGCTGGTTCGTGAAATTTCCATTCAGCCGAATGACATTACCCTCTTTACGCACTGGGTCCCGCTGAAAGTCGATGGCGTCAGGCAGGGTATGGTCGCGGTATTCCATGATATCAGCGATTTGAAGAAGGCAGAAAACATACGCAGAGACTTTGTCGCAAATGTCTCCCATGAACTACGGACACCGGTGACGATCATCAAAGGCTATGCCGAGACATTGCTGGATGGCACCATGGAGTCCGACCCGGCCCGCGCCCTCCGTTTCGTGGAGATAATCTCCAGCCATTCGGATCGTTTAGCCAATCTTGTAAACGATATTCTCACGCTCTCCAGTCTTGAAACCAAAGAAGCACTTATCGAGCTCAATCCGATTGATGTCTCAGGGACGATAGCCAAGGCGTGCATGCTGCTTCAGGAACGTGCGGTTCAAAAGAATGTTACAATATACAATGAGTCTATTGGTGGTGCCTTGCCGCGAGTAATGGCAGACCAGGGGCGTCTGGAACAGGTTGTGGTCAATCTGTTGGAGAATGCCATCAAGTATACTCCTGATGGTGGCACTGTCCGCCTGTTTACCGAGGATAACGGCGAATGTGTCAAGGTGTCGGTAGCAGACACCGGTATCGGCATCCCGTTCAAAGATTTGCCACGAATATTTGAACGCTTTTATCGGGTGGATGAGGCCAGAACCCGCGAGCAAGGGGGCACTGGACTTGGTCTGGCAATTGTTAAACATATTGTCCAGCTTCATGGTGGTGATGTTTCTGTAACAAGCGAACCTGGTCAGGGATCAATTTTTTCCTTTACAACTAAAAAGGCCTGACACCGACGAAATAATTAACCGACAATTTTCCATTCCGTAACATTGATGTAACACTAGTCTGCTATGGTGCAGATATGTTTCGTAACAACAAAAAGGAGGAATTCAAATGTTTAAGAAGTCTATTTTAACCGCTGCACTGCTTATGGTCACAGTTGTGGCGGCTCACGCCGAAAAAGTACATGTCGACTCCAAGATCAAGAAGTACACCACTGCCGCTGGAGTAGCCGGTAACCTGAACAGTATCGGCTCGGACAGCCTTAACAACCTGATGACTTACTGGGCTGAAGGGTTCAAGAAAAAGTATCCCAATGTCAATATCCAGATCGAAGGGAAGGGCTCTAGCACCGCACCTCCCGCCTTGATCGCAGGCACGGCCCAACTTGGCCCGATGTCCCGCGAAATGAAGAGTTCAGAGATTGAAGAGTTTGAAAAGAAGTATGGCTTTAAACCAACCAAGATTGGCGTTGCGCTCGATTCTCTGGCGGTGTTTGTCAACAAGGATAACCACATCAAGAGTCTTTCGCTTGATAAGGTCGATGCCATCTTTTCCAAAACCCACAAACGTGGTGGCGTTGATGTTACCACCTGGGGAGAGCTGGGTGTAACCGGTAAGCTGGCCAGCATGCCGATCAGCCTCTACGGTCGCAACTCCGCTTCAGGCACCTACGGTTACTTTAAAGAGCACGCCTTGAATAAAGGTGACTTTAAAAACAGTGTAAAGGAACAGCCCGGCTCCGCTTCCGTCGTAGAAGGTGTAGCCAAGGATATCGGCGCAATAGGTTACTCTGGTATCGGCTATGCTACCTCCGGTGTACGTGCTGTACCCCTTTCTGCCAAGGAAGGTGGTAAGGTTGCCGAAGCTACCTACGCAAACGTTCTGAATGGTTCCTACCCGATGAGTCGCATGCTTTATATCTATGTTGCCAAAAAACCAGGCCAGCCGCTGCCTAAGGTTGTGGAGGAGTTCCTGCGCTATGCTCTCTCCAAAGAAGGACAGGAGATTGTTGTGAAGGATGGCTACGATCCGCTG
Source organism: Desulfuromonadaceae bacterium (assembly GCA_036504875.1). GTDB lineage: Bacteria > Desulfobacterota > Desulfuromonadia > Geobacterales > Pseudopelobacteraceae > JACPFJ01. Next base: position 82,268 of record DASXUK010000072.1, read on the forward strand.
ACCGCCAAACTGGTAGATGATCAGCTGAAGGCTCTCAAATAAATTCATTTGAAATTCAATGTAATTACTACCCCTCCCTCCGGGGAGGGGATTTTTTGTTTAAGCTCAGGGTACTATGGCGAAAAATTTTATCGATAAATCCCGGCGAAACGATCGTATAGCCGAGGTGTTTATACGTATTGGCGGGATTCTGGTCATTGTTTCGGTTATCTGGATCCTCGTGATGATCTCCCGGGTAGCTCTGCCGCTCTTTTATCAACCTTCTGCCAAGATTGCAGCGACTGTAAAATTGCCTGCCGCCATTTCGGCCGGTAAAGTTTTGGCGGTCGGCTCAGAAGAGAACCAGCAAGGTGTTTTCGTTCTTGATGAAACCGGGACATTCCACTTCATCAGCGTTGCCGATGGTTCTATTTCCGCCAGCATCAAAGCGCCCTCAATTCCGGTGGGTGCCGCTCGAGTAGTATCTGCGGAATGCTTAGGCAAGTCAGCCTATAATCTTCTATGGGACAACGGCGCTATCAGCTCTGTCATGGTGATTCTCGCCGCGGCCAAGGATCCAGAGGGTAAAATTTCTTTCTCTCACGATGTTACCTCTCAGTCCGAACAATCTTTTACAGCCACCAGCGGTGTTGTCCAATCATTTGCCCGCCCGATTGAAGGCAAAGGGGCAGTGCGTATCGACCGTTTGGCCGATGACCATTTGCGGGTAACCCATCAGCTCCTGGAAAAAGATCTGCTTGGCAATGAAAAACGAAGCACTGCCAGTGCAGAAATCAGCGAACCTCTGCCAGGTCGCCTGTCTACAGTTGCCGTCGATACTAAAGGCCACTATCTCTATGCCGGCACCGAAAATGGGATGCTGCTGCGCTGGGATATTTCGGAACCGGGTCAGGTTCGACTGCTCGACAGCGTTCAAGCCTCCAGAGATCGTCAGCCAATAACCTCTCTGGCCCTAGTGTTGGGAGACGTGTCAATTGCGGTCGGAGATGCCAAAGGCACGTTGACAACATGGTTTCCGGTCAAAGAGACCGGCAGTGGCGAAGATAGACGCCTGACAAGCATTCACACCCTGCGTCCCAATTCAGGGGCGATATCTGCCATAATCCCATCGCCGCGTGACAAGACCCTGCTTTCGATCAATTCCGCTGAAATTCATGCCGATCATATGACGTCGGAGCGGAATCTGTTGACTATAAAAACCGCTTCCCCGATCACCCTTGCCGCTCTTTCACCCAAAGGCAACTCATTATCTGCCCTGGATAGCAATAGGTCATTAAATGTTTGGAAGCTGGATATCCCTCACCCCGAGGTTTCATTCAGCACACTGTTCGGCAGGGTCTGGTACGAGGGCTACGACAAACCGGAATATTCCTGGCAATCCTCAGCCGCCAATGATGACTTCGAGCCCAAGCTGAGCCTGGTGCCGCTGGTGTTCGGAACCATTAAGGCGACCTTCTTTGCCATGCTGTTTGCCGCACCTCTGGCACTTTTGGCCGCACTTTATACCAGCCAGTTTATGTCGCCGAAGTTGAAAGGACGCGTCAAGCCGGTAGTGGAAATTATGGCCGCGATTCCCTCGGTGGTGATTGGCTTCCTAGCGGGACTCTGGCTGGCTCCGTTGATCGACAAGAGTGTCTTGACGATTTTTCTGACTATCGTTATTGTTCCACTGATGCTGCTGGTTACGATCTTCTTCTGGAAACGCATCAAGACTGCATCTTTGCTTCAGAGAATAACGCGTGGTCACGAGTTCGTTGCCATGATTCCAGTCGTAATTTTGGGTATCTATATTGCCTATCTTTTGAGTGGTGTCGCAGAAGTTAGCCTCTTCTCAGGCGATTTCAAGCAGTGGCTTTACAGCTCGTTAGGGATTCGCTATGACCAGCGCAACAGCATCATCATTGCCATTGCACTCGGCTTTGCCGTGATCCCGATCATCTTTACCATTGCCGAGGATGCCATCTCCAATGTGCCGCGCAATCTTAACGCCGCCTCTCTCGCCTTGGGTGCCAGCCGCTGGCAAACAGCCTGGCGGGTTGTGCTCCCCTCGGCGTTGCCGGGCGTGTTTTCAGCGATAATGATCGGATTTGGACGTGCTATCGGCGAGACGATGATTGTGTTAATGGCCACCGGCAATACACCAATTATGAGCTGGAGCCTGTTCAACGGCCTGCGTTCTCTATCGGCCAACATCGCGGTAGAAATCCCTGAAGCGCCGCTTAACAGTTCACTATACCGCGTGTTGTTTCTCTCGGCAGTGCTGTTGTTTATCTTCACCTTTATTATCAATACTGTTGCTGAATCGCTACGCCAGAGGTTCCGTAAAAAGTACGGGCGCTATTAAAAGAGATTACTCCCCCTTCCGACCCTCCCCTAGCGGGGAGAAGGTTACGAAGGGAGCTATGAGGTTATATGAAATGAAACTGTTCTGGAAAACAGGAGAGCCATATGTTCTGGCAACCGGCGCCGCCATGGCTATCATACTGGTCATGTCACTTGCGCTGGTCGGGGTGGTCATGTCAAACGGCCTGGGCTATTTTTGGCCGCGAGCACTTGCTAAGTTCGAACTGAAAGATGGCTCATTCGCACTCGGACAGGTCATGCAGCATGAAAAAAATCCGATCAGCGGTACCCGCCGTCTACAGCTAAAGGTCGCCAACCGGGATGTCTTCGGGCAGGATTTCCGCTGGATCGACGAGAAAGATATCGCCTCCCGCAGTCTGCCGGCTGATGCGGTGCTGCTTGAACGCCGTGAACATGGCAATTATTTTGGTTTTTTAAAGGGCGTTACCGCAGAAGGCATCTCTCTCACTGCTACAGCCCCTTATGAGGCACTGCAACAGGCACTGAAGCTGGTCTCTGTCCAAGTGGACGAAACGCGCAAGATCAAAAAACAGATGTCGGACCTAAACCATACTGCTGAACGTCTCAGACAGAAACTTCTAAAGCTCGAATATGGTGGCAGGGAAAAGAACGCCGCTGAAATCGGTGAACTGACCGCCGTCCGCGAAAAAGCTCTGACCGAGTTTACCCGTCTGAACGAACAAGCCACCGCAACCCAGGCCGGCATCGCACGGATCACCGCCCAATTCAGCGATGTAACCGGCGCCAGCAAAGATATTGCGCTACTTGAGATAGTTGCCCTGCAACGTCCCAATAGCATGTCGTTAATCGCCAAGTGTGGGGCTTATCTTGAGCGTGTCCGCGAACTGCTGCTGGAAGATCCCCGCGAATCCAATACCGAAGGGGGATTATTTCCGGCGATCTTTGGTACGGTCATGATGGTACTGCTGATGAGTGTCTTCTCGCTTCCTTTCGGTGTAATCGCCGCCATCTATCTGCGCGAATACGCCAGAGACGGTCTTATGACCCGCATGGTGCGCATTGCCGTCAACAACCTGGCCGGTGTGCCCTCCATTGTCTATGGTGTCTTTGGTCTTGGTTTCTTCGTCTACGGCATCGGCGGCAGTATTGACAGCCTGTTCTTTCCGGAACGTCTGCCGACCCCGACCTTCGGAACCGGCGGCATCCTCTGGTCGAGCCTGACACTGGCGCTCTTGACCGTACCGGTAGTGATTGTCGCCACCGAAGAGTCGCTAGCCTCGATTCCGAAGGGGACCCGTGAGGGATCGCTGGCGCTGGGGGCCACCAAGTTTCAGACCCTTTCCAGGATTCTGCTGCCGATGGCGACCCCCGGCATCATGACCGGCCTGATCCTCTCCATGGCGCGTGCTGCGGGTGAAGTGGCGCCGCTGATGATCGTGGGTGTGGTCAAACTGGCACCGACACTGCCCCTGGATGGAAATTTCCCTTTTTTCCATATGGATCGAAAATTCATGCACCTGGGCTTCCATATCTATGACGTCGGTTTTCAGTCTCCCAATGTCGAGGCCGCCAAACCTATGGTCTACGTCACCACCATGCTGCTTTTGGCTATTGTCATTCTGGCCAGCAGTACAGCCATTTACCTGCGGAACCGGATGCGCAGAAAATATACAACCTCGACCTTCTGATCGGATCCAGCTGCTAAAGTTAGCTCTCACTCACCAATAAGGAATAAACATGGCACAATCGTTGGAACAATTTGCTAATCCCGTTCTCTCAGTCTCAAACCTGAACCTCCACTATGGTGAGGCCCATGCCTTGAAGGACATCAACCTTGACATTGCCCGTCACCAGGTAACCGCCTTTATCGGTCCCTCTGGTTGTGGTAAGTCAACATTGTTGCGCTGCTTTAACCGCATGAATGATCTGGTCGAGAGCGCCAAGATAGCAGGGAGTATTCGGTTTAACGGCGCTGAAATCAACGAAACTTCCACCGATGTAATCTCGCTGCGGCGCAGGATCGGAATGGTCTTCCAGCAGTCCAACCCCTTTCCGAAGTCGATCTACGAGAACATTGTGTATGGCCTGCGGATTGCGGGGATAAATGACAAGGCGACCCTGGACGAGGCGGTTGAGCGCAGTCTGAAAAGCGCTGCTATCTGGAACGAGGTAAAGGATCGGCTGCATGATTCCGCCCTGGGGCTTTCCGGTGGCCAAGCCCAGCGAATCTGCATCGCTCGCGCAATTGCGGTCAATCCCGAGATCATACTGATGGATGAGCCTTGCTCGGCACTTGACCCGATCTCTACTCTCAAGATAGAGGAGTTGATTGAAGAACTCAAAAGTAAGTATACGATCGTCATCGTCACCCATAACATGCAGCAGGCGGCAAGGGTTTCAGATGTAACTGCATTCTTTTACCTGGGCGAACTGATCGAAATCGGCGGCACCCGCAAAATTTTTACCAATCCGGAGAAGAAACAGACGGAAGACTACATCACCGGAAGGTTCGGTTAATAAATCTAAGGTTTATTCAATAAGTAACCTATTCATTTGCAGGGCTAGGAGAGATAATGGAGCACGAACATATTAGTACTGCATTCGATATCGAGTTGAATGATTTGAAGCAAAGCATCTTGATAATGGGTGGTAAGGTCGAGCTGATGATCGCCAACTCTGTCAAATCGATTGTGGATCGGGATACACAATTGGCCGAGCAGACTATAGCCTTGGATCACGAGATCAATGCAGCAGAAGTGTCGATAGATGAGCGTTGTCTTGACCTTTTGGCACTGCGCCAGCCGGCTGCCCGCGATCTGCGTTTCATTACGATTGCACTCAAAATTGTAACCGACCTGGAACGGATGGGTGACCAATGCGCCAATATCGCGAAACGTGCCCGTGAGTTGAACGAAGAACCTCCGCTCAAACCTTATATCGATATTCCGCGTATGGCCAACCGGGCTGAGGTAATGGTGAAAGAGGCCTTGGACGCCTTTGTTCGTGGCGATTCAGATCTGGCGATAAAGGTCTGCAAGGACGATAGCTTTGTAGATGAGCTCAATGTCCAGATTCAGCGAGAACTTTTGTCCTTTATGATCGAAGATCCGAGTACGATCTCCCGCGCCATGAGACTCAACTACATCTCGAAATCATTGGAGCGTATCGCCGATCACGCTACCAATATTGCCGAGATGGTGATCTTTATGGTCAAGGGCAAGGACATACGACATACAATAGCGTAGGGATTAGAAAGATAGCTACAAGATTCGTTCACGATGGGGAGCCGAGGTATAAAGTTCTGAACAGGTACGACTTGTTGGTTGGGTTAAGGATTTAGAGGTCCTTCGGTACCTCATAACCCGAAGGACACTTGGATTAATCCTGTCCCAGTAAACCAAATTCTGCATAACTGCAGGTCCCTTCGAACGGATGCAAAAAATGCCTCGCTCTGGTCCGTATTTGATCCGCTAAACCGTTCCTATCTTTGACCAATTGACCAAAAGGTTGTGAAATAATGCATTCTGCAAAAAGAACTAAGCGTACAGTGCCGGGGATGTGTGCGGTAAAACGGTTCCTGACCCAGGAGCGATAACGTCATCTTGGTCTCCTTGCATGACTGCCGGGCATCAGCGTCAGGCTTTGCAGCTGTTGATTTGCGAAAGAAATATCCGTTCCGTGCGAGTTAGGTTTTATTCCACTTTTTATAGTAAAAACAGTGTACTGTGGTACTGAAATCAAATCTGAACGTGTAGGAGCATTATATATGGCCATGGCCAAAACTTTGCAAGAACTGGCTGATCATCTGGGTGGACGTGTAACAGGAGACCCTACCATCTCTATTAAAGGGCTGGGAACGCTGGATAGCGCTGTGGAAGGGCAAATCACCTTTCTAGCCAACTCAAAATACGCTGCAAAAGTCGAAACCACCCGCGCCTCGGCAATTGTTTTATCCTTAACAGCCGAGGGATTTGGCCGCAACGGAATCGTAGTGGCAAATCCTTATCTTGCCTTTGCCAAATTGCTTACGCTTTACACCAGCCGTCCTAGGGTCGCCAAGGGTGTCATGCCCGGGGCTTTTGTAGGCGAAAATGTAACAATTGGGTTGGAGGTAACCATTTACCCGGGCGCATACGTCGGAGACGGGGTGCTGATCGGCGACCGGGCAACGATTTATCCTAATGTTACTTTGTATGAAGGCGTTGTGCTGGGAAACGACGTCACTCTGCACGCCGGAGTATCGGTGCGGGAAGGGGGCCGAATCGGCAACCGAGTCACGATTCACAACGGCTCGGTTATCGGCGGTGACGGCTTCGGCTACGTTCCGGACGGCGACGGCTGGTTCAAGATTCCCCAGATTGGTATCGTCATCATCGAAGACGACGTGGAGATCGGGGCCAATAGCACTGTTGACCGGGCCGCACTGGAAACGACTCGCATCGGGCGCGGCACCAAGATCGACAACCTTGTTCAGGTGGCACACAACTGCCAGATCGGCGAGAATTGCATCATCGTGGCGCAGGCTGGTATTGCCGGGAGCACCCGGCTGGGCAAGCATGTCACCCTCGGCGGACAGGTAGCGATAGTGGACCATTTGGTGATCGGCGACAACGCCATGATCTCCGGGCAGTCGGGAGTATTCAACAATGTTGCAACAGGCGCAGTGATGAGCGGCACTCCAGCCATAGCACATCAGTCTCGGCTCAAATCTGCGGCCGTGTTTCCCCATCTGCCGGAGATGCGTAAAACACTCTCCCGTCTGGGAAATCGCATGACAAAGGTGGAGGAACGCCTGGATCCGCTAGCAAAAAAGTAATTTCGCTTGAGACACTACGATCTATGAATTTATTATTATCCATCCTGATGTGCCTGGTTTTATCGCTAACGGTTATTCATGATCAGGTCTTGGCTAAGTCTGGGCTTGTTGACCCTGTTTTAAAAATTGCCATGGGTTCCGGCAAACCGACCTTAGTAGAATTCGGGGCGACTTGGTGCCCATCTTGTGCAAGAGTGGATCCGGTAATTAAAGCATTGCGTAAAGACAAGGAGTTCTCAAGTAGAGTGAACATAATATCGGTTGATGTAGATAAGTCCCCGGCACTGGCTACAAAATATAAGATTCAAAGCTTGCCGGTACTGATTTTTCTGGATCAAAGCGGCAAGGAGATCAAGCGTCACTTTGGTTTTATCGAGAAAGAACATCTCCTGAAATTGTTCAAAACCAGCTTGAGATCACTTTGAAGCTTGCTTCTTCTGCCAATATTCCCGTTCAAAAACCCAATGATCTTGCATATAATCCACCAAGCCCTGCATGCGGGCGCGGAAAGACTGACGAAATTCATCCTGTTCCGGGAAACTCCGCTTTTCTCTCACACTACTGCACAATTCCTCTCCAAGCTTCCTGGCCTTGGCAAACAACTCCGTTTCATTAGGAAAACTACGCACACCAGCCATGGGTGAACCGATGCTGCCAACCGACAGGGCACCCAGGGTATTGGCAAAGCGGCCCATGTAACCCAAAACTTCGTCATCCCCACCGCCACCTGAAGTTTCAACCAGCGCAGCATACTTGCCCTCCAAAGCCACACAATGAATCAGACCATTACATCGATCAAACAAGGACTTCATCTGTGAGCTGACGTTGAAAATATAATTGGGGCTGGCCAGGACAAAAGCATCGCATTCCAGGAGCCTTTGCCGGACATCTTCATAGCTGTCATCTATGGGACAGATGCCGATTTTGTGGCAGGCATCGCAGGCCACGCAAGGACCGATTCTAGCCTTTGAAAGTGAGATAACCTCTGTTTCTCCGCCGCTGAGGCGCACGCCAGACAAAACCTCCTCCAGCAATCGTCCGGTATTTCCCTGCATGCCTCTGGGGCTGCCATTGATGGCGACAATTTTCATAAAAAACTCCTTTGACGAATAGATGACACCACCCAACAAAGGAGCTATTTTGCCGCATCAACTGTAACCGGGCAAGTTATTTATCCGGTTTCGCTGACAGCCGATTACGACCAGCGCCCTTCCTCGTCAGGCCATCTGTTCAGACAGTAAATGCAATATTCTGCGTCATGCGGTTTAGTATCCCTCAGCTGCTCCTGGCCATGTTGAACTCCACACCGTTTTGGCACCGGGAAACGATGGATTTGATTATTTTTAACAAAGTAAAGCATGGGCGTATCTCCTTCCAAGGGCATAAAGCAGATTAATGTTTGAATTTGTTCCTTGCCTGCTCCAGAGCCGTTTTCATTTCAGCCACAGCTACTTCAATCTTTTTTTCAATACCTGACCAGGCCTCGCTACTGGAACGACGCAATTCATCAAGCCGTATCTGTACGGCATCCATCTTGAGCTGCAGCCTTTCAACCATTTCAAGAAGCTCTAATTTGGCATGTGTTGTGCTCTTTTGAGCGCGCTCCTGCAAATCGTCAATGGCTTTCTTCCATTCCTTAACCTGGTTTTCCAGTTTTTGGCTAAACGCATCTTTTTTTTCCATAATATGCACACCCTCCCCTGCTTGTTGCAGGCTACTGTTGATCACTATATTATGAGTTTGGGCATAAATGAGGGATTGTCAAGCTGCCCTTCGCAGCCTTGCTGATGGCAGCCTCTTTTGAGGCTCCCAAAGAATACTAAGTGGCACGGGCGTTCAAGGTCGGCATTTGAAAACTAGATTCTCCATTGCCTGTTTTATCCTGGCAAAGGACAATCTTTCATGACTATTACTACCTATTCCTTGACAGCGGGGCTGAGCTTGAGTAAATTTAAACCGGTTTGAATGCAACTATTGAAAAAATGGAGCCAGGTTATTTCCGGCACCAAGGCCGTTGTGGCTCAGGGGTAGAGCAGCTCACTCGTAATGAGCAGGTCGTCGGTTCGATTCCGACCAACGGCTCCAGAACATAGTCCGGTACAGTCCGGCGGAGTGTGAAAGCCCCTTGAAAACAGGGGCTTTTTTATTATCTGTTGTCTTATATGGTCCTATTTGGTATAGCTGAATCCAGTTGTTTTGGGGGTACTTTTAAAGCTCGTGTACCCCAAAGGCAAACCGGATACCCCCAAAAGGAGGAAAGCGCCATGCCAAAAAAGATTGTGCCACTGTCTGACATCCAAGTAAGCAAAGCAAAACCAAAGGATAAACCATATAAGCTGACCGATGGCGACGGACTGTTCCTACTGGCTACCCCTACAGGTGGCAAGCTATGGCGCTTCAAATACCGCTTCGACGGTAAAGAGAAACTACTCTCTTTCGGCAGCTACCCTGCCCTATCCCTTGCCGATGCACGGCAGCGCCGTGACGATGCAAAGAAGTTGCTTGCCAATGATGTTGACCCTGGCGAAACAAAGAAGGCACAGAAGGCCGCTAAGTGTGTCAGTAACGCCAACAGCTTTGAAGTTGTAGCCCGTGAATGGCATAGTAAATTTTCCAGTGCCGATAAGTGGTCAAAGCCCCATGCCGTTACAATCCTTGACCGTTTGGAGAGAGATATTTTCCCATGGCTAGGTAATCGCCCTATCATTGAAATCAAGGCACCTGAACTGCTGACCGTCTTGCACCGCGTTGAAAACCGTGGCGCGCTGGATTCAGCACACCGTGTCAGGCATTACTGTGGTCAGATATTCCGGTATGCAATCGCCACTGGACGGGCTGAAAGAGATGTTGCCGCCGATCTTCAAGGAGCATTGCCACCTGTCAAGGGCGGACACTTTGCAGCACCTACAGACCCGAAAGCGGTTGCACCGATCCTGAGAGCCATAGACGGCTTTGAAGGTTCTTTTGTGGTTAAATGCGCCTTACAGCTTGCACCGATACTGTTTGTCCGTCCCGGAGAGTTACGGGCGGCTGAATGGTCAGAGATTAATCTTGATGATGCTGAATGGAACATACCCGCCGAACGCATGAAGATGAAATTAGCTCACCTTGTCCCCCTACCCAATCAGGCCTTAGAAATCCTGAAAGCCCTTCATCCTCTCACCGGACACAGTCGATATGTTTTTCCCTGCCACCGCTCACCGTTGCGCTGCATGAGTGAAAATGCTGTCAATGCCGGATTGCGGCGTATGGGGTTTGAAAAGTCAGAGATTACAGGGCATGGTTTCCGAGCTATGGCTCGAACGATTCTTGATGAAGTGCTGCAAGTTCGGCCTGACTTCATCGAACACCAGCTTGCACACGCAGTCAAAGATCCGAACGGCAGGGCATATAACCGGACGGCTCACCTTGTAGAGCGTAAGAAGATGATGCAGCTTTGGGCTGATTATCTTGACGGATTGAAGCAAGGTGCAAAGGTAATACCGTTCAAGCAGAAAGTGGCTTAACCAGGTTCGCGGGATAGTCCGGCCAGATGATAAGCCGCCTTTCCTGGGGTGGTTTCCCGCGATTACAGCAACCGAAGTTGACAGTTACTACCTTGACGCATCAGGTGTCCCGACAAAACTCGCAATCAGCGTTTCCACAAGTGGCGTCACCGTCAATATTTCAGGAAGTAAAAACTGATCGTAATATACTGATAAATTCTGATGGATATTCCCCCATTTTTTTGGGGGATTTTTTTGGGAAAAAAATGGCTCTTATTTACGAGGGGTGGCTTTCTCATGCAGAAGATAAGTAGCTCGTGAGTGGGCTAGGGAGGTATGGAGCGACAAAGGGGGGTACCGGGGGGGTGTTTGGGGTCGGCTTTTACCTGTGGCATTGGCAAGGCGGTTCGGGCAGGACAGAAGGTCAGGGGCCTGTATACAGTGCAGCAGCAAGAAAGATGCAACTCCCTATCATGTATCCTTTCATCGTGTAGGTGTCGTGATCTTCTCCAGGCGTTATGTCCCGGAATCAGCATGATGATGAACAGCAGACAAAGAGAAGGCCGGGACGTTAAAGCCTCGGCCTTCGTTCGTTGTGATCCTGTGAATCTGACAGCGTTTAGTAATCGCCTAAGTGAAGATACATGTGGCCATATACTTCAGGCTGTTCAGCCACAACCGTTTCAAGCTGCACCGCTTCCATGTCACCTTGGTACACGTCCATATCACCATGCTTTGCAATACCTGACTGAATCCTTTTTACCAGTTCTGATGCTTTCATCTTGTAGCCCCCCTGTGTTTGATTGAATTTCATAAATGGGAAGATACAGATGATTCTATTACCATGTCAAGTATATAATATTATTCAGTTTCTCTGATTATTTATTCAGACTTGCTGAATCTTGAAAACCTATCTGAAGGCCATTCCTGGATCGATTTTAGCCAACTGAAAAGGGTATGCAAATACTTTTGGGGGTATTTTTGAGGGTACTTCTGTTTTTACGTTCTACTATAAATGTTATATAACATGTACTTGTGCAATCAGTGTGTACCCGACGCTCAGTAAAAAGGGACTTGCAGTCATTCTGCAAGTCCCTTTTGATTTACATCCGCCTGAAGCAATTTCTCAGGTATTATCTGTCATTCGGATACAATTCTTCGGCTTCTTCCGGAGGACAAGCCATCGAATCTGAATCTGCCCCAGTATTCGCCGTTACGATAAAACGCGGCCTCGCCGGAAGGCAGGTGTTCTTTGCTCGGGTTGGTCAGGACAAAGGAGAAGGACGGACGGATACCCTCACTGAAATTCTCTTCCCCGATCAGCATCAGGTGTTCGGCCAGAGGAACCATCGCACCTCCTGTGGCCGTAATCAGCCGCCCGGGAGAACCTTGGGCCAGTCTTCCTGACCTGGCCTGAAGACGATAACCATCGAACCAGGAGGGTAGTTGTGCAAAAAGCATTAGTTGCGCTGCCCCGTTATTGTTCAGACGCAGGTCATAGCGTGGCGTCCATGCCGGCCTATCCATAGTGTAGCGCAATCTGACCCTACCATTTTTAGGAGAGATTCCAATACGGGCTATTGTTTCCATGCCATGACCTGGTTTCTTTAACGCCTTTATCCGGACCTCAAGACGGCGGACCTCCAGCTCCGCCCTGCGCCTGGCAGTATAGACCGCCTCCAGCTGGGCAATGGCATAATCAGTCCCTTGTCGAATAGATTGCATCGGTTCAGGATTAGTTTTGGTTTTACGTGGCGCCTTTCCGCTCTGCGACTTGGCCGCCGCCTTGAATATCTCTTCGCGGGTCGACAGCGCCTGCAAGCGATCCTCCAGCTGGTTTTTTTGCTCCAGCACTATCTCGAGTTCCTTGGCCCCCTTCCCATCCTGATGCGCAGACAAGACGTCAACCCGCTCAACAGTAGAGTTTCCCAGGGGTTTTATCCTTAAACTCTCTTTTATAACTCCGGAGGGCAATGGTATCTCAATAGTTCCTTTAGTGGCCGTGGCCTCAACCTCGACCAGAGCGCCGTCAGAATAAAATGTTATCGTCCTAGCCTCGGCAAATGCACTTGCGGCTGTTGTTAAAAATGCTAACAGACTGATAATGTAGAACATCTGACGCCTCCTTTAGTACCTGAAGAAAGAATCTGCTTATGCCAATCTCGCATTGCGCTTCGGGAAGTATAAAGCTATAATTCCCCAAATTTTTGTGGAAGGCGTGACGCTATGGATATCGAAGCAGAAGTATCTGTTAAAGACATAGTCAATTTCTACATTAAAATCAATGATGCTGTTAAGGCTAAAAAAGATATTGCCCAACTGTCATCCAAGGATAAGCTGGTCGCCTTTGAAATCATTGTCACTTCTCAGGCCAGTCGTGAATTTAAAGTCGAGGTGGCGAAATACTTTCTTTATGACCTGGATAACCGGGTTCGCAGGAAGTGCAAATTAACTTTGGAAAACCTGGTCCCGGGCTGGGTCTCCGATCCTGCCGAAAGCATACTCAAGCTTCTAAAGTCAACAGATGACAAGGGTGTCTCAAGGAAAAACGCTGCTGTGAAGTTTCTCTTCGGGATTGTTGATTCCTGCAGCCTGCGCGACACTTTCATGACCCTTCTCAATAGCCGAAACCGGGCCCACATGGCCGAAATCATCGCCATTCTAGAGGACTATATTGATTGTTCGCTGGATGAACAGGAACAGGTGAAAATTTTTGATGCTTGTCTCGATATTGTTCTTTCCGAAGACGCCGACCACAACATCAAGCATCACGCATCAAACCTGCTGAGTGTTTTCTTTAAAAAGGTTGAAACAACTATGCTGGGGGAAACCCTGCGCCAAAAATATATCGAAAGACAGGTGCAGAAGGCGGAGGGTGTCTACCGCTATCTCTGCAGCGGTGTCTCGGGGCTCAACACTGTTTTTCTCGATGATCTTCTGCGACCGCTTAACGATGGTGGCAAAGTCTACCAGCTGAAAATACTTAATTATTTTTCATTTATCATCGAAAAGATCCGCAACCCAGCTGAAATAGACAACACTCTGGACATATACCCTGACTACTGGAACAAAAACGAGCCAACCAAAGAGGAGAAGATAAAGATCATCTCGCGGCGTATTATGCAGTCGATTGAACAGCTTTGGGATAACACCGAGGACAACGAGGTACGCGAACTGGTTGTGCGCATAAAATATAATGAGTACCTGAATAAAAAGGAACTTTTTGAACAAATAAAAGGGCGCATTGAAAACGAGACTCTAAGTGAAACAGCACGAGAAAAGATCGCCTTGATGTTGCGATGTTTCTTGCAACCAAACCAGGAGGAAGGGCTTAAATTGCTGGCTGCCGATCTACTACTTTTCAAGTTCGACCGCAAGGAACACCGGTTAGCGGCATTGGAATACCTCAAACTTTATGTGGAGAGCAAGAATCTTAATAGCGCGGAAAAGGGGAGTATTGCTGCAGTAATGGAATCTTTGCTAGACGAACAAAAGGACCAGGATATTCTGGATAGTGCCCGTTATATACTGTTTATAGTCGACCCGACCCGCTTTGCAAGCGAAGACGAGCAAAAGGCTATTCTGGGCTATTTACGCCAAAAGGTGGAATGGAGCGGGTTCAGCGGCGAGGGTGCTGAAAAACAGATTTTGCATGCCCTGGATCATTATATCGATAAAATCGCCGTTACTGAAAAGCTTAAAAAGGCAGCCCAGTATCTGGAATTTAAGATCAAGACGCCTAAGTCGGAAAAAAAATAGTGCCTCGGAGAAAAAAGGGTTTCTGTTACGGATCCTTTATCGCCGAAACAATCCTGCCACCCCCCAGCACCTCGTCATCCTGATAAAAAACTACGGCTTGCCCGGGTGTGACTGCTTTCTGCATCTGATGAAATCGCACCTCATAGGCTCCGCTTTCCAGAAATCGCACATGACAGTCGATCGGTTGATGCCGATAACGAATTTTACATTTCGTGGAAAATTCTGTGCCGATTGGCTCCACAATCCAGACCACATCCTCAGCCACAAGTCCCTTGGCGAAAACATGCGGTTCCTCTGCCACTACCACCACATTTTGGGCCGTGTTGATATCAATTACGTAAAGCGGTTCACTCCAGGCTATGCCTAGCCCTTTACGCTGGCCGATTGTGTAGCGGTGGGTTCCTAGATGCCGGCCGAGCACTTGGCCATTGATATGGATGATTTGGCCAGGGTTGCTTACCGGAACGCCGCTATTTTCAAGAAAGGAGATGTAATCGTCATTAGGGATGAAGCAAACTTCCTGGCTATCCCCCTTTTCTGCCACCGGCAAGCCAAATTCACGAGCCATCCGGCGGACTTCATCCTTGCTTTCTACTTCGCCCAGCGGAAACAAAACCTGTTTCAGCCGCTCCTGGGTTAAAGTGTACAGAAAATAGGATTGGTCCTTACCAAGGCAACGTGCGGTTCGCAAGTGACAGTTGCCATTCGGATCACAGGTCTTCTTTACATAATGGCCAGTTGCCAGAAATTCGGCGCCCAATTCCTTGGCCTTTTCCAGTAACAACCCAAACTTTATGAAGCGATTGCAGCGCACACAGGGGTTAGGAGTATGGCCGCAGTTATATTCTTCGATAAAATCCTTGATTATTAGTTCATTAAAACCGGGAGAAAAGTCCACAACATGATGTGGGATATTTAGATGTCCCGCTACAACCGCTGCGTCGTGCGCGGCAGTTCCGGCCCCCTGCTTGTGGGGTTGAAACAGGCGCATGGTAATGCCTATCACAGTATAGCCCTGCTGCTGGAACAAGGCCGCGGTAACCGAAGAATCAACGCCTCCACTCATGGCTACTGCAATAATCGGTTTTTCAACAGCACTCATCACACCTCTCCCTCACCCAGGACTAACCTCAGGGCCTGATTAGCCTGATGACTGGCAGCAATGCCGACCCGCGGGGCCATCAAACCATTGCCGGGCAGAGCCTCTGAAAGACTGTCTCCGACCAGATAGAGCCGATCAGCCACCCGGCGGGTTATGATTGCATTGCCGGAGCCGTAACCGGCCAACCCTGAGGCGGCGATGATTTTGGTATCCTGAAGCCGGTTCAGCACAGTATCCACCAGCATCCCCTTCATTTCGGCCCGGTCAAAAGCCTCGATCACTACCTTGCAGCCGGCGAAAATCAAAGGGATGTTGTCAGGTTCCAGCATTACCCGATGCGGTTCTACTACCACATAGGGGTTGATTCTTTTAAGATTTTCAGTCAAGGCATCAACCTTGAATTGGCCTAGTTGATCAACAAAGTACTGTTGACGATTCAGGTTGGAAGGCTCGATAACATCAAAGTCAGCGATTACAAGGCGACCTATCCCTACCCGGGCCAGTGCCACCGCCACTGCCGAACCTAATCCCCCCACCCCGGCGATGCCGATCGCGGCCAGTTTGAGCCGGGCATGCACACCAGGTGTGTGGCGGGCCGCCATCAGATATTCAAGCTCTTCTTCACTAGGTGTTTGCCCTCGTTTTATAAGGAACAGCGTATCTCCTTCGCGGAGAATCGATTCGCTTGCGGCAGGAAACCCATTCAGAATCAGTACATCCGCCCCCGGCTTGTACTGGTCGGCCAGGGTCGCGATGGTGACCGACTCTTCGACTGTCACTTTCTTTTCGTTGAGGCTGATATTCACACGTCCCCCTAGCCTATTGCCTGCTCTATATCCATGATCAGGTCATCAGGATCTTCCAGACCAACCGAGAGCCGCACCAGGGTATCGCCAATGCCTTTGCGCTGACGTTCTTCGGGAGGCACGGCAGCGTGCGACATCTTGGCCGGATAGGATATGATGCTTTCGACCCCGCCCAAGCTCACTGCAAAGGCGGACAAGCGCGTGCCTTCCAGTAGTCGTTTGGTGGTTTCGATTGTATCCAGTTCAAAGGAGAAAACCGCTCCGGGGCCATCGGCCTGGGATGTGTGCACATCATGACCGGGATGTTCGGAAAAGCCTGGGTAATAAACAGTTCGGACCTGTTTGTGTGCCCGCAACCACTCTGCAATCCTGGCCGCGCTTTGCTGCCCCTGATCCATCCTGACCTTGAGAGTCTTAAGGCCGCGCAACGCCAGAAAGGAATCCTGCGGTCCCAGCACAGCTCCAAAGCCGTTCTGGATGTAGCGGATGCGATTGCCAAGTTCAACGTCATTTACTACAACAAAACCGCAGATTACATCGCTGTGACCGCTTAAGAATTTGGTGCCGCTGTGCAGGACGATGTCGCAACCCAGCTCCAGTGGTCGCTGCAGATAAGGGGTCATAAAGGTGTTGTCTACCAAAGTAATTATTCCTTTGGAGCGGGCCAGCTCGGCAACTGCCCGCAGATCAGTGATCTTAAGCAGCGGATTGGAGGGGCTCTCCAGATAGATTCCTTTGGTTTCAGGACGAATAGCCGCTGCAATTGCGGCCGGACTGGTGGCATCCACAAAAGTCGATTGGATGCCAAGTCGGGTGAAGATGCTGGTCAGGGCACGATAGGTTCCGCCATAGACATCATCGCACACCACCAGGTGATCGCCGGAGGAAAAGATCAATAAGGTCGAAGTAATGGCCGCCATACCCGAGGCAAAGGCAAAACCACGCGTGCCACCCTCCAGGGCAGCCACTGCCTCTTCAACAGCTTCACGGCTGGGGTTGTCGGAGCGGGCATAGTCGTATTTACCAAATTTATCAACCGATTGCTGGCGATAAGTAGAGGTCTGATAAATGGGCATTCCTAGCGCACCGGTACGCGGATCGATAGTCTGACCGCTATGGATAAGTTTTGTTGCAAATTTCATAAAACCTCCTTAAAAATCCAAAGCGTCTCTCACAAAGCTCACAGAGAAAATCATAAATATTTTTGGGGCTATACTTAAGATTTTTTCTCTTTTTCTCTTTTTCTCTGCGCCTCTGTGAGCTTTAGCGAACGAAGTGAGCGAGTGAGAGAAATGTTTTCCCTTTCTTTTTGTCACGCATCCAGCGCCTGCCGTAGATCCTCTATCAGGTCATCCCTATCTTCAATACCGACCGACAAGCGCAGCAGCACATTGTTGATCCCCAGCCTGGCCCGCAGCTCAGGCGGGATATCGGCATGGGTCTGTACCTCGGGAAAGGTAATCAGGCTCTCAACACCACCCAAACTCTCGGCAAACGATATCAAACGGGTCTTTAAAAGGGTCTGTTCGACCAGGTCATGGCTATTTACCTCAAAGGCGATCATGGCGCCAAAACCCCTGGCATCTCGCTTCATCCGCTTATGATCAGGATGGGTTGTGAGACCGGGATAATGGACACGGCGCACCAGCGGGTGTTCCTGCAACCATTCAGCAATTTTTTGAGCATTTTCCTGCTGGCGGTCCAGCCGAACCCCCAAGGTTTTCATGCCGCGAATGGTCAACCAGGAATCCTGTGGTCCCAGCACTCCTCCGACCGAATTTTGGTGAAAATAAACCTGCTCGGCCAGCTGCGGATCCTTGACCACCACCAGTCCGGCCACGGTATCATTATGCCCGGAGAGGTATTTGGTAGCGCTGTAAATGGTGATGTCGGCACCCAGATCAAGCGGTTTAAGCAGGTAAGGAGTCAGAAAGGTATTATCGACGATCAGCAGCAGATTGCTTTCGCGGCATAGTGCCGCTAAAGCAGGGATATCGGCGAATTTCAGCAGGGGATTAGTAAGCGATTCCACAAAAAGCGCCTTGGTTTCAGGCCGGATAGCGGCCTTGACCGCTGCAGCGTTACTGGTGTCAACATAGCTGAAGGTCAGGCCGAACTGATTGTACACCTTGTCGAACAAACGACAGGTCCCGCCATAAAGATCTTCGGTGACTACAATATGATCCCCGGACCGGAAAAGCAGCAGCAAATTAGCGATTGCCGCCATACCCGAGGCATAGGCAAATCCGCGACTGCCACCTTCCAGTCGTGCTATGCCGTTTTCCAAGGCTTGACGGGTGGGATTGCCCGAGCGGGAATAATCATAGCCGGTGCTCTGTCCAAGCCCAGGGTGCCTGAAGGTTGCTGTCTGGTAAATGGGAACCGA
The DNA here is from genome assembly GCA_036504875.1 of Desulfuromonadaceae bacterium. Lineage (GTDB taxonomy): Bacteria > Desulfobacterota > Desulfuromonadia > Geobacterales > Pseudopelobacteraceae > JACPFJ01. The sequence continues at coordinate 100,947 of DASXUK010000072.1, forward strand.
TACCGCCCCTGTGCGAGTGTCCCATTCCAGCCCTATTTGAACTGCCTGTGTATCAATCTTCATCTATTGCCTCCAAAAGTAAATCCCCTTCCGGGGTACGGAAGAGGATTCGTTTTGAAGAAGTCTCTTCCTTATCTCCCGAGACCTTGCGATCCCGCTGGAATTGGCACCTTCCCCAAGAGGAGGTTGCCGCGACTTCACTGGGCCAGTCCCTCAGTCGCTCTGGATAAGAAAATATTTAGTTATATTTTTACTACTTGATGATTATCATTTAGCACCATTTCTGTCAATTACTTCTTTTATTTCGGCACAAACTAAAAGCTTTTTACTCAACAATTTTTTCTGATCATTCGATCTCCAAGGCTACAGCAACCATGAACCAGTCATCCTTGGTTGCAAAACGTACTGTAAGTGAGTCCATTGGGCTGGCTGCAGCTATAAAATAATCGTTGCCGTATACCACTGATGGTGTTGACATCTTTATATCTGAACCACCTTGAGAGAGATGCTGCTTGAAAGATCCGGCAATCATATTGGCAATCTCACCCAGGGCATCTCGGACGTCGTCATTTATTTCGGTAACTTCCATGCCCAGCATGCTCGATGTAAACTCTAAAGCCAGTTTTTGCGGAGCATGCAGAGTAATTAGACCATTAAAGGTACCTGCCAAACCGACCATTGCCGTGACGCAATTTTCGAAATGGGTGACCGGATCTATCTGCAGCGGAAGATGCAGCAGGTCATCCATGCCCACCATGGTATTGAATACTTCACTGACATCCTTTATGAGCCGCACCGCAAGCTCATCTTCGGTTATCTGCAAAGTTTTCAGAATCGCTGGCGTCACTGTCATCTTCCGCTCCTTTAAACTAAAAAAAATCAAATTTGCAATAGAATTCACTTATACAGATTAGCTCAGGTCAAATCCAGAAAAAAGGTACAAAACAGGCTACTTAGTGAATTGATTGCTCTTTAATGCCAAACCGTTCAGATGATCCCACCCATGCAGAGATATTTGATCTCTATGAACTCATCGATGCCGTACTTGGAGCCTTCACGGCCGATCCCCGACTCTTTCATACCGCCAAAAGGGGCCACCTCAGTTGAAACCAGCCCGGTATTGATTCCCACCATGCCATATTCAAGGGCTTCGGATATTTTCCAGACCCGGTTTATATCCCTGCTGTAGAAATACGATGCCAAACCAAACTCGGTGTCATTGGCCATTTTAACAGCCTCATCATCGGTAACGAATTTGAATATCGGCGCAAGGGGGCCAAAAGTTTCCTCACGCGCCACAAGCATTTCCGGAGTAACTCCGCTGAGGATGGTCGGTTGAAAAAAGCTGCCGCCTAACTCATGACGTTTGCCTCCCAAAACAATTCTGGCCCCCTTGGAAACTGCATCGGCTATATGTTCCTCAACCTTGACAACAGCCGCCAAGTCAATCAAGGGACCTTGCTGAACCTCACCCTTCAACCCGTCGCCCACCTTCAACCTGCCCACCGCAACAGTTAGTTTTTCCACAAAAGCCTCGTACACCCCTTCCTGAACAAGCAGGCGATTTGTGCACACACAGGTCTGACCGGTGTTGCGGTATTTAGAGGCGATTGCTCCTTCCACTGCCGCATCAAGATCGGCATCATCAAACACTATGAAGGGTGCGTTACCCCCCAACTCCAGAGAAACTTTTTTGACTGTGCCGGCGCACTGGGACATCAGCTGCTTACCAACTTCAGTGGAGCCGGTGAAAGTCAGCTTGCGCACGATCGGGTTAGTAGTCATCTCTGTGCCGATCGCTCCGGAGGCCCCGGTAATAACACTAAATACGCCGGCCGGGATGCCGGCCCGTTGGCCAAGTTCTGCCAGGGCCAAGGCCGAGTAAGGAGTGGCAGTGGCTGGCTTGACCACCATCGTGCAGCCGGCTGCCAGGGCAGGTCCGGCCTTACGTGTTATCATTGCGGCGGGGAAATTCCAAGGGGTGATTGCTGCGCAAACACCAATCGGCTCCTTGATCACAACTATACGCTTGTCCGCAGCATGACCGGGAATAGTATCGCCATAGATCCGTTTAGCCTCTTCAGCAAACCATTCGATAAAGGATGCGGCATAAGCGATTTCACCTTTTGACTCAGCCAGAGGTTTTCCCTGTTCGGCTGTCATGATCGTAGCCAGATCATCCTGATTGGCGATCATCAGTTCGAACCATTTTTTAAGAATATTTGATCTTTCTTTGGCAGTTTTAGCCCGCCAGGCCGGCAGGGCAGCGTTGGCAGCCTCAATAGCGCGTCTGGTTTCCTCCGCTCCCATTTTTGGTATTGAGCCAAGCCTTTCACCGCTGGCCGGATTGGTGACATCAATCGTGGTACCATTGTCAGCAGCCAACCACTGGCCATTTAAATAACAGAGTTGCTTAAGAAGGGCGGCGTCTTTCAGAGTCAGCATAAAAAACCTCCTATTATGGTTTCGGAATTATCCTGTACCTACCCCGACTGAACTACTATCCAATTTCCTTTGTCATGACAAAATCATCCATTATAAATCCGCCGCCGATGTCGACGCGAACCTCTTCGACTATCTGCCAGCCACCACGTTGATAGGCTTTTATTGCCTTGCTGTTGTATTTATTGACATTAAGAAGCAGCTTGCCAATCCTGAATTTATTCACAATACGCTCCACTTCGGCCAATGCTCGACCACCGATACCTGTACCGTGAAACTCCTGCAACAGGTAAAGCTTGTGCAGCTTCATGGTATCCTCCCCGAAAGGACCGACCGAAGCAAATCCAACCATGGTGGTTCCCGCCATTATCTTTAACCAGATTATACCCTGTTCCAACTCATCCAGAATAAGCTGGCGGCTATATCCCCGTTCCAACATGTAATGTATCTGTTCAACGCTTATGATGCCTGGGTAATGGCTGAGCCAGATACGATAGGCAAGCGGTATCAATTCATCAATTTCGGAGGGACATAAAGGAGAGATTGTAATCGTTGCCATGAAAGACCCTTTTACTTCTTCTAATCCTGGAAATATATCCTATTGTCATGCAGTTGTCACGAACCGGATTCTGATGCGATCGATGTTGCTGTACGGCTTATGCACAGAGGAGCCAATCGGGTAGGAGGCGGGGTTACCCCCGCCGTCCTCCCACACCACCGTGCGTACGGTTCCGTACACGGCGATTCATGAAGTGTGTTGAAGTCGGTGAAGCCGGTCTATGAGTGATACCAGCCCCAGTTTATCGAAGTAGGA
>DASXUK010000073.1:0-121492 GCA_036504875.1 Desulfuromonadaceae bacterium
GGTCACCCATCACTGCGAGATAATCGAAACCGGGAATGACAGCTGGAGAATAAAAACGAGAATTAATAATTGAAAACTACTACCTGGGGTGGGTCAATTTTGGACGCCGATGGTGGGTCAATTTTCAACGCCGATTGACACACAGTTGGCGGCAAGTTCTTCTGCATGAATATGTAAACTTCCAATGCTAAAGCTCTCAGCGAAGCACTGAGAGGACAGGCATAGCCGAATCCTACCATTTTTTAGCATTCCGGTTTATTTCCTATATAGCAACATAGTAAGTCTAAAATTAATGGACATACTATGTTCTTAAATGATAAATTGTCTCCATTGCGCGGGAGAGAAGATCATGACGAACAGCCTGCTGATCAAAAGCATTCCCTATGAGGAGTTTGACTACCAGACTCTGCTGGACTCCGTCCACGGATATGCACAGCCACGGATGAAGATATCCGGCATGCTGGCCAAAGGTGATATAGTCCGCGTCAAGAAGGGGCTCTATATCCTCGGCGAGTCATTGCGTCGGAGGCCATTCTGTCGGGAACTGCTTGCAAACCTCATCTATGGTCCGTCCTATGTTTCCCTCGAATATGCACTGCACTATCATGGCCTGACACCCGAACGGGTTGAGACGGTATCTTCGGTAACCTGTGGCCGCTCCCGGACTTTCGATTCGCCGGTCGGTACTTTCTCCTATCGAATGATCCCAATGGAAGCATTTCGTACCGGTATGGACCAGGTTGAACTGGATGATGGTCGTTCTTTTCTGATCGCCATTCCGGAAAAGGCACTTGCAGATCGGATCGTTGCCGACCGGGGTGCCGGCATTTCAACGCAGAAGGAGTTGCACGAATATTTGCTGGCTGATCTCCGTATCGACCCTGCAAATCTCCGTGGACTTGACCCGGCCAGACTTACGGAAATAGGCCGTCACTATCGATCCCGCAGAGTGAAACTACTGGCCGACCTGATTACCCGTCTGAGTAAAGGAGCACGATAATGCATGAGGCGGTAACCCGCATGCTTGCCAAGTATGAACCGAAGAGCGTTGACGATTCAGTCAGGGCACTACGGGAGATTATTCAGGAAGTGGCTCTGCTCGGGCTCTGGCGGGCCAAGTTTTTCGAACACGCCGCATTCTACGGCGGTACGGCTCTGCGCATACTGTACGGACTCGACCGATTTTCCGAGGATCTGGATTTCTCGCTGTTGACGCCATCCCCCGACTTTAATCTGGCTCGGTACTCGGCATCACTTGAAGAGGAATTGCAGGCATTCGGTTTCAACGTCCGGGTGGAGATGGTTGACAAGGCGGTGGAATCTGCGGTGCAGTCCGCATTCCTAAAGGCGAATACACGTAATGAACTCCTGGTCATTGAGGCCGGAGAGGAACTTACCGGTCGGGTTGCAGCCGGTCAGGTGCTGAAGGTAAAGATCGAGGTGGACACTGACCCGCCGCCGGGTTTCAGTACCCAGACCCGCTATCTGCTGCAGCCTATACCGTTTGCCGTCCGGAGCTATTCGCTCCCGGATCTCTTTGCCGGCAAGATGCATGCAATCCTCTTCCGCAAGTGGAAGAACCGGGTCAAGGGTCGCGATTGGTATGATTTGATCTGGTATGCCGCCAACCATCCTCAACTTAACCTTGCTCATCTTGAGCAGCGGATGCGCCAAACCGGCCACTGGAGCGGTGATAAAAATCTATCACCGGCAGTTTTTACCGATTTACTGTTCGAGGCAATCGACCGACTGGATGTGAATCAGGCTCGTAAAGATGTGGCGCCCTTCGTCAAGGATCAGCAGATGCTTGCTCTCTGGTCGCACGATTTCTTCCAGGACGTGGCAAGCCGAATTAAGACCGAAGGATAACAACAAATGGAGGTTTCTGTAATGAGTAATGAGGATCTGCTGGCATCACTCCAGGAATTACTGGAGGCATCCAGTGCCATGACCAGCGGTCAACTGCCAAGCGCGAGTCAGTTGGAACGATATCAACGCGCCCGAGAATGGGCACAACGACTCCTTGATCGTGAAGAGAAAGTGAAAAACTCAAATCTGTTACGATATCAAAATTAACTATTAGATTTTCATCGCTGCTTTAATCTCGTCCAAGTTAATCGCTACAATCTGCTGCTCTTCACCTGAACGGTCGCTATCGTTTCTGTCTATCCTGAATTTTTTCAACAAGTAGTAAATAAGGGCGATTCTGCACTTGAATTTCAATTCAAAGTTTGTCATTCCATAATCCATAGCTACTATGAATTTTTGTGCTTCATTGAGCTTTGGATCTGGCCCGAATACAACATCAACATAGTTAAACCATTGTCGATCATTATTTGAATCTACATCTGATACTGATGTAATGGATGCCTCAGCAATCCTACCAAGCACAAAATCTTTGAACTTATTATCAGTATGACAGTACGCCCTGACATGCCATCTTGATCCATCTGTTCCAAACGCGTGTGGGGAAATCAGTCGAGTGTTTCCAGGTTGTGGATTGTTGAATGATCGATAATCTACTGAAACAATCTGTTTATACTTTATTGCCTGAACAACTGTTCTTAAAATGTCTGTACCAATAACGCGTGAAGGGTTTGGAACTGAACCAATAAAATCCGAGCCACAAGTGGCATTATTTTCGATTGTTGGTGAACACAAAATAGTTGAGAAATATGCATCAGCTGATAGTTCGATGAATATAGGCTTGAATGTTTCGGTGGGCACGTAATATTTCGCACTAGAATTGTACGAAATGTTATTGGGTGCCATCTCCTGGTATTTTGTGAAATCAACCGAAGCCTGGGGTATGGATATTCCGAACTCTGCCGTTAGATCTCCCCGATTGACCCTTCCTTCCCAATAAAGCTTAAATTCAAGATGTTGAAGTCGTTTTCGTGTACTCCAAGGGATCGTAACTGATTGATCATCCATATCAATCTCCTGTTATCTGGGTGCGAATAAAAACTATATTGACATAGAAACTATTCGCATATATATTATGCGTACAGTTCTTATAACCGTCTTGACGGAAAATTTCAAGTAAAAAGGAGATGATATGGCAAAGAACTCGCTGTACGGAGAGGGCCATAGATACATAATTCCTTACCTTGACGGAAGTTGGAATCACAAGGCATCAGCAGTACACACTCAAAGGACTTGAGTAATCATCACATCAGTAAGGAGAAATTCATATGAGCACTAAAAAATTATGTCTTGCGTGTTGGTGTCTGGTTGTAGTTGTTTCACTTCAAGGTTGCGGTCTTACTTCTGCTCAACGCAAGGAGATCGAGATCTTCGGACAGGCGGCTTCAACGCTGGGTGAATCAAGCAAGGATCAATTCGTTGCTGGCCGCGAGAACGTAATCGATATGAAACGGTATCATCTGGCTATCGAGAAAAACGTACTACCTCCGTATCAGGCTGACAGCGGGATTCCGGCAAGAGAATATTTCTTTTCCAAAAATCTGAACTTGGATGCTGGTCTCGACAAGAACGACATCGATATCCGTGTTGCGGCAGTAGATCTTCTGCAGCAGTACGGCAAGTTGCTGGTGGCATTTACAACCGATAGTCATGAGAAAGAGATAAAAGAATCGGCTGACAAGTTCGCAAAAAGCGTTGGCAAGTTCCCCCACAACTCCATGACTGCAGATGAAGTTGATGGACTTGGCCAGATCGTTACAGCAGTTGGTGGCATTCTTGTCGAACACCAGAAAAAAGAAGCGCTCGAAAAGGTTGTGCCGAAAGTTTCCCCGTTGATTGAAAAGATATGCGACAGCCTTGAGCAGGATTTTGACCCCAAGAAAAACGGAATTTACGCCAACATCAATACCGTGCAGGACCGATTGGCCAGCGTGGCGATTGAAGGTCTGAAGTTTCCGGGAGACTCAATGAGTGACCGGCTTCTGCTGATCGATGGTTTTGCGTTGGCAGAGAAGAATAAGGGTATCCTGACAACCACATCCAGCCAGATATTGAAATCGATTGCCTCCTTGAGAAAAGCGAACAGCCAACTTCTAGATGTCATTAAAAGTCATAAGGTCGGGCTAAAAGACATCAAAGAATTCGGTGAGGATGTTGCTGATTTATCCAAGGGCGTCAAACCATACTTAAGTCGGTTCTGATATAAAGGAGAAAAGCTCATGGCAAAGGTTCAGATTAATCGTGATTTGCAATTGTTTGTGGAAAGGCTGAGCACACTGAAAGACGCTACTCCTGTCAGTGATCCTGATTACCAGGCTCTTAAGGTTAGCTACACTGCCGCATCAGACCTGCTGGAAAGTTCTCAGGAAAAAGCGATAGATGACGCAGGGATTGAGTACATCGAATTTTCCAAGAAAATCAAAGAAGCAATGCTTATTTTCGATGAGGTCGAAAAGAAAATTGCACGGATTTCAAAGGTCGTAAAAATATCAGCACAGGTTATCGACATCGCCGGAAAAGTCATCGCGAAAGTTTGCTAACAAGGAGAAATACATGCCCGGAGCCTATGCACACATCACGATAGTAAATGAATTCAGGAACACAGACAAACTCCTTGCCATACCTAATTTCCCGAAAGAGGCGGCAAAGGCCTTCCTTCGTTGGTTCAAGTATGCAGAGCTGGGAGCGGTAAGCCCTGATTATCCGTATCTGGCCGTAGGCAACAGTGATGCCGCAGAGTGGGCAGATCTTATGCACTATACGCACACCGGGATAATGGTCCAGGAAGGTACAAGGCTGCTTAGAGCAATTGCCGGGGAGAAGAGGTACAAGTGTCTGGCTTGGCTTCTGGGTTACGCCTCGCATGTTACTGCAGATGTTACCGTTCATCCTGTAGTTGAACTCAAAGTCGGTACGTATGCCGAGAACAAATCAGACCACAGGACATGTGAAATGCATCAGGATGCCTTTATCTTTCAAAAACTGGGGCTTGGAGGAGTCGGGGTGTCTGACCACCTTGCATCTGGTATTGGGGCATGTTCTTCAGCTGATGATGAAGATAAGCTGGATGCTGACATTATCGAATTCTGGAGTGCACTATTACAGGCGGTTCACCCGGTTAAATTTGCAGAAAATCCACCGGATATTCATAAATGGCATGAGCGGTTCAATGAAATAGTGGATGCGATTTCCTCGGCAGGGGGTCATCTGCTTCCTTGCGCTAGACACGTAGCTGCAGATGTAGGGCTAATATATCCATCGGTTACACAAATAGATCGGCAGTATATTGATTCTCTTAAGGTTCCTACCGGTACTATGAGTTATGAAGCTATTTTCAATGAATCGATACGCAACGTTAGCGGAGTCTGGTCGGATATCGCACGCGGCACCTTCGATAACAACGATACTGTTCTCGCACGATTCGGTGAATGGAATCTTGATACAGGCAAGGATCAAAACTACAAACTGGTTTTCTGGGGGTAATAATGAGACAGGTTGGCATCAGTTTATGGGTAGTTATATTTTCATTACTGATCTTCACCAGCGGATGCGCCCACTGCAATGCTTACGACCAGGAGAAACTGTATACCCTGGCTTCGGCGCTTACAAAATTAACTTCAGCTGTGGAAGAGAAAGTCTTATTTAAAGAGGCCCCTTCAGAAATGAAGGACATGGAGTTGATAGATCTGTCAACTAGCCATGATCCGCAACTGAAAGAGCCTTTTGCGGAATATCTCTTAAAAGCTGGAGGTGTGAACGGACACGCCGTAGTGCTGGTTTGCGATCAGAGTGGCAGTAAAGCGCTATTGGAGGATGCCGGCTGCACGTCAATACTTGACCAGCACTGGTGGAGGGACCAGCCCAATCATCCATGCGAAATATCCACACAGATGTGTCTGACAAAATAACATGAGGTTAAGGATATGATACGTTGCCTTGTCCGTTGCGGATTAGCTGTTTTATTGACGGTTCAGGTTGTTTTTGCCGATCCTGTTGAGGACTGTCAGGAATATGCGAAGTTTGGGTTGCCAGGAACATCAGGAGATCTACTCTGTCGTAAAGGATATCTTCTTGCACACGATCCAGTTCGCAAAACACCAATATGGGTGATAGAGCATTTGACCGTTGATAAGGTCAATGGTTCGCTCTCGCGACAGGATTAGTTCAGGGCTGATCCTGATCTACTGAAAGGTCGTCGTGCAGAGCTGACCGATTACAAGAAAAGCGGTTACGATCAGGGTCACATGGCACCATCAGCAGACATGGCATGGGATGAACAAGCCATGTCTGAGAGTTTTTATCTCAGTAATATGGTTCCACAAGTTGGAATCGGCATGAACAGGGGAATCTGGAAAGATTTGGAAGAGAAAGTGAGGAAATGGACTCTGGACAGGAAATCAGTATATGTGTTCACGGGACCATTCCGGTGATTATGAAAAAATTGGAGCAAACGAAGTAGCCGTTCCAAATTATCTCTACAAAATCGTATTCGACCCCGAACTCAGTGAAGCGATCTCACTCATCATGCCTAATCGACAATTAAAAACTTCAGATATGCCGAAATTCCTGGTTCCTATTCGTGAAGTCGAATCCAAAACTGGGCTGAATTTTCTAAATACACTGGCTAGCGATGTTCAAGACAAGATTGAGAGTAATCAGGCAGCAGATCTTTGGTAGGAAGCACTAAATTTTCAATTTTTTGTGCACGTAATGGATGGAGTAAAATAAAAAAGGCGACCACATGGGCCGCCTCTATCCAGGCCGGACGGGTATGTCCTGCCTGAAGACTCTAGTAGGGTTTCACTCCCGAAAGAATGGCAAGAACTTCAAATTCGCCGCCTGCAAGATTGCTCCTGTGCAGCGCCTTCTCAAACTCCTCCCAACTCAGCGTGAATTCCCTACCGTTAATGCGTGCTCGAACTGACATGACTCTATCCCCCTTATCTTTGTGATGGTGGCCCAAAAGGGCTCCCTACAACCACCGCTGGAACGGTGGCTCTAAGGAACCCTTTTGGGCTGGGGGTTAGAGATAGGGGAGGGCGCACAAAGCGCCACTCCCTCACTATTTACAAGAGTCCCTTTTCGACAAAACTCAGGAACTCGCCATCTCCAATGATGATGTGATCCAGCACCTTGATGCCGAGGATCTCGCCACTTTCCTTGAGACGTCTGGTAATGGCGATATCTTCCTGGCTGGGTGTCGGGTCTCCTGTAGGGTGATTGTGCATCAGAATGATTGCCGCCGCATTCGAGATGCATGCTGTTTTGAAGACTTCGCGACTATGGACGATGGCCTGATTGAGCGAGCCAATCGAGACTCGATCAAAGCAGACGATCCGGTTTTTGCCGTCCAGATGCAGAACGATAAAGTGCTCCTTCGTCTCCAGACGGAGATCCCGGAACATCTCGAATACCTGCTGGGGCTGCGTGAAACGTTTAGACACCCACTGTGGGGCGTCGTCTCTGACAACCTCGTTGCGATAACGGGCTTCGATAGATTTTATGAAGATTCTTTTTGTTATCGGTGCTACTGGTTCTCCGAAGAGATCGAGATTCATGTCCGCCTCCTAAATTGCGAGGGCGGACTTCCCCCAGGGGCAGTGTCCGCCCCCATAGGGTTGATAGTTGCTGTTTCAGGTTACTGAAGCGCCAACACGGCCTCCCGGAAGTTCACACCATCCAGATTCATCGTGGCGCTGATCGAATCCCATGACCGGTTGCAGACAAAACAATGGACATGGTTATCGTAGAGAGCCATTGAGGGATTGCTGTCCTTGTGAAACGGACAGCAGCGATGTCTCCCATTTGGGAAGTCGATGATATTAGTAATGGGATACTGCCGGGCCTGCTCGATCATCTCAGATGTGATCTTGCCAGTTACCGGTTCCGCTTCCTTGCCGTTGACGTGGTTAAGCAGAGCCATTGCCTCCATCTTCAGAGGACGTAGCTCCTTCTCCTGGTCTTTGATGAAGGATGCGGTCAGGGCCTTGATCAGTGGATCTTTACTTCGTTCGATCCGCCGTTGGGCTCCCCAGATTTCACGCTCCAGATGTTTGATTTGCGGTTGCAGAAAGGCCAGTCGGCGCATGATCGCATAGCGTTCCGGTACGCCGAATTCCTTCGCCGCATCGATAACTGACTTCATTGGCATTCTTGTTATATTTCGTTTTGTTATGTAATCAATGTTCATGCAATACCTCCAATTATCCTGACCGAACGGAACGGTGTCCCCCAGACGGCTTCTCCTCCGGAACTGTTCCGGGATTTGATCTCCAAGTGGCATGGTATCCACCCGGTTGACCGACCAACGATGAAACGTCGGCGGTCCCCGTAACAGTCGATGACCTCCACGCGTTTGCCCTCCAGGCTGATCAGATCGGCTGTCAGGTCAACAAGCGAGCGCCATCCGGGAGCGATATTCTTCTGGCGGGCCTTATCAACCAGGGCAGCGTACTTGCTGTATGCTGTCATGGTGCCGCGTTCGGTAGTTACAGGGGAATGATCAGGAGAGTTCAGTTCAGCTGCCAGAGCAGTGGCTTTCTTCAAGACGACATCGAAGCCCAGGCAGGTATAAAACTCGCCGTGATCGAGAACATAGACGCCGCCGGCATAGCCGGGGTTTATTGTGATTTTGGTTGGCATGGTCTGTCTCCTTTGCAATAGGCAGGAAGACAGACTTCCCCTCCGGGATTGTCGTGTCTCCCCGCAGGATGGATTATTGTTATTGGTTCAGCTGCGCAGCCGTTCGTCCCAACAGCACTCGCCAATGTAGTGGGCGTAGTCGTCGCTCTGGTAGAAGACACGTGCAGAGGATTGCGGAATCATGTTATCGCAGCCGACGCACTTAACAGCTCGTTCGAGAGGACTGTTTGCTACCATCAGTTCCCTGACGAAGGTTTCTTCGCATTCCTGGCAGTCGTACAGCTCCCGGTCGATACCCAACAGGGTATCGGTTTGTGAGACTTCCAAAAAACAGCCGCATACCGGGCATCCAAGGGTGTTCGGCGTGCCACTTTCCGCATTCCGTTCATGTTCGTAATTGTTGCGGGCGACGCGGAGATTCTCCTCGAAATCAATCTCCATCCGCTCACAGAAATGCATCAGGTCTGTGAGCAGGTCCTTGACGTCATCCTCGTCGCCATCGAAATCCCGGCCTTCAAGTGTCAGGCAGTAGGCCTGCATGACTGTGTCGATCCTGTCGGCACGCTCCTCGTTGGTCGGTTCGTCTGTCGTTCGTTCAAGAGGGCTCATGTCACCACCCCCTTGCATTCATCTGATTGAGAACCATTCTCAGATCGATTCCGGACTCGGTAATCTTCTCGATGTGTCCAACAGCATGAGCAATGTCGCCGTTGCTTTGAGAAACTTTGAGGAGACATTCCTCCTCGAATCCCTCGACATCGTAGTCGATAATAATCACGTCCATGTTCGGGACCTGCTCCGGTGCATTGCTGACAATGCTCTGCACCAGACCACCTTCGAGGACCACGCCGACAATCGGCTTGGGCGGAGGTGGATCTTCCGCCTGGGGGCCGATATCGCCGGTTTCCGCTTCGCTGATTCGCTCTTCCAGCCACTGGCCGGTAAAGCTGTACTGGATGTCATCAGCGGTGATGAATACTGCTCCGCCACCGAAGCCATCCGGTCGCATACGCGAACAGGTGTAAGCGCTTTCCTTGGAGATCCATGGAAGTTCACCGTTGGAACGGCGAATAATCTCCTGAAACCTAGTGAAAAGATCGTCCTCACTGAGTTCGATTTCCTCACCTTCAGGCTCCTCTGAATCAATGTAACCGTTACAGCACCACTCATCCGCGTAGAGGTAGAACTTGTCCTCGCCGTCGGTTTCAAAAGTGATACTGAACGCCTCGATGATGCGCCGGTCCTCGTCGTTGATCAGGTGCTTGGGAATGGATGGTTGAAATACCGCTTGGGAATAATAGTCTGCCATGTCTGTCTCCTTGTTGTAATGGTGTGGGGAGACAGGCATCCCCTATGGGGAGTGTGTCTCCCCAATTGGGTTGGCGGTTGTTGGTCAGGAAACCCTTCTGATGGCGCCGCTTATGTCGGTGTACCATCCCGGGGGAACAGTGAACCCGTCGCTGATGACGAACATCATGTCCGGGTTATGACGGTTGCGAACCAGGTAGTAACCGCGCCTTTTGCATCAAAGGCTTCATAGGCGGCCATGCCTTCGGGATCGTTGGCGGGCTGCCACTCAAGAGAACTCAGATCATTCCCTCTCATGGCGATTCACCTTGCCCGGTCTCTTCTCCGCAGGCTTCCAGTTCATCGTGTATATCAGGCTCGTCGAGCACAGCAAGCCGTACCGTGTCGGTTTCCCACCGGACATTAGTGTGCTTGTAGTAACCCGACCAGAAGAAATCGTCATCGGTAACGTTGAGAGTGTTGCACTCCATCCGTCCCTCGAATTCCTTCAATCTCACCTTGCCGTTATCCGGTTCAGCGTCCCAGTCAGCCGTCATAAAGTCGCAGCCGCAGTTAAACTCCGAGACCTTGTAGACCTTAAGTTCACGCACTGCCGCCGATAGTGCCTTGATCCGCTCGATGGTTGCAGCGTCAAGGTCGATGATGGCGTAGTCCGCATTGTCGGAGAAAAACTCGCTGTTGTCGTGAATGGGTATGATGAGGCGTTTTGCTGATATGGTGTCTGTCATGGACTGTCTCCTTGTAATGTGCGAAGACATATCGACCCTTACGGGGGTATCTGTCCCCGCAAGGGTTGATGGTTGAGGTCTCGTCAGGCGTATTTTCGACTGGGGGCGGGATTACGCACATAGACGCCAAACAGGGTGAACTCCAGGGCTCCCGCATCCAGCAAGGTCTGGTACATGCCGAATGGCAAGTCCCGAGTGACCTCTCTGCCGTCTTCACAATGAATGACTGCAATGGATGGTGGAACTGGAGCAGGTTCCGGCCTGGTGATTGGTAGATGGATGATGTTGTTTTTGATCGGCGCTTCTCCCTTGTTGTCTCCCCTGACTCGGGCATTCTCGTGCTGGGTCATCTTCTTCAACAGGGACGACGGGTCCGTGTAATTGAAGTTCCCCTCCTTGAGCGCCTTTGTCATCAGAGATGAAAACGACTGGCTGCTGCTGCATTCAGCCGGGTCGATGTCCGGTGTTTCCCCTTCAGCAAGCTTGGCGACCATCCTCTTCTCTAAGGTATATGCGAGTTGCAATGCCTGAACTTCCGAAGAGGTGAGATACCAGTAACGGACGGGACGAACTTCCCCGAACTGGGCCCGGTGGATGTCAGCAGTATTGACGCGACGGATTCTTCCGTCTCCCTGTTCAGCCAGTCTGGTGTTGGACGTGTAGTCGTACCAGACGAGGTTATTGAACTGGGATAGGTTGAGACCCGTGGCGACGCGGTGGAACGAGACGACAACGACCTGGGCCGTTACCTGCTCGAACCATCCGACCAGCTTTTCAGGAGCAACCGAGTCGGGCAGGATCTCAATGCTGGCGCCCTGGACGTTATCCCGAAGGATTCGTTTCAGGACGGGGCGCATGTCGATCTTTTGCGTGTTGCCGGTATAAACCAGCAAACGCTCTCCCCGGTCGATCACCCCTTGGGCGATACTGATCAGTTTTTCTTCTTTTTTCAGCAGCAGCTCCCCGTCGGGAAGCGACAGCCGGTGCAGCGTGCCGAGCGGAATATCCCGCAGTTTCAGTTCGTCGTTGTAATGCCGGAACGTGTCGCTGACACGCAGAAATGCGGCATTGCGGACGGCTGCAGCTGCCAAAAGATCTTCCGGTGGCAAGTCTGCCTTCTCGATGATGTTTTCGATGCTTCGGTGACAGGTTTCCACCAGAGCGTGTGATTGACACTTGATGACCTCCCGTTCCACAGGAGGCAGGTCGTCGAAGTCGTCACTGTCCACGTTGACGAAGTTGGGAATCGTAAAGATCAGGGCTGCCGGTGAAATGCCAGCCGTATCGTAGGTGGTGACACGCTCCGATTCACGGTGACGGTTCTTCTCATCGGTTTTCCTGACGGTCTTGAACGCTCCATACTTGGTCTGGAAATCAGTGGCAGACTTCATCTCCCAGCCCGCACTCCGCATTTGCATTGGATTCAACCCCCACAGGATGTTGTAGATAGATTTCGCCATGCCGTTGGTCACGGTGGCGGTGAGGGCGAGAACCTTCTTGGCGGTTGCGGCAAGCCGGATAAACGCGGTCCCCTGATTACTCATCAGGTTGGCCGCATTGTGGGCTTCGTCGAAAATGGCGAGGTCGAACGGTATCCGCTTCAAGAGCCGGATGTACGGAAGCTGCTTGTTGTGCGTCCGGGCTTCCGTGGCGGTACCGTTACTTTCAATCTCGCTGATCCAGCGACGATAGCTCATGACAGGTCGGTCATTTTCAGGGATATAGGTAAAGAGCGGCTCACCGCAGTACGAGCACTTGGGTTTGTCACCCTTGCGGATTTTCTCGGACAGAGGCGAACGGCATGATGGGCAGACTTCCGTGTATTCAACGGAGCTGTGGCCATCTTTCTTGACGATGGTTTTGCGACTCTTGATGCAGAGCCGGTATTTCGGGTGCATCCTGAGTCGCGTGTAGGCGATCAGGTAGAGACCGTATGGCTTGGTTGCAGCAAGTTCACTCAGGACATCCCAAGAGTCGATGATATGAACGGCAAATCCCTCATTGGCGTATTCACGTGCCAACTGGGGGATGAGCTGCGGTTCCGATACCATCACCGTGCGTTTCGCACAGGTCAGATACTTCACCGCTTTCGCGATCCATGTTTTCCCGGTGCCGGTGTTGGCACGAATGCCAATGCCCCGGCGGCCTGATCGGTAGGCCTTGATGACCGCCTTGACCGCTTCCCGTTGTGGAGGGAGCAGACCGATTCCCTGCAGTTCATCAACCAGGTATGTTTCATCCTGGCCGGTTTCATGGAGGGGCTGGTAGAGCCGTGAGAGTTTCTGCAGAAGCACCGATGAGAGACGGCTGTTGAGCTCATAGTAATCAAACCCATGTTCCCTGGCCGGTTTTACATACCCATGGCGATCCATCAGAAATGCTTCAACAGTTGGTTTACTTACCATTGTTTCGCTGTTGTTCTCCGGGTCTTTGAAGGTCTCTATTTTTGTGATGACCATGAATTTTGCCAGGAAGAAGTCGCCGTTGATGGTGACTGATTCGATCTGACTGTTCATGGCTGCAAGTTGGACGGCGTGTGCCGTTCGCAGGGTTGAGATGGGCTGGATGCTGGTGTCGTAGGACGACGGATACTGCCGGTCCAGCACCATGACTGCCGCCTTGTCGAGCCGGTCCTCGCACTCCCGGTAGAACTCCGTGAGGTCGCGGGCCGTCATGAGCGGACGATTACTGCCATTGCTGCCGCCAAGGGAAAGAGTCTGGCGTTTGCCCGGCACGGTGTACGCTCCATCCCCCAGATTGGCAGCGGGCCAACTCTGATAACGGACATACTGGTGATATATTTCGCTGCTGTTGTCCTGGTTCTTTGCCAGAAACACGATCACCTGCTTGAAGCGGGCGTATTCCTCGCTCTGGAAGGCGTAGGCAAACGGAAACGTCCCCTGGATAATGTCCAGCAATCTCCCTTTCAGCTCATACTCGGGAATGATGAGAACCATCACTCCTTCATAGGCCAGCAAGGGTGCTGTCTTTTCCATCCAGGTGACCAGTTCGTTGCCGGCGGCCTTGTTGTAGGGCGGATTCAGCAGGATCAGATTGAACTTGCCGGAAAGCTCCACGTCGAAGAACGACGAGTTGAGCTTCTGGGTTGTTCCGTGAACCCTGGCGAACCTGCCGGCATCCAGTTCAACGGCATAGGAGAGGATTTCGTGTGGTGAACCGTTGGAGGCGGCATAGCGCCTTTTGAGCCAGCGGGTCACTGTGGTCAGAAATTCGCCTTCACCCGCGCAGGGGTCAAGGACGGAGATGGTTTTCAGGGCATTGTAGCGCCGGCTTTTCCAACCGAATGATGGCTCCAGAATGCGGAGAACCGTCTGAACATCGGATGGAAAGGTCGGGTAGTACCCTTTGTTCAGTTCATTTCCCCGGGTGCGGGAAAACGAGCTGTTGATGGTAGTAGTAAGTTCCATGCTATTCCTCCTTCTCGATTGTGAAATGCGCTGTCGGGGGAGGCATCTTGAGACCGCCGTACTTAAGCCGGTTGACTATCTCCGACTTGAGTTCGTGGGCCCGGAATTTCCAGCACCGCTTGTTTCCCACAAGGGGCTCTATTTCCATGGACACTTCGTTGAACAGTACTTCGTACCAATCGCGATGGACGAACTCCCGCTGATCGAGAATCCTGGTAAAAACCTGGTAGCAATCTGCCTTCGAGGTGCCGATCAGAAACGACGAGTCAGACGACGGCGTGATGTACACCCCCGAGTACCCTTCGCCCATCTTCGGTATGACCCGCAGAGGATGATTGCTCCAGATGTTGATTGATCTGTCTTCTTTACCGTGGCATTCAAGCGACCCTTTCATGGCAAGAATCTGGGCGAAAGCCCGGATCTCCTGAGTGGGGCCGTAGGCGGTGAGATAGAAGAGATTGCGTGCGCCGGGCACAGAATCGTCCAGGATCAGATCCCGGCAGATGACCGTCGCCGACGCTTTGTCGTTTGAAATGGTAATTTTCATGACGCACCCCCGAGTGGTCGGCTTACCTTGACCGTGCGAGGGACCATGATGGTTTTCTCCGCTGCCTCGTTGTGCAGAGTGAAGTCGATGAACGTCCTGATTGCGGCATCGACACTTCTGTCGAAGTCCCAGACGATATCAACCAGCTCCTTGAGGCTTGAGGTGTCCCAGTCATCGTAGTCACCAGATGGCTCACCAATGGTTTCGCCGGTGGTGTACTGTGACATGACCGGGTGGGTGTAGTTGTGGCGCTGATGTTTACAGACACCGCACTGATCTTTCCCTTCCTCCGCTATCCGGTAGTTTCTCTGACCGCAGGCGGGACAGTATGACTTGTAGCCGGTGTCCTTACTGCCGCCGCGATACAGCACGAGGTAGCCCCCGCTGCGACCGTTGCGGTGAATCTGATAGTCGTAGCCATGGCGTGCGTTGAACTCGGCAAGAATGTCGTCGAATTCATCGAACGCATCTTCTACGTCCAGCAGTTCCCAGGCCCGGTTGCGGGTATCGTTGTCAGGAAACTGAATGCGGTGGAGTTTGATATTGCGGGAAAATGACGTTCCCCTGTTCCAGCTCGACCTGGTGTCGTAGCGCTGGTGGGTTGCGAGAAATGCAATCATCTCCTTACGTGATCGTGGTTTTGCCATTGATGTCCTCCTTGTCTCGCGGAGAAGGCGGATATCCCCTGACGGGGAATATCCGCATCCCCGCCGGGTTGGCAGTTGTAAGTATTATGCGACCAGTTTTTCCCGTAGCAGTTCCAAAAGCGCCGGGGTGAACTGGTCAAGGTTCTTGATGATCCGATGGTTGTCGGGCAGGTATTGCTTGATGCTGTTGTCCTGAATACCAATCCCGGTCACCTCGATTCCCGCTTCCCTCATCCGCTTGATAGCGGCTTGAGTTACAGGGCCATCGCCGGTGTCGCCATCGGAGAAGGCGATACAGATCTTGCGTGTTTCCCGGCGCAGGCTGAGTTCGCCCCATGCCCACCAAAGTGCATGGCCGAGTCTGGTGCCACCGGAACCGGTAATGTTGAATCTGCTGTGATCCGGTTTTTCCCCGAAGTTGACCATGGGGAAGACGTGATTGTCATGCCCCTTGAAGGTAGCAATCGCCGTGCGGACACCGGGAATGGAGAAGAGCGCCTCTGCCGCCACGAAACAGGCGCGGGAGGCGATGCCCATCTTGTTGAGGATGGTGGTGTTGCCCATGCTTCCGGAACTGTCCAGAAGCATGCAGACAGCCGTATTGACTGCCCGTTTTTCCTCTTTCCTGGTAAAAACCCGAGTGTCGCAGATACGAAGACGGGTCAGTACACGGGAATCCAGTCGGTGCCCGACGCTGACCGGGGTGGATCGTTTCTGTTTCGATGCCTGGACAAGCCCCTGAAGCCGGGCTCGCAAGGCTGCCGTGTGGACACGAAGCGTGGAAAGATCATCGTATCCGCCGGTTTGGTTCAGTGGTTGGGCAGTTGGCAGCCGTGGTGCTGCTGCGGCTGTCCCGTTGAATGAACTTTCGGTAGAGTTCTGACACAGCAGTTCCGCCAGTTTTTCACCTACGTTTCCGTAGGAGCCGACATTCTTGCCGGACAAAGCTTCCGCTAATGCCTGGCGGGCAGATTCCAGGGAAGGTGAATCAGATATCCCGGATTGCCCCCGAGAAGAGTGCCCGGATGATGTATCCTGTCCGGACCCGACAGGCTGTGAGGAAATTTGCTGCTCATCCCCGTTCTGTGCCTGTTGACTACCGTTACTGCCAGTTCCATTCTGTTGCCTGGAATGATCGCTGCCTGTCCCGTCGGTTTTATCTCCGTGACTGCCGTTTTGACTTTGGGAAGGCCGGGGTTGCCCGTTTTTCGCTTGTTGGTGTGCGGAGTCGCGGATGAGCTTCATCAGTTCATCCCGGAGCGCCGCTGCTTCTCGGGTCGATGTAAGTGCCCCAACCCGATCCAATAGCAACAATGCCTGATCGAAGTTTCTCCCCAGAGCCTGCCGGACCAATGGTTCGGCGCTGTCTCTGGTTTGCCGCAACGAGTCATGACCAAGTACTGCCATGTATATCACGGCCATGATCCAGGCGAGAATGCTTTGGGATGGATGGGACGGGTCTGGTCTGAATACGCCTTCCTGTTCGACCAGAAGACGGGTCAGTTCGCGGAGATTGGCGATACAGCCGGGATATTCCAGGCCGATTGCCAGTTCAATTCTCACATCCTCCAGGATGTTGAGCAGATCCCCCGCGAAATCGTTCGTGAGACGAACGGAAAAATCTGTATACCGGACATGCGCCGCTTCATGATCGATATAGCCATGGGCAAGCGCTTCAGCATGGGGGCCTGACACGACCGGGATAGTGATTTCCTTCCCGCTGGTGCAAGCAACTTGTCCGGCAATGGTTACGGTGACATCGTATTTCCGACCAAGGACTTTGGCGATTAGGGCGAGGGGACGTGCTTTCATGGTGTCCCCTTACCAGAACCAGACAGCCGGCGCTTCAATC
The DNA here is from genome assembly GCA_036504875.1 of Desulfuromonadaceae bacterium. GTDB lineage: Bacteria > Desulfobacterota > Desulfuromonadia > Geobacterales > Pseudopelobacteraceae > JACPFJ01. The sequence continues at coordinate 17,079 of DASXUK010000073.1, forward strand.
TGCTGTACCGGCTGAGGCATGATAGTTACGGTCTTTGGTGGAAGAGGTGCAGATAGTACCGGTTCAACTTCAGGTTCGGGGAGCGGTTGCAGCATCTCTTCCCGTTCCTCGGTCGTGATGAAACCGGCAATATCGGACAGCTCGCACAGTACTCCGACCAGACCCATCAGGGTTGCCCCGGTAACGGGTCCGGATCTGGGTACGGTAGCGAGTGCCGCGTTCACGTTGGCAACGAGGGCGCTGATCTTGTCAGGGCCTACGAAGCTGAGGCTGGAGAGTTTGTCGAGAATCGCCTTCAGGGGACGAAGTGCCTTCCGGGTTACGGAAGTTCGCCCCCGGTACGATTCCTCCCAGGTAGATTTTGCCAGGGCGCCGATCTCATGGATCAGTTGATCCGCAAGTCCGCCTACCTGACGTTCCAGGGGTTGTGTGGCTGAAGCAGCTTCACCCGGGGCTCCCACCTTGAAGGCGGTAAATCCGCAGGCAAGACGTTCTGCAACACGGCTGGCAGGTTCAACGGCACGGGCGACGATCTCCGACCATTCACCAGCTTCGGCGAGCCAGTCTTTGAGATTGTCGTCGTATGCCGACAGAAAGTCTGTCTTTGCAGTGGCAAAGCTCTGTTCGATCTGTTCCATCTTCTCCATGAGGGGAATCAGCTTTTCCTCGGGAATGGCATAGCCTCCGAGGAACCGGACTCCCACCTCCTCGCAAGCTCGTTCGGCCTGGCGCTTCAGGGTGGCAAACACCTTGAGTGCGTCAGGCGCAAAGATGCGCTTGGAACCGAGTGAGGCAAGTTTATCGGGTGGCAGATTCGCCCCCTTGAGGTCTTCGGGTCGGAGTTTCTTCTTTCCAGACCAGACGGAGAAGCTGAGATGAACCAGGACAAGGCCTTGGAGGACTTTGGTGATGGTGGTTTGGTTGTTCATGATGTCTCCTTTCGAGGGTTGGCCCTCCGTAAGGAGACATCTCCCCGTGGGAGATGGTCTCCCCCGGTGGGGTTGTAATGATTACCAGAACCAGGTCTTCGGTCCGTCTCCGCCTATTGTCGGCATTGGGACCTCCGGTTCCGATTTTTCGTGTGGTTGCTGTTTTACCGAAATATTTTCATGGGGTAGGGGAGTGGGGAGCAGATCCTTCCAAACGTCGGGTGTTATACCGCTGGCATACTGATACCCGTCGCTGTTGACCTGTTCCGCTTCCTTACGGGTCATGAGATTGCTGGCTGTGCGATAGTCGCGGAGGTTTTCACCACCTTTGAGAATACCGAGGCGCATTGTTGTGCCCCGGCGACCGTAACGGTACAGGACGTCGAAATTGCCGTCGTCCCGCTCGAATACCGCCAGGTGGTAGACTTTGTCGTGGTTTCTGACCCTGTCCAGCAGGTGCAGATCCACAGAGGACTTGATGCACCTGTATCTGGTCATGGCGTCCTCCGGTCACCGAAATGCCGCTGCAAAACTGCATGCAGGGCGGTTCGGGTGTCGGGTTCAGCCCGGAAGCCGAGTGCCCGGTCGAAGGCCTTGGTCAATGTTTCGCCGTTGGACATGCCTTGACTTGCCGCAGCCCGTGCCTGGAAGGCGGTGATACGTGCCCACCGGGTCAGGGTTCGGGTCGAAAGCGTGACTTCCGCTTCCCCCTTGATAAACAGGGCACGGATTTCATTGGCGATGTTCACCATGCGGTCTCTGATGTCGCTGCCAACCGATGGTGCTACCTCGGTCAGGATTTTCTTTTCGATCTCTGGATCGGGATAACCGACCTCGATCATGTAGAAACGGTCCAGGAAGGCCAGGTTCTGCCGCAGAATCCCCTGATAGAGACCCGTGGCGTCACCTGCTCCGTTGGAGTTGGCGGTGGCAATGAAACGGAAATCCGGATGAGCCGTAACCACTTCTCCCGTTTCCGGAATGGTGATTGAGCGGCCTTCGGCAACGCCGTTCAGTCCCGCTGCAGTGGATGGGTCGAGCAGATCGATTTCATCTATCAGGAACCAGCCACCTTCTTTCATGGCAATAATGAGTGGCCCATGCACAAAATCCATTCCTCCGCCGGCATTGAGCCGATAGCCGCCGATCAGTTCCGGTGTTTCCAGACGGGAATGGGCGACAACGTTCCAGAGGGGGATGCTGAGCCGTGCTGCGACCTCGATGATGACGGAGGATTTGCCGCAGCCGGTGGGGCCTGTGAGGTAGAGTGACCGTTCTCCCAACAGATACCAGGTGAACAGGTCGGACAGGGTGGCCTGACGGAAGATATACTGCTCGTCCGCCGGCGGAACAGCGGGGTGTCCCGGTGTCCTGCCTTTGATGGTTACCGTTTTGGGCGCGTCGATTTTGAACGTGCTCCTGATTTCGTAGTTCATGTCTGCCTCCTGTGCAGGGTTGTAACCCGATAGGAAGACAGACCACCCCGCAGGGATGTCTATTCTCCCTGCCAGGTATTGATATTGGATTGGTATCAGATGAAGTCGTGAGTGCTGGCATTTGCTTCCGCCAGAGCAGCTTCCTCGATCAGCTCGTTTATGTCGCGACCCGTTTCCAGATGCGCGAGCACAAAGCGGATCGATTCGGCTACGCAGTTGAGACAGGTATTGCTCCCGAGGTGACAGCCAATGCCGCTCAAAGCTTTGAAAGTATCGGTCGGCTCAAGTCCCGAACGGAGTCCGTATGAGACCAGGCGAGCGATACCGTCTGCCATGGCGGAACCACACCCTCCGGCTTTGCCGAAGCGGATGAATACTTCCATTGGTGTTGCTGTTGTCGGGCACAGAGTTACGGTGGTGTAGATCTTGCCGCAAGACGACCGGCGTTCGATGGTGAAGCCGCTGGCAGCCTTGGGCCTTGGAGTTTTCGGGCTCATTATGGCCTCCTTGTGATGGCAGTGATCTGCCGTGAAATGTCTACAGTCTATAGGGGAGGTGGTATCCTCCAGGCGGTGATGATCCTGGGAGAGCCGTTGACAATTCGGGCAACGACCAGCACCCCCTTGTACCTGAACTTGAGTGGCTTGCTATTGAGGAGCGGCAGAAGGTGACGGACACCTTCGACAGCCTCCAGCGGGATATCCCGTTCCAAAAAGCGGTTGGCTCCGTGCAGTGACAGATTGACCACGTTCATTGCGGAATCCGTAAGAGCCGTTTCCTCTTCTGTATAGATAGTAATGTGTGACTCCATCATCCGCGCACCTCCTCCCAGCCGGCGGGATATTCCCTCGGTTCAGGCGGAACGGCGGCGATCATGACCAACAGGAAGATAGCTGCCATGAGGATCAGCGACACAATGGTGTGCAGGGCCTCTTTCAGCATTTCTTTTCTGTTCGTCATGGAGAATGATTTAAGGTCGGGCGGCAATGTGCCGGTACGGTATGTTTTCATCGGAATCTCCTTTCACTGGGGCAGACACGCCTCCATGAATGGAGATTTCCCATGGGGAGCGTGATGCCCCCTGGTGGGGTTGGTTCAGGCCGCTTGTGCTGCGAGCGGCGTGAATGGCTTGATTTCAAGTTTGACGAAACCGGCTTTCGGCTTCGTGACTTGGTCGTAGATGTCCGGATAGTTTCTCTTGAGCTTGCTGCTGTCGATCATTACCGACGCCGCCACTGATGTGACGTTGATCAGTATGCCGTCCGATGCACCTTTGAATGCGCCATCCGCAAAGGTGAGAATGTCGTTCTTCAGGATGTCCAGACGTGATTCGAGAGCTCTTTTCTGTTCGTTCAACGTCAGGTACATCCTGCCAGCTTCCAGAATCTCCTGTGGGAGATCCAGGCCGACGGCATGGGAAGGACATCCGGTGCGAAATGGACAATAGCCGCAGAGTATGCCCGGCTCAGTTCGAGGTGCACATTCACCCCGCGTTGCCGCAAGGATGTGCTGACCTTTATCCATAAGCTGATTGAACACCAGCTTGTTAGGCGTATAGCTGTTGAATTCACGGTATGTTCCCGCATTGAGGTCAACCACCAAGATCGATCCGCCGATTTCTACTTCTGGATCGAGGGAGAGTTGCAGCAGGCCCATTTGGACGTGCAGCTGATCCACCCAGGATGCGTAAGGTTCATCGGGGATACCGTCCGTAGACTTCATCTCGACGATATGCAGCCTTTTGGTCTGTCGGTTCGCATAGAACAGGAAGTCAATATGACACCTGATCTCTGGGATTTGCGGATGCTTCACTTCGACTTCTTCATTGAAGAGAGCACCGCCAGTTTCGAAGAACTCGGCATACATGGCTTGTGCAGCGTGGCCACGGGAAAAACGGAGTAAGGTCTTGATGTCATAATCAGATGGGAACTGTTTGCCGAGTGTTGCTTTACGCGGACAGCCGGCGATATCGGAGGCTCCGACGTACACAGTTCGGTCACCAAGATGTGATGATTGTTTCTTTTGATGGGTCGGAATAGCCCGTCCCAGAAAAGCAGCGAGTTTGCTCATGGCTATCTCCTTTCAGATCAGAAATGGTATCGCCCCGACTGCGGTAAGCAGTGAGCCGAAGATGACACCGGTAATGATCCGGGTGACGTCGATGCTGACCTGGAGTTCCTTCTTGGTGGGAGCATAGACTGGCACCTGATAGCCTTTGACAGTTACGTGTTTGATGATGTGGGTATTCATGTTCTTGTCTCCTTGTCTGTGGGTTGTACCCGGCAGAGGAGACAAGACACCCCCGGTAGGGAGAAAGTCGTTGTCTCCCTGCAGAGGTAGGTTGTAAGTGGGGTTCAGTCTGGGACGTCAGGCACTACCGGTACTGCCAGCATTTGCCTTTGCCATCCCATTTGAAGCCGTGGTCTTTCAGCCATTGGCGGGCTGAGGTGTCGTTGAAGTCCGGGAAGGCGGAGATCTCCGATTCATCTGCGGAGAGTTCTATCCTGATTCCCTTAGCCGTCAGATACCCGATGATCTCCGAAGTCGAAACAGATTCGGCTTCATGGGATGTTGGGTGGCTGTCCGGCTTATTGGCAGTCTGCGAAGTCCCGGAGGTAGTGCTGGTGCTGCCGGCACTGTTTCCTCCGTTGTTTTCCGTCTGTCCGTAAAGGTCAGGATCTTCCTCGATGTCCTGGGTGAAGATGTCCGAAGCAGCGGTTGAGGTAAGTACTGCATCCACCAATCCCCGTTTCTTGGCCATTTTCAGACATGTGTTGTAAAAGTCGGCAGGATTGTCGTGTTCGACTTTTTCTCCCTGCCTGGCGATCTTCCAGTTGCCGCTGTCATCCTTTTTTGCGCTGAAGCCGCGTCCACCAATGATCTCTTGCGCCTTTGCCGGGTTCTCCTTGCGAAGATCCCAGTATTCCTTCGGTACCGGTTTATTCGTCAGTTCAACTGGACCGACACGGAAACGATACTTGCTTTCCATGGTCGAACACGAACCGACACCCGTACCAAGACGCTGGCCTGCTGGTGAGTAGAGCGTCACCTTGATACGATACTCACGATGGCCGAGATGCAGGTCGATGGTTTCCACATCCACGTCGTTTGCCAGTCTGAAGGTAAGCATGAGCTTTTCGGCGCCCGGTTTGAGAAGAACTGCTTTGTCTCCGCAGCCGGGAATGGTGCCGTAGTGCTCGCCTGATTTCATGACGTCACGCATGACGTACTGGATCAGGTTTACCTGGGCCTTCAGTTCACTGATGTTGACGGCGTGGTGCGTGAGGGATGATGCGGTGGGACTGATGGGAATGATTTGAGCTGATGCGTTCATCTGTCTGTCTCCTTTTCTGTGGGTTGTGTCCGACAGAGAAGACAGACCAATCCCTTTGGGGATTTGGTAATGTCTCCCCGTAGGACTGTTGAGTTGTGGTTGCTGGCTGTTACCTAGAACGGATCGGTGTCATCGTGCGGAATGTCCTCATGTGCTTGGCTGTTTGGTGGCTGGTCGTCACTCCCGTCGGGAATGCTGCCATTTTTACTACCAAGCATAAGAAGCTTGTCGCCGATGATCTCGGTTGTGTAGCGATCTTTACCGTCCCGATCTTGCCATTTGCGGGTCTTGAGTTTACTGTCGAGGTAGACACTTTTTCCTTTCGACAAATACTCGCCAGCTACTTCTGCGAGTCGTGCGTAGAGGACGATGTTGTGCCACTCGGTCCGGATCTCCCATTCGCCACTTTTGGTTTTTACCTTCTCACTGGTCGCGAGTGAAAAACTTGCGACAGCGGTGCCTCCTGGTGTGTACCTGATTTCAGGATCACGACCTAGGTTGCCGATGAGTTCCACGCGGTTCAAACTTGCCATACTGCCTCCTTGTTGGTTTTCCCGAAGCAAAGAGACAGATGTCTGTCCCGTAGGGAGAGAACAAAGTGTCTCCCGGTCGGGATGTGGTGAGGTATCCGCCGCTTACAAGGCTTGTCGCGTAATTTGAGTAACAAAAAACCCACTCCGGCAAGTGCCAGAACGGGTCGTTATTCTTCATCGATAATTGATTTGATAGGCAGAGTCCGAAAAAGGACGCACCTGTACTTCGTATTTAAGTCGCTTTACCCAAACGACTGTTCGGAAGGCATAGAAAGCCTGTACCGAAGTTCATCCGAAAAGGGGCAAAAGCGGCCTGATCTTCTCGGAGAATTCATCCCTGCCGGGGCGATTCTTCAACGGGCTATCCGAAGAAGTTTGTCCGGTAGCATAAGCTAGCGGAGTCTCTTTCTTTGAAAGAGTCTAAAATATCGCTCTTTTTTACCAGTTTTGAACGCTACCGTCAAGCTTAAATAGTGACTAACTTATTGTATTTTCTTTTGTTTCAGGCTGTTTCACTGTGAGATACGGATTCGCTTCGGGCGTAGAGCAAGGCACGAGAGTGATCTGTCAGGCGATCAGGTAATAAGCCTTTCGAAGGCGTAGATCCGGTAGTGGAATAGGCAGTTGCTGTCGCACGTGGCTATTCATATATTTCTGTCCCAACTGCGGCAGATAAAATCTGGAGAGACTGAATGAGCAGTCCGAAGGGGTATAAATTCCTCCAGGGACGGTGTTTGTCGGCAACGAGGGCGTAGCATATCCCGGCGAGTGTATTGTTGATCCAGAGTTTGTGTCTGAGCCGAAAAGCAGCCTGATTGCCGATGTTAGAGAAAAAATAGTGTACTCTGTGGACAATATAATAACGTGGGAAGAAGATGATTGTTGTGGCTTTTCAGGCACGCTTTTGCGAAATGGAGTTGTTGTAGGTGCTATACGAGACGACATTGACGGCCACGGGGCCTATGCCGGGTTTATAGATTGTGAAGAAGAAAGCATTTTTAAGGCACATCTCACCACTCTACCGGATGTTGTGACTGAATTTTCATCAACGTCGCCGAGCGTCCCGTCGGATGCGGCGAGGCGGACGACGCGGGCGACGCTGTCTACATCGTTGAAGTCGCTCGCGCGGTAATGCAGCAAGCGCATGAGCGCGTCGCGCTGCGCGTCCGGCACGTCGGCGGCGTGCTGTGCAAGACGCTCCCCCGCGTGCCGCCGAAACGTTTCGTCATCCCACTGTTCACTGGCGGAAGTGGCTATACGGAAGTTGTCCGGCAGTTTTCCGGCAGCATGCAGTTTGACGAGGGCGGGCAGCAGGAAGCGACCTGCAAGGTCACCCGTTGCGCCGAATAGTAGCAGTCGTGTGATCATATCCATCTCCTCCTGGCTGCCTGCTCACGACTAACCGGCAAACTCACGAACCGGCAGACCCGTAACTCCAACGATCGCGCGGAACAGTGCCCCGGCTAACGCTTCGCTACCGGGCTCGAGGCCTTCGCGCGACGTTGTGATGAACAATTGGTCGAGTCGCACGCCGCCGAAAGCGCAGGCCGTGACTTTTCTCACCGGCAGTTCGATTACTGCTTCAAGCACGCCGTCCGGGGTGTAGCGCCGCACCGCGCCGCCATTTGAAAGCGCGACCCAAACGCCGCCTTTAGCATCAACCGTCAACCCGTCGGGCCGCAATTGTTCGGCCGCAAGGTCAACGAACACGCGACGTCGGGTTAAGCCGTTCTCTTTGTCATAGTCGAAGACGGAGATCTGATACGTCGCCGTGTCGTTGTAGTATGCGCGCGAGCCGTCCGGGCTCCAATCGAGTCCGTTTGAGACGGTGACATGCTCCATCACCACGCGCACGGAGCCGTCCGCATCCAGCCGGTAGAGAGCGCCTGAGCCCTGCCGCTGGTCGTAAGCCATGGAACCGCAGTAGAAGCGGCCGTCCGGGTCGCAGCCTCCCTCGTTCATCCGCACGCCCGCATTCGTCCATAACTCGCCAGGATATGAAAGCATCCCATCAGCATCTTCCAGCGCAAAGCCCCGCTCCACGCCGATGACCGCTCCACCCCGGCGGCGAGGTCGGACGGCCGCGGCGACGCTGCCGATGTGCCGTCGGCTGATCGCACCCCCGGCAGTCAGGGTCAGAACGTCACCCGCCAGCATGTCCACCCACCGCAGCCCACCCCAACGCTCCGACCAGACCGGACCCTCGCCGTGATAGGCCACGGGATCGGTTACTTGTTCAGCCTGCATAATAGCCCTTCCTCGCGCCGCCGATTACAACGCGTATGCGCGCTACTGCGCTGATGGCACACACTTCTTAACCCAGGAGACATACGCGTCCATCCAGCTCTGAAGAAACTGGCGGGTGTCGGGGCGGGCGATGTCGCAGTTCCGGTCAAAGAAGCTCTCAGTTACATGAAAGAATACTTCGGGTTGTCCCAGTGTCGGCATGTCGAGATAAGCGAGCATGTTGCGCAGGTGTTGTTGAGCCATGGAAGTGCCTGGAGCGCCTATGGATGCGCCCAGAACCCCTGCAGGCTTCCCCGTCCAAGCACTGTCACCATAAGGTCGCGAAGCGTGATCGATGGCGTTCTTTAGGAGACCGGGGACCGAACGGTTATATTCAGGGGTGACGAAAACCACCGCATGCGTGGCGGCGATTTCACGCTTCAGGCGCTTGACCGCCTCAGGCTGATTCGCATCGTCATCCTGGTTGTAAAGCGGCAGATCGTCGATCCGCAGCTCCTGAAAGGAAAACTCAGAAGGCGCCAGCTTTCTGTTGTAGGAATCACGGCGAAGACCTACCGATAACTATGGCGATTCTGTACTGGCTCATCTGAAGACCTCCTGACCTCTGTTAGCGTTCATCATAGGAGTGAAGGGGGCCGGCCCTTTCTCCTCGGCTTAGGACATCAGCCCGATCTGCCTCATCAGTTCCATCAGATCGTAAAACAGCTTCTCCTCGACAATCTCTCCATTGGCCCAGCGGGCAACCGTGCAGAATTCTATCTCGAACTTCTTGTTGGTCGGCGGGATCATCTTCCCGTCGAGACCTGCCATCGGCCCCTTCATGGTCCCGGTAAATCTCGCCACGGAGCACGTCCAGTCTCCTTGTCCGATAAGGACCTTGTATGGGCGGTTATCGATGTGATTGTCTGGGAAGGTCTTGAAGAACTCGATCGATTCTTCCCTGTGCGCCTGCCGCCCTTTTGTGGACACTGAGTTTTTTCCCATCCAGGTGACGATCGTATTTTCAGTATGGCGCTTCAGAAACGTGTCCCAGTCCTGGTTGTTCCATGCGTCATCCAGTGTTTGCATCAGCTCTTTGTTTTTTTCGACTGTGTCCATACGCTTACCTCCATTTGGTTAGGAACCAACGTCAAACAACCTTTCATTACTCGGTCCAGCGCGAGCGAAGAAAATGCGCGGCCATTTTGGGTCGGCGGTCGCGCGTGAATACCCCTTTGTGGTTCATCGCCGCCGCGCGCATCGTCCCTTGTCCGGTCTTGAAATCGGCGAAGTTCCAGACATGCATGCCGAACATGAACGGGCGCTCGGCTGCGATATCGAGGAAGCCGCGCAGGAACTCGAGCTGATACTCCTCCGTCCACATCTCCGATGGGGTGCTGTGGGCGCCGGGAAGCGTATCGGTACCGAACTCGGTGATCATGATGGGCTTGCCGAACGCCTTGTGCAGCTCATCGAGCTCGCGTGCGAGCGCCTCCCGGCCGAGCTCGAGCTGGCCCGCCTGGGTGTACCACCCGAAGTAAGCATTGATACATACCGTATCGAAGATAGCGTGCCATTCGCGCACCCCCTGTTGCACACCAACCAGGGTGACGGGGCGCGTGGGGTCTAGACTGCGTGCCTCCGCGTACATCTGGCGGAAGAACCGCATGCCTGACTCGACGGCTTTCGGCACAGATTTGCCTCCCAAAGGCACGCCCCCCATCGGTTCGTTCGCCACGTTCCACATGATCGTGCTCGGGTGGTTCTTGTCGCGCGCGATCAGTTCGCGGAGTTGTTGCCGGCACTGGGTGAGGCGTTGCGCCGTCAACTCTTCCGGATCCTCGAAGTTAAGGCCCACAGCTGGAATCTCGTTGATGACGAGAAAGCCCAGCTTGTCGGCGAGCTGCATCGCCTCTTCGGCGTACGGATAGTGCGAGGCACGATACGAGTTCGCGCCGACCCACTTGAGCAGCTCATAATCGCGGATCCACATTGGAAGATTCAAGGCGCGTCCACTCAGCGGAAAATCCTCGTGCTTGCCAAACCCGGTGAGCTGAATCGGCTCCCCGTTGAGCAGCAACTGATCGCCGCGCACCGCCACGGTGCGAATGCCGATGTCGAGCGTATAGGAATCGATCACACGCTCCCCGTCAGTGAGCGTGACGGTCAGCGGATAAAGGTGGGGATCGCGCGGGCTCCAGAGCCGCGCCGAGGGGACACGCAAAGTGGCTTCGGCTGAGCCGGCGCGGAATTTCAAAGCGGTCTCGATCCCAGCGAGCCGAACCCGGCCCGCGCCAGCGTAGGATCCCGCGGTCGCAACCTTTACGCTGACAACTCCGGTGCCACCGTCAATGGTCGTCGCGACCGTGATGTCATCAATATGCGCGGCGGCCGGAACCGAATAGAGCCATACTTGCCGGTGCAGACCGGCGTAGGGAAAGAAATCGTAGGTGGTTTCCGGAAAACCGCCGAGAACACCGGCCACGCCGCCGCCTGCCGGTCCCGGTCCGGGCGGCACGCGCTCCGGCAACTGCTTGTTCTCGATGGCGATCGCGATCACGTTCTGGCGATCCCAGGAAAGGTTGCCACTCACGTCCGCAACGAACGGTAGATGTCCACCGAGATGCTCGGCGACCACCTTGCCGTTGACCCACACCTTCGCGGCGTAGTTGGCCGACCCCACCCGCAGAAATACTCGCTGCCCGCGCCAGCCAGACGGCACCCATGCGCTCGTCAGGTACCAAGCGAGTCCGAGGTAGTCGCGCGCGTCGTCGAACAGGTCGTTCCAACTGCAAGGTACCGCGATCGGGCGCGGGGACGGCAAAGCTTTGAACCAGCCGTGCGCTTCGCCCTTTTCGGCCGGGTCCAATTGAAACTGCCAGATTCCGGAAATATCCGTCAAATTACGAAAGGCGTTCTGCTGAGGATAGAGCAAACCGCCCGTTATCTGCGGAGCCGGAACCGCTTGCGGACCCTCAGCGTTTTGCGCAAAGGCCTGTGTGCCAAAAAGGGACACAGCGCCGGCGAGAGCGGTTGTGCGCATGAAGTCTCGACGGCTGATCATGAATTACTATCCTCCGGCATAGTAATTTTCCATCTGCTGAGTAACTCTCCCATGGCTTTCCTCCTTTTGATTCATCGTTTGCTCCTTCGTGAAATTATACCTCTGATTATGATTCAGGTTGGAAACGCCTGGATCGGGTTTCAATATTTCAAATAGAGGCCACTTTAGGGAGGGCTTCTATTTTTGCTGACGGAAAGCATAAACCATCAGCGATCCAAGCTGTTGGTCATTTGACTATACATCCAACAGAAGTACCCTTTTTCTAAGGGATTACAAAATGAAGCTCTATCAAAAATGCGGGAGGTCATTATGTCGCAATTTGTCAGACATTTTTCAGGCAAAATCAAACAGATCTTGCCGATGATCGAGGCCACATACAAAGATCTCCATCAAAACCCAGAACTGTCGCTGCAAGAGACGCGTACCTCTGGCATCGTAGCGCAGAAGTTGCGCGAAGCTGGTTACGAAGTGACGGAAAAGGTCGGCAAGACCGGAGTAGTCGGCATTATGAAAAATGGCGACGGTCCTACGGTCATGTTGCGTGCAGATATGGACGCTTTGCCGATGAAGGAAGATACCGGAGTGCCTTACTCAAGCTGCATTGAAGGAGTAAACGCCAAAGGCGAGACTGTACCTGTGGCACATTCCTGCGGGCATGACATGCATACCTCGTGGTTGCTCGGCGCCGCCACGGTACTGTCCCAGGTACGCGAGGCATGGCACGGCACGCTCATGACGGTGTTCCAACCGGCGGAAGAGACCGCCCAGGGTTCGCAGGCCATGCTCGATGACGGTTTTACCCAGCATTTCCCTAAGCCTGACGTCATCATGGGTCAGCATCTGCTACAGTATCGCGCCGGCATAGTGGGCTGCCACTCCGGACAAGTACTGACGTCTGGCGATAGCCTTTTGGTACGCTTTTTCGGCAAAGGAGCGCACGGCGGTATGCCACAAAACGGAATCGATCCGATCGTGATGGCAGCCTCGGCAGTACTGCGCCTGCAAACCATCGTCAGCCGCGAGATTTCCCCGCAGGCGCAGGGCGTGGTGACGGTGGGTGAGTTCCATGCCGGCACTGCGGAAAACATAATTCCTGCCGAGGCTTCCATAAAGCTGAATGTGAGAACCACGGACGAAGCCGTGCGCGACCACGTGCTGGCTGCGATCAAACGGATCTGTATTGCCGAGGCCCGCGCATCGAATGCGCCGAAAGACCCGGAGTTCGAAGAGATCAACAATTATCCGCTGACCGTCAATGATGCCGAGGTGGCGAAAAAGGTTATCGAGGCGTTTCGCGGCCAGTTTGGCGAACAGTATATCGATATGCCATCCCAAGGGGCCAGCGAGGACTTCGGCCGTTTCGGGAATGCCTGGAAATCCCCCTATACATACTGGTTCGTTGGCGGTTGCGCGCCCGATAAGTACGACAAAGCGGCGCAAGAGGGGACGGTGGCGCAACTGCCCGGTCCGCATTCACCCTTTTGGGCGCCTGCCCTGCACCCCACATTGCAAACCGGCATTGAAACTATGCTGACTGCTGCTGGTGTCTGGTTAGCCAAATAAATCGGAGGAAGCAGTATGGTTATCAAGAGCAGCATTACGGCAATTCCAGAGAGCGCTCTGGAGTCCGGCGCTTACAAGGGGAATAACAAGCTCCTGCTCGGCATCGTCCTGGCTGTCGTCACCTTCTGGCTCTTTGCCCAGACAACCCTTAACATAGCTCCCGTAATGCGGGCTGATCTCGGTATCGACGAGAACTGGAGCAACATTGCGGTGAGCATCACGGCCCTATTCTCCGGGATTTTCATTGTGGTTATGGGAGGGCTCGCCGACCGCGTCGGGCGTGTGAAGATCGCGCTAATCGGTGTCGTCCTCAGCATGATCGGTTCTCTGCTCATTGCCGTTTCGCCAACGGGAACCATTGTCTTCCTCATGGCTGGCCGTATCATCCAGGGTCTTTCAGCGGCATGCATCATGCCTTCTACTCTGGCCCTGCTGAAAGCTTACTACGGCGGAGCACAGCGGCAGCGGGCAATCAGTTACTGGTCCATCGGCTCGTGGGGTGGCTCCGGACTCTGCTCGCTGTTTGGAGGTGTCGTTGCCTCGACGATCGGCTGGCGGTGGATCTTCTGGATGGCCATTGCAGTTTCTGCAGTCAGTTACCTGCTGATCCGGGGGACGCCGGAGAGCAAGGTTGAGCAGGCCGGAGAACGCCAACGCGTTGACTGGTCAGGTCTGATCACCTTCATGATTGCGATGGTCGCCCTTAATGTCATTATCGGGCAGGGATCCAAGCTTGGGTGGACGAGCATAGCGATTGTCGTGCTCGCCGGTGTCTTCTTTGTGACAGCGATCGCCTTCTTTAAGATCGAACTGGGCAAGTCCGACGCCTTTGTGGACTTCAAGCTGTTCAACAATAGTACCTACACAGGCGCGACCCTGTCGAATTTCCTGCTTAACGGTGCGGCGGGCACGCTGTTGGTCTCACTTACGCTCGTACAGAAGGGGGCGGGGCTCTCTTCGCTCAAAGCCGGCCTGCTTACCCTCGGCTACCTCGTCGCCATCCTGGCCACCATCCGGGTAGGCGAAAAAATGCTGCAGGTGGGGGGGGCGCGCAAACCCATGTTGTTGGGGTGCGGTATAACCATGTTCGGTATCCTGCTGACAAGTATGACATTTTTATACGCCTGGCAGTACATGGTTGTGGCTGTAATCGGGTTTACTCTCTTCGGCATCGGCCTTGGTTTCTACGCAACCCCCTCTACCGACGCGGCGTTGTCAAACGTCCCTCAGGACCAGATAGGTTCAGCGGCCGGTATCTATAAAATGGCCTCGTCGCTTGGCGCAGCCTTCGGCGTGGCGATTTCAGCAGCACTGTTCACTGGGCTCAGCGCCGGACTTATGATGTACGGGGAAGATTTCTTCGTCGGCCGTACCGATAACACCCAGGTACGCTATGCCGCTGCGGTTGCCCTGCTGTTCAACGCCTTCATGGTGGTGGTGGCGATGATCGCTATTTGCAAGACGGTTCCACACGGTAAGAGGATTGAAAACTGAACAGGCATTGTCATGGAACAGGCCGGGCTCATGATTTTGAAGAAGGAACTTACAGTGGAACGGCTCGTGCTGGTGCTCGATCTTGCCGGTACCTTCGTTTTTGCGCTCAGCGGAGCTATGGCAGCGGTCAGGCGACGGCTAGACCTCTTCGGCGTGCTAGTGCTGTCCTTTGCGGCAGCCACTTTGGGGGGCATAACCCGCGACCTGCTGATCGGAGCGGTTCCTCCGGCAGCGATCAGTAACTGGCGCTATCTGGTAGTGTCGCTCTTTGCCGGCGTCATCACTTTTTATTGGCATTTCGTTGTCGATCGGCTGAAAAGTCCCGTGCTCTTCTTCGATGCCGCCGGATTAGCGCTCTTTGCAGTCTCCGGCACGCATAAGGCTCTCGCCTACGGCCTTGATCCGGTTATGGCGGCGCTGCTCGGCATGGTGACGGGAATCGGCGGAGGCATGGCGCGTGACGTGCTATTGGCCGAGGTTCCAGTGGTCTTGCGAGCCGAGCTTTATGCCGTTGCCGCCTTGGCTGGCGCAGCTGTGGTTGTATGTGGCACCATGCTGGGGCTTTCATCCGCCATGGCATCTATCGTGGGGGCGGCTGTCTGCTTTTGGCTCAGGTTCATGGGCATCCGCTACGGTTGGCAGTTCCCCATCGCCCCTGGTCTTAAACAGCCCACCGGGGAAACGCAGGGCCAGCACGACAGCAAGGACGATAGCGTAAATATGCCTTGATATTCTTTTCTGGTGATGTGACAGCATGTGCTCCCGCAAGCGCGTGTATGAAGTCCTCAACATCGGGGGAGATCCAGAACCTTGGGGCGATGAACAGGCATGCAGGGGTTACAGCTTTGAAGCACACAGAGCCAAAATTTTCCTCACAGAGGGAGGGAGTCTATAAGGTCAAGAAGCCGAAGTTTTAACGCTAGGTTATCAAAGACAAAGCTACTCCGGCGATTCAACGCCGCTTGGGAGATATGCAGTTTCCTGACAACTCCGCTGAAACTGAGTTCGGCGGCGGCAGCGACAAAGTATCTAAGATTACGATGTTCCATGTCAATAATGCTGTAACTTTATTATAAGGGGTCAAGAATATAGTTGATTGATTTGTTGAAACTCAAGGATACGATTTTACTGCAAAGAGGTCATCTTATCTAGAGAGGAGAGCCACATGTTACAGCGCGTTTTGGTGACAGCCGGTGCTTCCGGCATAGGAAAAGAAATTGCGAGGGCATTCGTAGCAAGCGGTGCCAAAGTCTGTGTCTGCGACATTGATGTGACGGCTCTGGATACTGCCGCGAAGGACATTCCCGGCTTAATAACCGAAGTCTGCGACGTATCAAAACGGAAGGATATCGAGCGCATGGTTGCCGCCGCCGTCAAGTCGCTGGGCGGGCTCGATGTGCTGGTAAACAACGCCGGTATCTCAGGACCTACCGCCCCCGTCGAAGAGATGGACCCCGACGCATGGGAAATGGTCATGCAAATCGATCTGACCGGCACCTTCAACGTGACACGACTGGCCATCCCTCATCTCAAGGAATCGAGCGCAGGCGTCATCATCAACATGTCCTCCGTCGCGGGCCGGTTCGGCTATGCCAACCGAAGCCCGTACTGCACGGCAAAGTGGGGCCTGATCGGCTTCACCAAAACTCTATCCATCGAACTCGGCGCCTATGGGATTCGTGCGAATGCCATACTACCCGGCGCAGTCGGCGGCGCCCGCATCGAGAAGGTATTCGAGGGGCGTGCCCAGTCGACTCATCAATCGGTCGAGGAGGTCAGGAAAAAAGCCATGGAAGTGCAATCGCTTAAAAGATTGGTCGACCCGAAAGACATCGCCGCGCTCGCACTCTTTCTTGCCTCTGATGCGGCGAAGTCGATTTCGGGCCAGATGCTGCCGATTGACAACGACATGCAGGCCGCGTCCTGAACAACCATGCGGGAGGATAGAATGATAAAATCGTTACGGGAACAACTGATAGGCGCCTGGAAACTGATATCCTACTCCGAAAAGCCGGTTGACGGGTCGGCGCCGTTCTATCCGATGGGAGAAAAGCCCGAAGGCATCATCATGTACACGCCGGATGGCTACATGTCGGCGCAAATCATGCTCCCTGGCCGTCCCCAGTTTGTGTCGGGCGATTGGTTTCGCGGCACAGACGAGGAGTTCAAGGAAGAGGCACTGGGCTATATCGCCTATTGTGGCCCTTTCCACACGGACGAACACAAGCAAACTCTCACACATTCGATGTTTGTGTCGCTGTTCCCCAACTGGCTGGGCCAGACCCAACCCCGCGTGGCGAGAATAGAGGGCGACATGCTTCACCTGAGCACCGCAACACCGATCAAATCAGGCGGAAAGGAAACCAACTCCTACCTGACCTGGAAGCGGGCGGAGCCTAATACCTGACAGGAGAGGAGCACGATGCTCGTGAGCCCCTTAAATGAACCAATTTGGCATCAACCCAGTTCTGGCGGTTGCAAGGAATCGTTCGACAACAAGGAGATGCGAAAATGATGATGGACTGGAACGCCCACTGCGATCAGGTCAACGCCGCCATCAACAAACCGGTGATGCCGCAGATCGGCAGGTCTGACCGGCGTAAACGCAGAAGCCTTCTGCCTTACCTTGCAGCGGTGCTGGCTGTTCTTGGAAGCTCGTTCTGTTCGGCGACAGAGTCGCGCGTCTCTACAGGGTTCGCGCCCGCAACTATGGCGTGCATCGGCACGATTGATGAGCGGTTTCAGTCTTACAACATCGAGATGATCGAGGTAACGGGCGGGCGGTTTTGGAAACCGTACACCGAAAATGGCAAGCCGGCGTCAGCGCCAACCAGCGCCGTACCCGCGGGGATGGACCCGTCAATGTACGAGTATCGCCCTCCTATTAATCTCGCCAATCCGCGTCTGCGAGCCTTGGCAGCGGCTCTCGGACCTGCTTATGTGCGCGTCAGCGGTACGTGGGCGAACTCGACATACTTTCACGATTCCGATACGCCGCCGCCGGCAAAGCCGCCAAAAGGATTCGGCGGCGTTCTGACCCGCCAGCAATGGAAGGGCGTTGTTGATTTTTCGCGTGCGGTCGATGCGAAGATCGTTACCTCCTTCGCGACAAGTCCTGGCACGCGCGATGCGCGTGGCGTCTGGACGCCAGCGGAAGCACGCAAAATTCTCTCCTACACAAAGTCCATTGGCGGCAGCATCGCCGCCGCCGAATTCATGAACGAACCCACCTACGCAGAGATGGGCGGCGCTCCGAAGGGTTATGATGCCGCTGCCTATGGACACGACATCGCCGTCTTCCGGCCCTTCGTGAAGACGGCTGCGCCTGAAATGGCAATCCTTGGACCCGGCGGAGTTGGAGAAGGAATCCCTCTGGCGCCGATTGGCCTTGGGGGGGGGTTCTCAAGACTGAGGACATTCTGAAGGCTACGGGACCGGTCTTCGATGGCTTTTCATACCATTCTTACGGAGCAACTTCCAAGCGTTGCGCGGCCTTGGGCCCCGCATCGCAGACAATCGCCGAAGCGGCACTTTCAGAAGATTTTCTCTCCCGCGCAGACACGATCGAGGCATTCTACTCAGGTCTGCGCGACAAGTTCGAGCCCGGCAAGCCGCTTTGGCTTACCGAAACAGCCGACGCAGCTTGCGGTGGAAATCCCTGGGCTTCGACATTTCTGGATAGCTTCCGCTATCTCGATCAGCTCGGGCGTTTAGCCGGAAGGGGCGTCAAGGTCCACATACACAACACGCTCGCGTCAAGCGATTACGGCCTGCTCGACGGGGCCACGCTCGCGCCTCGGCCGAATTATTGGGCTGCCCTGTTATGGCGCAAACTCATGGGTATGACCGTGCTCGATCCCGGTCCTTCGCCAGCAGCAAGTCTGCATCTATACGCGCACTGCCTGCGCGGAGGGGAAGGCGGCATTGCGCTGCTCGTCATCAATACAGACCGGGTGGCATCACCGTCGCTCGACCTTCCCTTGGCAAGCCAGCGCTATACTTTGACCGCACATAATCTGGCCGACATAAGAGTCCAGATGAATGGCAGCGAACTCAGTTTGGGTGATCACGACGAGTTGCCGATGCTGAAGAGCCGGCCGGAAAAATCGGGACGTGTGAGTTTCGCCCCGGTAAGCATTACATTTCTCGCAATTCCGGATGTGCATAACCCCGCTTGCCAATGACGCGCGCGCCGGGCGCGTCATTGTGGAGAACAAGCGGTTGCGCTGCTGGCCCTCTTACGAGCAGCTTCAATCCTCCGCAAAGGCCTGGAGGGGGCACGGATTCAGAAAATACTTCAGGAGGCCAGGCGTATGGACGCACAACCTGAAACAAGCATAAACAGGCAACAGAATCAGGCACTGGCCCGCGCGTTCATTATTGCCTGGATTTTAGCGCTTGTTTTCTACTTCCTCGAGTATGCGGTGCGGTCAGCGCCGTCCGTCATGATTCCCGAATTGTCCGCGGTATTCCATACGACATTGCTGGGTACCGGTTCCATTCTCGGGGTCTATTATTACACCTATTCCACCATGAGCCTGGTCGCCGGGGTGGCTCTCGACCACCTAGGGGCGAAACGCACCATCCCGATCGGGATATTGGTCCTGGCTATTGGATGCCTGCTGTTCGCCGCGCCGACAGTCATTGCGGGCAATATCGGCCGGTTGCTGCAAGGGACTGGGTCCGCGTTTGCCTTTACCGGCGCCGTTTACCTGGCGGTACATGGTTTTCCGGCCCGATTTCTGGCAACTGCCATTGGCGCCACGCAGTGCCTTGGCATGCTTGGTGGCTCGGTTGGCCAGTTTACTGTTGGACCGATGATCGAGCACGGCGTGGGCGTGCAAGTTTTATGGATTATTATGGGTTTTATGTGCCTCGTCAATGCTCTCCTGCTGTTTCTTGTTACACCCAGGGAACAATTGGGATCAAACGCGCAGACCGGCGGTTTCGGCTCATTGATAAAGCCCTACAAAATTGTGTTCTCAAACCCCCAGTCATACCTGTGCGGAGTGGTTTCCGGGCTGCTCTTCGCGCCCACGACCATCGGAGATATGATCTGGGGAGTTGCTATTTTTCAGAAGGATGTCCAGTTGTCCTACCACAGCTCCGTGGTTATCGCCTCCATGGTTCCACTCGGCTGGGTTATCGGATGTCCGCTGCTCGGCTGGCTGTCGGATTATATCGGCCGGCGTAAACCCGTGATCATCTGTGGCGCTGCCGTCATGGCTCTCGCCGTCGTCCAGATCGCATTTTTCCCGTTACACGTTCCGGCCCAGGTCAGTATGCTGGTTTTCGGCATCGCATCAGGCGCAGCCATGATTCCGTACAGCACCATGAAGGAAGTCAATCCGGATAACGTGAAGGGGAGCGCTACCGGTGGAATCAATTTCCTGGTTTTCGGCATAACGGCAGCCCTGGGGCCAGTCTACGCGAATCTGATTGGAAAGACGCTGGCAACCGCGACAGACCGTATGCAGCATTTCCAGCAGGGCGGATTGTTTTGGATTGTGTGCTGCCTGGCTGCGATCATCGTAAGTTTTTTTCTTCAAGAGACCGGACACTTAACCCGACCTCAAGCGGAGTCTAAATGAAAATGATGATTATAGCCGATTGGTTGCGTCTTTTGGCGCTGCGAATCAACCGGGGGTCAACTCACAAACAATAAACGGAATCTTCGACAAGGAGGCAAACAATGGCACACTTGATTGCTGACGAGATAGTCAAGAGGCTGGTAGAAGCGGGAGTGGAGAGGATCTACGGCGTTGTGGGCGACAGCCTAAACCCTGTTACCGATGCCGTGCGCCGAAACGGCAAGATTCAATGGGTCCATGTGCGCCATGAAGAAACAGCCGCATTCGCAGCTGGAGCCGAAGCCCAGCTGAGCGGCAAACTGACAGCCTGCGCAGGCAGTTGCGGCCCCGGCAATCTGCATCTGATCAATGGTCTTTTTGATGCCCATCGCAGCATGGCTCCGGTGATTGCCATTGCCTCGCATATTCCGAGTTCCGAAATTGGGACCAGCTTTTTCCAGGAAACCCATCCGGAGATACTTTTCAAGGAATGCAGCCATTACTGCGAGCTGATCTCGAATCCGAAGCAGGTGTCTCGCATTTTGCACATGGCTATGCAGAACGCCGTCGGCAGAGGCGGGGTAGGTGTGATCGTGCTGCCCGGCGATGTGGCGGGAATGGAGATGCCCGATGATGGTTTCTCCGGTGTTGTGGCCGGTCATCGGCCGCGCGTGCGGCCCTGCGAGGATGACCTGGCGCGATTGACGGATTTGCTGAATTCGGCCGGGAAAGTAACTCTTTTCTGCGGTATTGGCTGTGCCGATGCGCACGATGAGGTGATGGCTCTGGCCGAAAAGCTTAAAGCTCCGGTCGGCCATGCGTACCGGGGGAAGGCGTACATCGAATACGATAATCCGTTCGACGTGGGCATGAGCGGATTGCTGGGATTCGGCGCGGCATATCAGGCGATGCATGAATGCGATCTGCTGCTGCTGGGAACTGATTTCCCTTATGACAAGTTCCTGCCCACCAAGCCCAAGATCGCTCAGGTAGATATCAGGGTCGACCACCTGGGTCGGCGCTGCAAACTTGATCTCGGGGTTTGGGGAGATACCGGCGAAACAATCCGGGCGCTTTTGCCGATGCTCGCGGCAAAGACGGACCGATCGTTCCTGGATGCCATGCTTGGCGCTCACCAAAAGGCAGTCCGCAGGTTGAATGTCTATGTGGATCACATAGGCCCACACCGGCCAATGCATCCGGAACCCGTGGCTGCCGCACTGAATGAACTTGCGGCAGCCGATGCGATCTTCACGGCCGATACCGGAATGTGCAATGTCTGGTCCTCGCGCTACATCCGCGCAACCAAAGACCGGCGGCTCATCGGCTCCTTCACCCACGGATCAATGGCCAATGCCTTGCCCCAGGCGATCGGCGCGCAGTTATGCTTTCCCGGACGCCAAGTTGTCGCCATGGCCGGGGACGGCGGCCTCTCAATGCTCATGGGCGATTTGTTGACGCTGGTACAGTACGAGCTTCCGGTCAAGATCGTACTGTTCAACAACGGCGTTCTCGGCATGGTGAAATTGGAGATGGAAGTGGCAGGGCTGCCCGACTGGCAGACGGATCTGAAGAACCCGGATTTCGCAAAGGTGGCCGACGCAATCGGAATCATGGGTATCCGGATCGAAAATCCCGCGGAGTTGTCGTCCGGGCTTACGAAAGCGCTTCAGCACCCCGGCCCTGTGCTGGTCGATGTGGTGACCGATCCGAACGCGCTCTCGTTGCCCTCCCATATCACCGTCGGTCAAGTCGAGGGATTTGCGGTGACCATGGGGAAACTTGTGCTTTCCGGTCATATTGATGAAGTGGTGGATACTATAGAGGCCAATATCCGCCATCTTTGAATTGTTTCACGATTGAGCTGACCGCAGGCTGATACGCTATCATCTGACTAAAGGAGAAAAGCTATGGCCGAAAATAATCGCTACTAAAATCTGGTCTTGGGTGGTGGCGAGGCAGGTAAATACATCGGCTGGACACTGGCAAAATCCGGTCAGAAAACGGCAGTTATCGAGCGCCGTCTAATCGGTGGTTCATGCCCTAACATTGCCTGTCTCCCGAGCAAGAACGTGATTTACAGTGCCAAGGTCGCAGCGCTGTGCAGACGGGCGGATGAATTCGGATCGTCGACTGGTCCTTCCCGCACCAACATGGAAGGTGTCTTGCGCCGCAAGCGTACTATGGTAGATGGCTTGATCTCAATGCACCTCGACAAATTCAGGGATAACAATGTGGAACTTATTCTGGGGGAGGGACGGTTCGTTGCGCCCAAAACAATCAATGTCTGCCTGAAAGATGGCGGCACGCGACAATTGACGGGAGATCGAGTCTTCGTCGACTTGGGGACCCATGCGAGGATTAATCCTATTCCCGGTTTGGCTGACGTCATGCCCCTCACGCATGTGGAGGCGCTTGACCTCGATCGTCTTCCTGACCACTTGATCGTGCTGGGCGGTGGCTATGTAGGCATGGAGACGGCACATGCTTTTCGCCATTTAGGCAGTCGCGTTACTATTATCCAACAGGGTTCGCAGTTGGCCCCTCGCGAGGATCCTGATGTCGCTCAGTCGATCATGCAAATCTTTAAAGAAGATGGAATTGAAATTGTTTTATCGGGTGAGACGCTGAGGGTTGAGGGCCGCTCGGGCGAAAAGGTGCGGTTGCTGCTGCGCACATTGGAAGGTCAGAGGGAAATCGAAGGCACCGACATCCTCGTTGCCACCGGACGCATGCCCAACACTGCTGGAATTGGACTGGAAGAGGCTGGTGTGGAGATGGATGCGCGCGGCTACATCAGGGTCAACGAGCGGCTCGAAACAACCGCGCCCGATGTATGGGCAATGGGTGAATGCGCTGGTAGCCCGCAATTCACGCATGTGGCATTCGACGACTTCCGAGTGGTCAGGGACAATCTTGCCGGCGGCAAGCGAACGACAGCCGGTCGGCTCATCCCATTCTGCATGTTCACTGACCCGGAACTGGCGCGCGTGGGTCTGAACGAGATCGAGGCACGGA
Organism: Desulfuromonadaceae bacterium; assembly: GCA_036504875.1. Classification (GTDB taxonomy): domain Bacteria; phylum Desulfobacterota; class Desulfuromonadia; order Geobacterales; family Pseudopelobacteraceae; genus JACPFJ01. The sequence continues at coordinate 40,246 of DASXUK010000073.1, forward strand.
GCCAAGGGCTTGAGTATCGACTCGCCAAGCTCCCCATGAGGACAGTGTTGCGAACGCGCACTCTTTCTGAAACGCGCGGTTTCATGAAGGCGCTCATCGAAGCGCGCGGCGATCGGTTGCTCGGTTTCACAATGCTTGGTCCAGCGGCCGGAGAGGTTATAGCCGTAGTACAAACGGCAATGCTGGCGGGTATGCCTTACACTGGTCTTCGCGACGCGATTTTCACTCATCCGACGATGGCCGAGGGATTGAATGCGCTGTTTTCGACCCCGCCGACACCGGCAGGGACTTGACCGGCATGACACGGATTAAGTTGGTTTCCAGTAGCTGGCTGGAAATTGTCTGGTCACTAAGGGAGGTGAATCGGCTTGATGAGTAGCATTTTAAAAAATGAAATGATGAAAAAATTGCCTTCTAGTCCCAGGCCCGGCACGGAGCGTCTGCTATTCAGGTTTCCAATCACGGCGGCCGGCAACTGGATGGCGTGCCCGCACTGCCGGGCATCGTAGAGGCGGTGGGAGGGCAAGCACCTGTATTCCTAGACGGCGGCGTTCGACGTGGTACCCACGTTTTCCGCGCTGGCGATGGGTGCATCTGGGGTTGCCATCGGGCGCCCGAATCCTCTATGGGTTGTCGCTCGGCGGTTGGCAGGGAGTAAAATCGGTATTTGAAGTTATCAATAGAATTGCTGCTCACCATGAAACTGCAGGCTGTGCACGTATCGAGGATATCTCGCGAAAATCGTTTCCTGAATTAGCCTTGGCCATCAGTAGGCAATGAAGTCTCCTTGAGTGCCAATGGTGACAGGTCGCACAAAAAAGGCTCGGTCGCGATTGCTTTGCTTTCTGAGCGAAGCGGCAATGGACGGATACAACCAACATCAAACAAGAGGAGAATGAAAATGAAATCAACTAAAGCAGTATTCTTTTTACTAAAGGTCCTGATCACTGTCACGCTTGGCTGGACAAGCTGCGCTTTCGCAGGGGCAAAATATGTCCCTGGAAACTATGAAATCGACCCGGCTCACACACGAGTGTCGTTTGTTGTTCCTCATTTTGTTATTTCCAAGGTAGAAGGCAGGTTCAACGATGTTAAGGGCTCCTTTACCCTGGGCGAACAGCTTTCAGCATCGAAAGCGAGCGTCACTGTTAAAATCGCATCGATCGACACCGGCGTAAAGCAGCGGGATGATGATTTACGGTCGAAGAATTTCTTTGAGGTTGAAAAATACCCAACCATGACCTTCGTGGCGAAATCTTTCAAGGGCAAGCCGGATTCGTGCAAGGTAGTGGGGGACCTTACGATCAAGGATGTCACAAAAGAAGTAACCTTCAATGGCAAGTATACCGGGGTGGTAAATGATCCCTGGGGAAACCAGCGAGCGGCGATTCAACTTACGGGTGTGATTAATCGAAGAGACTTCCATATCAACTATAACGAGCAGATAGAGATCGGTCCTGGAGTCGGTGACGAAGTCACGATTCGCATATTTTCTGAAGGGACTATGAAGAAAAAAGCAAAATGAAGATTTCCTTATACCAGGTCTTTAAAAAACTCGTAGCCATCCAGGGGACGGTAATATGAAAGACAATGCAGATACCGGAAAAGAGCCCCTAGAGGATCCCGTCTGCTCCATGACGGTATCCAGCGACACTCGATATCAGGCAAGGCACGACGGAAAACAGCATTATTTTTGCAGTGAACATTGCCTGAAAGCATTTCAGGAGCATCCGGAAAAATATTCGGGCGCCGCATCCGCACAATCTCAGAAATCTAGCGACGGGTTGGCCACCTATACATGCCCCATGCACCCCGAGGTTCAGCAGCAGGGACCGGGAACCTGCCCGAAATGCGGGATGGCGCTGGAGCCGATGGGGGTGCCGGTTGTTATGACAAAGAGCGGCTATACCTGTCCCATGCATCCGGAAATCCTGCAGGACCATCCCGGCACGTGCCCCAAGTGCGGCATGGCGCTGGAACCGATCACCGCCGGTACCGAGGAGGAAAATCAAGAACTCACCGACATGAACCGCCGCTTCCGGATCTGTGTCGTGCTGGCGTTGCCGGTGTTCGTGCTGTCGATGATCGCGGACCTGGTGCCCGGCTGGCTGCCGGGTGGTTTGAGCATGCATGCGGTGCAGTGGATTTCATGCATTTTGTCAACACCTGTCGTGTTATGGGGTGGCTGGCCCTTTTTCGTGCGCGGCTGGAACTCTGTCCGGACATGGAATCTCAACATGTTCACTCTGATAGCGCTGGGTGTATCCGTTGCCTGGAGCTATAGCATGGTGGCTCTGCTGTTCCCGTGGCTCTTTCCGCCCGTCATGCTGATGCACGGCGGACTGGTGCATGTCTACTTCGAGGCCGCGGCAGTGATTACAACGTTGGTCCTGCTGGGGCAGGTACTTGAATTAAAAGCCCGTTCGCAAACCAATGCGGCAATCAAAATGCTGCTCGGTCTGGCCCCAAATACGGCACGTCTCGTCCGGGATGACGGAACGGAAGAGGATATTCCGCTGGAGAAGGTGCAACCAGGAGATATCCTGCGCGTACGTCCCGGTGAAAAAGTTCCGGTAGACGGAGCGGTTGTCGACGGTGAAAGCAATGTAGATGAATCAATGGTCACCGGTGAGCCGATCCCGGTGGCAAAGCTTGCCGGTGAAAGATTGATCGGTGCGACGGTGAACGGTACGGGCAGCTTACTTATGCGCGCGAAAAAAGTCGGCTCCGAGACCCTGCTTGCCCGCATCGTTTCGATGGTGGCTGAAGCACAGCGTTCGCGAGCACCTATTCAAAAACTGGCTGATATGGTAGCCGGGTATTTTGTCCCCGCCGTGGTTGCTATTGCGGTTATTGCCTTCATTGTCTGGTGGGTATGGGGACCGGAACCAAGACTGGCCCATGCAATTGTTAACGCAGTCGCAGTCCTGATAATCGCCTGTCCCTGCGCTCTGGGTCTTGCTACACCCATCTCCGTCATGGTCGGGACAGGGCGCGGCGCCATGGCCGGAGTGCTCATCAAGAATGCCGAAGCGCTGGAGGTCATGGAAAAAATCGACACCCTGGTCGTGGACAAGACCGGTACCCTGACCGAAGGCAAACCTAAGCTGGTTGTTGTCGAGGTAGAAGAAGGATTCACCGACGCTCAAGTATTGCAGATCGCCGCCAGTCTCGAACGCGCCAGTGAACATCCGCTGGCGGAGGCGATTGTAGCGGGTGCGACGGAAAAGGGTATTGAACCGGTCGCGGCCGCCAACTTCCAGTCGCTAACCGGAATGGGCGTTGTGGGAGAGGTAGAAGGCCGGACTGTGGCCGTGGGCAACCTGAAGCTGCTGGAGCATCTTGTAATAAACGCCGAAGATATGCCGCAGCGCGCCGACCGCCTGCGCCAGGATGGGGCCACCGTGATGCTGGTCGCCGTGGATGGCAAAGTCGCCGGCTTGATCGGTGTTGCCGACCCCATCAAGGACTCAACCCCCGAAGCTATTCGTGAATTGCACGCCGAAGGAATCAAGGTCGTGATGCTTACCGGCGACAGTAAAGTCACCGCGAAGGCCGTTGCGGATAGACTGGGGATCGATCAGGTTCATGCAGAGGTATTGCCTGACCAAAAAGCTGAGATAGTCAAACAGTTGCAAGCTGATGGACGAATCGTGGCGATGGCTGGCGACGGCATCAACGATGCACCGGCCTTGGCGCAGGCCCATGTCGGTATAGCCATGGGCACCGGAACCGATGTGGCAATGGAAAGCGCCGGGATCACGTTGGTAAAGGGTGATTTGCGCGGAATAGTCAGGGCCAGACGACTGAGTAGAGCGACAATGCAAAATATCAGACAGAACTTGTTCTTCGCCTTCATCTACAATGCAGCAGGTGTCCCCATTGCTGCAGGAGTACTTTATCCATTCTTCGGGATACTGCTGTCGCCGATCATTGCGGCGGCTGCAATGAGTTTCAGTTCTGTTTCAGTTATCACTAATTCGCTCAGGCTCAGGCGAGTAAAATTATAGAGGGAGGAACCACACCTGATACAGCGCGTTTTGGTGACAGCGGGTACAGATTCAACTCAGACCACCATCTGATGTTGTTTTCCATGATTTCTCAACATTCAAAGGAGACACTTATGAGCCACTATCAAATTGCAGTTGTTGTCGGAAGTCTTCGTAAAGATTCGTTCAACCGTAAGCTGGCCGATGCGCTTGTGAAGCTGGCCCCGCCTGAGTTTTCCTTCAAGCAGATGCAGATCGGCGACTTACCACTTTATAACCAGGATGACGACGCGAACCAGGCCGAACCAGTCAAACGGCTGAAGTCCGAAGTAAGTGCGGCCCATGCCCTTTTGTTCGTTACTGCCGAGTACAATCGTTCGATTCCAGGCGTGCTTAAAAACGCCATCGACCATGCCTCGCGCCCCTATGGCCAAAGCGCCTGGGCGGGCAAGCCTGCGGGTGTGTTGGGCGCATCAATCGGTGCCATCGGGACCGCCGTGTCGCAACAGCATTTGCGCAATGTCCTCGCTTACCTGGATGTGCCTACGCTCGGCCAACCGGAAGCATTCATTCATGCCAAGGAGGGACTGTTTGACGCAGACGGCAACATCGGTGCGGACAGCAAACAATTTTTGCAGGATTGGATGGACCGATATGTTGCCTGGGTAAAAAAACACGTCGACTAGAGCTGGAAATAGGAATAACCGTCCGCTCCAATTCTAAGCTAACACATGCAGACAAAGGAGGATGTAGCGATGAAAGCCTTAGTCTATAACGGTCCAGGAAAACGAGCCTATGAAGAAAAGCCAAAACCAACACTCAGCCAAGCAACCGATGCCATAGTGAGAATCACTAAAACGACCATTTGCGGAACTGATCTGCATATTTTGAAAGGAGATGTCCCAACGGTGCGCGAGGGTCGTATTTTGGGGCATGAAGGGGTCGGTGTTGTTGAAGAGGTGGGCTCCGGGGTGTCGAATTTTCGCATGAATGACAGGGTCTTGATTTCATGCATCACCTCGTGCGGAAAGTGTGATTATTGCAAAAAAGGGATGTATTCACACTGTGAAAATGGGGGATGGATATTGGGAAATACGATAGACGGGACCCAGGCCGAGTATGTGAGAGTCCCCTTTGCAGATACAAGCCTGTACCACATTCCTGATGGCGCTGACGAGGACGCACTGACGATGCTGAGCGACATTCTGCCGACCGGATTTGAATGTGGCGTTCTCAATGGCCGGGTAAAGCCGGGAGATACGGTGGCGATAGTCGGCGCCGGTCCGATCGGTCTTGCTGCACTCTTGACAGCCCAATTTTATTCGCCCGCAGAAATCATCATGATTGATCTGGACGATAACCGCCTAAAAGTATCCCAAAAGTTCGGAGCTACAAAGGTCATTAGCAGCAGCGACGGGAAGGCAGTAGAGAAGGTAATGGAGTTGACCATGAACAGAGGGGTTGATGTCGCGATAGAAGCTGTTGGGGTTGCGGCGACATTTGATATTTGCCAGGCTATCGTGACGGCCGGGGGTCATATTGCCAACATAGGGGTACACGGGAAAAGCGTTGAACTGCGTTTGGAAAAACTCTGGGCACATAACATCACCCTCACAACAGGGCTTGTAGACACGGTAACGACAGCTCTTCTGTTAAAAACCGTCATGTCGGGCAGACTCCAACCGAAGCAGTTGATAACGCACAACTTCAGGTTGGACGATATCATGAAAGCGTATGATACATTCGGTAATGCTGCCAAGGAACACGCATTGAAAGTGATTATATCCAATGACTAATTGTTTGGTGTTTTCGAGGTGACCGGCTGGTTTTGAAGTAATTGGTTATGATGCTTTTAAAGGTATTTATAAGAAGGCAGAAACTGCAGGAATTACAATGGTAGAAACATTAAAAGAAGTAGCGGAGCAAGCGGACTAATCGGTGATATCAGTGGTTCGTGACCATGCCCAAAATATTGATATAATTTTTGGTGAGTGGCAAGGTAGTCTCACTTTGGCTATATAGAGGTATTCAATGACCGATCTGATGCCGATCATCTTCTTCGGCCACGGCAATCCGATGAATGCCGTGTCGAAAAACACCTACACCGAGGGCTGGCAGGCCATAGGTAGATCCATTCCCTGTCCTGAAGCCGTGCTTGCAATCTCCGCCCACTGGTACATTCCGGGGTGTGGGGTGACGGCCGATGCCGCGCCAAAAACCATCCACGACTTCGGCGGCTTTCCTCGGGAATTGTATGCAGTGCAGTATCCTGCTCCAGGCAGTCCCGACCTTGCCCGGCGCGTTACAGATCTGCTTTCTCCGTTGGAAGTGCCACTTAACGATAAATGGGGCCTTGATCACGGAACCTGGTCGGTACTGACCCATATCTTCCCCCACGCCGACATACCTGTCGTACAGTTGGCGATAGACGAGCGGCAGCCTCCATGGTTTCATTACGAATTGGGGAAACGGCTTGCGCCGCTGCGCGAAGAAGGGATTCTGGTCATTGGCAGCGGGAATCTGGTGCATAATCTGCACTCCTATGCCTGGGGAAGGGATGATGTCAATGCCTACGATTGGGCGGCACGGTTCGAGCAGCGGGTGCGTGACCTACTCTTGGCGGGGGATGATGCCTCCATTGTCGCATACGATAAACTCGGCCAAGACGCCATGCTTTCTATCCCTACCCCTGACCATTACCTGCCATTGCTCTATGTGCTCGGCCTGCGTAGAAGTGATGACCCGGTCGGTTTTCCGGTGGAGGGGGTGGATGGTGGGTCGGTTTCAATGCTCACTATCAGGTTCGGCTGACAGAAAAACAACGGTACATGGATGAAAACAGAGCGAATCATCTTCCTCAATGCCCCGAGGCAATACTTCATAACTAGGGAGTTTCTATGGATACCATCCGCAAGATCAAGAAAATATTGAAAGGTAGACCAACCATCGAGGGAGCAGGTGTTCACCTGAAACGTGCCTTCGGCAATTCGCAGGTGCCCCAATTCGACCCGTTCCTGATGCTGGATGATTTTCATTCCAGCAACCCAGATGATTACTTGCCCGGTTTCCCCTGGCACCCTCATCGTGGAATCGAGACTATCACCTATGTTCAGGAGGGGCTGGTGGAGCATGGTGATAGCATGGGGCACAAGGGAGTGATCAGCGCAGGCGACGTGCAGTGGATGACCGCTGGCAGCGGCATTATCCACCAGGAGATGCCGAAGGAAAGCCCGACCGGCACCATGTGGGGATTCCAGTTCTGGGCCAACCTGCCGGCAAGCCACAAGATGATGCCGCCCCGTTACCGTGACGTGAAGGCGGCGGATATTCCCGAAATCGAACTGGAAAATGGGGTAACAGTGAAGGTTGTGGCTGGTACGGTTGAGAACGTGCAGGGCCCGGTGAAGGATATCGTTATCGATCCGGAGATGCTGGATATCAGCGTCCCGCCTGCAACCGTATTCCAGCGCCCGCTGCCGCCAGGGCACACCGCATTTGCCTATATCCTGTCAGGGGAAGGTTATTTCGACGAGTGTCGCGATGCGTACGCCCACGAATCCACCAGCGCCGGCTGGTGGGATACGGAGCGCCCCTGCGTCTGCCAGCCCGAAACGGTAGTGCTTTTCGAACATCAAGGAGATGTAGTGCAGGTTTCTACGACCAAAAACCCAGTGCGCTTTCTCCTTGTTTCAGGTAAGCCGATCGGCGAGCCAATCGCCTGGTATGGCCCCATTGTCATGAACTCTAAGGATGAATTGCGGGTCGCATTCGAGGAATACCAGAACGGAACTTTTATAAAACACAAATAGCAAATAGCGCTTAACTTTCTAGATTTTCGCGGACGCCCTTGAGGGGATTGGATAAATGCAGGGTCTATTTTCCGGTAGTACCTCACTGCCAGCCCGGGAGAACTGCAAGAGTCATGACTGCCTCGACAACGACAGCAAATTCAACGTGGAGTCCGCTCTGCCACGCAATTTTCCGCAGCTTGTGGATCGCATCGCTCGTCTCTAATCTGGGTACATGGATGCAGAATGTGGCCGGGGTCTGGCTGATGACCACCCAGACCAATTCAGCTACACTGGTAGCACTCATGCAGACGGCGACCAGCCTGCCGGTCCTTCTCATCGGGCTACCCGCAGCCGCTCTGGCCGATATTTTTGACCGTCGTCGGCTTATCCTCATTGCCGGAGTCTGGATGCTCATCTCGGCCACCATGCTCAGTCTGCTGACATTCGGCGGAGTAATATCCGCCGCGTGGCTTCTAATCCTCACCTTTGCCCTCGGGTTAGGCTCTGCCCTGAGCATCCCAGCCTGGCAGGCAATCATTCCCGAAGTCGTTCCCCCTGAAGAGCTCCATGCAGCCATCACCCTCAACGGAATAACGATCAACATTGCAAGGGCTCTGGGTCCGGCAATGGGAGGATTCATCGTCGCTACTGCGGGTGTCGGGGCGGTCTTTCTCCTCAATGCCCTCTCCTTCATAGCCATACTCTGGGTTGTGTTCACTTGGCGCCGCCCAGAACAGGACAACGTTCTTCCCGCCGAGCGTCTTTTGGGCGCCATGCGTGCTGGTCTTCGCTATGTCAGGTATGCCCGCTCTCTCAGGACAATTCTTCTCCGCGTCGGTGTTTTCATTTTTTTTGCCAGCGCCCTCTGGGCCCTTATGCCGCTAGTCGCACGCAAAGAATTGGGGATGGATTCATCGGGCTATGGTGTTCTTCTGGGGTGCATAGGCATCGGCGCCGTTTGCGGAGCGATGATATTGCCCAAAATACGCAGTGCATTGCCCGCGAACAGGCTGATCGCTCTGGCGATGCTGCTATTTGCCCTCGCAACCCTGGCACTGGCATTTGTGAAGCAAATCGTCTTCCTTGGAATGTTGATGATTGCCGGCGGCGTGGCCTGGATCACCCTCATGTCGAATTTCAATGTTGCCGTGCAGACAGCCGTGCCACAATGGGTCCAGGCCCGATCACTAGGATTTTACCTGATCGTTTTCCAAGGGGGAATGGCTATTGCCAGTGCCGCCTGGGGAGCACTGGCGGATTTTGCCGGGAATTCAACAGCGCTGGCTTGCGCCGCGGCTGGGCTTTTTGCCGGAGCCTGTTTTTCCACGCGCTGGCTATTCAAGGGTAAAGATCAGCACGATCTCACCCCGTCACTCCATTGGCCTGAACCCCATCTCATGATCAAACCTGGCTCTCAGGAAGGACCGGTTATGGTCATGCTCGAATACACTATAGAGCCCGCTCATGCGAGTGATTTTCTGAAAGAGTTGCACTCTCTTGGACGCATTCGGCGGCGTGACGGGGCATTTTTCTGGAGCGTTTTTTATGATCCCAGCGTTGCCGGCCGTTTTGTCGAAACATTTGCCGTGGAAACCTGGCTTGAACACCTGCGACAACATGTTCGCGTAACTAAGGCCGATTTGCGCACAGAGGCTAGGGTAAAGTCGTTTCAGGTAGGTGGCGGGAAACCGGCGGTGGTGCATCTAATCCATGTGGACAGACGAAACAAGGCCATTCTTCCATAGGAGGTTAATTTTTGACGCGCCAGTTAAAAGCAGGCAACCAATGGATAACTTAATATCATCAAAGATGCTCCATTCCTGACCTGTTTGGTTCTTAAAATTTTGCTTGAAATAGTGATACAGAGGCGTTCCCAACTGCACGCGTGCTACCTGGAAATGAGCTGTGTATCTATTGAGATCTATCTTATCATTTTCAGTGCCCGACCTTTTTTTGCTCTGTTGCGTTATATCGATCTCCAACTACCGTAATCATTGAAAAATTACGTTTCGAGCTCCTGCCATTCTTGCCCCACCGAGGAACCCCCTGTAAATGTCATTGCCTTCCTATAAGAGGAAATGGCTGATGGGAAGGTTTAGAAAAACGGAGAGGACATGGAGAGTGGGAGCTGCATGTATTTTTTATATAGATTTGGTGTGGGCGAATAAATAGGTCTTACCATCATAGTTAAAGCAATTTGCGCTATTGCTGCCTTAGCTTAACTCGCTATACTTTTAGAAAGCGAATCCATCCTGAGTAAAAACCATAGCCAACATTACCAATAAGCAGGTTATCGACAAGAGGCAATGGGGATAATCGAAGTTCTTGGGAGGCAATAATGGGAGTAAAAGTCGCAATTAACGGTTTTGGCAGAATAGGTAGGCTTGTCCTGATGGCCATGGCAGAGCAGGGCCTGCTCGGCAAGGAAATCGAAGTTGTCGCTGTTGTAGATGTGGCAACCGATGCGAGATACTTTTCTTATCAACTGAAGTACGATTCAATCCATGGACGCTTTTCAGGTGAACTGGCAACGGCAAGAAGCGATTCATCGCTGGAAAATGATGATCTGCTGATAGTTAATGGCCAGCAAATCAAATGTGTGCCGGCTGCAAAATCTCCTGATCTTCTGCCATGGCAGCAGCTGTCAGTCAATTACGTAATTGAGTCAACCGGACTCTACACCGATGTGGCCAAAGCCGAGCTACACCTAAAGGCTGGTGCCCGTAAGGTTCTGATCACTGCGCCGGCGAAAGGAAATCTGCGGACCTTTATCATGGGGGTCAATGAAAATGAGTATGATCCGGAGATCCACCATGTGGTGTCCAATGCTTCCTGTACTACCAACTGTCTTGCTCCTCTGGTGCACGTCCTGTTGAAGGAAGGCATCGGCCTTGAGGCAGGACTACTGACAACGATTCATTCATATACCGCAAGCCAAAAGACGGTTGATGGGCCGTCGAAGAAGGACTGGCGTGGCGGCAGGGCAGCAGCTATTAACATCATTCCGGCAACAACCGGGGCGGCAAAGGCAGTGGGGGAAGTTCTGCCGGCAGTAAAGGGAAAACTGACTGGAATGGCCTTCCGTGTACCAACTCCCGATGTTTCGGTGGTGGATCTTACCTTCCGTTCAGAGCGGGATACTTCCATACAAGAAATCGATGATCTGATGAAAAAGGCTTCCGAGACATATCTGAAGGGGTATTTGGAATATACTAGTGACGAAGTAGTCTCCACCGACTTCATACATTCCCAAAAATCCTCCATTTATGATTCGTTAGCCACAATCCATAACAATTTAAAAGATGAGAAGCGGCTGTTCAAGGTGGTTTCTTGGTACGACAATGAATGGGGTTATTCTCACCGGGTTGTGGACCTGCTGATGCATATGATTGCAAAGCGGGGATAGCGTCAAGCTGGTTTCAAATAAATCAAATACACCTTGTGTGAAGGCTCTTCCAGTTCTCATGGAGACATAGTATAAAGTGCAGAAAGGAAGTTAATGTCTTACAAGCAGGTGAATCAAATTTTGTGGCCAGTCAGAAGAAGGCTCTTCCACAAGGAAGAAATAAGCTAAAATGGATGCAATTAACGCAACAAAAGTGTAAAGAAGGAGCTTCCATCTCTTTACGGGTACTTCAAATTCATATGGATCTTCAGGTTTCAAAATATCCACCTCCCACCCTATTTGAAGTTAAGATTTTTGGCTTGAATGGTGATACAGAGACATTCCCCAACGGCATATGTAGTTTTCTCGCAATAGATGCGGCCGTGAACCATTATTTTGCGCCCCTCTGCGGATACAACCTTGGTCTCCACACTGACAACCTTATGCAACGGCAGCATGTTGCGGAAATTGATATTCAGGTTGCCGACCACTATCGAATAGCCGGCAGCCCAGGCGGCCAGTCCCAGGACCTCATCCATTACCGCAGCCATTGCCCCTCCGTGCGCGTGGCCCGGCGGCCCCTCAGTCTCAGGGCCGAACCATACCTTTGCCTTGAGATGTTGAGCTGAATCCAGGTAATAGCTGACCCTGAAACGATTGCCTTCGGGATCGCCGGAAACGAAACGAAGTGAAGAGCCGACGAAGTCAGCGGCATCTAATGGGGTCCAGTCAATTTCTCCCCTTAGATCCGGGTTGTTGTTGCTTGTACTGTTTGCGTGTGTCTGATCCATTGCTAATGGCTCCCTATGAATGTGATGTGATAAGGATTTGTCTGTCTTCCCTACTCTACAAATTTGACCCAACCAAAGGTATCCGCTCGCTTTCCGGTCTGGATGCCGGTCAAGGTTTCGTATAACTGCTGGGTGATCTCGCCTACGTTACCGCCACTCAACTGCAGGTTTTCATCCTTGTAGCAAAGATGACCCACCGGGGTGATGACTGCGGCGGTGCCGCTGCCGAATGCTTCGGTCACCCTACCGGCTTTGATGTCGGCCATCAGGTCATTTACATCGATCGGCCGTTCCTCCACCTCGTACCCCAGGGATGGGGCCAATTTAAGCACCGAGTCGCGGGTCACGCCGTGGAGGATCGAGCCGGTGAGCGGAGCGGTGACGATTTTCTTGCCATACACAAAAAACATATTCATGGCGCCGACCTCATCTATATAACGATGCTCGCGGCCATCCAGCCAGAGTACCTGGTCGAATCCCTTTTTCTTGGCCTCCAGACCCGCCTTGAGCGAACTGGCGTAGTTGCTGCCGGTCTTGGCTTCTCCTGTTCCGCCCGGGACGGCCCGCACATAGTGATCTTCCACCATGATACTAACCGGGCTGAAGCCGGATGAGTAGTAGGCCCCGACGGTTGAAAGGATCACATAAAAATAATAGTGGTCGGACGGCTTGACGCCCAATACCTGTTCAACGGCGATCATGGCTGGCCGAATGTAGAGCGAGGTGCCGGGTGCGGTCGGAATCCAGTCTCGTTCAAGGTCCACCAGCTGTTCGATACCCTTGAGAAAAAGTTCCTCCGGAACGGCTGGCATGCAGAGACGTTCGGCCGACTGGTTGAAGCGGCGGGCATTCATCTCCGGCCGAAACAGTGCGACCCGGCCGTCTGCCCATTTGTAGGCTTTGAGTCCCTCGAAGATTTCCTGAGCATAGTGGAAAACCATGCAGGCCGGGTCAAGCACAAACGATTCGTAGGGTTTGATACGTGCATTGCACCAGCACTGGCCGGTCCGCCATTCAACAAGCAGCATTCGATCGGTAAAATATCTGCCGAAACCGAGCTGCGATTCGTCCGTGATCTTAGCTTTCATCTTGTCCGCAGGCAGCGGTACAATTTTGATATCCATGGGTGTTCCTCCGAATCGTTATGAATTCAGTGTACTAATTGTCCAAGGTGGCCTACATAAATTTGACTTTTACCTCCAGAGATTGTTTGGGCGGCATAGCTCTCGTTTTTTCGCTGTAACCAAGGGGCACTACCGCCATGAATTCACCTTCTGGTTCCTCAAGCAGGCGCAACACGTCGCCCTTTATCAGATAAAGCACGCCAAGCCACACAGAGGATATCCCAAGGGCGGTTGCCGCCAACAGCAGGTTCTCCGCGGCGGCAGCAGAACTTTGAATTTCCATGGTTCTGAAAAAATCAAAATAATTCTCGCCTTCCACGCTATACAGGTCGATAGCGTGCCGGATGAGTTCACCAGTATTTACAACCGCTACTACGACAGGTGCACTTGCTATGCTTCGTGCCGCCATTCTGAGAAGCGCGGAAGAAGATCTGGAAAACTCAGGAGCCTTCAGATTGATCAGATGTGCCAATTCCTGTTTTTTTTTGCCGCTGATAACGATAAATCGCCAGGACTGTTGATTGTGTGCAGATGGGGCATGATTGGCCGCCTGCAGAATGGTCCGGATATCCGCTTCAGAAAGACGCTTATCGTTAAATTGTCTGACACTGCGTCTATTCTGAATGTTTTCAAGTACAACACTATGCACAACATCCTCCTTCGGCATCCAGCGGCAGCAGTTTGTTGATCAGTTGCTTCAGCTGGATGTAATCTCCGGGCAGGATCTGTTCCACGACTCTATTCCGAACCCTGTACGCCGCGCGACAGAGATCCTGTTGAAGACTGCTACCTTTGTCGGTCAGGTAGATCAGATGGGCGCGGCGGTCCTCCGGAGTGCGAGTGCGCTTGAGGAGTTCAGCCTTTTCAAGTCGGTCGATAATCCCTCCTGTCGTCGTCCTGTCGATTTTGGTTTTTTTTGAAAGATCAACCTGCGACAGGCCGTCTGCTTTCCAGAGGGTTGCCAACAGTATGAATTGTCCTTGCGTAATGCCATATTCTCTGAACTCTTCCTTGAAGATGGCGGAAATGCGTTGGCTGACCTTATAAAACCCAAAGCCCAGGCTCTGTTCAATATCGAACATGATAATGCTCCTTAATCAGGATGTTGGCGATGTACTGTCACTGTAAACGAGGCATTCAGCGGGACCGGAGAAAACGGTTCTTTGTTAAACGTATCCCGGGATCATTGTCGCAAACTGCTTTTCAACCTGTTTGGCGTTTTTCTCCAACTGTTCATGGACACCTTGGGACATAGGATCGGGGAAAATATCCTCAACATCGCGTTCCAGCCCCGTCAGAATTGCCGAAGCAACCTGAACCGGCGTCGCCTTGGGTATCTCCTGCCCCGCCGTCATTTTAGTGTCCACCGGGCCGGGGTAAACTCCGACAACCTTGATGCCGCGGGGAGCCAGTTCGGCCCGAATCCCTTGCAGTAGGGAGTGTCCGGCGGCCTTTGATGCGCAATAGGTTCCATTGACCGGCAGATTGACCAATCCAATGATAGAACAGACGTTCACGATTGCTCCGTTGCCATTGGCTTCCAGGATAGGGGCAAATGCCCGGCACATGGCCAGGGTGCCGAAGAAATTGACTTCCATCTCCTCGCGGGCGGCCTCCATCCCGGCGTGTCCCAAGAGCGACACACAACGATTGATGCCGGCATTATTGATCAGCAGGTTCACATCCGCGCATTGTTCCGCTACCGTTGCCACACTGGCTGCAGAGGTAATATCCAGCCGGAGTGCGACGAACCTTTCGGCATTGAATTGCACCAATTCCTTGACTGCTGCGATGGTCCGCGCTGCCGCGTAAACTTTCGCAGCTCCTTTATCCAATAACGCCTTGATCAGTGCGCTGCCGACGCCTCCGTTGGCGCCGGTAACCAATACGATTTTTCCTTCCAAATTCATGACTGCTCCTTTCAAGCTTTGATGATATTGTCGATTTTACAGCTTACTATTTTGCCAGGCAGGCGGCAGACTGGCTGCGATACAAGGTCATGAACAGCAACAGCACAACCATCCCGATCGCCCCGCTCAGAAAAAATGCGATCCTGAAGCCATCTTCCCTGATGATCATCCCCATGCCAACCGAACAAAGCATCATCCCGGCATAGACGCAGGTGTTGTAGCATCCCATGGCAAGACCCCGCATTTCCCTGGGTACAGCATCGGCAATCAGTGCACAGACCACAGTGAAGGCAACCCCCATACTGATCCCCATTACCGCTGCAACGGCCATCAGCGACACAATCGAATGACAGAGACCGAAGGCGGCCAGTGCCAGGGCAAAAACTGCCAACCCGCCGGACACGAGCAGGCTCCGGTCTGCAACTCGACCATAGAACCGTCCTGCTGGCAGGCGAGATAGCGCGTTGGCCAGGGCCTGGGTTGCAAAGACGAACCCCACTGCCCCCGTGGACATCCCCTGGCTCCTGATGTAGAGCGGCATGAAGGTGACGAACATCCCGAAGCCAAAACAGCCGCCGAGTGTGGCGACAAGACAGGCCACGAGCGGGCGGTTGCCCATCAGACTCTTCAACACCGGGAGGATGGCCGGTGAAACTCCGGCACCACGGTTATGAACGGGGTACGCCGGGAGGAAGAAGAATGCTACTAAAAACATGATGAAGATCAGACCCCCAGCCACGAGGAACACCGGCCGCAACCCAAGTGCCGTGCCGAGGAAGCCGCCAGCGGCCGGGCCAAGGGTCATGCCGCCGTACAGGGACATGGTATACCAGCCATAGGCCTGTCCCAGCATCTCGGGAGGCGTGACATCGGCCACATAGGACATTAGAGTCGGCGAAAAGGCCGAAAGCCCCACACCGAAGAGAAGATATATAACGGCCATCTGCAGCGGGCTGCTGCTCCAGTACAGCAGAAGCGATGATCCGGCCAGCAGGATCATGCCCCCCAGCAGCGGCAGCCTCCGCCCGAGGCGGTCCGAGACCAGGCCGGACGGGATCGAGAGCACCCCCGCAATCAACATAAAGGCACCGTTGATCAACCCCACCTGCACCGTATCTGCGCCAAGTGACATGGCAAACAGAGGGACGATCGGAATCCGCATGTAGGAACCGAAGAAGCAGACGAAGCTTATGGCACAGGCGGTGAGGAGCAATCTTCCGGCAGAGTATTTATGCGACTTCATGGGGTAGGTAGTCCTGTAACCAGCTAATATCCTGTAACGGCTTTCCTTCCTTGTAGTACAGGGATGGGGTCAGCAGCACGAAGAAGATATGGACATCGCGACAACCATAATAGTTGAGCAGGTCATACAGATTTTCAACAATGGCATCGTGCTTTTCCTGCGTACGCGGGAACATGTAAATCTCCAGGGAACGGGGCGTTGCCGAAATCGGCGTGATGTTGAGCAACTCAACTTTCACAATCTCACGGGGCACAGCGGCGACCCGTGAAAATTCCTCCACCAGCACCGGGAGTGCCCGCCGTAGACCCTCCTCATCGAATCCTTTAAATCTCAGGTATGGCATTGACTCCTTTTCCTCTCAACAAACAGCAATCGTGCCGGATGGATTGTGCACGACGAATGTGCAGGTACGGCCGCCTGAACCGATGAGTTGTCATTCTCGTGAGGGGCTTCAACTATGTTGCAAAGTATTTTAGATACCTCTTCCAACACTGACAGTATTTCTCCTGGTCGCTGAATGACCGCCGAGAGTCTTATTGTTGTCTCCCGGATGGCGCCGGAGGCCACAAGGGAAATTCCATCGGCCTTCTCGGTTTCCTTCAAGCGCTGCAGGTACCTACCAATGGCCAGGGTTGCAAGTCCCCCCTCCACGATGGCGCTTAGATCATGATCCAGTTTTCCGGCGTTAACGAGCATTCGCAGAACCCGGTGGTGCGTCCGGGCCCGGCACTTCTCCACCAGCAGAAGTGATTCTGCCGCAGCCATGGTGTTCAGATCTTGGACGATGCCGATCAGGATTGAGCGCAGACGTCTGGCAGGATCGATCGGCAACAGGAAGCGGAAGGCAAGGATGGCAACAGCAATCCCCCCAAGGCAGGCAAATCCGCCCGCTACAAAGCTTGCAGGTGGGGGAACGGTGGCCAGTCCCGGCTGCATGACAAACAGGAAAAAGAGCAAGAAGTCCATGGCCCCCAGAGCTGTTCTACGATGGGAGAGGGCAACAATGCCTGCCATCAGAAAGGGAACGATGATGGCCGCCTGGGTGAGCGGATGACTGGTTCCCGGTAGCAGGAACAGCCGACAAAGGAATGCAGCTGCAACGCCGAGCGAAGCACCACAGAAAATATGAGAAAGCATGACAGAAGGGCGATCGTGGGTAGAAAAAATGCTGACCATGATAGACGTTGCCATCATCATGAGTGGCGCTCCATCCCAACCGGTGAAGTACCAGACTACCCCGACTGCGGATATGGCTGCCGCAGCCCGGATTGCCGCCCGCCTTGCTTCCTGCCAATCGCGGTGTCGTACAAACTTGGTACTGGCCGGTCTTTCGGTTTTCGGTGTTGTCGTGGCCCATTCATCTATGATGAGTTGCAGTGCATTGATCAGCTCACCCAGTGCCTCACCCAACAGGGGGGCATGTAGACCTGTCTCGGAGAGCACCGATTGTATCTCGGTTCCATCGGGTCTGGTTGATCCATGTTCAGCCAGATGCAGTGCAACATCCTCCAGGTGCCGGGCCAAGGAGTCTCGCCAGGGGGGGGTGGCCGGAATCGTGCCGAAGCAGATGATCACCGGCCAATTTACCGGTTTCCAACAGGGCCAGCAGCGAAACGATCAGATCTCTGATATGGCGCTTTCTGCGTTTGAGGTCGAGAGAGCCGGCCCAGGCAGCATCCACGGTGCCTTCAATGTCGGCAATTTCCATAAGGATATCCTGCCTTAGCGCAAGCAGTTCCTTTTCCTCTCCTCCACGCACAAGCATCGCCACCCATTCGATATTAGCCATGGTAACCGAGCGCAAGCGGTCCAGCAGTTCGCACTTTGAGCGGCGTTGGGTAAAGAAAAAGGTCACTGTTGTAGAGACGATGATCCCGATGACAATGCAGGCGATTCTTCCGAAGACCAGGTCGTGCAGGTGGGGTGGATTGTTGAAGCCTGCCATGGCGATGACGGCCCCGGTGCACCCGGCTACCATGGCACCATAGGAACGGAGACCGTACTGCAGATTGCCGGCGCCGACGCATGTTGCTAGCCAGAGGGCGAGCAGGACCGTCAGCATAGCTGGCGACCGGGAGGAGAGGAGCATCATCATACCCGCCAGCGAACCTGCGGCTGTGCCGAGCAGACGATAATAGCTCTTTTCCAGGAGCAGCCCGCGAGTAGGCTGGATGACGATTAGCGCAGTCATGGCCGCCCAATAGGGGCACTCCAGTTTCAACAGGACTGCTACTGCCAGGGCGGCAACGGCGGCAACGGTCCCGCGGATGGCAAGAATAAGGTGTGGCCTTTCACGGCGAAAAAGCAGGTGCAAGTTGCGCTGCATCATCGCTTCACCCGACTCCGCACGACGTTCACGGTTGTTTCAAGGGAGAGAATGAATTCTCCGAAGCTGGAGATGTCACTGTCGCTGAAAGGCCTGAGTAACTCGTTTTCAAGAGGCGCGACAATTTCCTTGATCTGGGTGACGATCAGCTGCCCTTCTGGCGTGAGGCAGAGCAGCTTCGCTCGACGGTCCGTACCATCTTCTGAACGCTGGATCAGCCCCTTGGTTACCAGGGTATCGATAAGGCGAACCAGAGAAGGCCCTTCAATGCCCACGGATGCCGCCAGGTCTTTCTGGCGAACTCCGTCTCCAAGGAGATGAAGATGCAGGAGAGGGCGCCAGGTGGCATCCGTCAACCCGGCGGCATTAAATTCATTATCCAAAACCTGGCGCCAGCGCCGTGTCAGGAGTCCAAGATGGTAGAGGAGGTTACTGCGATCGATTTTAGCGTTAGATATATTCATGCATAATACATAGCATACTAACTATTATATTGCTATCAATTTTTCGGTAATCTCGTTTACCGGGACAACACTTAAAACCCGTTGACCGTTAATTTAAGCTATTGACATTAAAAGTTACATTCTGTACTGTACTGTACAGTATTTTAAATAAAGAATGAGAGAAGTTCATATGGAATGTAAATCTCCACCCTCAGTATCACTGCCACAGACTAAATTAACAGCACTTGTTCTGGCTTTGGCGTTTGGTCTTGGCGGTTGCGCCATGCTTCCTTCGGTCGATAAACTCGGCAGTGTGAAACCAGCATCTGATTATCAGACTGCAGGGTCGTTTTCGGCACCTATTAGCGATTGGCCATCCGAACGCTGGTGGCAAACCTATGGTGACCCGCAACTTGATACGCTGGTTGACGAGGCGCTGCGCGATTCACCCGATATGGCCGCAGCTTCAGCTCGTCTCCAACGCGCAGCAGCATTTAGCAAAGTTGCATATTCCGCGCTTATGCCGCAAGTCAGCGCCAATGCCTCGGTAACTGAACAGAAACTCAGCTACAACCACCTGATACCCCGCAGTCCGTCAACAGATGGTTGGCAGGATTACGGAATGGCTACGATTAACTTAAATTGGGAAATTGATTTTTGGGGCAAAAACCGTGCGGGCCTTGCAGCGGCAACCTCGCAGTTTGAGGCGGCTCAAGCTGAATCAGCTCAAGTAAGGTTGAATCTTAGCGCTGCCATCGCCAAGAATTATGCGGAGCTGGCCCGACTCTTCGCCGCCCGCGATATAGTGGTGCGCTCTGTGGAAATCCGCAGCAAGACCACTGACCTGTTTTTTGAACGTTTTTCTAACGGAATGGAAACCAAGGGAACTCTGAGTGAGGCCAAAGCCAGTTTGGCCGGAGCCCAGGGCGAGCTGCTGATGATTGATGAACAAATCGGTCTGCAGTGTAATCGTCTGGCTGCTCTGGCAGGTGCGGGTCCTGACCGTGCACTTTCAATCAAGCGCCCGTCGGTTAATCTGAAAAACAGTTTTGGGCTCCCCGCTGAACTGGCCACCAACCTGCTGGGACGACGTCCTGATGTGATTGCAGCGCGTATTATGACCGAAGCGCAATTGCACCGTATCGACCAGAAGAAGGCCGAGTTCTATCCCAATGTCAATCTAGTCGCATTCATCGGTGTGCAATCACTGGGACTAAATATGTTGATGAGGAGCGGTTCGGATATTGGCGGCATCGGACCGGCAATTTCACTTCCGATTTTCACTGCTGGACGTTTGCAAGGCGAACTGCGCGGAACGACGGCAACCTATAACGAAACGGTTGCAACATATAACAATGCGGTCATCCATGCATTAGAAGAGGTTGCCAGCGCCGGTCTCAGTCAGAAGTCACTGGCAGGCCAATTAGGCAAAAGCGAGGAATCAGTCGAAGCAGCATCTGAAGCGCATCGCGTGGCTCGTAATCGCTACGAAGGAGGCCTGGCCAATTATCTCGAAGTTCTTTATGCAGAAGATGTTCTCCTGGCCAGTCAGCATATCCTCACCACTCTCCAGTCCAGGGCCTTCACACTGGATGTCGCTTTGAAGCACGCTCTCGGCGGCGGATATCAATACACTAAAATTTAAACAAATAAGGATATTGCCATGTCAGAAACTACTTCATCTATTCCTACTGTTGTTAACAAAGAAAATCGCCGCAAGAAACTGCTTGTTGGACTCGCAGCAGTCGTTGTCCTTTCAGCCGTGAGCGCCACAGCTTACGGGCTTTTGTATGGGTCGAATTTCATCTCAACTGACAATGCCTATGCTGCGGTTGAAATTGCACAGGTGACGCCGGAAGTAGGCGGTACGATCAGTGAAGTTCTGGTCAAGGATACCCAGGCTGTCAAGAAGGGTGACGTTCTTGTCAGAATTGACCAGACCGATGCCAAGCTCGCGCTTGCCCAGGCAGAAGCAGACTTTGGCCGGGCTATCAGGCGCGTCAAGGGTTTTGTAGCAAATGACAGCAGCCTGAACGCGCAAATTTCAGCCCGTGACGCCGATGAAAAACGCGCAGCGGCCCAGCTCAGTTCTGCTGAAGCGGATTTTGAACGGGCCAAAATCGACCTTAAACGCCGCGAAGCACTATCGGCATCCGGCTCTGTTTCGGGTGATGAACTGACACATGCCCAAAATGCCTTTGCTGCCGCCAAAGCAAACTTGGAAGCGGCCCGCGCTGCCGCTGCACAAGCCAAGGCTAACCGCAATACAGCGCTAAGCACTCGCGAAGCCAACGCCGTACTCATTGCCGGGACCACCGAAGCTACGAACCCGGAAGTTGCTTTTGCCCGAGCCCGCCGTGATCAGGCTGCAGTCGACCTGGAGCGCACCGTGGTAAGGGCTCCGGTCGATGGAATTGTTGCCAAGCGCCAGGTGCAGCTCGGTCAACGAGTTCAGGCCGGCATCCCTTTGCTGACTGTAGTTCCCGTGCAGGAAATGCACGTTGATGCCAATTTCAAGGAAGTGCAGCTGAAGAAGGTGAAAGTCGGCCAGCCAGTCAAACTCCATGCTGATATTTACGGCAGTTCAATAACCTACCATGGCATAGTCGAGGGCTTTTCCGGTGGTTCCGGGTCTGCCTTTTCAGCTATTCCGGCGCAGAACGCGACCGGCAACTGGATCAAGGTCGTGCAGCGCCTGCCTGTGCGCATAAAGCTTGACCCGGCGGAACTGCAGAAAAAGCCACTTAAAGTCGGCCTCTCCATGAGTGCCGAAATTGATACTCGCAGATCAAACTGAGCAGGAACCATAACATGAGCCAAAATCTATCTCATAACGACCTGACCAATGACGAGGCACCGCTTTCCGGTGGCATGCTCTGGCTGGCCGCTATTTTCCTATCGTCGGCAAATTTTATCGCTGTTCTTAATTTGACGATTGCCAACGTTGCAGTACCCAACATAGCCGGGAGTCTCGGGGCGACCACCAGTCAGGGAACATGGGTGATTACCTCTTACGCCGTGGGCGAGGCTATTACCGTACCGCTGACCGGCTGGTTGGCGGCTCGATTCGGAGCGGTTCGAGTCTTTGTCTGGGCCCTGGTCATGTTCGGCATCTTCTCTGTTGTGGGTGGTTTGTCCAACTCTCTCGGCTTGCTGGTGGTCGCCCGAATCTTCCAAGGTTTTTCCGGCGGTCCGCTGATGCCGCTATCGCAAACCTTGCTGATGCGCATCTTTCCTAAGGAAAAGGCTGCTGCTGCAATTGGGCTCTGGTCGATGACGACGCTCGTAGCACCGGTAGTTGGTCCCATTCTCGGGGGCTATCTCTGCGATGAATACAGCTGGAAATGGGTTTTTCACATCAACCTGCCGATTGCCGCCATTTGCGCCTTCTTCGCCTGGAAACTTCTGAAGCGCTATACCGAGCCCTTATCACGCAACCCCATCGACATTGTTGGCCTCGGCTTACTCATTATCTGGGTGGCTGCCCTGCAACTGATGTTGGATGAAGGCAAGGATCTCGACTGGTTTGCCTCAAACAAAATTATCGTATTGGCCATCATCGCTGCGGTGGGTTTCGTTGCCTTCATTATCTGGGAGCTCTATGAAGAACATCCGGCGGTTGACCTCAAGGTCTTCCGACACCGTGGATTCTCTGTCAGTGTTCTGACTATCAGTTTGGCCTACGCTGCTTTCTTTGGTGTCTGCGTCCTGACTCCTGTCTGGCTGCAAAGCTTCATGGGATACACCGCAACTCAAGCGGGTCTGGCTACCGCCTGGAGTGGAGTGACTGCAATATTTGTCGCACCTATGGCAGCGCATTTGACAAGCAAAGTCGACCCACGAAGACTGGTATTTGGTGGGGTTGTGTGGATGGGCCTTGTGACCCTGTGGCGTACGGTAGCCACAACCGATATGGGTTTCTGGGATGTGGCAACTCCATTGATGGCTATGGGCTTGGGTATGCCTTTCTTTTTTGTTACGACCACTGCATTGGCTCTTGCCAGTGTTGAAGAACGTGAAATGGACTCTGCCGCCGGCCTGATGAACTTTCTACGTACACTTTCCGGCGCTTTTGCCACCTCCTTGGTGACTACTGTTTGGAGTAATAAGATTACATACAATCATGCCGAACTGGTTGGCCTTGTTGATAGTGATCAGAGCATACGGACCATGCTTGGAAGCGCAGGCGCGGAGCCTGATGCGGTAAATCAGGTCATCGACTATATGATTACAGGTCAGAGCGTCATGCTCGCGACCAATCAGCTGATGTGGTCTATAGGCATCGCTTTCATCGTTGCAGCTGCGGTCATCTGGCTCGCGCCAAAGCCGACCCGGGTGGTGGACCCGTCATCCGGTGGGCACTGACACAATTATTCGTTTTCTTGGCCAATCAACAGCAGAGGAGTCTCAATGTTTAAAAATATTCTTGTTCCAACGGATGGTTCACCTCTCTCCATTGACGCCGTGACCCGCGCTGTCTCGTTTGCAAGGGAAGCAGGCGCACGGATTACCTTTTTTTGTGCCATCCAGCAGACGCCCAAGATGTACTACGGCATGGGAGCCATCTTCGATACCCACACATTCGCCGCGTTTCGCGAAAAGATTCTTGGCACCGCCGATGACATTCTGAATGCTGCCGAAAAGATTGCTGAGGAAGCAGGCGTTGAATCCAGCAAGGAGACACTGGTCAGTGAAGAGCCCTATGAAGCTATTATAGAAGCAGCCAATCGCAACACATGTGATCTGATTTTCATGGCATCCCATGGGCGACGGGGAGTCAGTGGACTATTGCTTGGCAGCGAGACCCAGAAAGTACTTACGCACTCGACAATTCCAGTGCTGGTACATCGATCCAACTCCTCTCTATAAAAACTGGTCAGAATAATGGCAATAAAACGAGAACCGGAAAAACATGTTAACCACGAACGCTGGTTAGTTTCTTACGGAGACCTGCTGACACTTTTGTTTGCAGTGTTTGTTATTTTGTATGCCATGTCGCAAGCGGACAAAAAGAAAACAGAAGAAGTCATGCAATCAATGCAAAGCGCCTTCGGTATGTCAGTTGCCGGATCTCCGGCGCCTAAAATAAATGTAATCCCATCAAATATGATTAACCCCATTCCGAGTATGAGACCTTCAATTTCGCTGATACCACCGCCGAAAACAGGAGCCAACAACCAACGCCGCATTAAAATCATAGCTACAGATAATGATTTCAAGCAAATCAAGTCATCCATTGAGGCATATCTTGTTAAAGAAGGGAAAACTGACAAAGTAAGCGTAGATATTACGAGACGCGGCTTGGTAATAAGCTTGAAAGAGGCCGGTTTTTTTGATTCAGGCAGTGCTGTAGTCAAACAGCAGTCAGTCAGTCTCCTTGCAACGATAACTGAATCTCTTTCCAGCTATCTAAATGAGCTCCGTGTGGAAGGACATACCGACAATATACCCATAAGAACATCACAGTTTCGTTCGAACTGGGAGCTTTCGAGCACCCGGGCAAATAACATCATGCATCTGCTGATAGAATCGTATGGTTTGGAACCCGAGAGAATATCGACTGTAGGTAACAGTGAATACCGCCCTGTTGACACAAATAATACGCCAGAAGGTCGTGCAAAAAACAGACGGGTAGATATTGTGATTTTAAACTCTGAGGCCGATAAATTTGAGGCCAAACCGGTCGCACTGTGATCCATCATCGAAGGAAAAAAACACCACACGATCCTCTAGGTGGGCACACAAGGTTTTGAGCGCATTATGGAAAAGACAGAAAAGCGAAATGAAATCATTAGTGCGACGTTAGAATTGCTAGTAGCACACGGGTTTCACGGGACCCCGATGAAATTAATTTCCCAAAATTCTAAAATTGCTATCGACACAATATATCGTTTCTTTAAAAGTAAGGATGACCTGATAACGGAGTCCTTTGCCTGCTTACAGAGACAAATGCTGGCGTCGATCATATCAGAGTACCCGGAAGGGGAGTCAATCCGCGATCAGTTTTTGCATATTAGTAAAAGTATAATTAAATATTTTATCGAGTCACCGACAGAATTTAGATTTCATGAACAGTTCTACAGCTCACCATATGGAGCATCCTGTAATAGGGAAAGATTATTAGGAAATATCGAAATAAATATCATATCAGAACTATTTGATGAAGGGAGGAAGCAACAGATAATTAAAGACTTGCCACTGCCAGTTCTTATTGCTCTCACATTCGGGCCATTGATTCATATATGTCGTAGCCATATCCAAAAATATTGTGTACTTGACGATCAACTTTTAAAATCAGCTGTAGATGCCTGTTGGGACTCAATAAAACGATGATGTTCCGTTTCATCCAGTCCAACTGTGAAATACACTACACCGACTTTAAAGAGAATTTATACTTATAACCACCCCCGCAGTTTGACTATGCGATGATGTGTCTTCTGGCACGCAGGAAATGATCATTTGATGCAGATAGTGAAATATGCTATCGCTCATTCAAAAAGCATCAGGAGAAACCACAATAACATGGCGAAAAAATCTGACGCGAAACGGCAGCATATTCTCACGGTGGCGACACAGGTCTTCCAGGAATTCGGGTTTGAGCGGACATCCATGTCAGAAATCTGCGCTCGGGTGGGCGGCTCCAAAGCGACCCTTTACAATTATTTTTCATCGAAAGAGGAGTTGTTTGTTGAAATCATGTTCCTTTCGAACGAAGCTGAGTTTGAGGCAGTCTATCATTCCATCGACCCGTCCACTGAAGATATTGCCGAATCGCTGCGCAATTTTGGAGAAAGTTTGCTGACTTTTCTCTACTCACCGCAGGTTCAATCACAGCGTCATCTTGCTATATCAGAGTCGGGGCGTTCAGAACGGAGTCGTCTCGTCTATGAGCGCGGCGTGTTACGCAGTCAGAATTTGGTTGCGGAGTTTTTGAAGGCAGCCATGAAACTCGGCAAGCTGAAGCCCGCTGATCCGATTGTTGCAACACGGCATCTGCACAGTTTACTTGAATCCGAGCTGCTGGAACGTTTCCTGTTCCAACTTCTGGGCGAAGTCAGTATTGATGAGATTAAGGCTGTTACCACAAGAGCTATTGATGTTTTCATGGCTGCTTACGGCCCGAGACAGGCTTGAGCTGTGGAAGCTATGCCAAGCTGAAATATTGCAATCCTTGAACAGTCAAAGTTCGATTCTCTTGATTTAGGGATATTGCCAGTTGAGGTGAAAGCGGCAGTAGAAGTTCTAAGTTCGTTCACGATGGGGAGCCAAAAGTACGTTCGTCTAAACTGGTGAAATGAGGTAGGCCTGAAGATAAGGTGAAATTGCACTGAATTTGAGACTGAATTAGCACTGAATTACACTGAAAATATACTGAGATGCACTGAACTTTCGCATTATGAGACTGAATTTGCACTGAAACTGCACTGAATCATGCCCTTTAAGATGTCGGATTTTCTCTGCATCAGTTATCTCAATTCCTTTTAATAAACAGAAAAGCTCCAATCATGTCCACTAGTATCATTCAAGCAGTTTCGAAACGGCAATGGGTGGGCTCATTGTGGCCTTCGCAGCTGAAGCCCCTAGTCACAAAAATGTCCAGAAATGTCTCACAAGACATCCGTAACGTCTCATAAATGTCTCGAATTAGACCTCAAACCATCTGCTGTTATCTCCATCTCAGTATAACCTCTTTATCGCGTTCTTAAATTCAGCAGTTTTGGCACATCGTCTTAAATCCATTTCTGACGCCTATGAAAACGAAAGGAAGGTGTTGAGTAGGGCGTGAAGTGAAAATTAAGCTGAGCCAAGCCCCGTAAACCTTACGCTTTAACAATTACTCCCCAGATTTGCCACGTCCGCCAAAAATTATTCCCTGCATACCATTAAGATACACTTGTCGAGGTATGGTTCTTCACCCATCAATACAAAATCTTGATTAGTAGGGAGGCTCAAGGTCAGGCTTCCAAGACGCTCAGGAAGTTGAACAAGGCCCAATTGAGGAGGCTGAGGGTGTCGAGGATCGGCTCATCGCTCCACTCTTCAACCAGCCTGAAGCATGCCTGAAAACCGGGACCCCCTTCCTGCTCATACTTCATCTCGGGGATCACCCCAAGTGCCTGACAGAAGTCTTCCTGGTGCAGGCGCTTTATATCTCCGGGAGCGTTCCGTTTCCGGTCACATCGCTCGATCATGTAGATCTCTTGCCCGCCGATTTCGACGATCTATGCCACCGGAACCGGCAAGCTGACCTTGTGCGCCAGGTTCATGCAGAAGGCCTCGTTGACCACCGTGTTATCAAGTTGAGGGATAGCGGTCTTTGAGGATATGCAACGAGGCGTGATTCCCTTCAGGTATGAAGAATTCTCCATCTTTAACGTAGAGAGACAGCTTGTTCTGAGCGCTGGCCAGGGAGAGCCGTACACTTTCCTCACCGGCAAGAAACGGATGTGCAGGAAGAGTTGTCAGTTCCAAAGCCAGCGCTTCCGGCGAAGGTGGGCACGCGGATATTTTGTCTCGACAGTTGGCCGGAACGAACAAGTGATCCGAGATTACATCCGCCGCCAAGAGTCAGAGGATCGTCGGCAAGATCAACTGAAATTGCCGACATAGCCGCCTTCAGGTGGCTCATGGTTTAACTACCGCTTTGAGCGGTTCACATTTCAAGCCCCCGGCTTTGCCGGGGTACATGACTACTCCTCGAAATATGGCTTTGATTGGCTGAGTGATGATAGCAACATGCTTCTTACGCTGTCGCGACATCTGCCTCTGCCAAATTCTCCGCAGCAGGAACCTTTACTGCCGCCTTTTTCACCTTCCCCTTTCCTTCCTTCTCGCCCAGCGGATTCGTAAACCCCCTAGGCGGGGTGTAGTCCCAATCCATCAATTGGCACATTTCTGCATTCAGAAGATTGATTTCTTCCCGGATCTGCTGACTTCTCTCTATGAACTCCTGCGCATTTTCAAAGGTAATATTGCTGTTACGCCCCATTGTCATGCGCAGCCTGTGGAGTACATTGTCATGGGTGTTGAGCATGGTGATGAAGTCGCTCTGATCCAGAGTTTTTCTGGAAATGACATCAATGTCATCTCGAACTACCTTTTTAAGTTTCCGGTCCTGCCAGGACTCTTTTCCTGATGGTTTCTTCCCATTTGATTCTTTCTTGTTCTCAGCCATAAACCCTCCCTTGTGTGGTTAAATTCTTCCCGTTGCTCGCATGGCGATACCTTTGCCAAAGCGGTCCGATAATTCCGAAAACACCGTGTCGTCAAACTTCTTCATATTCTGGACGATCATCTCCACTGCGTTGATCTCCGATGCTGCATTGGCGTAACTCTGCTGTGCTACGCTCAGTAATTGCAGCGTTTTTTCCTCCAGTGTCTGAATATGCTGCATCCCTTCACCGAGGAGCGCCAGTTGGCAGGTCTCCGGCGAGGCCCCGGCCTTGTTCCCTTTCTGGGTAGACATGATGTTGCGGGCCAGCTCCTGCATCTGGACTGCACGGCCAAACAGGTCAAGCAGCATATAGTAGCCATAGGCCCGGGCAGTCAGTTCCGCCAGTTTGCCGACAACCTCCCCCTCGGTATTGGTGGCCGTGGCATTCTTAAGGATCAGGCCGACTGACAAAGGCGTGCTTTTGAGAAACGCCTCTTCGTCAGCTGTGAGTGCAGTTTTCGATTTAATCTTGGTGGCGATTAAATGCATCTTTCCGGCGACGTAGACCATCAGGTTCTTGTTGGCATCGGTGATATCGGCACAGGCCCCGGCGGTATCCCGCCCTTGAGCCGAGCCACTGATGAAGGAATCGAAGCTGTTGTTCTTATCGCACGGAGGAATGTACTGGGCCTGGTAGGTCGTGCCGGTCGTCGGCGGGTTCTGGATGATCACATCGCCGATGAAGCCACGCACCAGTTTGACGTACTCACTGCTCATCCCTTTCTTGCCGGCCAGATTCTCCAAAACCGATCCATCCCCGAAGACTTGCAGGACTTCGGTCGGGCAACCGGCAGTGGCGCTGGTAGCTGAGGTCTGGGTCGTACCGGGAACGCCAGGCTTGTTGCCGGCATTGGTTTTCTGCTCACTCTCGAACAGTTTGCTGACATCCTGATAAAGATCCTTGGCGCCGCTCGACACCATGAAGTCGGTCTGGGCTGTTTTCATCTCAGCCTTCAAACTGTCAGACATGACTGACGAAAACGGACTGGCAGCAGTAGCCACCAGCGCCTTGGCTGCCTTGCAGTCGTTCAACTGCAGTGAGTTCAGCCGGTCGGTGATCGCTTCGAGGGTCTTGATGGTATCGGCCACCTGGGGTGCCAGGGTCTTCAGGGCGATGTCAAAGGCTGCCGCCGGAGCTGCCGACAAGATGTTCTGAAGCTTCTGCACCAAGTAATCCACGTTCAGGAATGAGAAGCCGCCGAGGAACATGTCGATCCCGCCGCAACCGGACTTCAACTTTGGGAGAGAAGCAGTGAACAGATGGTCATCAGTGTTCGCCCACCTGGCAGAGAAACTGCCGCCAGTGTAGTAGCCACGCTTCGACCCTTCATAATAGCTGGGCGAGGTGGAGCTCTTCTGCTGGACCCAGTCATCGACCCAGCCAGACCAGGAAAATACAGGGTTCAAGGCAATGGTTGCCGCCAGGCAGGCAGCTGTGGTTCTGGTAATAACGGTACGTTTCACACTGACACCTCTTCTCTCTGTTGCTGTAGGACCAGCAGACTCATGGCCGCTCCTGGAGACGGCGTTTCTTGACGTCGAAGCTGCCACCCTTCTGGAATTCGTAGAGCGAATATTCCTCCGGAGAGATATCCCCCTTAAGAAGGCGCACGGCCCGGTATGCCTTGTCCTCGATTTCGTCGGCGGAAATGACGCCAGCCGAGACCGGTAGATAATCCTGATTTCCCTTCTGGATCAGTATCAGGGTCGGCGTGATCTCAACGCTGAACGTGGCGGCCAATCCCGGGTTCTCACGAATGTTGACCCTCTTTATGGTCCAGCCGGTCTCGTTGGTGAACCACTCAAGTATATGGGATTGCTCATCGCAGTAGCTGCAGTCAGGTCTCTGGAAATAGATAAGGGCAAAGTCATCCCGATTATCTCGCAGTATGCGCTGCCGTTCTTCGTTGATCTGGGAGATCCGGGCCAGGTTGCCGGGTGTGGTGATCGGATAGTCCTTCTTGGTGGTCAACTCCGGGTACTTTTGCCAGACAAACTGGGCCACGTTGGAAAATGCCAGCGCCTTCTTGCGGGCGATTTCCTGCACCTCGAAGTATTCCTTCACATTTTCTTCGCTCGGCTTCTGGACAGCCTTCTTCTTTAAGGCCTCGGCAAACTCCTGGAACTGATCGGGATGCATCTCCCAGATCTGTTCATAGGTGTGGTCCTTGAGTGACGGCTCTTTCCTTGCTGATTTCTTCTTCTCAGGTTTATCGGACTTCTTCTCCGGTTCCTTTTGGTACCACCACCAGCCTTTGGACGAGTCGGTGTAGTAACCGGCAGATGCGGTAACAGACATTGAAAGCATCGCCACAACTATCAACGGCCAACGCATTGTTCCACCTCTTTATTCTTTGGCCTGATCTCTTTCACCATCCGTTTCAGTTGCGGAGTTTTTAGCTCCTCCAATGCTGAAGGCAGCACTCCGAAAGATTCTGCAGTGAAGGGAATCAGGAGATACGGAACCCGCTTTCCGCCTCCGGTAATGATGGAAACCTGCGAGGTGTAGTAGCCGTCTGCGACATGACCGGTTGCCAGGGCGTTCCTGGTCCTGGCCAGTTCCGATACAACTGTGTACATCAGGTTCCGTTTCTCTGATTCGAATCCCTCCGATGCATACACCACCGGATCATAGCTGCTGACTTCCTTGATGGTCTCCCAGAGAGCATCGGGATTGACATAGATCAGACCATTGGGTGCGGAAACAACAGACCACTGCTCACCCTTCGACGTGGTTTCCACAGCATTGATCCGATTTTTCAACGAGGTAATAATGGCGTCCGCGTTGAACCAGTCAGGAATGCCGATGGTTGTTGGCATGAACTTTTCTTTGGCTGGATTGAACCCGAGAGGATTATCACGCTCTTCGACCGGAGGCTCTGTTTTGCTGGAACCGGTATGTTCTGCTTCAACTTTGGCAGGAGCAGTTTGCGCACCGATGTTTTCCTGTTCACGCTTTTTGCGCTCCAGCATATCGACATACAACGCTGCCAACTCAGTCTGGCGTGCCTCGTGGTCACTCTGCTTGAGTCCATCCGTCAGGATATTGTCGCATTTCATCAGGTGATGGCCGGTGACGGCACGGCTGATATCCTCCCGGTTGGGAAGTGACATGAATGCCGGAATTCCTTTCAGGATGAGCCCGGCAATTATCGGATGGTCGCCACTGCTGTACATGCTGTCGTGATAGGATGGGATTTTACCGATGTCATGGGCCAGGGCGATGAGGATCATGTCTGCCAACAGCGCTTCCTGATCTGCTTTGGCAATGAAGTTGCGGGCAACCGTCAGGGTGTGGCGATATAACGGCAACGTCTCCAGCATTTTATAGGAATCATCGGAGTAGATACGTTCGGCTTCGTCCTTATGTTTTCTGACAACGGAAGGGCAATCGCCTTCCTTGTCAAGCAAGGTCAGAAGCCAGATGATCAGATCTCTGCGGACTCCGTTGATTGATGAACGTTGTTCGATCATCTCACTGAAAAACTGCTCTATCTCTGTGTGCTGAAATGACGGGCGTGGCCCATGTGAGTTTTTCTGCCTTTTCTGTTCACGCCAGAGGTGTGAGGCTTCACTGATTTCAACCTCTTCGCCTATCCAGAGATTACTCAATTCTTCCAGCCTTGCTATCTCTTCCGGCAACTCCTCTTTTTCTACTATCGGCTCATCCCGGTGAGACCATTTCCTTGAGCCATAGCAGCCGAAGCTGATTGCTGCTACTGCTGATATGCCAAGCAGCAGCGTATTCATGGCGAATCCGCCTCTTGGGACTGGATGGGAGACAACATCGAGGTAATGACTGCCGGCGCCTCGGGAAATATGATTTTCATTTTTGGGTTTTTGGCATCGCAGGTGGTTCCTTTGAACCGTCCGGCATAGGTCATCAGATAGAATTCGCGTGGTTTCAGACTCAATATGTCCTGGACGCGGAGGATATCCTGTTCCACTTCACGAGTCGTGACCTGGTTCGAACCGAAAATTCCTGTCAGTACATTCTGCACACCGAAATGTTTGACCACGTAGTCGCTGGTCTCGGCGTCGGAACAGCGCAAGAAGATCTTGGTGTTGGTGTTGTCGAGGATGCTCTTACCGAACTCTTCACCGATAACGGCATAGATCTGGTTCACCGATTGGGCGAAGGCGGTCACCATGACATCGGCTGAACCTGCCTTGGCGAAAAGCTCCTCCACCCCCTGATAGAGAAGGCTCTGCGCCTCATCAATGTAGATCGAAAGCGGTGGATTGACCTTTTGCCGGTTGGAGAGATAGACCCTGCCGACAAAAGACTGGATCATGGAGAGGAGCACCTTGCCGAGTGTGGCCGACGCCTCGCGGGTGATCATGGCGCCGGTATGGACAACCAGGATGACTCCTTCACCGGCCTCCAGTTTATTGATGAAACGGTTGGAATCTGCCTGGCCGATTATCTTGCCGATGTTGCCGGATGAAAGCTCCATCAGCGCGGTACGCAGTGTTGAGGAGACCTTGGCGTAGTATTCCATGGGCGACTTGAGTATGTCCTCAATCATACCCGCAGTTAGGTCAGCTTCGGTGGTGCCGATGCTGCGGAGTGATTTCATGGTTGCATCGAGGGACTCACGGCGAATGCGCTTTCGTATTTCATCAATGTTCATGATCGGCAGGTTGCCGTGTTTTTTTGCCTGGATGATGTAGGCGGATACCACTGCTGTAGTGATCTCCTTGGCGATGTTCCGGTAAAATGGTTCGCGGCCTCCCATAATGCCCGAAACGATATGCCCAACCAGTTCGTCCGGCATGAAGTAGAATGCCATTGGATCGACTACAGCTGAATATTCCGGGAAGATGGGGGTAACGAGCATCAAATCATTAAGACGCTTCCTCTCGCGGGCGACTTCGTAGATCTTGGTGAAGATCTGCTGGTCCCCCTTGGGATCAAAATAGACCACCGAGTATCCCTTGCGGATATCCTGTTCGATCAGGTTTTCGCACAGGCGGGTCTTACCGACACCGGTGGTGCCGAATACGAAGGTGTGTCGTTTCCTGTCGGAGTCAGGTATGACGATGGGAACAAGCTTTGTCCTATGTTCAATGTTGACGCCGGTTCCCAGCTCGGTCATGTATTTTGACGAATTATCGTCGCGCTTCTTGAATGGAAACATGCAGGTGCTCCTCCAGTTCCTTTCCAACAGAGTTGATAATTTCTTTCGGTATTCTTGCCGGAGTAACTACGGAACTGTAGGCTCCTGGTACGCGCTCAACGCATGTGATTCCAGCAATTCGGCTGCGCTCCTGCAACAGGAGGCGTGGCAATTCTTTCGATGTGCGACTGAGCATAATCCTGACTTTGGAATACCTTTTGTTGACCATGACCGGGACAACACTTGAGATGTAGAACTCCTTCACGCTGCCGATGCCGTAACGTCCCACTTCATGAAACGGCTGGAATCGGGCCGGGCAGACTCCGCAGAGGATCAGCCGTCGGTAATAGTCGGCAATCTCCAGAGAGACGATCAGTGCGCCATCATCGGCTATCCGGGAAATCTCGCCAGGAGCGGAATACCCCCGCAACTCCTTCAATCGATCAGCCTCGTTCAGGGTTCTGCGTTTCTGCAGTTCCAATTTGATTTGATACAGTAGATGTCTCCGCAATTTTCCGTTGATATCATCCAGGGATATTTTGATCGGTTCTCCATTCCCAATCGGGTAGGCAACTATCTCCAATTGCGCATCGATCCTGACACACACATTTGACCGGAGGGCACCAGTAAGAGTTCTGGCAATGGCAACCTCTACGGCATCCATCGCTTCATCAGTCGGCAATCCTCTTTCAGACAGGATTTCAGCGGGAAGCGACGATGCCAAAGGCTTCCTCCCACGGAGTCACTTTCGAGGTATCAGTGATTGCGGCAACCTGTTTAACTCTCTGATGTGGTTGTTCCTGTCTGACAATGCGGGCGATTCTGGCTGCATAGCGATCTCGCTTGGACGGAGTGCGGGAGTTGTAACAGCCAACCGCCGGCCAAGTGTAGCCGTAGTCTCGAATGCACTGGGACAGCACCCAGGCACCGACCATGACATTGGTGCAGGGATCGGCGAGAGCGCCCCATGGAATGCCAAACTTGCGTAGCGTTGGTTCCCATGAGGAATTGATCTGCATGAGGCCGTAGTCGTAACTGCCGTTGTAGTTGTAGTTGATTGCAACCGGATTGAAGCTGCTTTCTCCCTTGGAGATCGCATGGAGGAGATTAGGTGAGATTCCGTATCTGCTGCCGGCTTTTTCGTAACAGAAGGCGTATGATGTTCCTGTCGAAAAGGCAAAAACTCCCAGCAACAGTATCTGGATGGCAAAGCGCATGATTCCCCCCATGTATATAATCTATAGGGGGGGCAGGTAGAAGGGGAGGGGAGCTAAACGATATTGAAGTTCTGCAAGGTGGGAAGTGAAATGGAATCTACAGACTTATTTTCCGTTTATTGATTCTTTGAGAATTGTACTCGGCTTGAAAGAAAGGATTCTTCGCGCATCGATGATGATGGATTCGCCTGTTTGAGGGTTTCTGCCCTTGCGCTCATGCTTATTTTTTACCTCAAATTTGCCGAAGCCTGAGATCTTTATATCCTCTCCATTTTCAAGAGTGCTTTTCAAGACGTTAAATACTGATTCAACCATGTCCATGGAATCTTTCTTCGAGATTCCGCATTTTTCAGCAACTATAACAACGATGTCTGCCTTGGTCATACCTGCTCCATTTTGTTAGATATAAACGCCCTTGATGAGGAGCGTCAATGTGGGAGGCAGATTATTCTTAAAGATTGTAAATGTCAACCGGTGAGAATAACGGCAACAAAACGGCAACAAAAATCATTTTTAAGACAAAAAAGGCCCACGGAAAGAACCGTAAGCCCTTTATTTTATTGGCGCGCCCGGACAGATTCGAACTGCCGACCACCTGGTTCGAAGCCAGGGACTCTATCCAGCTGAGCTACGGGCGCAGAAGTTTATTAATTATTGCAGTGTAACCGTGATTGGTAAAGTCAACCCTGTAATTTGAATAGATCCGGTGTTAATAGCGCTTAAGATATCGGCATGAGTTGGAAATGATGCTGGTGTGATTGGCGAACCTGGAGCTATCAAGCAGTTGAAGGTCATAAATTCACCTGCCCCAAATCCTGTGACACTAACTATTCCAATACTCACCAAAGAATTTGCATATTCAGCATAGCTCAAGGATCCATTTACGCCGGTTACAGAGCTTGTAGCATTAGTAACAGCGCCGGTAATGACATCTGCAGAGAGAACGGCCGGGGATACTCCGGTAGGCAAAGCAAATGAGAATTTTAAACCACCTACGGAAACACCTGGCATGAGGTTTTGAACGTCTATTTTGAGTGTCGCAGAGGTGTAAGCAGTGGTAAATGTCGCTATTATAGTATGATCTTTATTAATACCAGATATAGTGTAGCTAGTTCCAGAAACAGAGCTGGTGACATTGATGCCATCATCTGTAAGGTTGGACAGATTATATCCAGGTGCTGGTGTAATGGTGCACACGGAACTTCCTCCATTTGCAATTGGAGACTGGCAGGAAATGGTGCCGTTGCCGAGAACGCTAGAGTTGATCTTAAACATTTTTGTTACAGCAACATTGGAAGAGCTCACAGCTCCATTGGTTACTGTATAAATGATAGCATTTACTGGTGTTGCAGTTGCTAGTGTGCCGTTTATATAATTAGCTGGATCAAAATTGGCGAGTATTGCTGCTACGACCACATTGTAGCAATTAACCAGATTGGCTTTGGCAAGGTTATCCACCGCAGTGACGGCCGATGATATTTCAGCTTCCAGATTTGCCGGTAACATATCTTGGATTGATGCGGAAGAATTTGAACTTGCAGGGGTACCCAAAGCATTGGAAGCTAGATTTAGTTTCTGCTCTAAAATGATTACGGCTGATGTGGTTATGCTGTTAATGTTTACTACCGCAGCCGTACCTACCATCTTATCTTTGGTTACCAATTTTCTCAGCTTATGGGCATCACGTGTAATTATAATGACATAATCAACATCTCCATCTAGCTGCAATCCGCTGTAACTATAGGTTTCGCCAGCTGTCAAAGTTAGAGAGGGGGTCGCGACACTTTTTCCACTGAGATCAAAAACCTCCATATGTGGCGTAACTGCTGGAACTACGGCTAAGGTACGTTTTGCTGAACTGGTGGGAAACGTAACTTCTCCACTAAGAGAAACTTTGCCTGAAGGATTAGCCGGATTAACAGCACCACCTCCACCACCTCCACCACAACCTGCCGCAATAAGTAATAAAACAGCAGAAATCATCATTTTAATCTTCATTCATGATCTCCTTTTATTTTTCAGTTCCTTGCAAATGCTGTAAAAGAAATTACAATTGTAAAAGAATATTGACAGAAGACAACGACAATTCTTAATTATATCGAACTGCGTCTTGTAAGTATTTAATTTTTAAAGAGTTTAAAGAAATTATTTTTAAATTTCAGTCTTTTTTACCATGTCCATCATAATCTTACAATCCAATTATCCTTGGTATGTGAACGCTGGCAAAGGCTTCCGATCCGGAATTGCCAGTATTCCATTAATTGCATATTAATTCAATAACAGGTGGTGCTGTATGAATTCCTCACAATCCCTGCCTATTCTTTTAATAGATGATGAAGTTAATATATTGAAAGCTTCCTGCCTGCTACTACAGGGGAGGGGGTTCAATAACATACTTACGCTTCAGGATAGTTGCGCGGTCATGACTCTGCTTGCCTCGCAACCTGTGGCGGTCGTTATTTTGGATTTGATCATGCCGGGTATGATGGGCCAGGAATTATTGGCTAAAATTGTGAGTAATCATCCTGAGGTTCCGGTAATCATGATGACTGCTTCGGATGATACTCAATCAGCTGTTGACTGCATGCGCAACGGCGCTTTTGATTATCTGGTCAAGCCTGTTGAAGCTGATCGTCTTGTCGCCACTGTTTCAAAGGCTCTTGAGGTGCATTCACTTTCTCGAGAATTGTCCTCGCTTAAAGAGTATCTTATGACTGATTGTTTGGCAAATCCTGCTGCATTTAATGAAATAAAGACTAGTGACAAAAAAATGCGTGGGATCTTTCAATATATAGAGGTAATAGCACCATCCCGACAACCTGTACTAATTACAGGTGAAACCGGGGTGGGTAAGGATCTGCTGGCCAAGGCGATTCATTCGGTTTGTCGATGTAAAGGCGAGTTTGTAGCCGTAAATGTAGCCGGCCTGGATGATGCCATGTTCTCGGACACCCTTTTCGGCCACAAACGCGGCGCCTATACCGGAGCTGATCAGCCCCGCGAAGGTCTGATTGCACGTGCAGTTGGCGGCACCATCTTTCTCGATGAAATCGGTGATCTGAGCGATTCTTCCCAGATCAAATTGCTGCGCCTGCTTCAAGAACAGGAATATTACCCGGTGGGTTCAGATGTACCCCGAAAAAGCGATGCGCGCGTCATAGTGGCTACTAACAAATCGCTAAAAGGCCTCATGTCTTCAGGTAAATTTCGCAATGACCTATATTACCGGCTTTGCACCCACCAAATCGAGATTCCGCCGCTGCGTGAGCGTCCGGATGATATACCATTGCTGGTGGAACATTTTCTCCAAAAATCTGCTGCTACCCTGGGCAAAAAGAAGCCCAAGATTTCGTCGGAACTGGTGAGAATTCTGTTTGGGTATGGCTTTCCGGGCAACATCAGGGAGTTGGAGGCAATGATCTATGATGCCGTTGCGAGATCAACGTCAGGGGAACTTCCACTAAATGGCTTGCGGGATGGGGTGAATTCTAATTCGAATCATGATCAGTTGATTTCAGCACGAAATCCTGAAGATGGAAATGATCTGTTGATGTCAATCTTCGGACAGTTCCCCACGGTGCGGCAAATGGAGGATTTCATGATCCTTGAAGCGACAAAAAAAGCCAAGGGGAATCAAGGTGCCGCCGCCTCTTTATTGGGTATTACCCGCCAAACGCTGAATAAGCGCCTGAGAGAGATCCGAAAGTCAGATAACCTGGCTACTCCTTCGGTTTTGAATAATGATCGAAGAATGACTGTACCTGCCGGGCAGTTTCACTTGAGCGGTCAAGATCCAGATACCGCCGCCAGATTTCAAGCGCCCGCTCGATTTTGTTAAGGTCGAAGGCGTAGACATAACCTAGATTATAAAGGCTTTCCAGATTGTAAGGCTCAATTGCCAGCGCTTTCTCAAAATTAGCAATAGCTTCCGATATCTCGCCTGCTTGCCGATACATGGCACCCTGATCATTTAGTACATCTGCATTATCGGGTTTAAGAGCAAGTGCGCGATTATAAGCATCAATAGCCTGTACATATTTATCCGAATCATAATAAGCATTACCCAACTCTATCCATGCATCAGGATTGACAGGCTCCTTAACTGTTTTTTGCAAAGCATCATTAATACTTTTACGGGCATCCTCTGTCGGCTGAAGATTACTTTGATCTGAAGACTCGGAAGATTTTGAGGCGGTTTCTGTTGCATCAGGCGTCGCATCAATATCAGAATCATCATCTTCAACAACCGGACAAACTTTCTGTGCTGCCTTGTCCAGAACTGAGCCGGGGATTATGGCTTGTGGCTGAATGTTTCCCTTTTGCCTCCCCAGCACCTTTCCATTAGGGCCGATAAAATCGGTCAGTCCCATTACAGCGCTGTTGTCACTACAATCTATTTCATAAAACTCTAAATGCAGGCGATAGTCCGACTGGGCATATTCAGAGGCTGCCTGTCGGCGTTCACGCTCTCCAAAAGGAACAAAACGCAACCAAACAGCCAACCTGCCATGGTTAGTAAGCCTCATGGAATGATTATCCAGTGTGACCTCGTGTCTTGAAGTTTGCGTGAGCCGCTGCCATTGAACTGCTTTGGCAGGGGTCGGGATAATGGCAAGAACCAGAGTTGCAACAGCTAGTATGTAATTTGGACGATACTGGCAGGCGGTCATTTCTGTTTCTCCAGATTTCAATTGTATAACGAATAATTTAGCCATTGTACTGATGCTTGATGTATTTTCAATAATTATTATTTCTGAATCCTTTGATGCCGTTCAAAGCTTGACGCAAAAAGCCTTTTAAGGTAGTTTTTCAGGATGTGAATATGTTAAGAAGAAGGGCTTGGAATGCGTGTAATTGCAGGAAGCGCACGGGGTATGCGCTTGGCAGCTCCCCGGGGAACAGATACACGCCCAACAGCCGACCGGGTACGCGAAGCGTTATTTAGCATCTTGCAGGCTAAGTCGGATATAGAGGGTTCCCGGATTCTTGATATTTGTGCCGGAACAGGCGCTTTAGGACTTGAGGCGCTTAGTCGAGGAGCTGGTTTATGCTGTTTTGTGGAAAACGAAAGGAATGCTCTGATAGCACTGATAAAAAACATAGCTACAATTGGATGTAAAGAATCGGTAAAAGTTATGGAAATGGATGCAGTAAGGGCACTTAAGTTGTTATCTAATCAAGACAAACTATTTGATATAATTTTTTTTGATCCACCATATCAATCCAACCTGTATAGTTTGGTAACAGAGGCAATAAGTGACTTTCACCTGTTGGCAGAGAATGGAATTTTGGTTGCTGAAAGTTCGGTCCGGTACCCTCTGGCTGAAAAAATCGGAAATTTAATCAAGAGTGACCGCAGAATTTATGGTGATACCGCCCTTGAGTTCTACAATTGGGAGAAACAATGAAAAAGATAGCCGTGTACCCCGGTTCCTTTGATCCTATTACGTATGGTCACCTTGATATTATCCGACGAACACTGACTATCTTTGATGAGGTCGTTGTGGCTGTGGCAAAGAATTCCACCAAAAATTCCCTATTTTCTTCACAGGAGCGGGTGGATTTGATTGAGGATGTACTAAGGGATGAGAAAAGGGTCGTGGTTGACACTTTCACTGGACTTCTGATAGATTACGTCTCTTCCCGCGGTGCACATGTCATTATACGCGGGCTACGCGCCATTTCTGATTTTGAATACGAGTTTCAGATCGCCCAGATGAACAGCACCATCGGACACGAAATCGAAACATTATTCATGATGACCTCGGTGCAGTACGGATATCTCTCTTCTTCCATCGTCAAGGAAGTATGCTCCCTCAATGGTAATGTCGATGGTTTTGTACCGCCTGAGGTCAAGAAAGCTCTAAGAGCAAAATATGGTTTTCATAACAGCGATGCATCCAGCTTGTAAACGATCATAACGTAAAAAACCAAAGGAGGAAGAACAGATGAAACTTGCAGACCGCGTTAATAAGATTCAACCCTCACCCACCCTGGCTATAGATGCCAAAGCTAAGGCGCTTAAGGCCCAAGGAGTTGATATTATCGGATTCGGCGCCGGTGAGCCTGATTTCGATACCCCTTCAAATATCAGGGAAGCTGGCAAAAAGGCTATTGATGCCGGATTTACACGCTATATGCCGGTCGGCGGAGCCGATGATCTCAAGGATGCCATCATTGCCAAGATGAAGCGCGACCATGATCTTGAGTATACCCGCGATGAGATCTCCGTGGCATGCGGTGCAAAACATACCCTGTATAACATCTCCCAAGCCCTGATTCAGGAGGGGGATGAGGTGATTATTCCTGCTCCATATTGGGTTTCTTATCCTGATCAGGTTGTTCTGGCCGGTGGCACACCAGTTTTCATCGAAACCGATGAAAAAACCTTATTTAAAATAAAACCTGATCAACTTGAAAAAGCGATTACTTCCAAGACCAAGGCCTTGATCCTTAATTCTCCCTGCAACCCGACCGGCACCAGTTATTCGGAAGATGAAT
This sequence comes from Desulfuromonadaceae bacterium, assembly GCA_036504875.1. Taxonomy (GTDB): domain Bacteria; phylum Desulfobacterota; class Desulfuromonadia; order Geobacterales; family Pseudopelobacteraceae; genus JACPFJ01. The sequence goes on from DASXUK010000073.1 coordinate 81,300, forward strand.
TAAAGGCGATTGGTCAGGTTTGTCTGAAACATAATTTTTTGATTATCTCGGACGATATTTATGAAAGATTGATATATGACGGACTCAAATTTGCCAATATCGTACAGGTTGTACCTGAACTGAAGCCGCGTACTGTTGTGGTTAATGGCGTTTCAAAAACCTATGCAATGACCGGCTGGCGTATCGGTTATGCCTGTGGCCCTAAGGAGCTGATGGGCGCCATGACCAAAATGCAGTCGCAATCGACCAGCAATGCAACTTCAATTGCCCAGAAGGCCTCTGTTGAAGCTTTGAATGGTCCCCAAGAGGCCGTTTCTGCCATGTGTGTGGAATTCGAAAAGCGCAGAAGCTATATTGTCGAGCGCCTGAACAGCATGCCGGGAGTCAGCTGCTTTAAATCAACCGGTGCTTTCTATGTGTTCCCTAATTTTTCGACATGCTACGGGAAAAAGACACCCAATGGCAAACTTATTCAGAATTCCACTGATTTCGCGGCTTATCTGCTTGAAGACGCCATGGTGGCGCTGGTTCCCGGGGTTGCCTTTGGAGCGGACAAATATGCCCGCCTTTCCTATGCCATCAGCATGGAAAATATTAAAAAAGGAATGGATCGTATCGAAGAGGCAATCAAAAATCTCAACTAGAGCAAAACATCACGGAGACGTTCACAGCGTCTCCGTGTTTTACTTCCCTAATTAAGGGGTGCAAACATGATCACCAAAGACATGATTATTGCCGATATTATCAACCAGCACCCCGAAACCCTCGCTGTTTTCAAGCACTACAACCTTGATTGCTATGAATGCCAGATTTCTGATCTGGAAACCCTCGAACATGGCGCCGGCGTACATAAAGTGGCCATTGATGAACTTCTGGACGCTCTCAATCGTTCGCTTAAATAAAACCCTGTCCTGAAGCGAAAAATCTTTTTCCGGTGACCTGATTATGAGTGATGTTGGGCAATACGCCAGCTTTTTCAAATCTGGTATGAAGGTTGGTGTCGGTATTCCTCTGCCTAATGCAGAGGTCTTCCGGGATTGGGCCTTGATCCACGGACTTGATGAAGATCTGGTCTCGCTGCAGCTTTCACGCGACCAGTTGCCGGTTGATGTGAGCCTGTATGTAGGGCAGATTATCGAGGTGCGAGGCGGGCAGGAAGGTGCCGGCTATTCCTGCCGGGCGATCATTGTCAGTGAAATGGAACAGCGAAAGATTTTGCTCCGTCTGATCGGAGAAATCATCTACGATGAGTTGCGTGAATTTTACCGGATCGATGCCTTTTTACCGATTAAATATCATACCTCTCAGGAGCAAAACCCTGAAATCTTGATGCGCGATTGGTCGGCAAGGCGTGAGCAACGCCAAATTGAGGAACTTGAGCGCAAGGAAAAACATTGGGATACTGTTCTTATTATTGATGATGGCGAGGCGAACCAGGAAAAAAGCACTGAAATTGTCGATCAAAATGAAGATCTTGACGCCTGGAACACTATCATTCCCTTGGCTGCCAACATCAGTGGCGGCGGGATCCGTATTTTCTCACCCCAAGGCTTTGAATATGGTCAATATCTCCTGCTGGAGATTCTGATTCCTGCGCCGCAACGTATCATTGATGCCGTTGTCAAGGTTGTTTTCACAAATTTGAACAACTCAGCCAGCATTGATCAGGATAAGTATTACAATATTGCCATGCAGTTTGTTTTTATTGATGAACGTGACCGCGATGCAATTATTTATCATATTTCTCATGTGCAGCTTCAGCGAATTAAGCAGCTTCGAGAAAAATACGCCATCAGGAGCCTTGAGCACGAAGATGAGCAGGATCAGAGGGCTGTTTCAGCGGGTGTCAGCAGGGCGCAGCTTATAAAGAGAGCCGTAATGATGGTTGCCTTTGCTGCTGTGTTGGGGCTGTTTTTTAGCTACCTGAAAAATTATGTTGAATATCATCCTAAAAGCGAGATCGAAGAAACATTTGAGGGGGGTATCAGGAGATATCTGGAACGGATTACAAGATGATAATCAAGTTCCGACTTGGGCCGGGTCTATTGATCCGGTCTTTTTTATTTATGGTGTGAACCTGGGAGTCGGTCTGCATATTATGATCACCTATTTCAGCAGTATCTTATCGGACCGGCGGATGAATTCTATGGAAGGACGGTCGCGGTAGATGCCCAGGTCTGGATTTCCTGAACCAACACCCCGCAGAAAAACATAAATGGCGCCGCCGAAATGCGATTCATAGTGGTACCCCGGCAGGGAAACTCTCAAAAACCGATCCAGCGCCAGTGTGTAGAGATGGTGCTGGAGGATGTAAGCATGCTCTGCCATGGACTGTTGAAGCGCATTCTGATGATAGGCATGGTATTGATAACCCAGATGATTCGATTTCCAGTCGATAATGTAGTAACGGCCGGCGTGTTCGAAAATCATATCCATAAAACCGTGCAGCAAGCCGCGTGTTTCCTGTAACTGAAGCTTGCCAAGGATGTCTTCGAAATCGCCATGTACATCCGGACTAATCAACCCTGCAAATAGTTCCCTAAGGCTTACATTGCTTAAACGCTTCAAGGGCAGAAAAAATTCCATCTCGCATTTCCAAGAACCGGGCTTTAAGCTGTTAAGCGAAAAACCGGGCTCAGCCGGGATCAGCTGGGCGTTCATCACGCTGGTCATCATCTGCTGGACAGCCGGCACCCATTGCCGGTCATAACCGTTTCGCTGCAGACAGGGCTGAATAAGATGATCGATAGAAACAGCATTTGTATCGGCAAAATTGATTATTTCAAATAACTCGTGCAGACAGGTGCCGGCAGCGGCGCCGCGCGGAAAATCAAAGATCGAAAATCCCTCTGCCGCGCCACTCCGATCGCTGACCAGGCTGCCAGCGCTATCAGCATCATAATCGTGCGGTTGCAGATATCGCTCTTTGCCGCTTGCTATGGCGCTAAAGCTGGAAACCCTCCAGTCATTGGGAATTATCTTCTTGAAGGTCCGGTTCTCCAGGATGATCGTTGAATCCTGCTCGGGTCGATAAGCAGCAGGCTGCTCCTCCGAGGCGATCTCCGTGACCTGAATCGCAGGTACCTTCAGCTTCAAAGCGCTTAAATCATCTAATATATCGTTAAAACCGAATTCCTTGAACGGTTTTGACAATGCAGGGTGTAAAAAGCGGCGTAATGGAGAAGCTGCTGCCTGGCCGATGTTGCCCCACACCACATAGCAACGATACTCGGCTCTGGTCAGAGCGACATATAATAGCCGAATAGCCTCAGCATCCTGTTCCGCCCGGGTCTGTTCGAGGTGTTCGTCTAAATCTTGTGACCCGAGATCGAGTACCAGGTGGCCGTCTTTCTGATGGAAAAGGGCGCGATCAGGGGATTTGGCCGGAACATCCCAGGCAAAAGGGAGAAACGTGATCGGGTACTGGAGCCCTTTGCTGGTGTGTATCGTGACAATCCTGACTGCATCTGCATCGGTTTCCAGGCGGAGCAGGGCTGTCTCATCCTCCTGGCGTCGGTTAAGCCGTCTTTCCAGCCAGACGATACTCCCCTCAATCCCACTGCAATTTTCCAAGGCTGCCTGATGGATCAGCTCAACGCAGTGCATCAGATTTGTCAGTCTTCGCTCGCCATCCGGCAGACAAAGCAGCCTTGATCTGACTTTGCATTCCTCCAACAGATGGGTTGTCATGGCAACGACACCATGACTCTGATAAAGCTTGCTCAAATCAAAGAAACAGATCAACCAATCTTCCCAGCGGGTATCATCGCTAGCGATCATGTCAGCCAGGCTATTGGCGTTAATTCCCAGCAGTCCCCCCAAAAGCGCCTCTTTTAACAGAGATTCATTGGAGGGCCAGGCCACTGCCTTTAAAATCCGCAGCAGGTCCAGTGCTTCAGCAGTTTCAAAGATGGTGCTGTTGCCATGTTGTACTGAAGGAATCTGGAGCGCCAGGAGCGCCTGTTGGATCTGCTCGGCCTGAGCATGCGTTTTAACCAGAACAGCCAGGTCAGCTGGGGTGAGTTTACGTTCCTGGCCAGCTTCCCGAATCAGGTGCTCTCCGGCTAAAAGATGGCTAATCTCGGCTGCCACGGCCGCTGCTATCGGTTGACGCACTGAACCACTGGCTGGCGGCTTGCCCTCTGGGTTGGGATAGACCATGAGCTGGAGCGGTTTTTGATCGGGTATGCCTTTGACCAGCAGCTGATCTTCAGCCGGGCGTTTGTGATCTACTTCCTGAAACTGGATGCCGTTGCTGAGAAAAGGGTCTGGGCAGTCGCCAAAAAGGGTGTTGACCGCCTCCACCAGTAAACGAACCGAACGCCGGTTGTTTTTAAGTGTCCAGCGCAGCCCTTGCTGGACTGTTTCGGCCGCTGCCAAATAGGCATAGATATCAGCCCCGCGAAAGCTGTAGATGGCCTGTTTGGGGTCGCCAATCAAGAACAACGGATATGAGCTGTCATTTCCTCTCATCCGTCGGAAGATCTGCCACTGAAGTGTATCTGTATCCTGAAATTCATCAATCAGGGCTGCCTTAAAACGCTGCCGCAGATTGGCTGCCAATTTTATGCCGGATGGCCCGGAAAGCGCCTGTACCAGATCCAGCAGCAGATCGTCATAACAGCGCACGTTTTGACCGGCTTTACGGCGGGGAAGCTCGTCCTGCAACCAGGCATGGAATGCCGCCTGGCGGTGCATAATCTTCTGCTTAAAGGCCAAATCAGTATCATCACATTGCTTCAGAAGTTCTTGAACCAGGTCAAAAAAAGCATGTTTAGGAGGGGTACCGCCTTTGGTGGTTTTTTTCTCCAGGTTCAAGGTGGAAAAAAGGATTATTTTTTCACAGCCGGGTGAGGGCCGGTTGCTTAAAAACCAGTCCTCCATCAGATCCACGGCGTTGTCGACCTGCAACGGCTTATAACTCTGTTGATTGAGACCCGGCTCTTTCAGGAGTGCCACGATCTCTTCCCGGCTTGATCTCCACAAAAGCAAGGCTTTCTGGAACAGATTGTCGCGTCGAGAGGTCAGTACATTGAAATCTGGATCGTCAGTGGCAGGTATGATCTGCAGGCTACGGTTCTGGAAATGCCCGGCAAAAGGTTTCAGCAAAGTCGAGGGGGTCTGCCTGGCAGAAACAAGTTGGCTTACAAAACTCTCCGAGTCAGCCAGGATTCCTGAGCGCCAGAAATCATCGGCAATATTTTGAATCAGAGCCGATTGATCGGTAATCATTTCGGTATCAAAAAGCGAGGCGCTTTCAAAGGCATTTTCGGTTAAGGCACGCTGACAAAAGCCGTGAATGGTAAAGATAGACGCATCGTCAAAGGAAAAGAGCGCCCTGGTCAGAATTTTCACTGCCTGACTGCGGTCAGGACTATTTTCGAGCAGCATTTCTTCCAGGTCGTCTTCCGGGGTATGATCGCCTGTAAACAGCTTCAGGCTGCTAATGATCCGTCTGCGGATGCGGTCCTTTAATTCGGCTGTGGCGGCCCGGGTATAGGTCACCACCAGGATATCCTCGGGGGAAAGATTTTTTTCCAGCAAAAGCCGAATGTACAGAGCCGCAATGGTCCAGGTCTTACCGGTGCCGGCGCTAGCCTCGATCAGATTCAGGGCCTCAACGCGGATATCTTTCAGTGATAGCTCTTTCATGGCGCCAAACTCTGCAGGACTTTTAAAAGCGGACCATAAATACGTTCTGCCAACAGCTGAAAATGCTCGTCCAGAGGATTCTGCCTTTCAAAGCACAGCAGATAGGCCGGGTTCGCTGATTCTGGCGGAATGATGTCCAGTCCATTGCCGTACCAGCGTCTTTGCGCCTCAGACAGCCCCTTTTTCAGATATAGCCAGGAACTTTCCGGGAAAAAATGGAGCGGAGTGCAAAGGCCCTCTCGGTAGCATTTCAGCAGGTCCAGAAGAATGGCGGCGGAATCTACCACCGGCGGAAGGGGCAGTTCGGCATCACGACTTATCAGCAGGGAAGCGCGAGGAAAACCGTTTGGTGCAGCACAGTTCAGCACCAGGTGCTCAATCCAGGTCAAAAGACGGTCCTGGCCCTTCATATTCGCTAGGCGGAAGCGCATCAACCTGTCGCTGCGGATATCGGAAAGTATCCCGGTTAATCTGAAATCACCCACTTCTATGGTTAATGGCAACGGATCCAGCGGTTCGGACAGTCGGGGCGTTACACGTTTGGCAAAGGCATTGGCCTCGGCCAGGGCTATTTCGAAGGCGGCCTGACCGGCAGTCAAGGGGGGCAGTTTTGAGGCCGCCCGGGCAGCAGCCAGGAGCCCTGTGGTTTCCTTACCCGCCAGGATATGTTCCAGCAACTGCTGTTTCAATGCATAACCCAATCTTGAATCCAAGGCAAAAAACTCGCGTTCCTCGGCTTCGATATCGGGTCGATCCGGGCGGACACCCAGCCGCCGGGAGAGGAACCAGGCAGCCGGATTGGTAAAAAAACGCAGTAGTTGACTCAGCTCAACCTCTTGCCAGCCTGTCTCGGGTTCGGCCAGCGGATCAGTAATAAAAGGCAGTGATTGGCACCCGACACTGTAGCGGGTTCTTAACGAGTCGCAGATTCCGTGGGAGTAACTGAACAGTTCGTTATCTGGGTCGGTTGTAAAGTACGCACGACTGAAGGATTGCAGAGGGTGTCGGATGATATCGGGTGTTTTGCCTTTCCAGTTCGTGAACCCGGCCTGGATGTAATCAAGCAGTTCGCTGACCACCACTGAAGGGGGGATCATGCTGTTATCGCGGTTGCTCTGGCCGGTATAGCTGATGAACAGTCGCTCACCGGCCGACAGCAGTGCCTCCAGAAAAAGATAGCGATCCTCATCCCTGAGCGATCGATCGCCGCGGCGCCTTTTGCCGGACATGAGACTGAACCCGGGCAGTCGGGAAGTGCGGGGGAAAACTCCGTCATTCATGCCGGTCAGGCAGATAACTCGAAAAGGTATGCTGCGCATCGGCAACATGGCGCAAAAGGTAACGCGCCCACCAAGGAATCCATAGGATCCGCTGCTATCCTCCAGGAGTGGGATTAGCTGGTCACGCAGCGCTTCTAAGTCAACTGGCCGCTTGTACCCTGACAAATTCTGCGTATCGCGCAGCTTTTGGAGAGCCTCAAAAATAGCTTTGAGATCATTGGCTTGATCGCCGGCCATCAGATTATCGATTGCATTCGTCAGGCTATCGGCCCAAGCCGCAAGGGTGCGGGGGCCTGCCAGTTGTGAAGCAACAGCAACCGCGTTCTGTAAAAATTCGGTAAGCTTGCCTAAAGTCAGCGCCGATCGGCCTTCGATGTTGTCGCAGGGGAGGATATTGCTGAAAAGGCGTTCATCTTCAGGTGGCAGAGCCACCCCCAGAAGCATCCTCTCTATGGCTGACTGCCAGCTGTTTTCAGCATAGGATGGGAATCCCAGGGCTGCCCGGTGATGGGCATCTACACCCCAGCGTACCCCGGTCAAACGCAGCCATTGCCGAATTATCTCAATTTCATCGGTTGAGAATGAAAACCGGGCCATGACAGCCGGTGACTCCAATATCTCCAGAATTTGATTGATCCCGAATCGGCTGGAGAGAAGGTCAAGAATGCGCAGGAACGTCTCGATAGCCGGGTTTTCGCGGCGCTGGCTGCGATCGGCAATCGTGAACGGGATCTGCGGGCGGTCATTGGAATTGGCGGCAAACACGGCCGTGATATAAGGGGCGTAGGCTTCCAGGTCCGGCGACATCACGATAATCTGGCGAGGTTCAAGGTCAGGCAGATCTTCAAACATCTGCAGCAGGTTGTCGTAAAGAACCTCCATCTCCCTGAGTGCGCTATGACAGGAATGGATCTGGATGGAATGATCTTCTTGAGCTAAAATGTTCTTTACTGGTTCAATACCAGGTCGAGAAGCGCTTCGGTCATGCAGATGAAGAATATCCGACTGTATTAGACCAAGCAGGCTGTCGGATTGTAAAGGCTGAACCTGTTGAAGCTCATCCATATTCTCGATGACAGCGTCATAATCAAGGAGCAAGTTGAAGAACTCCTGACCAAGGGTGCCGAGTGATGATAGCAAAGGATTGCCTGTTTCATAGTATTCCTCTGCCTCGCAGGGCAGGTGCCTGAATAGTGGTAAGGAGTTCAGCTTTTTGGTGGAGATTATGTCGCCCCAGAAATCGCCACAAGGATTGAGCTGATAAATGTTAACCCGGCAGACCCGTGCCAGTATGTTCAAGGCCTCGAGGTGAAAAGGGGGCAAGTAGGAAATTCCGAACAGGTTGAGGCTTTCCGGCAGACCCGGCATCACATTCGGCTTATTGATCCTGTCCCGGAAGTTTTTAAGCTGGCCGGCCCGGTGCAGACCCGGGTGATCCCCGGAAACAGCCCGCCACAGTTCCGGTTGCCATCCTACCCCCTGGTTCTTGTCCCATTCCAGAATCAGCTCCGGACGGAAAAGGGTATATTGGTCGAAGGTGTCGGCGATTAAACGAGAAAGCTGCAACAGTTTGCGGTCGTCGATTTTATCTGAAAAGTAATGCCGGATTGGCTCGAAATCAGGACGCTGAATAAGGTTCGGCAGGAGTCCCATTATCCGCCAGGTCATGATCTCTGGAACAAAGGGGGAGGGGCGGGGCGTGCCGGGGATGACCTGGTTGAAGAGGTCATCAAGAACTGTATTGGGAAACTTGTAGTCGATATTGGCACAAACGCCATTTAACAGAGCCAGCTCCATGCTGATCCACCTGGCCATGCCGCTACTCTGGACGACTACGGTTTGCGAGGTGAGCGGCCCGGCCGGTCGGATCTGTTGGCTGAATCGGTTTAACAGCGTTTTAAGGGAACTGCTTGTAAAGACTTTCAGGAAGCTCATGAGTGGTAGACTATACCTGAATTGGCTGGACAAACAAGCCTGAAGTAGGCTATCTGATGTTAACGGTGACACTATCTGACATAACGGGAGCAAGAATATGTTGAAGAGTATGACGGGTTATGGGAAGGGTGAGGCGGCCTCGGATCGCGGATGTTTTACTGTTGAGATTCGGGCCGTGAATCATCGTTATGGAGAGCTATCGGTCCGGATGCCGCGTTCTTTTCTCTCACTGGAACAGATGGTCAAAAAAATGGTTGGCACTGTCTTGAAAAGAGGAAAAATCGATATTTTTGTACAGTGGGAAGAGGTTAACGGTATCGACTTATTACCACAGGCAGACGAGGCCATGGCGATTGGATATGCATCGTTGTTCAAGATTCTATCCAGCAAGCTGGGAATTTCTGCTGACGTGCCATTATCATTAATCATTTCGCAGAAGGGGGTTCTGCGGGATCGCAGATCAACCATAGACGAAGATGAATACCAATCCCAGCTCTTGACGGCTATTCAAGCCGCAGTCGTCGCCATTGACAATATGCGTAAGCGGGAAGGCGAGGCGCTGACCAATGATCTTCTGGCCAGGCGCAAACAGGTGGCTGAATGGGCGGCGCAGATCGGACTGAAGGCACCGTTGGTGGTGACTGAATTCAGGCAGAAGTTGAAGACGCGCCTGGAACAGCTACTGGAGGGAGTTGAAGTGGATAACGTCAGGCTGGTGCAGGAAGTGGCTCTGATGGCCGACCGCAGTGATGTTACTGAGGAGCTGGTACGTCTGGCGAGCCATTTCACCCAGTTCGATGAAGCACTTCAGATCGCTGAGCCGGTTGGGCGCAAGCTTGATTTTCTTATGCAGGAGATGAATCGCGAGGTGAACACCATTGGTTCGAAATCAAGCGATGCAGAAATAACCACCCTGGTAATCCAGATCAAGGCCGAGATGGAGAAAATGCGCGAACAGGTTCAAAATGTGGAATGAATCAATCCTGCATCGAAATGTTGCCCCTTCTGTTTTCCGGCAGATCAATTGAGGAATACCAACTGGCGGTAATTTGAATCAGTGATATGCTGGTCTTAGTCCAACGCCACACTACGGGGGCTGAGACAATGAGTAAATTTATCTGCCTGGTTTTGTTGCACTGTTTTTTCTTAATGGGAAGCTCATTCCCGGTTCAAGCAGAAGATGGTTTTAATCCTGTGCATGTGGCATTTTTCGAGCTTTCCCGGCTCAGGTTATTATGCCTGTTGGATGGTACCTATAAAGAGTATGGCGAGGTATTAACACAGGCACAGGAACAGTTTTATCTTGTACAGGAGGCATCTTCAGGTGTCGAGCATTTGAGAATGGCCCTGTCATATTACGAACAGGCTTTGCTGATTTGGCAAAAGCATCCTTCTGTTGAGCCCCCTGTTGAAAGTCTGAGAGTTGACGAATCAAACCAAATTAAATCAAATTGCACTGAAGTAGAGTTTTCGCGCGCTGCGGAGGAGGATGTCTTCCTGGTTAATACTGCAATCGCTTGCCTGTGGAATAAGGCTGCTGAAGAACTGGACGAGGTACCTGCTTTCATACATTAGTATTATTAATATAAGGAGATTCTTATGCCTAATTATGAATACCGCTGCGAAAATTGTTCAACCAACTTTTCAATTATGATGAGCATGAACGAGCATGAGAAGGGTGGCTTGACTTGTCCGGCTTGTAAACAGAACAGAATTATTCAGCAGTATTCCACATTTTTTGCAAAAACCAGTAAGAAAAGCTGATTCGAGTACCGCCAGAAAAGGATTGTAATGCCGGATAATACGATTTATGATAATTGAAAATTTACTTTGACCTTCTGATAAGCGATAAGACTAAACCGTTAGCGATGACGGGGCGGATAGCTTAGGGTCTCTCTGAGACAGCCGGGTGCCGAAATATCAGTTTTCGGCACTCGTTTGTTTTTTTTGTGCTGAAAGGTCGCTGCCGATCCGGGTTTCCCGGCCCGGCAAGGGGGGCTCAAGATGGCCTTTTCTTTAGACCGCACCAGAAGTTTCATTAGAGTAGAAGAGTCCAATCTCCTTTCCCTACTTAGTTCAAACCATTCCATTGTACCTGCTGCTGAATATTGTCAGGGCCACGCCTGTGATGCATTTATCTGCGTCATCAATGAGTATAATCTTTGGCGTGTTTACATTGCTCTGCATGACCAACAGCTAAAATCCAATCTGGTTTTTGTTACAGATCCAATCCGGCCTGATGAAAAAAAACTAGCAGCACTCGTAGGGGACGCCACTATTTTTGCGACCCAGATGGGTTTTTCTATGGAAACAGTCAAACTGGATTTCAGCCCTGCAATACGTGAAGTGATCATCAGGGACACAAAGGTTTTGCGGGAACCTTCTATTGCAGTACAACTTGCTGCCGCTCTGCTTGCTGTAGAGGCGCTGCAGGCTGAAAAAAAAGAGTTAAGCAAAAAGGGATTCCGCGAACAGGCACTTGTAGTCGAATTGGAGGAGCTCAGAGCAAAGCTGACTGCTGTCGCGGCTGTTCAACAGGCTGCAATACTTCTGCCTACCGAAACTGCAACTACGGAAACAATCGATCTGCAGGCTGACTTAAATGCCTTGCAAAAAGATGTCGGTCTTTTTCGTGAACAGAAAGAAGATTTTAGTCGCAGATTGGTTGACGCAGAAAAGGCTTTGCAAAAGTCTCAGGAAGAAAACGACAATGTTAAGGCAACGCTAAAGGGTGCCAAGGATGCTCTCAAGAGCGGCAAGGAGGCTGCAAGGCTGGCCAAGGAGGAGCTGAAGTCCTTAAAGCAAGAGTCACAACTATTAACCAGACAGTTGAAACACGAACAGCTGGAATGCGTTAAGGCCAAGAATGAATTAGAGGCTGTTCAACATGAATTTCTGGTTTATAAGTCCATTCAGCATGACATTCTTGCAGATAAAGATACTGTTGAAGTTGCCCATCAAAGAGAAATTGAAGAACTTAAAGCACAAATTGTCAGGCTTGCTGCTGAACTGAAAGCTAATGACTCTTCTGGAGAAATAGAGGTTTTACGGACTGCCTTGGCTGTTGCAGAGGAATCTTTGACTGTTGAAAAAACCAAAAATGAATCAGCATTACAAGAAATGGATGCCCTGGAGCGTAATGCCGCAACCGAGCTTAAATTGCTTAAAAAAAAGGTCGATGCACTGAGCGCCGAGAAACAGCTGTTAGAAAAAATAGCCGCCGAGATGAAAAACAAGGCGAATGGAGAGATTGAGCACCAGCAGCAGGTTAACCAGTCGCAGCGGCGGGCGGCGATCAAAAAGGTAAACGCTTTAAAGGAAGAAATACGTCAGTTGAGCGAGGCGCGCGCAGTTATGGCATCACCAACGGGGATGGTACCAGCCGCTCAAAATGTCTCTCTCCCAGCAGAGGATACGAACAAGAACCCCTTCGGTAGTCAAGAAACAAGTTTTGCTTCCGATCCGTTTGGGTCATATGAAGCTTCTGAATATCTGGAGTTTTTACCAGATAAGTCTTTGAAAGGCATCCCTTATACCTTCTCAACCGATATAATCGAAATTCACCGCTCGTTTAATAAGGTCCATGCTGCTCCGACCGGGAAACAGGCTCAAAAATGCGATGGTTTCGTCTGTTTGGTAAGCGAAGGCGGAAAGTCTTTAGTGTACGTGGCTTGGCTAATGAATTCAAGCGGAGAGGTATTGGTATGTCGTCCCGAGTGTGTCAGCGATGCGAGTGATCCCTACCAGATACTGCGCCAAGGAATCGGTTATTTCGAACGGATCGGCTTTATCGTGGATATAGTCAATCTAGAGGGAGACCTAGATAAACGCCAGCTGCAACTGGATGAACTAGCTATTTTTTGTCTTACTATCACGGATTGTGCTGCATGATTAAACATTAAAACCTAAGCCTATGCGGCCGAACCAGATGGTTAAACAGACAAGCTAGGCTGTCAACTGAGCTGAACTCCTTTGATCGTATCGGTTTCGTCAGCCTTGGCCTGATGAAGGCAACGGTCGGCCTTATCCAGAAGAATCTGGGCTGTAATCCCGGTTTTTTGCTGACTGGCAGTAAAACTGGCCACACCAAAGCTGGCTGTCACTTTTATCTCGTGTTCATACATCTTGATGACCGTGGTGGCAATCCTGATCCTTAATCTTTTTGCAACGATCATGGCCCCTGCCGCATCGGTCTCCGGCAATATTACCAGAAACTCCTCCTCGCCATACCTGACAAGCAGATCAATGCCTTTTCGAACCGCCTCGTTAAGACAATCGGCGCATTCCTTTAGCACTAGATCACCACTGTAGTAGCCATAGGTCTCGCTGATCTGCCTGAAACTGTTAATGCCAATTAGAATTAGTGCGAGAGAGTGCTCGTAACGATAGGCCCTTTTGATCTCCTGAGTAATACGGTCATCCATGAACTGCCGGTTGTATATTCCGGTCACCGGATCAACAAGAGATAGATTTCGAAGCTGCTCCAGGCTGTTTTGAAGGTTGGTTTCCAATTCCAGTATTCTTCTGGCGGTCTTCAGTCGGGTTTGAAGTTCAGCCTGATTTACAGGTTTGACAATGTATTCATCGGCGCCTGCCTCAAGACCGACAATTATGTCGTTTTTTGAATCAAGTGAGGTGAGTAGAATGATGAAGGTATAACGCTCATTCTGTTCCAGCCGGATGGCGCGGCATAATTCCAGTCCATCCATTTCAGGCATTATCCAATCAGTCATAACAATCGGATAGTAATTTTTTTTAAATAATTCCAGGGCCTCTTTACCATTTTCCGCGGCAACCACCTCATAACCGGCAGCTTTAAGGCTCGTTTCCAGAATCCTTCTCAGTAAATTATCATCATCTACGATAAGTATTGGATGAGTAAAGGGGGCATTCATAGATGAATCTGTCATAAAGGTCTCTCAAATATTTGATGGTAAAACATAATCCCAGTCATCCTAATTGTCGAACATCAATTTACGTTCAAAATCCATGGAATGTGTTATGCGCTTGGCATCCTCCATGTTGATCAGATCCTGACGGTATAGCTGTAGAAGATGCTGATCGAGTGTTTGCATATGGTACTGAGAACTCCCATTTTCGATGTGCTTTTCAATTTCATCCAGTCTGCCGTCACGTATGCAGGCCTGGATAGTTGTGGTGGCACGCATTACTTCGACAACCGGTAATATATTCTCACCTGTTTTGTCCTTAATAAGGCGCAACGATACGGTTGCGACAAGAATATCTGCCAATCTTTGACGAATGATTTCCTGCGCTTCAGGAGGGAAGTGACCGATCATGCGATTGATAGTTGATACTGCTCCCAAGGTATGCAGTGTCGATAAAACCAGATGCCCGGTTTCAGCAGCCTTAATGCAGGCGTCAATAGTGTCCTTGTCACGCATTTCTCCAACCATGATAACATCTGGATCCATACGTAGAGCTGCTTTAAGGGCAGCATTGAAGCTGTCGGTATCAATGCCGACTTCCCTTTGAATAATGCAACTCTTCTGTGAGGTAAACAGGAATTCTATCGGGTCCTCGATCGTGATGATGTTGTAACCGTGATTTTCATTAATGAAGCGCAGGATGGAAGCAAGGGTAGTAGATTTTCCATTCCCGGTCGGCCCAGTTACCAGGATGAGACCGTTAGGGGAGTTTGCAATATCTTCCAGAATGGAAGGCAGATTCAGTTCCTTGAATGTTCCAATATTGGGCGGGATTACGCGCATAACGATTCCGAAACTACCGCGCTGGCGGAAAATACTGACGCGAAATCTACCGCCGCTAGGCAGCGCGTAGGAGGCATCTAGTTCCTTTAGATCATTGCCAAGGCTCCGGCCGTTTTGCTCCAAGACCTGGCAGGCGATGAATTCAGTGTCCGCTGAAGTAAGATTAGGCATTTTTGCGCGGATCAGTTGCCCTCGGCCACGGAAAAAAGGTGGGTTGTCGACCTCAAAATGGAGATCTGATACCCGTTTTTGGAAAGCAATCTCTAATATTTGATGTAGAACATTTGCGTCCATGGATTACCCTTTCCCTATGATTTAAGCTTGCCTCTTAAGTCTTTATTTTATTGAGATTGAGCAGGTTTTTCAAACCTTTTCCTGTAAAAAGCATGATCTAAAACAAGGCTGGTATGACTAACCAATATATCCAGCAGGTCAATCGGCAATAACATACTGGTTTTATTTCCAAAATCTGCATATATAATTGCAATCACTCTTCCAAAGCTCTTTATTGGAAAAAATAGTGTCTTTGAAGAGTATGGTCTGCCAATTTGCTCGAAAAGAGAGTTGTCCAACAAAGGATCGTTAACATTGCCATAGTGCAGACGCCCACTGCCGATCACTTCTTTAAAGATTGAAGGGTTTTCAAGCGGGATTTTAAACATCATCGGGGGTGTCGGACCGGTGCTTTTGTCAGCTTTAACTCCAATTCCCCGTTCAGCGATAAGTTCCATTTTGCCTACAACGAAAGTTATTGAACGTTCAAACATCGAAGAGACAAAACCTAGTAGAAGCGCGGCAACCTCGGGTGGCTGCATAAGCGTTTCCAACTCCACCATGCAGTCTTTAAATGATTTAACGATCTGTTGGTTGTTGGGGCATGAAACAAAAGATCTGAGGTAAGACTGGAATGTACATAGGAAGTTGATGGTATCATCCACAAAAGTTCCTTTGTGCTCCTTCTGGCAGGGGCGCGGAAGGATTGCTTGCACTCCTGCTTCGAATAGCTGAAGGGAAGATTCGTGGTCAGGAGGGAAAATGGTGTGAATTATTGATATCTGCGGGAAACGTTCTTTTTTGTTTTTTATTAAAGCAATGTCGGCATCTCCCCCTGTTTCGCCATCAACTGATCGAGATGAGTCTATAACTAGGATCGGTTTCAGATCCCTGGAAAGTGATTGTTCTATGATAAGGTTAAGATTTACTTCTTCATCAGTATTAAACACGAATATTTTTTCGTGCCTACATACCGATTTTAAGACATGTGTAATAAAAATATCACGACTATACAGAACTATGGCCAAGGTTGGTCCATTTTGGTGATTTATATCAACTGAGGCCTGCTTGGAAAAAGCAGACAAAATGCTGCATAACTTGTCACTCTCTTCTCGGGATATTTCGCCCAACTCCTCACCGATCACACGTCGATGTTCCTCCAGGGGATCATGGTCTTTTAGTCCGATAAACACGCTGGGGATATTTTTCTTAAGGGCATCAAGATTATCAAGACCAAGAATGTCGGCGGTGATAGATTGTGTTCCTTCAGTATATTCTTTATTTTCACTAGTCTCAGGGGTTGAAAAAAACACCTCAGATAAAGTTCCATCGCGCATTTTTTCATCGTATATCCGCAGGGCGTCCATTAAAATGCTTTGGGCATTCATGAAAATTTCCTGCTGCAATGTTTCCGGAAAATAACGATACTCATCTGAAACTTCACTATTGGATACATCCAGGGAGAAGGTCCCGCTTTTCCAGGTTAGAACCTCTACAATAGTCATCTCGATTAATTCTTCTAGACCTTTATAAGCATCTTCTTTTTTAATTGTCCCTTGTTCTATGAGGGTGGCAACCAAAGGTTTCCTGCCGGAACCTGCATTTTTTTGTTCAAGCAGGGCCGTATCGAGCTCTTCTTGATTTATAGCTTTCATCTCTACCAATATTTGACCGATACGAACACTATTGTTGACATGATTGGCAGAGACGAAATAGCCGTCATTAAACACTAATTGGCTCTCACCCTTTGAGCTTTTGAGGCAAAGGGTGCCTGTTTTTCTAGTGGAGTGAAGCAGTTGTATAATATCAACAATCGGTAAATGCTCTAAATCGCCTGCAAAGGACATTAGCCGCTATCCTTTCTGTCTCAAATTTTGTTGAATCACTACGATTTAGTATGTAAGTAAATATAATTTAAAGATCAAGCTATTTGTCGAAATAAAAAAACGCCCACTGCTTTTCAATGGGCGTTCCGAATTCATTATCCAAAGCACAAGAAGTATTTAGATACCTTCCCATCCGAAAAGTCCACCACCAATTACAACCTCTGCAGAAAGAAGATCACCTTCGTTAGCCTGTAGTTGTTCTGCTACAGCCAGGGTAAGTACGACTTTTCCATCATATTTACCCTCTTTGTCATGAGTCATGATCTGGACTGGCGTGACGCAGCTCTTCCCTGTTAAGCGATTGGTCAAGGTGAGTTTTTTGAAATCGCCGATTTTGAAATGGTTGCTGATTTCAATCGCAGTGGAGCGGACCAATGCAGCCGATTCTGTCATTGATTCCCAGAAGGTGTATCCTGTTTTAGGAAGGATATGTGAGCTAAGGATAACGCAGCCTTTATTGTCGGTACGAAGTTTCGGCCCAGCTAGGGTAGAAGCTATTAGCTGAGCAGTTGGAGGAGCAGCCAGCGGAGTAAGAGGATTAAGCGCATAAATTTTTTCGAGTTTTTTTACTGCTACGTTTATAGAAATGAACAACAGCTGTAAATTAACAGTCTGTTCACATAACAACAACAGGAACAGGTTTGGCATCGTCTTTACAATTACGCGGCCATGCTCAAAGCGCAGGTCAAGCAGCTTAACCCCGCCAGATGCTTCCTGCAAGCCCATTACATTGAAATTAAGGTTATTACAGATCCCTTGAAGTGCGGAAAGATCAAATACAGAAGGAAAAGAATGAGCAAGGACTGACCCATCATCATCCGACAGTACTCCTCCAATTATTCCTGGTACCGAATGAAGGCTCTGTAGGACTGTTTGCATAAAATGGCTCTCCTACTTCTGTGTTAAAGCTTTCTTTATTACCGACTCGACCGCTCCGAGTTGGGAATTACCAGAGACAGCAACACTCAGATAGTGATTCTTGGACTGGAACAGCAGGAGATGGCGATCAGACCCATGAACGGCTGCCGATATCATTTCACCGGTTCCCAGCTGATTACCCAGTTTGTTTGTAAAAAGAGAGAGGTAGTAAGCATTTGCAGAATGTGTTGAACCTTCATAGCTGCTGTCATCAACAGTTTCGCCTTTTTTTGTCAAAACAACGGCGTATTCCACCTCGGTTATAGCCTTTAATTTTCGGTTTATGTCACTCATGTTTTGTTCTCCGGGGGAGAGTGAAGCCGTAAGTTTATTCGCGGCGCTGAGGGAAGAAATCCTTTTCTGTTCATCTTTTAGGCGGTGTGATTCCAACAACAAAAAGGTCAGGTTTTCACTAATAGTTTGATAGGTGGTGGCAATTTTTGATTCAGCACGAAATTCACCGCCTGGCCACAACATAATTGAAAAGAACGCCTCGCTTCCTGACAGACCGTCTAATTCAGCATGAACCAGTTCACCTTCACGAAAGAAAATAAAACCTGTTTTGCCACGATGTTTAACTGAGAGGCAGCCGGTGAAGCGATTTAAGTTTTTGATCTGGATAAGATCTGCAAGCGTCATTCCACTGACTGCCCCCTCAAATCCGTTTTCAAGCGCTTCTTTAGAATTTTCCAGAGCCATTTTTTTATCCCCTTGCGCTAGATGTCAATTTTTATAACGTTATTTTATTTGGAATTCAATAAAATAATAAGCAGCGCACCTTGGGGCACGTAATCATCTGGTAAGATATAAAATAAGTTTGATATTAGCAAAAAGATTAAGCGAAAAGATTAAGCGAAAAGAGGGTAAAAGGGCAGGTTTTACAAGGCTTTTCAGCTATTTTCTTGAGT
Source organism: Desulfuromonadaceae bacterium (assembly GCA_036504875.1). Taxonomy (GTDB): domain Bacteria; phylum Desulfobacterota; class Desulfuromonadia; order Geobacterales; family Pseudopelobacteraceae; genus JACPFJ01. The sequence continues at coordinate 99,884 of DASXUK010000073.1, forward strand.
TGGTGTTTTACTGGCAGTAGTAGATTTTTTTCTCTTGCGGCGGCGTTTCTTGGCAGGATCATCAACTTCAGGTTTAGGTTTCACAGCATTTTCTTCTTTTGTTGATGAGAGCACGGGGTTCTTCTTCAATGGCCGGCTTTCTCTCCGCTTATCTGACGCCCCAGTTTTTTTCAACTCTTTTTTGTATTTAGGCCGGGCTACTCGGCTGAAATCATTAACAAAAAGATCATCTTCAGCCCATTCAGTCGGAATTTTATGGCGGATATATTCTTCAATAGCCTCCAGATACAATGCACCGTCCTCGTCGGCCAGAGATATGGCCTTTCCCTCAGCCCCAGCCCGGGCAGTACGACCGATACGGTGCACGTAATCCTCGCAGTCTTGAGGAAGGTCGTAGTTGATAACGTGTGAGACACCGTCGATATGCAGGCCCCGCGAGGCAACATCGGTTGCTATCAGGATAGGAAGCTTGCCATTCTTGAACTCTTCAAGGATCCGCAAACGCTTTTTCTGATCAACATCTCCTGATATGATTCGGCAGGGAAAACCATTAGCATTCAGCCGATCATGCAGATATTCTCCTTCTCGCTTGGTATTAATGAAGATCATTGTCCGTTCCATGCCTTCTTTTCGAAGAAGCCCCAAAAGAAGAGGGAACTTCTCTTTACGGGAACAGTGAAACAGAACCTGTTCGACCCTTTCAGCAGTCAGTTTTTCAGGGGTTACTGAAACCTTTTCGGGTCCATTCATAAACTCGTAAGCAAGTTCCATTACTCTCTGGTTGAGGGTGGCGGAAAACATGAGGTTCTGGCGTTTGTCAAATGGGGGCAACCTTCGTAAAATAAAACGTAAATCGGCAATGAAACCCATGTCAAACATGCGGTCGGCCTCGTCTATAATCAGCATTTCTATAGACTTTAAACTGTAGATCTTCTGTTTTAGGTAGTCAATCAATCGCCCAGGTGTACCAATGATAACGTCGGCCCCCTCAGCCAGAGCATTTCGTTGCTTCATATAGTCAACACCGCCGTAGATGGGCTGTATGGTAAATCCACAGTGTTTTCCCAGCAGTTGGGCATCCTGTTCGATTTGCACTACCAGTTCGCGGGTGGGTGCCAGGATCAGAGCCCTGGGTTGTCCATCATTTGTCTTGGCAGCGGATAATAATCGAGTAAACATGGTTACGAGAAAAGCAGCTGTTTTACCAGTGCCTGTCTGCGCCTGGCCAGCCACATCTTTGCCTAAGAGAGAAATAGGCAGGGTGCTTTCCTGGATCGGGGTACATTCTGTAAAACCGGCTTCTAGTATACCTTGTTGGACCTGTTCTGGCAGGACTAGCTCTTCAAAACGCATACATTCCCCTATATATAAGTTGCCTTATATCTTTTTTTTGATAAGAGTAACATATACTGTGGCGGGCTGTCTGGCAATGGAAACCTTGCAGGATTTGAGTGCAGCAACAGCCAGAAATGCTTTGACAAAGAGCTTTTCATTACTTTACTATGTCGAAAATTTACGCTTAAGGGAAATCACCTGATGCAGTCCGCTCTGAATATTATTGGTGATGATTTAAAGCAAGTCGAAAGCCAATTCAAAAAAGACCTTGAGTCTGATGTTCCGCTGATACGCAAGGTAGGAGAGTATGTTCTCTCCAGTGGTGGCAAACGCGTTCGTCCTGCTTTATTATTGCTTTCCGCGAAACTTTGTGATTACCAGGGAAATAAAGCGGTCCCCCTGGCGAGTGTTGTTGAATTCATTCACACAGCTACATTGCTTCATGACGATGTGGTAGATAGCGCTACTTTGCGACGAGGCATTGCTTCGGCCAATACTTTATGGGGCAATGAGGCTTCCGTTCTGGTAGGTGATTTTCTTTTTTCCAAATCCTTTTCCCTTATGGTTGGTGTCGGCAGCCTTGATATTCTTCGAGTTTTTTCTGAGGCTACAACCATTATTGCGGAAGGAGAGGTGTTACAGCTGCTTTGCACAGGCGAGCTCGACCTGACGGAAGATCGTTATATTGGTGTGGTACGTGCCAAGACCGCCATTTTAATGTCTGCAGCTTGCGAGGCAGGTGCCATTCTCGGTCAGGTGACTCCTGAAAAACAGAAAATGCTCGCTGATTTTGGCATGGATTTGGGAATCGCTTTTCAGCTCATGGATGATATTCTTGATTACATTGCCACGGAAGAAGATTTTGGCAAAAGTATCGGCCATGATTTGGAAGAGGGGAAAATTACCCTACCTTTGATACATACCTTGCGACAGTGTACCGCTGGGGAACGAGACAAGATTGCAGCAGTTATTGAACAAGATGAAATGTCACTAGATGACTTCAGAGATGTCTCTGCCCTGGTTAAGCAATATGGTGGTATTGATTATACTGTATCAGTAGCCAAGCGTTACATTAATAAATGTACGGTTTATCTGAAATCATTCGGCCAGTGCCTGGTAGGGGAAGCATTGCTGGAGTTGGCTGATTATGTAGTTACCCGCAGTAAGTGATCCAGCCTCTTTTCCGTCCTTAGCAACAAATCGTTTGGAGGTCTCATGAAAAAGCTGCTGTTCATGCTGGCGATAGTCGGTCTGCTTTGTATTTTCGCTTGTAACAAAAAAGAAGCAGGGCCTTCGGCCAAGCCGGTTGTGCCTACCGAAAATCAGGCTGCACCGGATGTGCAAGTTAATAGCTTGAATGGCAGTCCTTTAAAGCTATCCGATCTCAAAGGCAAGGTAGTAATGCTTAACTTCTGGGCCACGTGGTGCCCTCCCTGCAGAGAAGAGATACCTTCCTTCATTTCTCTAAGCAAAAAAATGGAAAACAAGCCTTTTCAGCTGGTGGCTGTTTCTATCGATGAAGGGGGCAAGCCAGCGATTGAATCCTTTTTTCATACCAGTGGCTTTAACCTCCCGGCATATACTGATCCGGATAATCGAGCAGCTAAGACTTATGGTATAACAGGGGTGCCGGAAACCTTTATCATAAATAAAAGTGGTATTATTGTAAAAAAGGTTATTGGGCCGTTGTCATGGGATAGCCCTGAAATTGTGGCTTTTCTTGAGGAGCTTATGAAGTAAGGGGACACCAACCGTGCACGACCACATTTCTTATATCGGGGCGTTCATAGCCGGGTTTTTGTCCTTCATGTCACCCTGCGTGTTACCGCTAATTCCTTCCTATATAACTTATATCACCGGCATATCTTTTGCCGACCTTGATGCAGAACATCCCTCCCACGTGGTCAGAAAAAAGGCAATTATTCATTCAGTTGCCTTTATCCTTGGTTTTACAACAGTTTTTGTGCTCTTAGGGGCCTCTGCCACTTACATCGGGTCGTTCCTTCATAACTATACTTCATTGATCCGAAAAATTGGCGGCATCCTGATAATCCTGTTCGGTATACACATCACCGGGCTGGTTCCAATCCGTTTATTAATGGGTGAAAAACGTGTCACCATTACCCATAAACCTGCCGGATACCTGGGCAGTTTCCTGGTAGGGCTTGTCTTCGCGGCTGGTTGGACACCCTGCATCGGACCTATACTGGCAACAATTCTGACTCTGGCCGCCACTGAGGAGAGCGTTTATCAGGGAATTTTGCTTTTGTTGCTATATTCTCTGGGGCTTGGCATACCATTTCTATTATCGTCTCTGGCAATGCATCAGTTTTTGTTATTCTTTAACCGTTACAAAAAATTTATCCGCACCTTTGAAATCATAACCGGCATATTTTTGATTTTAATTGGAATTCTTCTCTTTAGCAACTGGCTTACGCGCCTGTCCGGATATACAACGCTTCTATTCACAGGATTGGAATGAAGATTCATCATGCACAGCATTCTATTCAGCTTGTAGTGTCTCAGTTGATGATAACAGAGGCATTTTATGCTGGTATCCTTGAGCTGCCGGTACAGCGTTCCTTCACATCACCAGGTGCCCCGGAACATATGGTGTTGGATATGGGGGGGATCGCACTTGTTTTTGTTGAGGAGAATGATGTGGTGAGGACCCACCCGGTCCTTGAGCATCGTCTGGGAATGTTTCCCCGCGGAATAGGTGTTACTTTACATTTCAGGGTAGAAAACATTGAAGATATAAGCGATGCCATTATGGAGGAGGATTTGGAGATACTCTACCCTCTGGAGATTAAACCTTATGGAATCAAGGAAATGTGGTGCTTTGATCCGGATGGTTATCTGGTGGTGCTGGATGAGCTAGACCGGCGATGACCTTTAAAAATGTTTCTTAGCTTGAGTTTAAATCTTTCTTGACCTTACGATCCAGCGATGTTAGTCTGCAAAAATATATACTCATTACCTTTTAATTTAGCCCGAGAGGCTAGCAAGGGTTGCATCAATGATTTTTACCTAAACCTATAACAGAAGGGTCTTGTCGATTAGCGATGAGGCTCTTTTTTTTTGCAGGGGAAAGGCGGTTTCAGTGATGGAAACAGCAACGGTATTATTGGATACAAACGGCATCAAACGTGCTTTAACACGCATTGCACATGAATTGCTTGAAAAAAACAAGGGTGTCAAGGATCTTGTTTTGATTGGCATACGTTCCGGGGGGGCCTTTCTGGCGGAGGAAATCGGCAAATCCATTGCCGTTATCGAAGGTGACAGCGTCCCTGTCGGGGCGGTGGATATCACTCTTTACCGGGATGACATAAAGAACCATTCTGCTCACTTGCCGGTTGGAAAAACTGATATCGCCTTTTCACTGGAGGGTAAGCGGGTGGTCCTGGTGGATGATGTCCTTTTTACCGGCCGTACCATTCGGGCTGCCATGGATGCTTTGATGGATCATGGTCGGGCTCAGTCGATCCAACTGGCGGTACTGATTGATCGTGGTCACCGCGAACTACCTATACGGGCCGATTTTGTGGGTCGCAATGTACCTACCAGCCTAAAAGAGAATGTAGCGGTTAGATTTGACGAAAAAAATCAACCAATTGAAGTTGTTCTCGAAAAATAGTGGGGGGGTGTGGAATGGCGGAATTCAAGCACAGGGATATCATTGCGCTAAGGGACCTGACCAAAGAAGACATCGAGTTGCTGCTCTTGACCGCAGAAAACATGCGCGAGATCAATAGCCGCGATATCAAAAAGGTTCCCACGCTACGAGGCAAAACCATTATCAACCTGTTCTACGAGGCATCAACGCGTACCAGAACTTCCTTCGAGATTGCCGCCAAACGTCTCTCGGCCGATACGATTAATATCTCCACCTCGACCAGTTCATCCACCAAAGGGGAAACCCTGGCTGACACAGCACTGAACCTGCTGGCCATGAAGCCGGATATCATTGTCATGCGGCATGCCGTGTCCGGCGCCCATTATCACCTGGCCAAGAAGGTGAGTTGCTCGGTTATCAATGCCGGCGACGGCGCCCATGAACATCCCTCTCAAGGGCTTTTGGACATGCTGACCATCAAGGACCGCTTTGGCAGGCTGGATGGCCTCAAGGTGGCAATCGTTGGCGATATTACCCACAGCAGGGTGGCTCGCTCAGATATCCAGGGTCTGACCAAAATGGGTTCTCGGGTCTATCTGGCAGGACCGCCAACCATGATGCCGCCCTGTGTAGAGCGTCTTGGCAATGTTACGGTCTGCGGCTCGATGAAGGATGCTATCCAGGATGCCGATGTGGTCATAATGCTCCGTATTCAGCAGGAGCGCCAAGGCAAGACCCTGATGCCCAACACACGCGAGTATTCACGTTACTTTGGCCTTAACCCTGAGAACCTCAAGCTGGCCAAGCCAGGCGCCATGGTTATGCATCCAGGACCGATCAACCGGGGAGTTGAAATGTCCAGTTATGTGGTGGACGGCGATCAGTCCCACATCCTTAAGCAGGTTGAGAACGGCGTGGCGGTGAGGATGGCGATGCTGTACCACGTCTGCGGCGGCGAACTAGAATAGTGGAACGCACACTTTTGCGCAATCTCGGCGTCAGATTTCGAGTTTGCGTGTGCGACGTAGCGCTGCTACGCCTCCGTGCAAACTCTAATCTTTCTGGCCTTGCACAAAATTGAGCGTCCTAGGGGCAGTTAAAGAAAATCCAACTCTATTTGTGAGGTGATGATATGAATCTTCTGATCAAGAACGGCCGGGTGATTGACCCTTCCCAAGGGCTGGATGATACTTTGGATCTGTTAGTGGAGAACGGTCTGGTCAAAGAGATCGGCAAGAGTCTCAATGCCCCGGCCGGTGCCGAGGTCATAGACGCTGCCGGCCAATATGTTTTGCCAGGTCTGATTGATATGCATGTTCATCTGCGCGACCCAGGCCTTGAGTACAAGGAAGATATCATCAGCGGCACCCGGGCCGCCGCCGTCGGCGGTTTTACCTCAGTCTGCTGCATGCCCAACACCAAGCCGGTCATCGATAACAAGGCTATTGCCAGCTACATTATTAACAAGGCCAAAGCCGAAGGCCTTGCCAATGTCTTTCCGGTCGGCGCTATTACTTACGGCTTGAATGGTGAGCGCATGTCCGAGATGGGTGAGTTGAAAGAGGCCGGCTGCGTGGCGGTTTCCGATGATGGCAAGCCGGTCGCGAATAGCGAGTTGATGCGCCGTGTTCTGGAATATGCCAAAGGCATGGGCATGCTGGTTATCTCTCATGCTGAGGATTTGGCACTAGTAGGAGAGGGGACCATGAATGAAGGCTTTACGTCAACTGAACTGGGCCTGAAGGGTATCCCCCGCGTGGCTGAAGACATCGCTACCGCCCGCGATGTCATGCTGGCCGAGTACACTAATTCGCCGATCCACATTGCTCATGTCTCCACCAGAGGCTCGGTCCAGGTTATCCGTGAAGCCAAGGCACGGGGAGTCAAGGTGACCTGTGAAACAGCGCCACATTATTTCACCCTCACCGATGATGCCGTGCGTGGCTATGATACCAATGCCAAGATGAATCCACCGTTGCGCGAGGCTGACGATGTAACGGCCATCAAGGCCGGTCTAAAGGATGGCACCATCGATGTCATTGCTACTGATCACGCCCCGCATCATCTGGATGAGAAGGATGTGGAATTCAATGTTGCCTTGAACGGCATTATCGGGCTGGAGACATCGCTACCTTTGTCGCTCGGCCTGGTGGCCGATGGCACGCTTACCATTAATCAATTGGTTGAAAAAATGACATGTAACCCAGCTAAAATAATCAATATTGCCCGCGGAACACTTAAGGCCGGCAGCATAGCCGACATCAGCCTGATCGATCCAACGGCGGAATGGACAGTGTCCGAGGACAAGCTGGCCAGCAAGTCCAAAAATTCTCCCTTTATAGGCTGGAATATGAAGGGGGCGTCTGTCTGTACTATCCTGGCTGGTAAAGTGGTATACTGTGGTCGCTAGGAGCCTGTCGGACTTAGGAAATCGAAGCGAAAATTCGGCTGGGCGAGGACAGATTTTGTCGATTTTGCAGGTCAATAGTTGTTCTATTGACCAAGAAAGCGGCGAAGTATGGACCGTCCAGACAGATTGCAGCAGATTTACCCTAAGTCCGACAGACTCATGAAAAATAATGAGAATCCCCGAGTCATCCATATAAGGAGTTATAACGTATGAAAGCAGTTCTTGCGCTCGGAGACGGGCGCATTTTTGAAGGCAAATCATTTGGCGCCAGTGGCGAGGCCAGCGGCGAGGTTGTTTTTAACACCGCCATGACCGGTTATCAGGAAGTTCTTACAGACCCATCCTATAAGGGACAGATGGTAACAATGACCTATACCCAGATCGGCAACACCGGCATCAATCCCGAGGATATCGAGAGCCGCGGCCTGTTTCTGTCCGGATTCATCGTCAAGGAGTATCAGGATTGCTACTCAAACTATCGGGCCACCATGAGCCTGGACGCCTATCTCAAGGAAAACGGCGTGGTCGGCATCCAGGGGATCGACACTCGCGCTTTGACCCGTCATTTGAGGGATAAGGGTGCCCAGAACGGGATCATCTCCACCACGGACTTTAATCATGAGAGCCTGGTTGCCAAGGCCCGCGCCATTCCCAGTATGACCGGGCTGGATCTGGCCAGTGGGGTCAGTTGTGACAAGCCATATCATTGGACTGAGGGCTTGTGGGATCTGGAGGAAGGCTATCCCCAGGTGGACCCGGCTACGCTCAAGTACAAGGTGGTGGCCTATGATTTCGGCATCAAGTACAACATCCTCCGCTGCCTGGTGGATGCCGGTTGCGATGTCACGGTTGTTCCGGCCAATTTCCCGGCCGAAGAGGCGCTGGCCATGAATCCGGATGGCATCTTTCTAAGCAATGGTCCCGGGGACCCTGAGCCGCTGGTCCAAGTGCAGGAAGAAATCCGTAAGTTTATCGGCAAAAAACAGATCTTTGGCATTTGCCTGGGGCACCAGCTTTTAGGCCTGGCTTTAGGCGGCAAAACCATGAAGTTGAAATTCGGCAATCACGGTTCCAACCTGCCGGTTATGGATATGTCGACCGGCAAGGTCGAGATTACCTCCCAGAATCACGGCTTTGCCGTTGATTTGGAATCACTGGGTGATACGGCTTGCCTGGGGCACGAGAATCTGAACGACCAGACCGTGGAAGGCATCCGCCACTGCGACCTGCCAATATTCTCGGTGCAGCACCACCCTGAGGCCTCGCCCGGGCCGCATGATTCGCATTATCTGTTTGGCAGGTTTGTGGAAATGATGGAGAGTTCTAGGTAAACGGGCGCCGCTTTTCCGCAATCTCGGCGTTGCCCGGCAGGAATTCGTTGTGCTACGTAGCGCTGCTACGTCTCCGCCGATTACCTTGGGCGCCTTGACCTTGCGAAAAACCGACACCCGTCTGGTAATGCCATGAATTATTTGGATCTTTACAAATCAGGTGAGCTGCTGCAACGGGTCCGCGCCGCCTATCGACACCTCAAATCGTGTGACCTCTGCCCCCATGATTGCGGGGTTGATCGTTTGGCTGGGGAAAAGGGAGTTTGTGGGGTAGGGGCACTGCCCAAAATTGCCTCGGCCAACGTGCATAAAGGTGAGGAACCACCGATTTCAGGGACAAGTGGTTCGGGTACTATTTTCTTTTCCGGTTGTTCGCTCAAGTGCCGATTTTGCCAGAATTTTCCCATCAGCCAGTTGCGAAACGGCGATGAAATTACCACGGCAGCCCTGGCGCAGCGCATGGTTCGGCTGCAAAGGCAAGGGGTGCACAATATCAACTTTGTTACCCCGACTCATTTTCTGCCCCAGATCCTGGCTGCGCTCTGGCTGGCTATCCCGCAAGGCTTCAGGTTGCCCATAGTCTGGAATTCCAGTGGTTACGAAAAGCCTGATTTACTGCGCCTTCTGGAAGGGGTGGTGAGCATTTACCTGCCGGACATGAAGTATGTGGATGAAGACACGGCGGTCCGGCTTTCGGCGGCGCCCGGTTATCGTGAGAGTAACCGTCTGGCTGTCAAAGAGATGCTGCGGCAGGTCGGCCATCTTCAGCTTGATGACGATGGCTTGGCTGTTAAGGGGCTGATCATTCGGCATCTGGTGCTGCCGAATCAGCTGGCTGGAACCCGCCAGACCCTGGCCTGGATCGCTGAAAATCTGGGAACCGAAACTCATATCTCTTTGATGCGGCAGTACTTTCCAGCCCATCGCGCCATTGAGACGCCTGATATTGATCGCAAAATAACTGACGAGGAGTATGACGAGGCGGTTGAGGTTCTGGAACAGTTCGACCTGGAAAACGGCTGGTTGCAGGATTAGATGAGAGCCATATTTCTGCTGGTTCTATCCAATATTTTCATGACCTTTGCCTGGTATGCCCATCTTAGAAACCTGGCCACCCGGCACTGGCTTATTGCTGTGGCTGTTTCCTGGGGCATCGCATTTTTCGAATACTTGCTTCAGGTGCCAGCCAACCGCATCGGCTATGGAAATTTTACTCTGGCGCAGTTGAAGATCATCCAGGAGGTCATTACCCTGGCGGTGTTTGTTCCTTTTGCCGTTCTGTATATGGGCACCAATCTTAATTGGAATTACTTATGGGCCGGCTGCTGTCTGGCTGGAGCAGTCTTTTTCATATTTCGATAACTACACTAAGGAGTTGAGTATAAATGCCTAAAAGAACAGACATTCACAAAATCCTCATCATCGGCGCAGGGCCAATAGTCATCGGCCAGGCGTGTGAGTTTGACTACTCCGGTACTCAGGCCTGCAAAGCCCTCAAAGAGGAAGGTTTCGAGGTGGTGCTTCTAAACAGCAATCCGGCCACCATTATGACCGACCCGGACTTTGCTGATCGCACTTATATCGAACCGGTCACCCCGGAGATGTTGGCCAAGATTATCGAGAAAGAGCGTCCCGATGCGCTTCTGCCTACTCTGGGCGGTCAGACAGCGCTCAATACGGCTGTTGCAGTGGCCGAGATGGGCGTCCTGGACAAATTCGGCGTGGAACTGATCGGCGCCAAGCTGCCTGCCATCAAGAAGGCCGAGGATCGCACACTTTTTAAGGCTGCCATGGGAAAGATCGGTCTGGCAGTGCCTAAATCCGGCTTGGCCCATAATTATATAGAGGCCATGGAGGTGATCAAGGAGATCGGTTTCCCGGCCATCATTCGTCCTTCCTTTACCCTGGGAGGGACTGGCGGCGGAATTGCCTATAATATGGAGGAGTACGAGCGGATGGCGCTGGCCGGCATCGATGCCTCTCCCACCGATGAGATTCTGATTGAGGAATCGGTAATCGGTTGGAAGGAGTACGAGCTGGAGGTGATGCGTGATACTGCCGATAATGTGGTTATCATCTGCTCTATTGAAAACCTCGATCCAATGGGGGTTCACACCGGCGACTCCATCACCGTGGCCCCGGCCCAGACCCTGACCGACAAAGAGTACCAGATCCTGCGGGATGCATCTCTGAAGATCATCCGCGAGATCGGGGTAGATACTGGCGGTTCCAATATCCAGTTCGGCATTAATCCCAAAAACGGACGGCTGGTGGTAATTGAGATGAACCCGCGTGTATCGCGTTCTTCCGCCCTGGCCTCCAAGGCCACCGGCTTCCCGATTGCCAAAATTGCCGCCAAGCTGGCAGTTGGTTATACCCTGGATGAAATTACCAACGACATCACCCGTGAAACCCCGGCCTGCTTCGAACCGAGTATCGATTACGTGGTCACGAAGGTGCCCCGTTTTACCTTTGAAAAATTCCCTGCTGCCGATGCCACCCTGACCACCCAAATGAAATCGGTTGGTGAGGTAATGGCGATTGGACGGACCTTTAAGGAATCACTCCAGAAAGCGCTCCGTTCGCTGGAAATCGGCGTGTCCGGTTTTGATTCGCGTTTATATGATCTGGCCTGCGAGACTCGCAGAGGTCTTTCTGCCAAAGAACAGCAGCTGATTCTGGAAAAACTGCGCGTTCCGAATTGTGAGCGACTGTGGTACGTGGGCGATGCTTTGCGTAGCGGCATGTCAGTGGATGAAATACACCGACACAGCGCCATTGATCCTTGGTTCTTGCACAACATCCGCCAGATCATCGAGATGGAAGATCAAATAAAAAAGGTGGAGGTAAAGGTCGAGACAAAGGAAAACCTGAAACAAATCCTGAAAGAGGCCAAGCAGAATGGCTTTTCAGACAAAACATTGGCCAAACTATGGAAGATGAGTGAGGACGAGCTGCGCGAGCTGCGCTGGTCGCTGAATCTCAGGCCGGTTTACAAGCGGGTCGATACCTGCGCGGCCGAGTTTGTTGCCTACACCCCTTATCTCTACTCCACCTACGAGGAAGAGTGCGAGGCCGAGCCAACCCAGCGCAAGAAAATCATGATCCTGGGGGGCGGGCCCAATCGCATCGGGCAAGGTATCGAATTCGACTATTGCTGCGTGCATGGTTTGTTTGCCTTGGCAGAAGACGGTTATGAGACCATCATGGTTAACTGCAACCCCGAAACTGTTTCTACCGACTACGACACCTCGGATCGTCTGTATTTCGAGCCGCTGACGCTTGAGGATGTGCTTGAGATTGTCCATGTGGAAAAACCGGTCGGGGTGATTGTCCAATTCGGCGGTCAAACCCCACTCAAGCTGGCAGTTGCGCTTGAAAAGGCGGGCGTTCCAATCATTGGTACATCGCCGGATGCTATTGACCGGGCCGAGGACCGTGAACGTTTCAAGGAGATGCTGATCAAGCTCGACCTGCTCCAGCCGGAAAATGGCACGGCCCGCTCTTTTGAGGAGGCTGAAAAAGTGGCCGACCGCATCGGTTATCCGGTGGTGGTACGCCCCTCCTATGTCCTGGGTGGCCGCGCCATGGAGATCGTTTATGACGTCGATAATCTAAGGCGTTATATGCACACTGCGGTGCAGGCTTCACCCGAACACCCGATCCTGATTGACAAGTTTCTGGATGAAGCGATCGAGATCGATGTTGATGCTCTGTGCGACGGTACCGAAGTCGTCATTGGCGGCATCATGGAGCACATTGAGGAGGCCGGAATTCACTCCGGTGATTCGGCCTGCAGTTTGCCGCCTTATTCCATATCTGATGAACTGGTGGCCGAGATCCGCCGCCAGACCGTTCTGATGGCCCTGGAATTAAAAGTGAAGGGTCTGATGAATGTGCAATATGCAATCAAAGATGGTGATATCTACATTCTGGAGGTCAACCCGCGTGCCTCCCGCACCGCACCATTCGTTTCCAAGGCTACCGGTCGACCTCTGGCTAAGATCGCTGCGCGGGTTATGGCCGGTAAATCCCTGGCTGAACTGGGTGTTTCCGGCGACATCATACCCAAACATATCTCGGTCAAGGAGGCTGTCTTCCCGTTTGTTAAATTCCCCGGTGTAGATACGATTCTGGGGCCGGAAATGAAATCGACTGGCGAGGTGATGGGAATTGGGGATACCTTTGCCGAGGCCTTTGCCAAGGCGCAGCTCGGGGCTAACGTTAAATTGCCTTTAAGCGGCAATGTTTTCATCAGTGTCCGGGATGCCGATAAGAAACATGTTGTTTCCGTAGCAGAAAAATTGTATAAAAATGGTTTCGGCATTCTGGCAACAGGCGGTACCGCCTCGTTCTTGGAGGATAAAGGTATTCCGGTCCGCAGGGTCAACAAGGTTTTGGAAGGCCGGCCGGATGTGGTGGATGCCATTAAGAACGGTGAGATTCAACTGCTGATCAATACCACCCAGGGTGCCCAGGCGGTGGCGGATTCATTTTCGATTCGCCGTGAATCACTGATGCATGGCATCGCCTATTTTACAACTGTTGCAGGAGCCAAAGCGGCCGTGGATGGTATCGTGGTCATGAAAGAACATGATTTGAGCGTGAAGTCGTTGCAGGATTATTTAATAGAATCCAGTTTTTGAGGAGTCGATCGTAGATGTCGCATTCAATCCCGTTGACAAAAGAGAGCTTTGAGGCGCTGCAAGAGGAGTTGAAGCGCCTTATCCGCGAGGAACGCCCTAAGGTGATTCAGGACATTGCTGAGGCGCGTGCCCATGGTGACTTATCGGAAAATGCCGAATACGATGCCGCCAAGAATCGACAGGGGTTTATAGAGGGGCGTATTCAGGAGATAAACGGCAAGCTCGCCCGGTCTCATGTTGTGGACCTGACCGGCCTGAAGCCGGACAAGGTGGTTTTTGGTGCCACCGTAACCCTTTATGATACTGCTTCGGAAGAAGAGGTCACTTATCGTATTGTTGGCGAGGATGAGGCCGACATCAAGCTGGGCAAGATCTCCTGCACCTCTCCGGTCGGTAAAGCGCTGATCGGCCACAAGCTGGACGATTCTGTCAAGGTTATTGTGCCCTCCGGCACCAAGGAATACGAGATTATTGAGATAAAATACGAATAGAAACAGCGTCAGCTGAATTCATTACAGGAGAATTATAATGGCTGAAAAGATCAACAAAGACATGACCTTTTTCGAGGTAATGCGAAATTTCCCTGAATCAGTTAAGGTTTTACAGCAGTATCACCTGGGTTGTGTAGGTTGTATGGGTGCCCAGAACGAAAGCTTGGAGCAGGGCGCCAATGCTCATGGTATTGATATAGATGCCCTGGTAAAGGACCTGAACGCTGCTGTTTCCTAGTTAGACCTGAAATAGAGCTTATAAAAGCCCCAGAGGATATTCCTCTGGGGCTTTTATTTTATCTCTTCAGGGCATGATAATATTGATGGCAAAGAAGTTAAATCACTTTTCAGGGGAGGTTAGTTGTGCGGCTTTTTATTGCTATTGAGCTTCCTGAAAATGTTAAGCGCTTGCTCTATAAGCTGCGGACCGATATCCAGGGTGCACGCTGGTTACCAATGGAGCAGTTGCACCTGACATTGTCTTTTTTGGGTGAGGTGGATGAAGAAACAGCAAAAAAGCTAATCAGGGATCTATCGGCAATCAAGGCACCTGCCTTTGATCTGCGCTTTTGCAATCCCGGTTGTTTTCCCAATCGCCGTCAGGCGCGGGTGCTCTGGGTTGGCCTGGAACCGGAGCCGCTGCTTTCAAATCTAGCTTCTTTGGTGCAAAAAACTGTTCTCTCTTGCAATATTCCCCAGGAGGAGCGGCCTTTCTCTGCCCACGTAACCCTGGCCCGCCTGAAAGCTCCTGGCAGTCGAGAGGTGGCGGCCTTTCTGGATCAGCCTCAAAGACATAAAATTCCGCCAGTTTCCGTGAGAGAATTTATTCTATTTCAGAGCCGCTTGACCCCTAATGGCGCCGTCCATACGCCATTAAAAAACTTTACACTACTTAATACGGCTCGCTGATTATAAGATCGGAAACAACTCCTGGGTCACCCCTTGCCCGGAAGGCCGCTCGCTTTGCTCAACATGTGTAGCGATATTGGTGATCGAAACAGCGACCAGCAAAGCAGTAGAGATGACAAAGGCCCAGAGCCAGCCGCCAATGGCGTCGCCCTCTTTCCTGGTCAGTTCGATGTAATCGGTAATGCTGAAGAATCGGAAGTATTGCAGAAAGGAAATCCCAGGCTGCTTCTTTTTCTGCTCATAAACATAAAGCGGCATGGCTACATAGGAACAAACAAGGGAGAGAACCAGAATCAGTTGTAATGTTTCCAAGTCCAAGCTATGGCCCCATTTGCTGATTTGATTTATCTGGAAGTTGACGCAAATATGGTGTACAAACAAGGGCATGTCAAGAAATATCCCTAAAAATTCCACCAGGTTCAAAGCCTCACCTAAATGATCGATTCACCCCGACAAGCCTTAAAAGTCATTGCCAGACCAGCCCTTGCGTCGGAACTTTTTCGGTTTTGCCACGACAGATCCGGTCGTGCGCGATGACCACGGTTACCATCAGTAGTAAATGCGCTATTACTATCCCGCCTGAGCTAATGAAACAGCTAGGCTTGAAACCGGGGAACGCTGTTTCCCTCCAGATTGGAGAGGATTGTCTGCTGCTGCGGGCGGCAAATAGCCTCAACAATCCAGACCCTGCCATTCCTGCTCTGAAAACTGAGGGGACGATTCCGGCACCTTCTTTAGCCAAAGGAAAAGGTCCTCTGCTTGAAGAGGCCATTCAGCGCAAGAACCTGCAGACCAGTATGCAGTTTATCAAAGGGGTGGGGCCCAAGCTGTCCGAACTGCTTGATAAGCGGGGCATAAAAACGGTCGAGGATGCGCTGTATCTATTGCCCAACCGCTATGAAGACCGGCGCGAGTTAGTGACTATTGCCAAGTTGTGTCCCGGCCAAAGCCAGGTTTTTTCAGGAACAGTGGTTATGGCCGATGCCGCCATCACCAAAGGTGGCCGGCGGGTGTTTGAGGCAATAGTAAAGGATGCAAGCGGTTCGATTGCCTTCAAGTGGTTCCATGCCAATGCTGTCTGGATGAAACGGACCTGGAAAGTCGGACGCCAAGGGATCTTCACCGGCGAGACCACTCAATTCGGCTATCAGCGCGAGGTTCATCATCCGGATGTGGAGTGGCTGCCGGATGGGCAGGATGTGCAGACAGTTATGGCAGCTGATTCGGTTAATTTTGGCAGGATCGTTCCGGTCTACCCCCTGACGGAAGGTCTGAGCCAAAAGATCATGCGGCGGGTTATGAAAGAAGTGGTAGATAACTACTGTTGCAATATTCAGGAGCTTGTACCTAAAGCACTGCTTGAACTATTCGGTTTTCCTTCGCTCAGTCAATCTCTCCGGGCTCTGCACCTGCCTTCGCCGGAGTCAAAGCTTGATGATCTCAATCAAGGACGAACACCCGCTCACCGGGCAGTTGCTTTTGATGAGTTCTTTTTCTGGGAGTTGGGGCTGGCCATGAAAAAGCGTGGGGTTATCCTTGAGGAAGGCATTGCCTTCCAGGTGACCCATCGCTATACTAAACAGCTGGCCAAACTGCTCCCTTTTGAATTGACTGCGGCCCAGCGCCGGGTTTTATCCGAAATTAAAAACGACATGATCGCGCCACATCCCATGCATCGCCTGGTCCAGGGGGATGTGGGCAGCGGCAAAACCTTAGTGGCGCTTATGGCGGCCTTGGTAGCAGTCGAAAATAGCTATCAGGTAGCCATAATGGCCCCTACCGAGATCCTGGCCGAACAGCATTGGCATACCATCCATCGCTGGTGCACCGAATTGGGGATAGAAACAGTCCTGCTTACCTCCGGCATGAAGGGTAAGCAGAAATCAGCTGTTTTAAGCCGGGTGGCCGACGGCAGCGCCCAGATTGTGATCGGCACGCACGCGGTTATTCAGGATAAGGTCGAATTTGCCCGCCTTGGGTTGGGAATCATTGATGAGCAGCATCGTTTTGGGGTACTACAGCGCGGGGTACTTAAGAAAAAGGGAATTAACCCCGATATTTTGGTGATGACCGCCACGCCGATTCCGCGCACATTGGCAATGACGCTGTTCGGTGATCTGGCGCTTTCGGTGATCGATGAGGTGCCACCGGGACGGACGCCGGTAGAAACAACTATATTCTTTGAGTCGCGCCGTGCGCAGGCCTACACGATGATCCGGGACGAGATAAAAAAAGGGTATCAAGGCTATATCATTTATCCTCTGGTGGAAGAGACCGAAAAATCGGATCTAAAGGCCGCCACCCAGATGGCAGAGCACCTACAAAAGGATATTTTTCCCGAGTTGCGGATCGGTCTGCTCCACGGCCGGATGAACCCTGAGGAAAAGGAAATGGTCATGGGCTCCTTCAAGGCTCGTGAGTTGGATCTACTTGTGTCAACCACCGTGATTGAGGTGGGGATTGATGTTCCTAACGCCACGGTCATGGTAATTGAGCACGCCGAGCGCTTCGGTCTGTCCCAACTGCACCAGTTGCGGGGCCGGGTCGGGCGGGGCGGGGCAAAATCCCGCTGCATCCTGCTTACTCCGGGCAGGTTATCCGAAGATGGGGAAAAACGGCTGCGGGAAATGGAGGCTACCAGCGATGGTTTCCGGATTGCCGAGGCTGACCTGGAGATCCGCGGCCCGGGAGATTTCATAGGCACCCGGCAGTCCGGAATGCCGGACTTTCGAGTGGCCAACATACTTCGGGATGGATCAATCCTGGAACAGGCCCGTCAAACTGCTTTTGACCTGCTGGAGCGTGATCCCGAATTGGTGCAAAATGGAAATATACACCTGCGAGAGGAGCTGCTGCGCCGCTGGGGGCAGCGATTAGAGCTGGCCGGGATCGCGTAAAACAAAACAGAAAAAAGCCGGTCAAAAAGATTCGGATCAAAGACCAAAAATACTTAACCAGCAATAAGGTATCTCAGAAAAATGCGTATTTTAAGAACCCCGGAAATCCTAAACCAAAACCTTTCTGCTTCTGTGATAACCATTGGTAATTTCGATGGTGTTCATCGCGGCCATATTGAAATATTCCGGCATTTAAAGCTGCAAAGTGAGCGACTTGGTTTTCCTTCGGTAGTAGTGACTTTTGAGCCGCACCCTATGGCTGTTCTGGCGCCTGAAACAGCCCCGGCGCTAATCACTACCAGCGAACAAAAAGCGGCTTTGATTGCAGAAGCGGGTATAGATTACCTGGCAGTAATAGATTTCACTCCCGAATTTTCACAAGTTACGGCCGAATCTTTTGTGCGTGAGATTCTCTATAAAGCACTAGGCATGAGACACATCATTATTGGTCCCGACTATGCTTTTGGCAAGAATCGCCAAGGGAGCTTCGAAACCTTGGTCCGTTTGGGAGCCGAAAACGGTTTTACGCTGGAAGACCTTGACCCGGTAGGCGAGGGTGGCATGATCTTCAGCAGCAGTTTGGCGCGCCGTTTTATCAGCAGCGGAGATATGCAGGCCGCCGCTGCTATTCTAGGTCGTTACCACGTGATAAGCGGACAGGTTGTGCATGGACGCCAAATCGGCGCCAAGCTGGGATTTCCTACTGCCAACATTGTTACCCGCAATGAGCTTATTCCGCCTGACGGAGTCTATGCTGTTATGGTGGCAGTTGATGATTCGCTCCTGCAGGGCGCCTGTAGTATTGGCACGAATCCAACTTTTGGCGATGGGGAACGGACCATTGAAGTGTTCCTTCTGGATTATTCCGGGCAACTCTATGAGCTCGATATAGCTATCTGCTTTGTGCAGCGCCTGCGTGAAGTAAGAAAATTTTCTAACATCGGAGCTATCATCCAGGCCATCGAACGGGATGTGGCCAAAGCCAGGCTGATTCTGGCCGCTGCAAACCAAGGCATGATCAAACCTTTACTTAATCTTGTAACACCGCCGGACTCAGTTTAAGAAAGATCTTGTATTTAAAATTTGGCTGGAGATTTGCAACAATACCGCCTTGAGCATTGGTGAAAATAGCCGGTGGAAATTGTTCAGTCTTTCCGCATGGCTTTACCTTACCTCAAAAAACCACCTCCCCAATTCCTCTATTTTCCCCATCCTCGTATAATTATAAATATATAATTGACATATTTTTATTAATATGGATTATATATTTTATGTTTTTTAATAATGGAGGGTGAAATGAAAAAACTGCTATTACTTTTATTTTTGTTGGCAACTGTACTTTCAGTTCCGATGGTAGCTTCGGCACGTGTTGTTCTCTTTGAGAATTTTTCCTCTGGCCAGCTTAGTCCTAGCTGGCAAACCTCTTTGATGAACGGCGGAACTGCAGCGGTGGTTGATTTCGATGGCAATAAGGTCTTGAAAATGACCGGTGCAGGTGTTGCCGTGATTGGTGACCTTACATGGACTGACTATACCGTTGAAGGAGATATTTATGTCTTCGACTCAAGCTATTGGGCTTACGCTGCTGGTATATTGTTCCGGGGTAATGGGGGCGATTATAAAAATCTCTTAGCCGATGCCTATATTTTCCAAGGGCGACCTAACCAACTTCAACTAGAAAAGTGGACGAGTAGTGGTAGGGTTCCGTATCCTTTCAACGATTACAACCACCCTTTCAAGCCAAAGGTATGGCAGCATTTTAAGATTGTCTGTGATGGACGACACTTCCAGTTCTACCTGGATGACGTCTTAACTCAAGAGTTTGTCGATACCAACGCCCACCTTGCCGGACAAGTCGGATTCCGCACCTGGGCAGCTGGCGCCTATTTCGATAATCTGCTTGTGACTGATAAGATCCAGCTCGACACAACACCTCCCGTTGTGATAGCACCTCCTGATGTCATAACTGAAGCTACCGGAGTTTTGACAGCCGTTTCTATAGGTACAGCAACGGCTATAGATGCTGTTGGTGTGGTGTCGTTGACAAACGATGCGCCGACATCATTTCCAGCTGAGACAACAATGGTTACCTGGACGGCAAAGGATGCGGCTGGTAATGCCGGTAAAGGTATACAAAAGGTAACGGTACAGGACACAAAAGCACCTGTGGTAATAGCGCCCGCAGATTTGATTGTCGAGGCCACTGGATTGCGGACATCAGTTGCTATAGGGACGGCTCAAGCAACGGATGCGGTGGGGGTAGTATCACTGACAAACAATGCACTGGCATCGTACACGGTCGGTACAACAATTATCACTTGGTCTGCTAAGGATACAGCTGGCAACCTTGGAACTGCAACCCAATTTGTAACGATAAAAGACACAACGCCGCCAGTTGTGATCGCTCCAGCGGATGTAACTGCCGAGGCTACCGGGTTACAGACAGCAGTTGTCATCGGCAACGCAGCCGCAACGGATGCGGTTGGTATTGCATCTCTGACAAACAATGCGCCAGCCACCTTCCCTATAGGAACAACCGTTGTGACCTGGACGGCAAAGGATGCGGCAGGTAATTCAGCCAGTGCAAATCAGAAGGTGATAGTGAGGGATTCAACGCTGCCTGTCATTACCGGTGCCGTTACGACATCACCTAATATAAATGGTTGGTATAATGTCAATGCCACGGTTCACTTCACTGCAACGGATACCGGTTCAGGTCTGGCTACGGTAACACCCGATGTCGTTCTCTCGGCAGACGGGGCCGCACAATCGGTAACAGGTACTGCGACGGATAAAGCAGGCAATAATGGAAGTTATACCGTAAACGGTATAAATATAGACAAGACAGCGCCCGTTATCACCATCACAGGTATTCGGGAGGGTGTTTTGTATAACCTCAATTCAGTACCGAGCGCCGCATACACAGCAACTGACAACCTATCCGGCATTGCCAGTCAGAATGCAACCCTTATCGGCGGCAGTGAAAAAGGGGTCGGTAAATACACCTATACAGTTACTACCAGTGATAAGGCCGGTAATACAACGACCAAAAGTGCGATATATACCGTTAGTTATAACTTTAGTGGGTTCCTGCCACCGGTAAACCGCGAGAGGTCATTCAATCTAGGGAGCACGATACCGGTAAAATTCAGGCTGACCGACAGTAACGGCGCCTCTATTACAAACGCAGCGGCAACGATTATCCTGCAAAAATCCGCCGGCAGTACCTCTGTAGGCGATATTGTTAAACCGGTTTCTTCGGGTGGCTCAAATATGGACAATTTCTTCAGGTATGATTCCGGTCAGTATATCTATAATCTGAGTACAAATGGATTATCCGCGGGCACATGGCAAATAATTGTTTCTCTGGATGATACAACAACTAAGACGGTATTTATAACTTTAGATTAAAATAGAAAAATATCTTCGTAACCACTCGTACATCAGCAGAAAGGGACGGAATTTAATTCTGTTCCTTTCTGCTGATTTTGTCTATCTGCCCCCAATACGCAAAAATACTTCTATTTTTACAATAGTTCATTATTGCACCTCTTTATATCTACTCCGCATCTTCTTACCACAGTGAGCAATCATTAATCTAAATTTTTGTGGAAATTTACCGCGAACGTGGTGTAAAAAGAAAAGCTGTTAAAATTCTTGAGGATAAAAAACAGGGTGTAACTTCCAAGCGTCCCGAGGTTTTTCTTCTGGATTATTCAGGGCAACCGTATGAGCTCGATATAGCCCTTTGTTTTGTGCAGCGCCTGCGTGAAGTAAGAAAATTTTACCTGATTAGTACTGATCTCCGGCTAATCGCAACCAAGCCTCGTGACGTTTGCCTGTCTGGGCAGTTGCAGTGACCAACCGGGTGAGCATCCGGGCCAAATCGAAGCGTCGGTTGAAACGATATTGATACTCGCCAAGATACCGGTGAGCGTATTTCTCAAAGTCGAAGGCATGGTAGGTCCCGT
>DASXUK010000074.1:0-58076 GCA_036504875.1 Desulfuromonadaceae bacterium
AGCGGTATCGGTATCGGCATCGTCGACCTCCAAGGCAAGGTGTTGGTCGGCACCGGATGGCAGGATATCTGTGTCAAGTTCCATCGGGCAGTGCCGGAATCCTGCGCCTTCTGCCACGAAAGCGATATATCTCTCTCCAGCGGCGTTGCTCCGGGAACCTTCAAGGAGTACCGCTGCAAAAACAACATGTGGGATATCGTCACCCCGATCATGCTGGGAGACAGGCATTTAGGCAATATTTTTCTGGGACAGTACCTGTACGAAGATGAAGAACCGGATTATGAGCTGTTCCGCGCCCAGGCACGGCGTTTCGGGTATGACGAAGCAGATTACCTGGCGGCATTTGACCGGGTGCCCCGCTGGAGCCGGGAGACGGTGCAGGCAGCCATGGGATTCTATTCGAAGCTGGCCCAGATGATCTCCAAGGCAAACTACAACAATGTCGTCCTTGCCGATACATTGGCCAGACGGAAGCAGGCGGAAAAGACACTGCAGTTGATGGGCATTAGCATAGAAGCCGCCTCCGACGCACTCTTCTGGATTAAGCCCGATGCCCGTATCGTGGATGTCAACGAAGCTGCTTGCCGTTCCCTCGGTTATGCCCGGCACGAGTTGCTCCAGTTAAGCGTTCCTGATATTGATATCCACTACAATGCCGAGCTGTGGCCAGAACATTTTGCCAAACTGCGCCAGCAAGGTTCACTGACATTTGAGTCTGAACATCGTACCAAAGATGGCAGGGTGTTCCCGGTAGAGGTTGTCGCCAACTACGTCAAGTTCGGCGCCGAAGAGCGTCACTGCGCTTTTGTCCGCGACATAACCGAGCGCAAACAGGCGGAATTCAAGCTTAAAGAAAGTGAGCGTCTTTTTAATAAGGCTCAGAAAATTAGCCATTTAGGTTCCTGGTCACTTGATCTTATTACGAACCGGCTCATTTGGTCTGACGAAATTTATCGTATTTTTGGTCTGCAACAACAGGAGTTTGCGGCCACTTATGAGGCGTTTCTCGATGCAGTGCATCCGGAAGATCGTGTTTCTGTAAACTCAGTGTATTTAGATTCAATACAGGAAGGTAAAGACGTCTACGAGATTGAGCACCGGGTTATCCGTAAGCACACCGGACAGATTCGATATGTCTATGAAAAATGCGAACATATAAAAGATGCTTCAGGCAAGATCATCCGCTCGGAAGGGGTGGTACATGACATCACCGACCGCAAACTTGCAGAGCAGGAATTGCAGCAGGCCAAAGCCGCTGCTGAAGCCGCCAACATCGCCAAGAGTCGCTTCCTGGCCACCATGAGCCACGAGATCCGCACGCCGATGAACGGCGTCATCGGCATGCTCGAACTGCTGCAACATACCGAATTGACCAGCCAACAGCAAAAATATGCTGAAAGCGCTAAAAACTCCGGCGTTGAACTGGTGCATCTGCTCAACGACATCCTCGACCTCTCCAAAATCGAAGCAGACAAGTTAGAACTGGAAATATCCGCATTTGACCTGCGACAGGTGATATCTGATACCATCAACCTCCTGTCGCTTCAGGCCCGCGAAAAAACGGTGAAACTTGCCTCGTCAATAGATAACAACCTTCCATCGGTCTTGAAAGGTGATGCTGGAAGGCTTCGCCAGATCATCACCAACCTTGTTGGCAATGCCATCAAGTTTACGCCTGAAGGCTCAGTAACTCTTCACATCCGCAAAGAAACCGAAGATGAATGTTTTGCCACCCTCCGGTTTCAGGTCATCGACAGCGGCATTGGCATAGCGTCCGACAAACTGGAACATATATTCGAGCCGTTTACCCAGGTTGATAGCTCAACCACCCGCAAATTCGGGGGTACTGGACTGGGCTTGGCGATATGTAAACAGCTGACAGAATTGATGGGGGGAAGTATCGGTGCAGAGAGTACCGAGGGTGTGGGCTCCACATTCTGGTTTACCGTCGTGTTGGAGAAGCTGACCGAAAGTGATCTTGCATCGCCAAAGCCGATTTCCGTACAAAACCTCAATTTTAGAAGACTGACAGCCGGGAACGCAAACCGCCTGCTATTGGTTGATGACGATCCAACAGCGCAGAGCATAATGCCCGATCTGCTGAAGAGCTACGGTTATCTTGTAGATGTGGCAGGCGATGGCAAGGAGGCGTTGCGGACCCTGCAGAACAACGATTATGCGCTGGTACTGATGGACTGCATGATGCCGGAAATGAATGGCTACGAAGTCACTGCCGCCATCCGCGATCCGGCTTCAGCCGTGCGTCGGCATGACATTCCGGTAATTGCGCTCACCGGAAATGCCATGAAGGAGGAGCGTGACAAATGCATTGCTGCCGGGATGGACGATCATCTCCCTAAGCCTTTGATTCTGGGTGATTTGCTTTTAAAACTTGATAATTGGTTAAAGTAGCTAGAGCCTGTTTATATTTGACAAGTGTAGGAAACGATTTTATTAACGGTGCCAACATTATTATAGATGGTGGAATGACCCGGTAAATGATCTATGAGACATGGTAGTTTATAGGAAAAATAAAACAAGGTGAGGTAGCGATGAGGATAACAGGCGTGCTTATCGGATTAATCATGGTTATTGCGTTTGATGCCAGAGCAGAGTTTTACAAGTACAAAGATAGCAGCGGGGCATTGGTCATTACCGATAAACTGGAGAATGTTCCTAAAAAGTACCGCAATCAATTCAAAGTTGTGTGGGATAAGGATCTGGAAGCAAGGGATTCCCTGGCCAGGCGCAAGGCAGAAGCCAGATTAATCCAGGAGAAGCAGGAACAGCACCAAAACCAGCACAAAGAGATTGAAAAGAAACCGGCTAATGATGGCAAGCGTGTTGTTATTACTGTTGATGAAGAGACCGGGCAGCTGACTCGCACGTTGGAGTAGCGGGTTTCAAACAAATAAAATTTCAGCAAGACAAGAGGCACGTTGTAAATAAAAGCCCCGGCTCCTGACCAGGAAACGGGGCTTTACCATGCTGTTGGTATATGAATAAAGCCAGCCTAGCCCTTGCCCATCAAGCCCCGGATGGCCGCCGGCAGATCCGACGGAAGGATGACCAGCTTTGAGTTGGGCGAGTTCGCGATCTTCTGCAGGGTGTTGATATAGCGATCACCCAGCAGGAATACTGCAGGCAGATCATTGTCTTTTATGGCCTCGCTGATATCGGTAATAGCCTTGGCCGAAGCCTCGGCCAGTCTGATCTGGGCCTCAGCCTCGCGCTTGGCAGCCTCCAGCCTGCCTTCGGCCTCACGAATGGTGGCCTCGCGCTTGCCTTCTGCTTCCAGGATTGTGGCCTGCTTGAAACGATCAGCACTGGCCTGTTGCTCCATGGCCTTCTGCATGGATGGGGAGGGTTTGATGTCCTGGATCTCCACCGACTGGACATAGATACCCCAGTTGGCGACCTCTTTGGAGATGTTCTCCTGCAGCCTGGCCTTGATATGCTCGCGCTCGGACAGGGCGCTGTTCAAGTCCATCTGGCCGATGATCGCCCGCAGCGAAGTCATCACCAGGTTCTGGATGGCGTATTCATAATTCTGGATTTCGTAAACCGCCCGGGTTGGGTCGGTGACCTTGATAAAGGCAATCGCGTTGGTGATTATGACGGCATTGTCCTTGGTGATCACCTCCTGGGCGCCGACTGACAGCACGTCCCCCTTAGTGGAGACCCGGTAGGCAACCGTATCGACATAGGGAATGATAAAGTTAAGCCCCGGCTTGAGAGTGGCATGGTACTTTCCCAACCGCTCCACGATCCATTCCTGCCCCTGGGCAACAGTCTTGACCCCGGCAAACAGAGTGGCGGCAACAAGAACCAGCAATACAACGACTATAACAACTCCCGGCATGACAGCCTCCAAATGCTGTACTAGATTTTTTTCACCTTCAGAATCTGGCCTTCTATATCCTGAACCTTGACTGTATCGCCGACATGCAAGACCTCATCACCGTAACAGCTCCATTCATCAGCCCCCAGGACCGAAACCCGAAATCGGACCCGGCCTCTGCCGTAGCTGTCATCGGTGCCACGGATGATGATGCCGGTTTCACCGATAATACCCTCCTTGGAGGTGCCGGCCAGAGTCCGGTTACCTTGCGGTCTAAGATATTTAAACCACATCAGAGTGAAGGAGATTGATGCCAGCGACCAGAGAAAGATCTGCCCGACCACCGGAAAAGCGGGCCAGAGCAGATTTAAAATCCCCACCACTAGGGCACCCAGCCCGAACCAGATTATGGTAAAGGAAGGAACAATCAGTTCCAGCCCGATCAGACAAAAACCCAATATTATCCAGTACCACCACTCAAGCTGCATAAAAAACCTCTTCCTGAGAATCTATATGAATAAACTATCTTAATTAGATAAAAATCTGCTTGCAAGAAAATTTATATACTGCAAGACTTATGACCACCATTATTGGAGTTGAAATAATGGAAACAAGCTCTATTGTCGGGACACCCTTGTTGTTAAAAGCAGCTCAGAGGTCCTAACCCACCTAGTCATGACTCGGCTTCACCTTTCTGGCTTTTATTCCCTAACATCCTTCTGATTGCAATCTCTCCAACTGCTTGTATTATTTTAATATTAAACACATATCACTGCATTCATCCAGCCTTGGTTGATCCCATTGAAAAGGAGGTTCCATATGGGCAAGGAAAGGGACGATTCCGCAGACAACTTGGAACAGAAATCGGCAAAAACTGAGTACTCCTTTGGGGAGGTTCTCCGGGAGCGGGGAATTTCACGCCGTGACTTTCTCAAGTTCTGCTCAAGCATGACCGCCGCCTTGGCGCTGCCGGCCTCTTTTGCGCCCCGGCTGGCCCAGGCGCTGGACGAGGTCAAGCGACCGACGCTGGTATGGATGGAGTTTCAGGACTGCGCCGGCAACACCGAGGCGCTGCTGAGATCCGCCAATCCTACTGTGGCCGAGATTATCCTGGATATCCTATCGGTGGACTATCATGAGACCATCATGGCCGCTGCCGGGCATCAGGCCGAGGCTGTCCTGGAGAAGACCATCAGCGATTACCGCGGCAAATATATCGCCGTGGTGGAGGGTTCCATACCCTTGAAGGATGGCGGGATATACGGCTGCGTCGGCGGCAAGTCTTTCATTGAACTGGCCCGCAAGGTCTGCGGCGGAGCCATGGCCACCATTGCAGTCGGATCCTGCGCCGCCTATGGCGGCATCCCCTCGGCCATACCCAACCCGACCGGCGCAGTGGGGGTCAGAGAGGCGGTTCCAGGCGCAACAGTTGTAAATCTCCCCGGCTGCCCGCTCAACGCCGACAACCTGACCGCCACCATCGTGCATTACCTGGCCTTCGGCAAGCTGCCGGCCCTGGACGGCCTCGGGCGACCGTTGTTCGCCTACGGCAAGCGCATCCACGACAACTGCGAGCGGCGACCGCACTTCGATGCCGGCCAGTATGTAGAGCAGTGGGGCGATGAAAGGCATCGCAAGGGATTCTGTCTCTACAAAATGGGCTGCAAGGGACCGGCCACCTTCCACAACTGCCCCAGCCAACGCTATAACGAGAAGACCAGCTGGCCAATCGGCGCAGGTCATGGTTGCGTTGGCTGCTCCGAACCGCATTTCTGGGACACCATGTCCCCCATGTATGCCCGTCTGCCCAATGTGCCCGGTTTTGGCATCGAACATACCGCCGATAAGATCGGCATCGGCCTGGCAGCGGGCGTGGCAGCCGCCTTTGCGGTTCACGGCGCTTTACATGCCTTGCGCAAGGAGAAAGAACCTGGCGAGGAGACCAAGGAGGGTTGAGATATGGCCAAGATAGTCGTTGATCCGATCAGCAGGATCGAAGGACATTTGAGGATCGAGGCCGAGGTGAACAACGGCAGGGTCAGCGATGCCTGGAGTTCCAGCACCATGTTCCGCGGCATCGAAAAGATTCTCAAGGGGCGTGACCCGCGTGATGCCTGGTACTGGACCCAGCGTTTCTGTGGTGTCTGCACCACGGTGCACTCCATTGCCTCGATCCGCGCCGTGGAGAATGCCCTCAAGATCAGTATTCCACCCAACGCCCAATTGATCCGCAACATCATCATCGGCATCCAGAACGTGCAAGACCACGTGATTCACTTCTACCATCTGCATGCTCTGGACTGGGTCGACATCACTTCGGCCCTCAAGGCCGATCCGGCCAAGACCGCTCAACTGGCAGCTACGCTGTCGGATTGGCCTAACAACTCAGCCACCTACTTCAAGGCTGTCCAGGACCGGCTCAAGGCTTTCGTAGCTTCCGGGAGACTAGGACCCTTTGCCAACGCCTACTGGGGACATCCGGCCTACAAGCTGCCCCCCGAGGCCAATCTGATGGCTACCGCCCATTACCTGGAGGCCCTGGAGTGGCAGAAAGAGGTCATCAAGATCCACGCCATCCTGGGAAGCAAAAACCCCCATCCCCAGACCTTTCTGGTGGGTGGCATGTCTATACCGATCGATCCCGACTCCCAGAATGCCCTCAACGCCGATAAACTGATCGAGATCAAGCGCCTGTTGAAGAAGGCCCTGGATTTCGTGGAAAAGGTCTACATCCCCGACCTGCTGGCCGTGGCATCCTTCTATAAGGAGTGGGCCGCTATCGGCGGCGGGGTCGGTAACTTCCTCTGTTACGGCGAATTCCCCGATACCAGCGGCAAACAGTGGCTGCCAGAGGGGGTGATCATCAACAAGGACCTGACCAAGGTGCTGGCAGTGGATCACAACAAAGTGACGGAGTATGTCGATCATTCCTGGTATCAATATGCGGCCGGTCAGGGCAAGGGACTGCATCCCTGGCAGGGCGAGTCGGAGGCGCACTATACCGGTCCCAAGCCACCCTATGAACAGCTGGACACGGACAAAAAGTATTCCTGGGTCAAGGCGCCTCGCTATGAGGAGTTGCCGATGGAAGTGGGCCCACTGGCTCGCGTGCTGACCGCATACGCTTCCGGCCACAAAGAGGCCAGGGCAGGCGTGGAACTCGTCCTGAATAAACTGGGGGTTGGCCCCGAGGCGCTTTTCTCCACCCTGGGCCGCACCGCTGCACGTGGTATCGACTGTCTGCTGGTTGCCCGCAAGACCAACACCTGGTTGGAAGAGCTGATGGCCAATGTAGCCCGGGGAGAGCTGCGCATCCATGCCAACGAGAAATGGGATCCGGCCGAGTGGCCGACCGAGGCCAGCGGCTACGGCCTGCATGAGGCGCCGCGCGGAGCACTGGGACACTGGATCAGGATCAGGGATCAGAAGATCTACAACTACCAGGCAGTGGTGCCCTCCACCTGGAACGCCTCGCCCCGAGATGCCAAAGGACAGCGCGGGCCTTACGAAGCCGCCCTAATGGGGACCCCCCTGGCCGATCCCGACAAACCGTTGGAGATCTTGCGCACCGTCCACTCCTTTGATCCGTGCCTGGCCTGTGCAGTCCATGTGCTGGATTTTAACGGCCATGTAATGGCCCAGGTCAAGGCCTCATAGGCTTACTAAAAGGGGGCTGACATGAGCGAATCGTGCAAATACAAACGTTACCTTTGGGAGCTACCGGTTCGCTGGTGTCACTGGGTCAATGTGCTGTGCATCATGATCCTGTCGCTCTCCGGTTTCTTTATCGGCAGCCCCTTCTCACTGGGACGATCGGCATCGGACTTCAGCATGGGCTGGGTACGCTTTATCCATTTCACCGCGGCCTACCTGTTCACCGTCAGTGTTGTCTCGCGCGTGATCTGGTCGGTCATCGGCAACAAATACGCCGGCTGGCGGGAGTTCTTCCCCTTTGCCAGCGCCAGGGGCCGTGAAAAGATGTACCGAATGCTGCGTTACTACCTGCTGTTCGACCGACAGGTGCCTGAAACCGTTGGTCACAACCCGCTGGCCACCACGGCCTATACCCTGTTGTTCTTTATATATATCCTCATGATCCTGACCGGCTTCGCCATGTATGCCGAATATGCACCCGCTGGGTTGATGCATAAGTCACTGGGTTTCATGTACTACAAGTTCAGCTTCCAGGGAATGCGCCTTGCACATCACTTCAGCACCTGGTTGATCTTCGGCTTTGTCATCAACCATATTTACAGCGCCTGGCTGATGGATATCAAGGAACGGGGCGGAGAGATTTCGAGCATGTTCAGCGGCTTCAAATTCACCGTAGAAAAAGAGGATTAAACGTTGGGGGGAGCCGGCAACTAAGCCAGCATAATTTGAAATTGTAACTACTTGAAGGTGGTCAGGACATATTCGGCAATCGCAAAGGCGTCTTTATCTGAGATGGTTTGCGCGTCGTACCGAAGCATCCGTGAGGCGGGATTACGCATGATCCGGACAACATCTTCGGGCTTGGTAATATGATTTTTCTTTAGAATCGAACCATACAGGCTCCGTTGCGGATCGGTGACATTTCCACCGTCGGGATGGCAGGGCGAACAATATTGTTTGAACAAGGCCTCACCGGTCTGGACGCGCTCCCCTGGCGCTGAAGCCGGTTGGGAAACGAGCGGGGCCTTTGAATTGCGAGGGTTCTCCTGCCGGCATCCAGGAAGCAGACAGATTGCAATCAACGGCAAAAAACAGGCTTTCAGGATCGGTTGCATATAGGCTCCTTATTGTCCATCATCATCAGCAGCAGCCTCATTTTCATAGCGGCCGGCATGGTAGGAACTCCGCACGTAGGGACCACTTTCGACATGGCTGAAACCCATCTCCAACGCCTGCACTCTCAACGACTCAAACAGCTCCGGCCGGACATACTCCTGCACCGGATAATGCTGTCGGCTGGGGGCCAGATACTGGCCGATGCTCAGATAGACACAGCCGACACCCCGCAGATCGTGCAGCACCTGCAAGACCTCTTCTTCGGTCTCTCCCATCCCCAGCATGATCCCCGATTTGGCCGGTATTCCGGCGGCCATCCTGCTCCAGACATTTAAAACCTCCAGCGAGCGGCCATAGTCTGCGCCACTGCGGATATGATATAGCCGCGGCACTGTTTCCAGGTTATGGGCAAAAATGTCCGGACGCGCCGCCGCAACTAGCGCGACCCCCTGATGATCACCTTGAAAATCAGGCACCAACAGCTCGATCCGTGTAGCCGGTGAAACATCACGGATGGCCGCCACCGTAGCGGCATACAGCCCGGCCCCGCCATCAGCCAGGTCATCGCGGGTCGGGCTGGTCACCACCACGTGGGAGAGCTTCAGGCGCACCACCGCCTGGGCCACCCTGGCCGGTTCGTCGTGGTCCACCGCCACAGGCACGCTCTTATCCACATTGCAGAAGGAGCACTGGCGGGTGCAATTTTTCCCCAGGATCAGAAAGGTGGCCTGGCCACAGGAAAAACATTCCGAGATATTCGGACACAGCGCCTGCTGACAAACTGTGTTGAGGTTCAGCTCACCCAGCAACCGGCGCATTTCAGCCTGTTCCCGCGGATTGACTTTTTTCTGCAACCATTCCGGTTTTCTTTGTATCTTCATTACCCTATCCCTTCCAAGTTCCAGCTGTCCTTTAAATACTTCTCGGCGTGCAGCTCATCAGCCATGCAACATTCGCGGCTAGTGAGCGCATCCGCCTTAAGTGTAACACCGAAATAACTGCCGAAGGCCGTTGCCAGTCCCTGCCGCAGTTGTACCTGCTCAGCAGCCACGCCGCACTGAACCAGGCTGGCCGTATCCACAGCCTGTCCCGGCGACCGGTCCCTCATGTAAAAAAGGCCGGTGCTGGAGCGGTTAACAAGCGGTATCGAGCCATGTTGAAAGATGATTCCTTTTTGCCTGCGCTGGGCATTACCACCGATCTTCATACCACCGATCAGAATGTCGAAGGTTTCTTTGCCGGCAAAGCAAAATGAGGTCCGTTCACCAAGCCGCGTCCCGGCGGGTGCAACATCCACCGCATAGGCTGCCTCCAGCCCCAGCCCGCGGTAGAAGGCCAACAGGAAGCCGGTCAATACACGAAAGGAGTCTTTGATCGAGGAGGCGGGCGGAATATGACCGGGAGCACAAACGAGCGAATAGGTCAGTTCATCGACATGGTAGATGACGCCGCCACCGGTCACGCGCCGCACAACCGGCACCTTATCCGCCTGACAGCGGTCCAGGTCAAGCACTGCGGCGGGCTTCTGGAAACGACCCAAAGACAAGCTGGCCGGCTCCCAGCCGTAGAGGCGCAATACAGGATGAGAGATTTGAGGATCAAAAGAATGCAAAAGCGCCTCATCAATAGCCATGTTTTCAGGTCCGGAAAGATGGCCGCTATCGATGAGGCGCCAGGTGGTATTTTTGGAGATCAAACTCGAAATTGCCACACCAAGGTTACCTGTTAGCCAACCGCGCAGCAGACGTTCTGTTCGCGGGCGGCCTTGGTTTCGTCCAGACGGCCGATCGGCATCGTGACCGGTGCATCGTGCAACGCCTGCGGGTTGCTCTCGGCTGTCTGCGCTGCCTCGATCATCACCTCGATAAAGGCATCAATGGCGGCCTTGCTCTCGGTCTCGGTCGGCTCGATCATGATGGCCTCCTTGACGATCATCGGGAAATAGACCGTAGGGGGATGGTAGCCACGGTCGATCAGGAACTTGGCGATATCGATGGCATGGACCCCGTGCTGGAGCTGTTTAGAGGCGGAGAAAACGCACTCGTGCATGCAGGTCATGTCGTAAGGCAGATCGTAGTAAGCCTTAAGCTTCTCCTTGATGTAGTTGGCGTTCAATACCGCCTGCTCGGAGACCTGGATCAGCCCTTCGCGGCCCAGCATGATGATGTAGGCATAGGCCTTGGCCATTACTCCGAAGTTTCCAAAAAAGTTTGCGGTACGTCCGATGGAGCTGCTGTTTTTCGTTTCCAGCCTCAACTGTCCCTCGTCATCCGTGACAATGCGCGGTTGGGGAAGAAACGGGATCAACGCCTTTTTGACTCCGACCGGGCCGGCACCCGGACCGCCGCCGCCGTGAGGGGTGCCGAAGGTCTTGTGCAGGTTGACATGCACCACGTCAAAACCGATATCACCCGGCTTGACCTTGCCCATGATGGCATTCAGATTGGCACCGTCATAGTACATCAGCGCATCATGGGAGTGGGCAATATCAGCGATTTCCTTGATATGTGGATTAAACAGGCCCAGTGTGTTCGGGCAAGTCATCATGACCGCTGCCACCTCATCTGTCATGGCCTGCTTGAAGAGTTCAAGATCCATATCACCATAAGGGGCGGTCGGAACAGTGATGATCTCATAACCGGCAATGGCAGCCGAAGCGGGATTGGTGCCATGCGACGAATCCGGCACCACCACGTATTTTTTCTTGGCCTGATTTCCTTTGGCCTTATGATAGGCCGCAACCAGCAGAATGCCGGTCATCTCTCCGTGGGCACCGGCCAAAGGCTGTGTGGTAACCTCGTCCATGCCGGTGATATCGGCTAGCAATTGTCCCAGATCGTAAAGCATCCCCAAGGTTCCCTGGCAGAATTCCTCGCCCCCCGGCAAGAGCGCCGTCATGGGATGCAGCGGCGCAAACAGGCCGGCGGCATTTTCCAGCATCTTGGCGTTGTACTTCATGGTGCAGGAGCCCAATGGATAAAAATTGGTATCCACTGAAAAGTTGCGCCGGGAAAGAATGGTAAAATGTCGCACCAGATCGAGTTCCGAAACCTCCGCCAGATCGGCTGATTCCTTGCGCTGTAATTCTTTTGGCAGAGCAGCCGCCACCGGGACATCTGAGGCTGGTAATTTTACGCCGCGCCGGCCAGGGGTTGATTTTTCATAGATCAATTGCATAATGCCTCCTCCAAACCTTTGGCCAAACGGTCGATCTCTTTTCTGGTTCTCTTCTCGGTCACGGTCACTACCAAAGCGTTGTCGGAATCTTCATAATATTCCCCCAGCGGAACTCCGGCGGCGATTCCGTTTTCAAGCATAACAGCTACAACTCCCCTCGCCGGCTTAGGAAGAAACACTGTAAATTCGTTAAAGGATGCAGCCCCTTGCAGCACTGTCACGCCAGGAATTTCAGCCAGCTTGGCCTTGGCGTACTCGGCCTTGTCGCGGTTCAGGCCGGCCATAGCGACCAGACCCTGCTTGCCGACCGAGGAGAGAAAGATCAGGCCGCGCAGAGCGCACAGGCCCTGGTTACTACAGATGTTCGAGGTGGCCTTGTGGCGCTTGATATGCTGTTCACGGGCCTGCAGTGTCAGCACATAGCCGCGGCGCCCCTGCTTATCGATGGTTTCACCGATGATGCGACCCGGCATATTGCGAATGAGGGATTTTTTGGCAGCAATGAAGCCAAAGGAAGGGCCGCCGAAAGAGAGCGGGTTGCCCAGGGACTGGCCGTCACCGACGGCAACATCGACTCCCATCTCGCCTGGCGATTTAACCAGCCCCAGAGAGATCGGATAGACCGAGGCCAGCAACAGTGCACCCTGGCCGTGAACCTGGTCAGCCAGTTCCGAAAATTCCTCCACGCCACCGAAAAAATTGGGATTCTGCACCAGCACACCAGCCACGCTGTCGTCCAGTACCTTGGCCAGCTCATTGCGGTTCAGCAGTCCATCCAGCGGTACGATCTCAATTACTTCCACATTCAGGTTGAAAAGATAGGTCTTCAGTACCTGCCGCGAAAAGGGACTGACGCAGCCGTCCATCACGATCTTGTTGCGGCCGGTTACGCGTAGCGCCATCATGGCGGCTTCGGCGCAGGCCGTGGCGCCATCATAGAGCGAAGCATTGCTTACATCCAACCCAGTCAGACGGCAAATAGCGGTTTGGTATTCGAAAAGCGCTTGCAGAGTCCCCTGGGAACATTCCGGCTGATAAGGTGTATAAGCGGTGTAAAACTCGGCTCGTCCGGAGAGATGATCGACCACCGCAGGAATTATATGATCGTAAAAACCGCCCCCGATAAAGTTGAGCAGCTCGCTGTTTCCTGCTGCAACAGACTGCATCCTGGCAAAGGTCTCGAATTCAGACATGCCGGGGGGGATATTGAAGGTCTTGGCGCGCAGATCGGACGGGATCGGGGCAAAAAGCTCCTCAACGCTGGAAACGCCAATGGCGGCAAGCATTTCTTTTTCCTCTTCCGGCGTATGAGGGCAGTAGTGACTATCGTTCATAATAGATATCTCCAAAAAATATTTCTTACAGAGCACACAGAGGAGACGAGTCTCATGTCTTCGGCCGCTCTCTGTGAACTCCGTGAGCTTGAGCGAACGAAGAGAGCGGGTGAGAGTAAGATTGAAATTTCTACAAAGTCTTCAGGAACTCCTCGTACTGCTCTTTGGTCATCAGGTTCTTAAGCTCGCCTTCGTCGGCGATCTCGATCCAGGCCATCCAACCGGCATCCTCGGCGCTTTCATTGACAATTTCGGGGGCCTCTTCCAAGGCCTCGTTGACCTTGACCACCTTGCCGGAGATCGGGGCATAGATGTCGCTGGCGGCCTTGACCGATTCAATGCTGCCCAGCGCCTGGAACTGCTTCACTGTAGCACCCATTTTAGGCAATTCAATGAAAGTTACATCACCCAGTTCATGGGCCGCATGTTCGCTGATACCGACTGCGCCAATCCCTTCCTTGACCCTGACCCACTCGTGCTCTTTGGTAAAATAAGTGTTTGCCATGTTTATCCTCCATTGTGATGTGTGATAAAAAAAAGATGTGTAGCTTACTTAATTTTACCTCTAAAGTAAACAGCCCGTCGAAGGACGGGCTGATAAAATCGAGGTGCTTTTTCGAGATCTAAGCTCTGACGGATCCATCTTTGAAAAACGGTAGTTCACAGATCCGGGCATCCATGGTCACCCGATCATGCCTGATCGAAAGCGCTGTACCGATTGCAAATTCACCGGCGTCGATAAAACCGATACCGATACCACAGCAGAGCATCGGGGAGAACACACCGCTGGTGACACTTCCAATCCGGCGCTCACCGGAGAATATCTCGTAGTGATGCCTGGGTGACCGGCGGCCAGACACCTGAAAGGCTATTTTTTTGCGGCTGACGCCCTGTTTTTTCTGGCTCAGCAGGGCCTCCTTGCCTACAAAATTCTTGTTGAAGTTCACAAAACCTTCCAGGCCAGCCTCCAGCGGAGTGGTAGTCTCGTTAATATCGCTGCCGTACAGGGAATAACCGACCTCCAGACGCAGCACATCCCGCGCACCTAGTCCGGCCGGTTTTACCCGATCATCCTTCAGCAATAGATCCCACAAGTCCACGACCTTTGCGGCCGGCAGGAAAATCTCATAACCCAGTTCGCCGGTATAGCCGGTGCGGCTGACAATGGCTTCACAGCCTAAGATTTGCATGGTGGTGAATTTAAAATACGGGATTTTG
Source organism: Desulfuromonadaceae bacterium (assembly GCA_036504875.1). Taxonomy (GTDB): domain Bacteria; phylum Desulfobacterota; class Desulfuromonadia; order Geobacterales; family Pseudopelobacteraceae; genus JACPFJ01. The sequence goes on from DASXUK010000074.1 coordinate 14,341, forward strand.
GCTATTTGATCTCCAAAAAGCGATGTCAACACCGCCCGGGAAAGCGGGCCCTGGATATCCAGCTTGCCGGTTTCAGCGGAAATATTTTTAAAAAGGCCGCCTTGTAAACGGGCCGAGATCACTGAAAAATCATTATCGGCAGTGGCTGCATTAACAACGATCATGGCCTTTTCCTCAGCCAGACGAAAAACGATCAGATCATCTATTATGCCCCCCTGTTCATTAAGTAGAAAACCATAACGTGATCGCCCAATCGGAATGGATTTAACCGAAAAAGTGAAGACATCTTCCAATCCGCCCGACTCAAAGTCCCCTTCAAACAGAAACTCACCCATATGACAAATATCAAAAAGCGCTGCCTGTTCCCGGCACCACCTATGTTCGGCAATGATCCCTTCGTACTGGATCGGCATATCCCAGCCGCCGAAGGGCGCCATTAAGGCCTTAAGTGTTTCATGCCGCCCGTGGAGCGGCGTTGATTTAAGTTCTTCCATTCGTTTTCTCCATCCTGTTAAAATTGATTGGCCGAAGTTTTTCTACTGTTCTTTTTATTATAACCATATGAACTATTTTTACTTTTTTTAGAAGTTATTCCGGCCAGATAAAAGATATCACTTAACTGCACCTTCCATTCATTTGCATCATGTGAAAGCTTAAATTCGCGAGTGCAGGATTCAACCGGACTGGGTGTTCCTTCCAGACCTATCTTGGCATAAACGGTGGCCTCAGTGCGCTTTTCGTTCAAGACCCTGAAATTTTCAATTTTTTGCCAGCAACAGGCCGGACGCCGCGCTGCCTCGCGCATTCTGGACACGAACTGTTCCCTGGAGGTCCGGCCGCGATGGGACAATCTCTCATAAAGTTGTTCATATTGCCCTTCTCTCCATAGATCGAGCGTTTGCGACAGGGATTGTTCGAGAGTGGTTGCAGCCGTTGCTGCATTCGCATTTGAAACGCCGGACAGATGAATAACTACTAAAAGGATTAATAAAAAATATTTACTCAGGTTCATGAATACCTCTGATGTTTTCTCCGCATCCTAGAGCAAATAATTTTATGGCGCAACCCGAAATTAGTAAAAAACAGCTATTATTGTGAGGTTTTTCTTGCTGGGACGGGAAGGGCTATCCCGGGCATATTGATACAATCACCCAGGCGGCCTTGGCGAGGAAATTCCGCTTTTCGGCCGGATTGTTGCCCTGGCGGACGTCTACGATGCTCTTTCTTCACGGCGTTGCAACAAGTAAGCCTGGGACGAGGACAATGTCATCAGCCAATATGCCGATAATTATAGGTCCACCAATCCTCAGGCTTCATGCAGCAATCTTCGTATATTAAATCCGCTTAGAGACCTCTTCCAGCTGCCTCGGAAAACAACTTCAGTTTTTCCATCATTTTTTCGAATTTAGCCGGTTTGAGCGATTGCGGCCCATCACTGGAAGCATGCTCCGGGTCAGGATGGACTTCCACAATCAAGCCGTCAGCCCCGGCGGCAACCGCGGCATAGCACATCGGCGCCACATAATGATGATTACCGGTACCGTGGGAGGGATCAATCACGACCGGCAAATGGGTTTTTTCTTTTAGAACCGGTATCGCCGAGAGATCGAGCGTGTTGCGGGTAGCGGTCTCAAAGGTGCGGATGCCGCGTTCACATAAAATTACCGACTGATTTCCTTCACTCATTACGTACTCGGCACTCATCAGGAATTCCTGGATGGTCATCGACATACCCCGTTTAAGCAGTACCGGGCGATTCAATTGTCCGACCTTCTTCAAAAGAGCGAAGTTCTGTGAATTGCGGGCGCCAATTTGCAGGATATCGGCATAATCGGCCACCAGATCGGCGGTTTCAGGGTTGATCACCTCGGTGACAATCGGGAGCCCGGTCAGGTCGCGAGCCTTGGCTAAAAGTTTAAGCCCCTCCTCCTCCAGCCCTTGGAAAGAATAGGGCGAGGTGCGCGGTTTAAAAGCACCGCCCCGCAGGATATGCGCGCCGGCCTTTTTCACAACAATAGCGCTCTCTATTATCTGCTGTTCACTCTCCACCGAGCAGGGACCGGCCATGATAATAACCTTATCACCCCCGATAACCACATCATCGCTGATACGTATCTGGCTGGACTCCTTTTTGATCTCCTTGGAAGCCAATTTGTAAGGCTGCAGAATCGGGACCACATTCTCAACTCCGTGCATTGACTCCAACGACTGTAGTACAGCCTTGCCGCGTTCGTCACCCACCGCGCCAATCACGTCCCGAGTTGCTCCACGGATGATATGCGGCTTATAGCCCAGATCCTTGATTCGCTTCAACACCTCGTCCCGATCTTTTTTTGCTGCTCCTGCCTTCATAACAATGATCATCTCCAACTCCTTTTACCACAAAACAAAAAGGCCGGAAGATTTCCCCCGACCCTGAACTGCATCTGCTGCAGTTAAAAAAAAGCCGGGGAAGACTTCCGTCTACCCCGGCTTTATGGTGTTTGATTTGATCGCTTTACAGCGCTTACACCTCGACCCGGGCAGACGGCCTGAAATAAAAGCCGTACCAAAAGAAAAAGTAATAAGCATCAAAAAAGCGTTTTGGTTCCATAGTTAGTTAATAAATCACAGCCCTTGTTTGATTGTCAAGAACTTATTTAAGTCAACTCATCAGCCACACTGACCAGGTAAGGGAGATCGGGCTTGGTCAAGATATGACTGGCGCCTAGTCCGATCCATTTGCGTTTGTTATCTTCGGAAGCCAGTGACGAAAAAATTACCACCGGCAGTTCACTGAGGGTCTCTTCCTTGCGTACAAGTGAGGTCAGATGCAACCCATCCATCATTGGCATCTCAACATCGGTAATGAGCAGATTGATATGGCTCCTGAAATCTGAACCATCCTGGCTACAGCGCTCCAGCCTCTGCTTGATCATATCCCAGGCCTCGGCTCCGTTTTCGGCCTCATTGACCTTATATCCGGCCCCTCGCAAAGCAGAACACATGGTGTGACGAATAAAAGCGGAGTCGTCAGCAACCAGGATTGTTTTTTGGGCGCGCGTTTCGCACTCGGCAGCCCCCTCCAGTTGTGTTAGGTCTTCAATCGGTTTTAGCGCGCTTTCAGAGCACAACTCAGCCACAATTTTTTCAAAATCAAGAACCAATATGATGCGGTCATCCATCTTTACCAGACCGGTTACCTGTTCGCTATGCACCGATCGAGAGGGTGGCTCGACGTTTTTCCAGGAAATGCGGTAGATACGCGAGACAGAGTGCACCAACACGCCAACCATCAGGTTGTTGAACTCAAGTACCACTACACGGTCGGCATTCAGATCACCGGTATCTTTGCCGAGGACGCTGGCCAGATTTATAATGGTAATGACCTTGTCGCGCAGTTTGATCATTCCCTCTACGCCCGGCTTGGCATTAACGATCTTCGACATCAGCGGCAAGCGGATGATCTCACGCACCTTGGCCACATTAACGCCGTAATGGCAGGGTATTACGTTGCCATGCAAATCCATTTCGTCAATTCTGAACTCTACTATTTCAAGCTCGTTGGTATCACTCTCAAGTAGTATGTTTGACTGATTCATCGGTTTTACCCCTAAAAAAATTTGCGCAACTATAACATGAAACTAAGCGAAATAATGCAGCAAAAAATGCAGGGAGGCCTAAATGCTTATAAATCCGCTGAACTTGACACCTCGCGGCAGCTGTGCTAGCTTTTTTCATTCTAATCTAGCGTCGGAGATATCATGTATTCGCCCAACAAAGCTACATTTCACTCCTTAGCCCGTCAGGGCAATCTCATTCCGGTCTATCGCGAGATCATGGCGGACATGGACACCCCTGTTACCGCCTTCAAAAAACTTGATGACGGCCGGTTTTCTTTTCTTCTGGAGAGTATCGAAGGGGGTGAAAAATGGGCCCGCTACAGCTTCTTGGGTTCCAGTCCTTCATTGATCGTCCGCTCCAAGGGTAAAGATGTCGAAATAATCGAAAATGGCGTTACCTGCAAGCTCATCTCCGAGGATCCATTGGGTTGCATCCGCGATGTACTGGCACGTTATAACCCAGTCGAAGTTGAAGGAATACCCCGTTTCTTCGGGGGTGCGGTCGGCTACCTGGGTTACGACATGGTACGTCATTTTGAGCAACTGCCAAGCCAAAAACCGGCTTTAATTGATGCCTATGATGCCTATTTTTTAATTACCGATACGATCGTAATTTTCGATAATGTGCGTCAGAAAATCAAGGTTGTCTCCAATGCCCATTTAGATGGCGACACTACGCCTGAACAGGCCTATTCAGCGGCCACTGAAAAAATCGAGGCGATTATCGCCCGACTGCGAACACCACTCAAGGCCGAAAGCACCTGCGCCTCGACAAGAAAAGTAGAACTGCGCTCCAATGTGGCTCGTGAGGATTTTGAAACTGCGGTAGAAAAAGCCAAGGAATACGTGCGGGCCGGCGACATCATTCAGGTTGTGCTCTCGCAACGCTTCAGCGGCGAACTTTCTGCCGATCCGCTGGATATCTATCGCGTGCTGCGGACCCTCAATCCATCACCATATATGTTTTTCCTGCGGTTGGACGATACCGTCATCGCCGGTGCCTCGCCCGAGGTGATGGTGCGTAAGGAGGGCAGTCGGGTGGAACTGCGGCCGATTGCCGGAACGCGTCCGCGCGGCGTTACTACAGAGGAGGATGCACGGCTGGCCGAGGAGTTGCTGGCCGATCCCAAGGAGCGAGCCGAGCATGTCATGCTGGTGGATCTGGGGCGAAATGATCTGGGGCGGGTTTGTGCCACCAGTACTGTAAAAGTGTCCGAATTGATGGTTATCGAACGCTACTCGCACGTCATGCATATTGTCTCAAACGTACAAGGCCAGTTAAAAGCAGACATGGACGCCTTTGATCTGGTGCGGGCCACCTTTCCGGCCGGCACCCTCTCGGGTGCACCCAAGGTCAGGGCGATGGAGATCATCGACGAGCTGGAACCTGTGCGGCGCGAAGTTTATGGCGGCGCAGTCGGTTATTTCTCCTTTTCAGGCAACATGGATCTGGCCATTGCTATCCGGACCCTGGTCATCAAGGATGGCCAAGTCCACCTTCAGGCCGGGGCCGGCATCGTGGCCGACTCCGATCCGTCAGCCGAATGGCAGGAAACCGTCAATAAGGGCATGGCTGTTATGAAGGCAATTGAACTGGCCGAGAAAGGGATCGAATAAATGCTCCTGATGATCGATAACTACGATTCGTTTACCTACAACATCGTCCAATACCTGGGCCAGTTGGGTCAGGATGTGCAGGTTCACCGCAATGACCGCATCACCCTGGAAGAAATCGAGGCCCTTAAACCGGAGCGCCTGGTGATCTCTCCCGGTCCCTGTTCACCCGAGGCCGCCGGTATCTCGATCCCGGCCATCCGGCATTTTGCCGGAAAAATACCGATCCTGGGGGTCTGCCTTGGCCACCAATCCATCGGCGCCGCTTTTGGTGGCGAAGTAGTGCGCAGCGTTTCGCTGATGCACGGCAAGACATCTCCCATCCATCATGATGAAAAAGAGCTGTTCCAAGGCCTGCCCAACCCCTTTAACGCCACGCGCTATCACTCACTGGTTGTGCAAAGATCTACCCTGCCGGAGTGCCTTGAGGTAACGGCCTGGGTCGAGAATGGCGAGATCATGGGCATGCGGCACCGGGAACTTCCCATTTGGGGTGTTCAGTTCCACCCCGAATCGATCCTCACCGAAGGTGGCATGGACCTCCTCGCCAATTTCCTCAAGATTAGCGACAACCTGAATCTCTTGAAGCGCACCTGAACCTCCTGAAGCTGATCGTGATATAATTTATTGCAGATAGAAACCAATCACGATAGGAGGTCGTCATGAAAAAACTATCCTTCCTTCTTCTGGCTGTCCTCAGCCTGGCTATAAATGCCGAAGCCGCCGTAAAAACCAAATATATCGAATATAAGCAGGGCAATACCATACTGGAAGGCTATCTGGCCTGGGATAACGCCAAGACCGGCAAACGCCCCGGCGTATTGGTGGTGCATGAGTGGACCGGTCTGGGACCGTATGTACAAAAACGGGCCGAGATGCTGGCCGGGCTGGGCTATGTGGCTTTTGCCGCGGACATATACGGCAAGGGTATCAGGCCAGCAAGCCAGGCCGAAGCGGCCAAGATCGCCACTATATACAAGGATGACCGGTCCCTGATGAGGGCCAGGGCCAGAGCAGCTCTGGACACGCTCAAGGCCCAGCAAAATGTTGACCAGAAGCGTCTAGCCGCCATCGGCTACTGCTTCGGCGGCACAACCGTCCTGGAGTTGGCTCGCGATGGCGCCGATATCAAGGGTGTAGCCAGCTTCCACGGGGGTCTCTCAACCCCCAAACCGGAAGATGCCCGTAATATCAAGGCCAAGGTACTGGCTATGCATGGCGCTGACGATCCTTTCGTGAAGCCGGACGAGGTAACGACTTTCCAGCAGGAGATGCGAGCCGCCAAGGTTGACTGGCAGTTCATCACCTACGGCAATGCCGTGCACAGTTTCACCAATCCTGAAGCGGGTACGGAAAACAGCAAAGGGGCCGCTTACAATGAAAAAGCCGATCTGCGTTCCTGGGAGGCCATGAAGCAGTTTTTTGCCGAGATATTCAAATAAGAGCTAATTTAATCATGTTTTTTGCAGGGGGAGGTTGCATAATCCCCCTGTTTTTTTTATAGTGGCTGATCTTAAATTTTAAAGCTAAACTCAGACAGATAATTTAATAGCGGCTGGCATCGGTCGGCCGATTCAAAAAAAGGTATTTAACTCTCATGACTAAAGAGCTTGCCAAAGGTTACGAACCACACGACGTTGAGAAGAGATGGTATGCCGAATGGGAAACAAAGGGTTATTTCCACGCCGAGGCTGCCTCGGACAAGAAAGCCTATTCAATAGTAATCCCCCCTCCCAATGTCACCGGTGCCTTGCACATGGGGCATGCGTTGAACAATACCTTGCAAGATATCCTCTGCCGCTGGAAGCGCATGCAGGGCTATAATGTTCTTTGGATGCCGGGCACCGACCATGCCGGCATTGCCACACAAAACGTGGTAGAGCGGCAACTGACATCCGAAAAAAAGGACCGTTTCGAGCTCGGGCGCGAGGCCTTTATTGATCGGGTTTGGAAATGGAAGGCCGAGTCCGGCGGCCAGATCATCGGTCAGTTGAAACGCCTGGGCGCTTCCTGCGACTGGGAACGGGAACGCTTCACCATGGACGAAGGTCTGTCCAAGGCGGTCCGCACGGTTTTCGTCAAGCTATACGAGGACGGGCTGATCTATCGCGACAACCGCCTGATCAACTGGTGTCCCCGCTGCCACACCGCTTTATCGGATATCGAGGTCGAGCACGAGGACCAGAAGGGGCACCTCTGGCACATCCGCTACCCGGTGGCCGGGGAAGCGGGAAAGTATGTCGTGGTGGCCACCACCCGACCTGAGACCATGCTGGGTGATACCGCCGTGGCGGTGCACCCCGATGATGAGCGTTATCAACACCTGATCGGCAAAAAGGTCATACTGCCGCTGATCAATCGCGAGATTCCGGTAGTTGCCGACGATTACGTGGACCGCGAGTTCGGCACCGGAGTGGTTAAGATCACTCCGGCCCATGACTTCAACGACTTTGAGGTCGGGCTGCGCCATGGGCTGGACAAGATCAATGTCCTGGACGAGTCGGGCATTATCAACTCAGCCGGAAGGCAGTACGAAGGCATGGACCGCTTCGAAGCCCGCAAAAGGATCGTTGCCGAGCTGGAAGAGTCCGGGCTTTTGGAGAAAATTGACGATCATGCCATGGCAGTTGGCGGCTGCTACCGCTGCAAAACAGTAGTGGAGCCGTACCTTTCGCTGCAGTGGTATGTCAAGGTCGCCCCGCTGGCCGAGCCGGCCCTGCGAGCTGTAAAGGAAGGCAAAACCCGCATCCTGCCAAAACAGTGGGAAAACACCTACTATGACTGGATGGAGAATATCCGCGACTGGTGCATCTCGCGCCAGATCTGGTGGGGGCATCGCATTCCGGCCTGGTTTTGCGACCACTGCGGCGAGATCACTGTGGCCATGGAAGATCCTAACAAATGTTCAAAATGCGGCAGCGACGAGATCCGTCAGGAGACAGATGTCCTCGACACCTGGTTCTCTTCGGCGCTGTGGCCTTTTTCTACCATGGGCTGGCCGGACAAGACCCCTGAGCTGGCCACATTCTATCCGACCTCCTGCCTGATTACCGGCTTTGACATACTTTTTTTCTGGGTGGCCCGCATGATGATGATGGGGTTGCACTTCATGAAGGAGGTGCCGTTCACGGATGTCTACATTCATGCCCTTGTGCGCGATGCCCAGGGACAGAAGATGAGCAAGTCCAAAGGCAATGTTATCGACCCGCTGACCATCATCGAGCAGTACGGCACTGACGCCTTCCGCTTCACCTTGGCCGCCTTTGCCGCCCAGGGACGCGACATTAAACTGGCCGAGGAACGCATCGCCGGTTATCGCAACTTTTGCAACAAGGTTTGGAATGCGGCCCGTTTTACTATGATGAACCTGCAGGACTTTGACCCCGACGCGATAAAACTTGAGGAACTGGTTCTGTCCCAGGGGGACAAATGGATTCTGCACCGCCTGAATGAGACCGCCCGGATGGTGGATGAGACCCTGACCGGATACCGCTACAACGAGAGTGCCATGACGCTGTACCAGTTCACTTGGAGCGAGTTCTGCGACTGGTATGTTGAACTGGCCAAAAAAGACCTTTATGGCACTGACGCGGATCGAAGGCGCACTACCCAGTATGTACTCTGGTACACCCTGGAAAACCTGCTGCGGCTGTTGCACCCTTTCATGCCTTTTATCACCGAGGAGATCTGGCAGGCCTTGCCGGGCAATAAAACTGTCCCCAGCATCATGTTGGCCCCCTACCCCGCCGCGACCTCCCGGCTGGATTTCTCTCAGGCGGCCGCCGATATGGAACTGGTTATGGCGGTCATCAGCGGCATCCGCAACATCCGTGGCGAAATGGAGGTTCCCCCCAGCCGGGAGATCGCCGTGATCCTGTCTTGCGCTAGCTACGAAAGCCAAACTCTGATGAAACATAACGAGGGCGCTGTCATGGCACTGGCCCGCGTCTCTGACCTGGCCATTGGCCAGGGACTGGACAAACCCGAGGATGCCTCGATCCAGGTAGCTGGAGACGTGCAGATCTTTGTGCCGCTCAAGGGATTGGTCAATATCCAGGAAGAGGAAAATCGTCTCTTGAAAGAAATTGCCAAGATCGAGAAAGAAATCCAGATGTTCTCGAACAAGCTGGCCAACCCCAGCTTTGTAGACCGCGCCCCGGCGGATGTGGTGGCCAAAGAGCGTGAAAAGCTGGACGAGGTGACCTGCAAGAAGCAGGTACTTGTGGATAGCCTGGGGAAAATACAAAATTTAAAATAACAACTAATTGTCATACAGGAAATTTATGCAGATCCAGAATGTAGCCGTATTTGCCAAAATGCACGACCCGCGCTGCCAGGTGGTCGCTCAGGACCTGGTCAATTGGCTGAAGCAGAGAAATTGCCTTCCGCTGGTTGAGACACAGTTGGCCCAGCGAATCGGATATCCCAATGGCCTTGAAACTGCGGAGATCCGCGAACAAGCCGAGATGGTAGTGGTTTTAGGGGGTGACGGCACCCTGATCTCGGTGGCGCGGCTTTTCAGCGGCAAGTACGTTCCGATCCTGGGTGTCAATCTGGGCAGCCTCGGGTTTCTGACCGAGGTAACCGTGGATGAGCTGTATCCCCTGTTGGAAAGCTGCCTGGAAGGAAATCCGCGCGTCTCCGACCGGATGATGCTTGAGGTAACGGTTTTTCGCGACAACAAGGAGATCGACAAGACCCATGTCTTAAATGACATGGTCATCAACAAAGGCGCTTTAGCGCGGATTGTCGACCTGGAAACCCGGGTCAATCGGCATACCCTGACCACCTTCAAGGCCGATGGCCTGATTGTTTCCACACCCACCGGCTCTACCGGCTATTCGATGTCGGCTGGTGGGCCGATCATCCACCCTTTGATGAGCTGCATCGTTATCACTCCGATCTGTCCCCACACCTTGACCAACCGTCCGATCGTTGTCACCGACGAATCAACTGTCTCTATTACGATCGCCTCTGATTATGATGAAAAGGTTTACCTGACCCTGGACGGTCAGGTCGGCTTTCGTCTGATGCAGGGGGATACCATCGAGGTCAGGCGTGCTTTGAAAACAACCGCTCTGGTCATGTCCACCGAGCGTGATTATTTTGAGATTTTACGGACCAAACTCAAGTGGGGCGAGAGATAACCATAATCTATGCTGACTGACCTCTCCATCAAAAACATTGCCATCATCGACAGCCTGCAACTCTCTTTGCGAGGCGGGCTAACGATCTTGACCGGCGAAACCGGGGCTGGTAAATCGATCATCATTGATGCTGTTGGACTCATCATGGGGGCCAGAGCATCCGGGGATTTGATTCGTTCCGGCACTGATGAGGCCACAGTCGAGGCTATTTTTGACATCTCCAACCGCCCCGAGCTGCAGCAACAACTCTTAGAGGCTGGTCTTGAAACCGGGGATGAGCTGCTCGTCAAGAGATCCATCTCCCGCTCCGGCAAGAATCGGATCTTCGTCAACGGCGGCCTGGCAACACTCGCACTGCTGACGGATCTGTCCCGGCGCCTGATCAACATCTATGGTCAGCATGAATCACAGACCCTGCTCAGACCCGAGAATCACCTGTTATTACTGGACGCGTTCGGTGGCACTGCAAGTTCACGGGATAAATTTACCGCAACCTGTAAAGAGCTGCAAGTACTCCAGGGACGACTGGATCATCTTGATCAAGAAGAACGTGAAACCGCTCGCAAGCTTGATCTGCTCTCCTTTCAATCGGCCGAGATAGCTGCTGCGCAACTACAACCGGGTGAAGAAGAAGAGTTGGAGGAGCGCAGGCAGGTTCTAGCCAGCGCTGACAAACTGGGTGGAACCAGTATTGACGCATTTGAACGTCTATATGGGGGTGATGGCGCCATCTTGGGACAGTTGCGCAGGATTGCTGCTTCGATCACTGATTTGGCAGTTATCGACCAAGGGCTGAATGAGCTGGCCAAAAGCATGGAGGATGCCTATCTGCAGCTGGAGGATTCCGCCATCAGCCTACGGGACTATGCCTCCCGTATTGAGGCTGATCCGGCTAGCCTGCAGCGGGTCGAGGACCGCCTGGATCAGATTGGACGGCTCAAGAAGAAGTATGGGGCAACTGTAGCAGCCATTCTGGTTTACCATAAAGAGATAAATGACGAACTGGATCAGTTGCGGAGCCGGGAACTGGATCGCAGCAAGCTGGTCTCCATGCGTGACGAGCTGGATAATGACCTGCGCCGAATGGGTGCATTGCTGACCACGCAACGCACCAAAGCTGCAAGATCATTGCAAAAGGCTTTACAGACCGAGGCCCAGCAACTCGCTATGAAGAATGCCGTGTTTGAGATAGCACTAGAGTCGCTTGGTGAACCTCGCCTCACCGGATATGACAAGGTAGAATTCCTGTTTTCACCCAATCCCGGCGAAGCCCCGCGCCCAATAGCCAGGATCGCCTCTGGAGGAGAACTCTCCCGCCTGATGCTGGCTATTAAACAGGTTCTACCGGAAGGGGATGTCCCGACCCTCGTATTTGATGAGGTGGACAGCGGTATTGGCGGGGCAACCTCTGAGATGGTCGGCAGAAAGCTGAAAACGGTTGCTAAAAGCCAGCAGGTTTTATGTATCACCCATCTGCCTCAGGTAGCCGTATTTGCCGATCAGCATCTGTTGGTCGAAAAACAGCTGGCTGAAGGCAGAACCTCAACCCAGGTGGTTGTGCTGGACCAGACTGAGCGTACTCGTGAGGTGGCACGAATGCTGGCCGGAGCTACCATTACCGAATCTGCGGTTTCACATGCAGCCGAGATGTTGATAGCAGCGGCATCCCCCACCGTGTAAACCTTTTACTTCTAGCCGGCAAACTGATGAAATACCTGATTGAAGGTTGACTTTGTAAACCAGCCTGTGCTATGCAAATTCTTCTTAAAATCAATAGTTTAAATATAATGTAATGTTTATCTGGTCAATATTCGGAGGCAACATGACACAGCAGATCACACTGACGATGGGCGGTCTTTTAGATGATATGGCGCGGCGTTATCCTGACCATGAAGCTCTGGTGTACCACGAACGTGGGTTGCGCTACACCTACCAGCAGTTCAACGAGGTATGTCGCCAGGTAGCCAAGGGTCTGATGAAGCTCGGCATAAAAAAAGGGGACAATGTCGCCATCTGGGCCTATAACGTACCTGAATGGGTTATTCTGCAGTTTGCCACCGCCAAGATCGGCGCCGTCCTGGTGACGGTCAACACCAGCTACAAATCAGCCGAATTGGAGTACATCCTTAACCAGTCCGATTCCAATACACTCTTCATGGTCAAGTCATTCAAGGATACTGACTATGTGCAGACCCTTTATGAAGTCGTCCCGGAGTTGAAGGGCGCCGAGCCAGGCAAACTTGCGTCCGCCAAACTCCCTTATCTGAAACAGGCGATCTTCATCGGTGACGAGACTCCGGCCGGAATGATCAATTTCAAGGATATCATCGATCTCTGCAAAGATGTTTCCGACGAGGAACTAAACGCCATTGAGGCGACACTTGACTGTCATGACACCATCAACATGCAGTACACCTCCGGCACCACCGGCTTCCCCAAAGGGGTCATGCTGACCCACTTCAACGTCATCAACAACGGCTTCAATATCGGCGAATGCATGAAGTTCACCGAAAATGATCGTCTCTGCATTCCGGTGCCATTTTTCCACTGTTTCGGCTGCGTCTTGGCTGTCATGGTCTGTGTCACCCATGGCTCAGCCATGGTGCCGGTGGAGATCTTCGATCCGCTCAAGGTGCTACAGACGATCGAAAAGGAGCGCTGTACCGCGGTCCACGGCGTCCCGACCATGTTTATTGCCGAGCTGGAGCATCCGGATTTCAGCAAGTTCAACCTCACCAGCATGCGTACCGGGATCATGGCTGGCTCTGTCTGCCCGATCGAGGTCATGAAACGCGCTGTAAAAGACATGCACGTCAAGGAAATCACCAGTGTCTATGGCCAGACCGAGTCCTCGCCGGGCATCACCCAGACCCGTACCGAGGATTCGATCGAGCTGCGAGTTGCCACAGTGGGGCGGGCGCTTCCGGGAGCCGAGGTAAAGATTATCGATATCGAGACCGGTGCCACGCTGCCGCCGGGCAAGCAAGGTGAACTCTGCGCCCGCGGCTATATGGTTATGAAGGGCTACTACAAGATGCCAGAGGAAACCGCCAAGGTGATAGATACCGACTCCTGGCTTCACACCGGCGACCTGGCTATCATGGATGAAAACGGCTACTGCAAGATAACCGGCCGGATCAAGCAGATGATCATCCGCGGCGGCGAGAATATCTATCCCCGTGAGATCGAGGAGTTCATCTACACCCATCCGAAAGTTTCAGATGTGCAGGTCTACGGCGTGCCTGACCGTAAATATGGCGAGCAGGTTATGGCTGCCATTGTCCTTAAAAACGGAGTGGAGATGACCGAGGATGAGGTAAGGCAGTTCTGCAAGGGCAAGATCGCCAACTACAAGATACCTCGCTACGTGAAGTTCGTGGGCGGCTATCCAATGACCGCCTCTGGCAAAATCCAGAAATTCAAGCTAAGGGAGATGGCAATAAAAGAGCTGCAACTGGAAGATGCCAGCGAGAATGCTTGATTCTTAGCTTGGCTCGATAATCTGCAAACAAAAAGGGGCACTGCTGAGATAGCAAGTGCCCCTTTTAATTTTATTCAAGTCGGTTTTATTGCTTATGATCTTTTATAACAGCATCCAGTGCCTTGAGGGTCTTGAGCAGGCTGGGTAGATCATTTAGCGGGATTGAATTGGGACCATCACAGAGGGCCTTGTCCGGCTCTTCATGGACCTCCATAAAAATACCGTCGATGCCGGTGGCAACCGCAGCGCGGGCAAGATATTCCACATACTCCCGCTGTCCACCCGAGCTTTCGCCCTGACCGCCGGGCAGCTGTACACTATGCGTGGCGTCGAAAACCACCGGATAGCCGCTGGAGCGCATGACCGGAAAGCTGCGCATATCGACCACCAGATTGTTGTAGCCGAAGGAAACCCCACGCTCGGTAAGGATGATATCCTCATTGCCGGAAGCAGCCAGTTTTCCGGCTACATTCTTCATGTCCCAGGGAGCCAGAAACTGGCCTTTCTTGACATTAATCACCCGCCCACTCTTGGCAGCCGCTATCAAAAGATCGGTCTGGCGACAGAGGAATGCCGGGATCTGCAGCACATCCAGCACTTCGGCTGCCGGAGTAATCTGTTCAATGGAATGAATATCAGAGAGGACCGGTAAACCAAGCGATTCCTTAACCTTGGCCAGGATCCTCAAACCCTCTTTCATGCCTGGCCCGCGGAACGCGCCGATCGAGGTGCGGTTGGCCTTATCATAAGAGGCTTTGAAAATCAGCGGTATGGAAAGCCCATTACAGATGGTCATCAGCCTCTCTGCAGCATGAAGAGTGGCTGCTTCTGATTCGATTACACAAGGTCCGGCAATTAATACCAGCGGTCGATTGGAACCGATCTTGACATTTGAAACCGTTATCTCACGCATTATGGTCTGCCTGCATTACGATGTGCCAGAGCGGCGCTGATAAAATCACGGAAAAGTGGATGCGGAACCAGTGGCTTGGACTTGAATTCCGGGTGGAACTGGCAAGCCAGGAACCAGGGGTGTTCAGCGATCTCCACCACCTCGACAAGATCCTTATCCTTATAAAGGCCTGACAGAGCCAGCCCTTTCTCGGTCAGTATCTGGCGGTACTTGTTGTTAAACTCGTAACGGTGGCGGTGACGTTCCGAGATATCGGTACTGTTATAGGCTTTATGGGCAAGGGTTCCTTTGGAAAGGGAGCAAGGATAAGCCCCCAAACGCATGGTGCCACCCTTCTGATTGACTGTTTTTTGTTCCTCCATCAAGTGGATCACCGGATCCACCCCATCTGGCTTGAATTCACTGGAGCAGGCCTCGGTTACTCCGCAGACATTGCGGGCAAATTCAACTACCGCCATCTGCATTCCGAGACAGATACCAAAGAAAGGGGTATTGCTGGTGCGGGCATGTTGAATGGCTAAAATCTTACCTTCAGTGCCGCGTTCACCAAAACCGCCTGGAACCAGGATACCGTCCATACCATCCAGATGCCCCTCGATACCATCCTGCTCGATCATCTCGGAATCGAGGTATTTTACAAATACACGGCAATCATTGGCAATGCCACCGTGGGTCAGGGCTTCCGACAATGACTTGTAAGATTCAGTCAAATTGACATATTTTCCGACAATCGCAATATGAACCTCGCCGTGGCTGGGGTGACACAGCTTGCCGACCACATCCTGCCACTGGGTAAGATCAGGCGCCTTGGTCCAGATATTAAGCTTTTCCACGACCTGTTCATCGAGGCGTTCTTTGTTTAAGGCGATTGGTACGGCATAGATATGTTCTGAATCAACCACCTGAATAACATCTTTCTCCTCGACGTTACAGAAAAGACCGATTTTCTTTTTCATCTCGACCGGTAGTTCGCGGTCACAACGACATAAAAGTATATCCGGTTGGATACCGATCTTGCGGAGCTCCATTACCGAGTGCTGGGTAGGCTTGGTCTTTAATTCACCGGCGGTTCGAATGTAAGGCACCAGAGTTACATGGATGTAGAGGCTGTTACCCGGACCACGATCATGGCGAAACTGGCGGATGGCTTCCAGAAAGGGGAGCGACTCAATATCACCGACTGTGCCGCCGATTTCAATGATTGCAACGTCAGCCCCTTTGGCATTTTCAATAATCTTGGTCTTAATTTCGTCGGTGATATGAGGAATGACCTGAACAGTTCCACCCAGATAATCTCCGCGACGCTCCTTCTCGATCACTGAAAAATATATCTGTCCGGTGGTGAAATTGCTTTTCTTGGAAAGCCGGGCACAGGTATAGCGCTCGTAATGTCCCAGGTCTAAATCAGTTTCCGCCCCATCATCGGTCACAAAAACCTCGCCGTGCTGAAAAGGTGACATAGTGCCCGGGTCAACATTAATGTAGGGATCGAGCTTCTGCATGGTTACCCGCAATCCGCGAGCCTCGAGCAGAGCTCCCAAAGAGGCGGCTGCGAGCCCTTTTCCGATTGAGGAAACAACACCACCGGTGATAAAGATGAATTTAGTTTTCATACTGACAACTCCTGTGGGGAGAAAAAATTTAATTTAATTGGACTGTATCAAAATATAGCGAGTGGCTGCTGATCAAAGAAGTTTTCTGAAGCGTTCCTTGGCCTTGGCCAGATCATCAGGGGTATCAACACCGATGGATTCAAATTCTGTTTCAATAACACGGATACTAACGCCATTTTCAAGCGCTCGCAACTGTTCAAGTTTCTCGGACATCTCCAAAAACGTAGGTAACATGGCGGCATAATCGATTAAAAAATCCCGGCGATAAACATACAGTCCCACATGTTTGTAACAAAGCAGCTTGCCGCTAGAAAAAGACTCGTCTTTCAGGTCCTGCCATTTATCCCTGAAAAACGGGAGCGGTGAGCGGGAAAAGTAAAGGGCATTACCGGCATTGTCGGTAACCACCTTGACCACATTGGGACTGAGAAAGTCGTGCAGGCACCTGATGCGGCTCTTGAGAGTTCCCATCTTAAGCGATGAATCCTTCAGGAAGGGTTGAATGACCTGATCGATCATTTCCGGAAATATAAGCGGCTCATCCCCTTGAACATTGACGATGATATCGGCTTCAAGTCCGTTGGCAACCTCGGCCAAACGATCGGTACCGGTTTCGTGATCGGCTCGCGTCATCCTGCAAATACCACCGAAACCAATCACTGCCTGCTGTATGCGCTCATCATCGGTAGCTACGATTACCTCGCTCACCAATGACGCTTTCATGGTTCTCTCGTAAACATGCTGTATCATTGGCTTACCGCCGATTTCGGCTAATGCCTTACCGGGAAAGCGTGTGGATGCATATCGAGCTGGAATAATTGCAGTGATTTTCATCTGGATGTAACCTGTGAATGAGGCTAATGACGCATCTTTGTTTGATCATCCTGCGGTAGGACATGTAAAGTTACATCAAAAGCAAAAGGGTGTCAAGGAGGTAAACAGAGTGTAGCGCGATGTGAAAACTTTGCCCTGAAAAATGTGAAAAATTGCCGCCGAAAGATGTTTGAGTATATCAATTGAGGTTTGAATTACATCTTTTTAAACAATCCACCCGCAAGTTTATCGAAGTCAAAACCCTGCTTATCCCAGATCTTATTTCCAGCCCTCTTTGGATTTTCCCTGTAGAAAACATTTCTATCGTTGAAATGTTTGGAAATAGCCTCTTGCATGTCGTGAGGTGTGTCGTAGTCACTATTGCAGATTATGGCCTTTTTCATACCACCGAAAACAGACTCAATCACATTCAGAAACTGAGCATTTGAGGGCAAAGGGATTACTTTGATATGCGGTTTTAAGGCCGTCTTATTGTGGGTTTGAATCCAATCCGTCACCACCTTTGAGTTGTGAACGGAAATGGCATCCCAAGTCAGGTAGGCTGCCGGGCAGCTTGCATATTCCTTTACTAACTTCTGAAGCAGCTTGACCATTGAGTCTGCGCCTTTATCAGGTGTAAACAACCAGGTAAGTTGATTGGTGATCGCTTCCAGTGCCGCAACAAACTGAATCTTACCCTTGTTTTTCTGAAATTCAGGCACAGTGGGTGGTGTCTGATCCTTCCGGATCAACACGGAGCCGTCATATTTTTTAACCCGATACGGCCCTACTTCATCAATGAAAAAGAACCGCTCTCCCTCCTTCAGCCCCTGGAGCGTATCAAGCAGCTTTTCAACCTTTTCCTTGTAGTCGGGATCAGGGCTTGTCAGCACCTTTCTGGCGTGCCTCCAACTGTAATTGGAATTCCTGACTACACCGTACAGTTTGCCAACTGAAATAGGCTCCCCGTATTCTTTTTGGTATGCCTCTGCAATCGCCCCGTACGTCCAGGTAGTTCTGTTGATGCCATAAAGGGAAGGCATCTTATGTATAATATCTATTACTCTTGTTTGTCGCTCGGCCATTTCCTTTTCTTTGGCGGGTTGGTGAATGTGTACCTCTATTGACTCCATGCCATCTTTATTGAAGTTGCGTAACCAGCGATAAATTGAACGTATAGGCGCACGCGTTTTTCTCATTGTTTCAACGAGGGTGCGACCCTCATCGGCCATTAAAATCACTGCTGCTCGTTTGGTATGCCACCTGTGTTTTCCAGCTTTATATCGCCTAAGAGTTTTAAGTTCATCTTCAGTCAGAGGGGTTCTAAGACGTAAGCGGCAACCGGCCTGCAAACCTGTAAAGTACTGCTTCAGCAAAAATAAGGAATTTTGTTTTGTCTCCGGCTGGATCAGCGTGCAGCGCTGTATTATCTTTCGCAAAGTTTCAAGGCATTTCAGAGGGTTTTTGATGCTTATTGGTATTGTTGCGATTAGCTTATTTTTCTGGCATCGGTACAACTGCTTAGTTCCCTGCCCGTACTTAGGAACAAGTCCTTTAATTCCGTGTTCTCTGTATAAGACAATCCACCTATAAAAGGATCTTATCGGAATGCCACGGAACTCACAATAGGCCGTGACAGCCTTGCTTCTTGAAACCTTTTCAGTATGCTGTTCTCGCTGAAGAGGTAGGAATCTATTCTCGAAATCCTTTAACAGAAAAAAGTGCTTCATGGCCCGGATTCTGTTGTAATCCGGTTCTTTTTTTATCAATTCCAACTCAGAAGCATATTTTACCATCATAGTTTCCATAATGATCTCCAGGCGTGGCGATCCTGGGCATAATTTTCCTGGTATCCCAAACAAAGTCAAGGCCGCTGAGAGTGATTCAGCGGCCTTGACTTTTTTAATATTATGTCTGCTTTATTATGGTGCAGTTACCAATCCAGGTGGGCCAAGTCTGATATCAGTCCAGCTCCCCTGTTTGGTTTTACGGAAGCGGCGACTGAAGACCAGTAGGGTGCGGTTAATGTTGAGTACTTCGTCTGTAACTGTGCAGAGCTTGTTGATTCCCCAGTTGGTGCTGTTCTGGCTGTGCAGCGGAAGAGTGTAGGCCAGGTGGTAACCTTCATGGCGCTGTTTTTCAAATAGCATCCGGGCATACAGTGCCGGTGTCTGACTGTCGTTGTTGAGTTTAACCACCAGTGGTTTATGAAAGGGGATGTCATGGTCATAGAAACTTGGTGAAAGATTTCCTTTTTGGGGTTCCATAAAAAAATCATCAGTGTGCTGTACCTGGGATACAACCGTAATTTTAGAATAGCGCGGGGAGATGTCGTTGATTTCCTCGCCGCTTTCCACGTTGTTGCCCTTGCCGTCAAACCTGGTATTGATAAAAAAATCAGGCTCGCCAGTAACCCGCGGCCTGCCAAATACAAAGGTACCATTAGGTAGGGAGAAAAACATTAGGCCACGGCTGGCAGCGTACACGGCTAGCACTTCAAATACAGTCATGCCAGGCTCTATATGTGAAAACTTTTGAGGAGTGTCCATAAAGGTGGTCAAGGGGCTGTCGGCCGTCTTTTTTTTGCCCTTCAACTTGCCCACGACATTTGCCTGATATTCAACTTTAGAACGTCTAATTAAGGGAAACGGTGAGAACAACATCTCGGCCAGCTGCTTCACGGTTTTACCATGGACGTCACCAATTTTCTCAGCATGGCTGTCCACCAGAATCCCCATCAGATCGCGCCCCTCAACTGTCAGAGTGCGGCCGCTTTTGCCGTATTTTTTATAGGTTTTGTCGATCAGCCCGGTCAGTTCCAGCTGATCGTTGATGTACAGTTTGCACTGCATGCCGGCAGTGACCGGGGCTTCTGGATTGGCAAGTTCCATGGTGAACTTATCGGCGGCCTGGTAGAGGTCGGCTTCGATGTCATAGCTGATGAAATTCTCGATCCGCTGGTTGCCGATTTGCAGGCTTACTTTATCGCTCATATTGTCGGCCCTCCAAACTTATTCATAGTGTCTCCCTTTACTGAAGCGCTGCAGCCTTTATTTTTCCTTCAGGTAATGCTGTACCAGCACTAAAATTTCCTCTCGATCCGTGGTTGAAATTCCGAGAAACGGGCGGGCCGGAATTTTTGGGTTATAACTTTTTACTTGTGCCCAAACAGGGAACTTGAGTTTATTTCCGTACACACTTGTTACAGTACGTTTGTGCTCAGGCATTTTATCTCTGCCAAATTGATGTGTGGCGGCATATGCTTTGTTAGTTCCGACCCGTAAACCATTATTCCTGACAGCACTTATTATACTGTCTCTCAAGTCAGCTGATTCAGTAAGAGTTTTCAAGTTCTTTTTCCTCTTTAGTGTTGAAGATTTTAATGCAGCCCAGTGGATTCCAGCAGGATCTTCCTCTTTACTGAATCTTTGCTTAGTGCTCTCCTCTAGGTGTAGGCCGATGTTTTTCAAGCAGGGGTGTAGATTACCCGCTTTTTTTTGCAATCGACCCAGGACCCGCTGAATATCGGAGTCATCGATCTTTGTTATAACAGTGAAAGCGCCAGACATATAAATGCTCCTTTAAATCTTAATTTGGGGCCGCTGAGTTCCACCTCAGCATATAATCAGAGGAGTGAATCAGCCCCAAGCTGCTCACCGTCAGGCCGTTAGCACTTATATTTTTTGGCAAAATAGAAGTCTAGTGGGGCCACGTTCAATGTGCGGCAAGTAGCAATTTCATCCTGGGACAACAGGGTATTTAGATCGAGGGCCCCCGAGGTTTTGAGATACTCCAAAGGTTCTATTCCAGTTGATTTACATATTTTCATCTCCTCAGGTGTCAACAGCGATTGAATCACAGCCGCTTTGTTTTCCTGATTTAGTGCCGACTGGTATTCCTCGGGCGAAATTCCGCACAATATTGCAACTTCTAAAGCCGACTTATTTGATTCACTCATCTTTTTTTTCCTCCTACTTTCTAGTTGTGATTGTTGCTGCTTTCGGTTAAACGCAGGATTGCCATTTAGTTTTGTCCAATCAGTACCTCTTGAAATTACTCTTTTTGCCCAGGCAAAATCGTTTCCCATTTTTACAACCCCTTCTAGGGTGTAGTTTCACAGTGGCACACCCTCAAGTTTTTCAATAATCTGCTCTGCTCGGCTTATGTTTTCGGTTGCGGATTCCAACAATGTATTGATTTCAGCATGTCCGCTAAAGGTTGCTGCCATATTGAAAAGACGTATTTTAATCTTGGGGAGTTCTGATGAATCCGGCATGGTGCGGGCGGGGTAAGCATCGCTGATTTCAGCGACTTGGTCTTCAGTAAGATTATACCGTCCGGCAATGGCGGCATGGCTGTAACCGGATCTGTCCAGCCGGTATACGTCAATCATCCGCAGTAAGCGATTGAGGCAATTGCCTCGGGGAATACAAAACTGTTTGCCCCCGAATTTTGCAGCAATAACTGCCAGCAGCCCCCTGGCCGCGCTTGTTGCATCGTCAATATTTTCTCCTATTTTCATGAACATCCGGGCGGAGACAACGGCTATGAAATCAGCTCCTTTTGTTGCTGCTTTGGCGGGTGCTGTATCTTGTATCTCTTTACAAATGGCATCAATCTGGCGGGTCGAAAGCTGATACTTATCTGAAAGCACTTTGACGCTTTCACCATGGTTGAACTCTTCCCTGATCTGGAAGCGCCGCTGTTGAGCTTCAATCAGTGAATTTTTTCCGATATACAGCAGACTCCCCCCTATTTTCTGCCCCACTTCAACGACAAATTGCCGACTCATTTTTTTTGCATCTTCCTGGTTCTCGCCATATCTGATCAACATGGCAGTGCTTTCATCCAGCAGAGTTTCAATAAATCTCACGGCAATCACCGGAGTGGAGTACGACACTAAAACCGGACCTTTTTTACTCACAAATCACCCCGCCTGCTGCTTGAATTGCCCTGTTACGTTCATATTCCGGGCTAGTACGCCAACCACACTCAAGGCAATGAAAAACATAATCATCATGCCATTCCCTAACATCCTCCATATATCCCAGACACCTCTTGCACCTACCACGGTAAACAGCGCGGGGTTTTACCGCCTCTTGATATTCCGTGAAACGCTGGTAATTTAACGGGGCGGCGTCTCCATCCCTAGCTAGTTCGGGAAACAGGGCCAGCAGCATTTCATCGTCGACATCGAGTTCTATATCTGCAAAATCATCACCTGGAACGGGATCTTCATATAAGTCATCGATGATCGTATCCAGGGCATCAAGACCTTCTATTTCTTTTTGTTTAGGTGGCGTAGACTGATCATGTAGCCCACCACAACCGAAACAGCGGCCTTTAAATGGATGGTTACGGTTCTGTTCACATGCAACAGTGGACAATGCAGCCGCCATCCGGTTGCACCATATGGTTTCATTGGTGGCAAGCCATACCTCTGAAGATTGAGTAAGAACAAGATTCATTTATGCCTCAGTAAAGTTTTAATCCGGCACTCAAGGCCAGTGACCTCTTCAGCCTGCCGATGGATGGCAGAGACAAGTTGAGCAATAACTGGAGAATCACCTTTCGGTTGCTGAACATGGTACTTCCGGGCAAAGTTCATGAAGGAGCGATTCAAAGGGCCAAGCTCTGGATGTAACACGGATGCCTCCTGGATGATTTTCCCGACTTCGAGCGCAACCTTTTCCCAAATTTTAGACATATAGTTTCCCCTGGCTTGCTCATCAGTTCCCGGTTGCCGATCCGGGAAGACAGGGGGAGGTTTTCCCCTGTTTCGCATTTTGGTGGTAACTACCTATTTTCAGAACCGTGTTAAAACAGTCTTTAAACTTTCGTGTATCGCGTTGTTTTGCCTTGGCCCATACATACCCCTTATTAGGGAGTCGAAAGAGGATTGTTCGGAGTCTCTAAGGCTTGCAACCATTCAGTGCCATACGGACAGCGGCGCGGGTTGCTTGCTTGGCAGCCTTGCGGCGGTTGAAGCGAATTTCAATTGCGATCAGGATTTCAATAAGAGTGCGGAAAAATCTCATAAGTTCCTCCTTATATTTTTTCAAGTAGCAGTCCCAATTTATCTGCCAGTGAATCAAGGCAGGTTGCGGCGCCATGAGGAACAGGGCATTTTTCTGTAAAACCTGAATGTTCTCCAAGTATCAAGCCGATGGCCTCAGATAAAAAACAAGCCATGGCTCTACAGTCTTCAATTTCCATAATTAAATCGGCAGTGCTTATCTTCATTTTATTCATTATTGCCCTCTTTGTTTGGCATCAGTGTTTTGATTATTCTTTGCAAATATCGGTCTAAGCTACTTTTTGAAGGTGTACGCTCTTTGCCAAAGCGGTTTTTAAGCAAGGCCAATAGATCAGGACCTGTGTAGTAACGATCAAGGTTATGAATGAAGGCCTTTATTTCAGGATCTTTTTCAATCCCACTGATTTTACCCGGTCGTCTACGGAGGAGGCCGCTGTTGAATGCCATAGTGGGGCTGTCAAGTCGATCGTCAATCTGTCTCGGCTGTGAGGCAATTATGGAGATTGCAGTAGCAAGGATGCTGATGGCCTCCCACTGCTTGTATTCAGCCAGGTCTATTACCATTGCTCTGGCATGTTTGTTGATCGTGTTATTGTCCGTCATATGGCCTCCACCACATCAGCCGTTACCTTCGCTTCGCCCATCTCGAAGGCCAGATTCATTGCTTTGGCTGTGTAATTGTTTACCAGCAGCGGGTAGGCATGGCTTACCTTGGTTTTACCGTCTCTTTCCACGCTAGTAAGCCGTCGTGACAAAGCTTCATAGGCATCCGCCGAGAAAATATCTTCCAGTTTTGCCCCCACCCGTTTAAACTTGATAGTCAGATAATCTTGAAGATAGCCGTTGAGGCCCTTGATCTCGGCCACCTGGACGCGCCGGATCACCTCGCGCATATCCACGTTTGTTCCTTCATCAAACATATGCTTGAGTTCTGTTTGGCCGATCAAAACGATCCCCAATAGCTTGCGGTAACCGTCTTCGAGCTCATAAAAACGCTTCAAGTATTTGAGGGTTGGTACGCTCAGATCGTGGGCCTCCTCAATGATCAGGCAGGCGCGATACCCGCTCTTTGCGCGATCTAGAAGCAGACTCTGAACCTGGCGCGTCTTCTGCTCCAGCTTGATACGCGGTTTTTCAGAGCTTATATCCATGACGATCGCATCACAGAGGCTGGAGGCGTTGACTCTGGTTTTATCGATCATTTGAGGATAGATCACTAAGGTGTCACCATCCTTTTTGAGCTGCTCAATTACTTTGCGACGCATAACGCTTTTGCCACTCCCTACCTCGCCGATTACGGCTAAAAAGCCACCGTGCCTTGCTGCATCGAGCATGGCAGCCTCAATGTAACGATGTTCATCGCTCATGTAGATATCCGCGTCCTTTTGGATGTCGTCGATGAATGGGTTCCTAAATATCTTGAAGTGCCGCAGTGCTTCTTGTGAAATCATTTCCACCTCCCATTGAATTGTAATTCCATCAGGGTTGCCGGGGATTAATGCTTGTCTTGATTGTTGCCAGCCCCGTTTTGCCCTTTTGCCGATACCAGAAGGCATCTTGCCTCTGAAGCCTTGTTCGGCCTGTTGCCAAATGTCCGTGACCGCCATATTTCGTTGAATCAGCCATGCCATTGTCCGTTGGTTATTTTTGATCAGCGCCTCCACAGCTGGGCGGAATCCCGGCACGGTTGGAGGGTAATAGTCTCGGTTCATCGTCAGATTGATTAATGCGCGAGATATGTTTTTCCCTGTCAGCTCACTGACAGCGGCTGCCAGCTCGCTTTGGCTGATGTCGCAGGCAATAGAAAGTTCTTTTAACACCAGGGGTTTGAAGTCGGTTTCGTATGCGACCGCCCTATTTTTCAAGGAGTACCTCCGACTATTGATTGCTTTATGAACGCTTGATTACGCCATTCAGCCCCCGTCGCGATCGCCTCGATCACTTCCTCTGCCAGTTTTGACTCAATACTCTCGCCGAACTCTGCCCGCAACTCGCGGTTGAGTGTAGGCGTGATGGATGCCCCAGCATTCCGCAGACGCTTGAACATCTCTATAATGGAAATCTGAGCCGGGCCGCTGTTTCGAGCAATCTCGATCGGGGTGCCGCGCTTTGGTATAGTAGAAAGATTGGCGACCTTTTCTGCAAAGCCTTCAAAGGCGTTTAATCCTGCAAAGGGCATGGCCTTTTTGTCCGGCTGCCGGCTGCCGGTAGCCAGTTCGTCAAGGCGTTTGACCGCTTTCTGAGTAGCTGTTTCAGGCTGAGCCTTGTACTGCTGGCCAATGATTGCAGCGTTTGCCGAAAAACCACCCAGCTCCGCAGGCAACTTTTCAATGGCCTGGGCCTCGTATAGGTGGTTGTTGTAGCTGACAGTGATGATGCCGTCCTTCCACTTCCAGATATTCTTGATAACCATGACCTTGCTGCCGTGCGGAATGCCAGCATGTTTGAGATTGAATTCCTTATTCTCGAAGCTGATGCGGTGGTTTGTCACCGTGCGTTCTTCCTCTGGCTTGTTCATCAGATCTTGTAGGACCGATCGCTCCGGCAGTTCCCGCAACTGTTCCTTTTTGATCATCAGCCAGCACGAAAGCCTTGTCATCTTGGTGCGGCTATGCTCGCGGGTTGCATTCATCCAGATACAGAAGCCACGCGCCTTACGGTTAAGGTCATCAAGCGTTGTGGCAGGGTCAATGCGTAGGCGTGTTTCAAACCACATCTCCCAAATATTGTGTGAGACCTCCACGCTTCCCTGACGGCGGGAATTGCCTGGAGTCCCTGGAGGAATTTCAACACCGATGCCATGCCAAAAGCCATCTCCCATGGCGCGTGCTTTGGCGCGGCAGCCGCCGTCCATCAGCAGGATGAACCCCACGCCACGGAAGGGGAAGTTTGCTTCTCCCTTAGCCTCCCAGGCACAGCAGAGAAAGTCGAAGAGGTTTTCGGCGGTCTCGCCGGCTGATAGGTAGTATTTGACAAACATGAAGCCGGAAAAATGATCGGTGAGGATGTAGCGTTGAAGCGGTGTCTTGACCTTTTTAAAGTTCTCAAATTTATTCTTGTAAAATTCATCCTGGCGCATGATCTTCATGCCGCCATCATCCAGATAGTATTGAATGCACGTAGATGAATCCACCAGCTGCACATGGTTGGGATGTTCGCTTCTCATCTCTGTATGAGGAGTGGGCGCGTTAAGCCGCTTTTTGTCCATCTCTCGCTCTCTTAATATCCGTTGCATCGTGCCCACGCTTACCTCGCCCCGTGTCATGATTCCGTTGTCTATGGCAAATT
Source organism: Desulfuromonadaceae bacterium (assembly GCA_036504875.1). GTDB lineage: Bacteria > Desulfobacterota > Desulfuromonadia > Geobacterales > Pseudopelobacteraceae > JACPFJ01. Next base: position 40,849 of record DASXUK010000074.1, read on the forward strand.
CCATTGCATTTTCCACCGGCATGATTGGCCCTTTGTTCTCGCGGCCGGTTTTGTAAATGGTGGCTGCAACGAACTCGATTTGTTCTTCTGTCAGTTTCCCGACGCCCTTGTCGAAGCGTGTTTTACGATCGGATTTAAAACCAAAATTACCGGCTATTTCATAGAGCCGTTTCATACTGTAGCCGTACTGTTCACCGTAACGCTTCAGCACCGCCTTCCGCTCGCTTGGTTTTGCCTCCTTTAATTCACTAACCATTTCACGCTGCCACATGGTGTCCCCTGATGCTGGTTTAGGCTTCTACGGCTAGCTGCTGTTTTTCCCAAGCTTCATATTCTTCCAGAATCTCCGGGTTAGTTGCGGGGTTGCCGTATGTCATTACCGCTGTGTCGTAGGCTGCAAGTATCAGCATCCGCATGTAATGAAGATTGGAAATCAGGGCTGCCCGCATGCGGGGAGTGATTTCGGTGATGCCATTCATTGCGGCATCCGGATCAGCCTTTAACATGTAGCCTTCAAAACCCATTTGGAGGTTCTTCATCTTCTGCAAGAAGGCATCTTCCTCTGCGGTCATCTCTTTTACGGCTGCTTTATCTTCCAGCTTGGAAAGCTCTTTATGCAGCTTCTGAATTTCCTTCTCTTTCTCTCCCAGGCAGCGTTCCTTGGCTTTTACCGTGGCTTGCGCGTCTTCGAGTGCCTTATTCTTCTCATCGATTACACGCTCTATTAGGGTTTGAAGATCTTCCTTGTACTCCGGCGCCAACAGAACCCGCTCACCACCAATTTCTATGGCCTCGGCGTCTATTATTAACTCGCCGTCATGGGTTAGCTGGCGCAGCTTGCGGAGATCTCTGTAACCAACGGACAAACCGCTAACGGTTAGCAGAAAATCTTCACCAAAAGTTGCAAGGTTCTGGAGGTCGAGGTCGACCTTCTGACGTGACAAACCGATGTATTTACAGAAGTCTTCCCATGTTCCCAGACCTGGTAGATCACGATATATTTTTGATTCCTTCACCTGCTGTAGCCATATCAAACTGCTAACGTTGGCGAATTTTCCGAACATATCGGCCGCCTTGATTTGACCGATCATCTGGTGCGTGTGCGCTATCAGACGGTCCCGCTCTTCCTGCTGTCGACGTGGGTTATCCTCAAGAAGTTTCCCCTGTTCGACCACCAACAAGGCCACTTCAGAATTCTCGTCACGCTTTTTTGATTTGACAGCCATTACATGCCTCCTTCAAGTGCGCTCAGTTCCCGTTCTGCACGTTCACGAGTACCCTCCAAAAGAGCTTTCTTCCTTGCCCACAACAGGGCCGCCCCCATGCCAAGTTCGTAACCATCACCGACACGGCGAACAAGTTTTGTCTCTTCAAGGGTGATCAGGTGGCACATGACCGTGCCCTTTGGTAGGCTAACTGAACGGGCAACGTCGGAACCAGTAACCGGTTCTTTTTGAGATGCGAGGTATTCAAGTATCTCCACTGTCTTACGTACCGCATCAATGGTTCTGTAGGTTTGAGCCATCCTTAAATCTCCTGTTATTTCAGTCCGCGCTTGGCTCGGATTTGCATGATCTTGCCCTGAATACGCCGTTCATCTTCTTGTAGCCTGGCCAACTCTATTAGGTCTTTATCCTCTGGTTTCAGTGCATCACTCCCCAAGGGCTCTAGAAGGTATCTGAATGGCTCAAGTGAACCTACAACATGACAAAAGGCGGTCAATATTTCGCATCTGATACAATAGTCGGGGTTTGAAGAGGTATATTTATCGAGCATATCTTTGCTGACAGTGGATTTGGTTAAACGGCTGATCTCGGCTGCTATGTAATATCTATCGAGACCACTTTCGCTTATAGCCCTTGATAGACATTGACGAAGGCCCAGGCCGATATCAAAAGCACCTTCGAGTAGGCCACTATCAAACAAACCGTGCTGCCCTGATAAAGCCTTGTCTTTTGCTGCGCTAATTTTCGCCATTGCGACTCCCTTCTGTGACTGCTACAATCAACTCGAATTTAACAGAACTGAATCTGAACCTTGTGCTGCCTCAAGCAGCCTTACTTGTTGGCCAGAGATCCTCAATCGGCAAATTAAAGGTGGCAGCAATTGCTTTACGAATCCGAGGAGACTTGCTTTTACCCGAAATAACATGATAGACGGCAGTCCGATCAACGCCTATAGAGCGGGCTATCTCAGCCCCTGGAATTTCTTTTTCTATTAAAAGCATCTTTATTTTTTTTGCCGTATTCATCATGATGAAAAGATATCGGTATACGGATATTATGTCAACAAAAAAATGGTATGGGGATATTTATGATTGGAAAGCGCATTCAAGAGTATCGAATGTCTCTCAGGTTGAAGGTGGGAGAATTTGCCAGAACGATAGGAATTTCGCAGGGTTCGCTTTCAGATATTGAAAACATAAAAACAAAACCATCCGCAGATACCCTGGAAGCAATCATTCGGAATACGGATATTAATCCTGGATGGCTATTTACCGGAGATGGCCCTATGAGAAAAGGCGACTTTCTAACCGGTAGTGGTGGACCCTTTCTCGGTTATCAAGAAGAGACAGACCATGAATTAATGTGGAAGGTAATTGAGCAAATTCATTTTGCAATGCGGGATTTAGGCCTTGATCCGAAAGAATTGTCTGAAGACAAACGAGATACGATCAGGGACTTGATTTATTCCGATACTCTGCGAAAGAAACGGCAGCCTGATGAAAAATATGCAAAAATCCTTTGCAGCCTAACCTATTGTGAAACTTGCGGGGAAGGCCAGAGGAGAAAAAAAATATTGGGCGAAATCAAACAATCAGAAAAAATATTTTTGTTGGTTAAAACCAAACCAGGAGAGAAATGCCCTATGGAAGGGAAGCCCAGGGAATATATAAAGGACGCACCCATTGAGGTTCCTGACACCCCTTACTATATTCGGCTTATCGATGATGGGTCTTTGATTTTGCTTGAAACAATAATCACAGACGGTCGGCCTACTCAAGAGCCATTAAAAAGGGGAAACAGTATCACACAGACTGTCAGTGGTAATGGGCACAGAGTCGCAGGTAGGGATTTTAACGAGGGAAGTGGGAGGTCAAAGAAGTAGCATGGCGGAACAGGACACCTTCAACAGCAATGACAGGATTAATCAGTCGGTTTTAGGAGATTATAACCAGGTTGCCGGGCGCGACATTATTATCCACGCCACCAGCGGCCAGGATGACAAGCCAGCTCCTGACAACCCTAACTTAATTTCTTGTCCAGCATGCAATAAGTATGGTGTTTTCCGTGGTGCTGATGAATGCCCATCATGCAACTACAGTTTTTTGAATAATCGACTGGCGGCTGAAGCGGCCGCTCGTAGTGTGAGAGATAAAGGGCGAGTCATATTGTCTTTTCTGGCGCTTGGCACTTTATTGATTGCAATGTGGATAGCAACAGAATTTCAAATAAGTCTTTCGAAGGGTCTTGTGTGTGGCGCAATGATTGCTCTGCTGATTTATAGCGGAGGTCTTTGGCTTTTGGTAAAATTTAACACCTGGAACAAATTTCGGCATGACAAATAATGCTCATCAGTAGGTGCGTTGGCAAACTTTCAAACAACTCTTGAAAACACCTTTCTTGACGGGACAATCCCATCAAATTCCACCACATCCCACATGATCCCGTGTCATCTTTTCACATCACCTAGTTATTTCTTTTCACGTCTCTCTTCACAGAGGGGTCAAGAAGGTTGATTAAACATCTATACGAGTCTGTTTTAACCAGTCTTAACCGGACATCACTTTAATGCGCCAGTTGAATGCCTCTAATTGGGCGGTAAGCAGCTGATCAAGAGTCACCTGGCATTCATTCAGCAACGGTGTAACAGCTTCAAAATCGGTAACCTCGACTTTTTCCGCCAGCAGGAGCAGCCGACCCATCGGCCCCTCCCGGGACAGCAGCGCACTGGTGACCTCTTCATTCAGATTAAGACTCTCAATAAGCTCGCTCATAGGAGTCTCAAATAGCACATCCAGGAGCGAAAGGATGCCGGTCATAAAAGCTGTCTCGGACCGTTCACCCTGCTTTTCGTTGGCACCTTTTTGTAGAATAAGAATCTCCATCAACCGCCCCCGCACGGCTGCCATTTCTAGCAGGGGATGGTTTATGCCGCGGGCATCGCTGCCGGCAAAGAGTGAGAGCTGGATCCAACGACGAATGTGATCAATACCAAGCATGGTAATAGCGTGCCGCAAGGTTTTTATTTTTTCCAGCATGCGGATGGCAACCGAGTTAACCAGACGCAGCAGATTATACGAAAGACCAGGGTTGGCCTTAAAGGTCAGTTCGATTTCATCTATAGAGGCATTCACGGAAAGCTGCTGCAAGAGCTTCAACATGGCCAGCCCGGAGGCATCGATCCGCTTTTTGTTCAGTATTACCGGCCGCTCGAAGAAGTATCCCTGAAAGTAATCGAAACCGAGTTTGAAACAGGTGTCAAATTGCTCAACCGTTTCAACCTTTTCAGCCAGGATCTTCACCGGCCATTTGCGCAGCTCTTCAACAGTCCCGGATAGATTTTCCGGGGCGACCTGAAGAATATCGATTTTTACAATATCAACTACATTGTAGATGTCGGTATTGTCGGAACAAAAAACATGATCGTCCAGTGCCAGTTTGAATCCGAGATTTTTGAGTTCACGGCAGCGGTCTATCACCTGATCGTTTATATGGATGACCTCCAGCAGCTCAAGAACTGATTGATCAACCGGCAGCAATTCAAGCATCTCCGATAGTAACAATCCCAGATGAACATTGATGAAGCCGAATTTACCACCGAGGACTGCCTGGATACCAAAAGAAGCCAGCGCACCGGTGATCACATTGGCACTGGCATGCGAATAACTGTCGAATTTAGCGTAATCTAGGCCCTCTGTTCGAAAGAGAAGCTCATAACCTACGATCTCTTGTTTACGGTCCAGGATCGGTTGACGCCCCAGATAAAATTTTTCGGCAGTGCTGGCCATATAAGCTCCAGTTTCAATTCGGTCTTACTGAACTAATTACATAACCTCAAAATTTCAGCCGCGATATACTGAAGCGGCAATGTTCTGTGGACACCGCCCATTTTGATAGCTTCATGCGGCATACCATAGACAACGCAGGTTGCTTCATCCTGTGCAACATTGATAGCTCCGGCGTCGAATAGTTCCTTCATCCCGCGGGCTCCATCATCGCCCATGCCGGTCATGATTATGCCGACAGCATTTTTCCCTGCATAGCGGGCAGCAGAGCGAAAAAGAACATCTACTGAAGGGCGGTGCCTGGAAACCAGCGGTCCATCCTTGATCTCCGTGTAATAGCGGGCTCCGCTCCGTTTAAGCAAAAGATGATGGTTGCCGGGCGCGATCAGGACCCTTCCCCGGACAACAGAATCATTATTCGCAGCTTCCTTGACAGTTACCCGGCAGGTCATGTCCAGCCGCTTGGCAAAAGCAGCCGTGAAATGCTCCGGCATGTGCTGAACGATTACAATTCCGGGTGCATCCTCCGGCAGCATTTCCAGAAAAAGTTTAAGCGCCTCAGTGCCACCGGTAGAGGCCCCGACAACAACAACCTTTTCCGTGGTCTGAACCATGGCCTTGGAACTAGGTTTCTCAATGATCACATCAGCTGTAAGCTTGGGCGTAACCTCGTGCGATCGCGAAAGAGGAATCAGCTTACTTTTAGTCATGGCAGCCGCCTTGACTATATCACAAATATGAACGCGTGATTCCTCAATAAACTGCTTGGTTCCCATTTTAGGCTTTACTATGATCTCGACTGCTCCGTATTCAAGGGCCTTGAGAGCTGTTTCGCTGCTGGAAATGGTCAGTGTTGAGCACATTACCACCGGAATGGGATGCTGGGACATGATCTTTTGAAGAAAGGTCAAACCGTCCATACGGGGCATCTCTACGTCCAGGGTGATCACGTCCGGCACACACGTTTTCATACGTTCGGCCGCCACGAATGGATCGGCAGCGGTCCCCACAACCTCGATCTGAGGATCAGAGGAAAGTATCTCTGTCAAGGCCTGTCTGACCAGCGCCGAGTCATCTACGATTAAGACTTTAACTCTGTTAGACATGAAAACTCCTGATTATCAGGGGGAGCAAAGACTTTATTTCTCGCATGTTTTAATAGTTTTCCTAACCTGGCGCAGAAAAACCTCTCCGGTATTGGAGTAGAAGAAGATCTTTCTGCCTCTATCGCCACTCGTATCAGAGGCTGTCAGAACCATCCCAAGTCTTTTTATTACCTGCAGAGCAATTTCCACGTTCTGACTGCCCACTGAAGGAGCTCCGCTCAATAGACCTCCGGGCTTAAGAACATCCGCTCCACCAAACAGCTTGGCTTCAAATCCACTTGATCTACCACTGACAGCGCTCAGCCTTGAAAACATATAATCGAGAGTGCTGTCAACATAACGAAAACCTTCATCAATACTGCCGCTAGGAAGGAGGGCGTGACACATAGCGCCTGCTTTGGATTCCGGCGAGAACAGGGTAATCGACACACAGGAACCAAGTACTGTTGAGACAAGGGCCGGCACCCGAGAAACATAAATTTCACCCGGTTTCAAGTACACATTTTGCAATTGAGGATCAACCAGATTTTTCATGATTTGCAGTAAACAGTCGAGGCTACCGGATTCAGTGGGACGTTAAGTCCATTCAATGTTTCAGAATGACCCAAAAACAGATAACCACCCGGTACAAGCTGCCTGCAAAATTTATTGAGGAGACGCTCTTGAGTTGGTTTATCAAAGTAAATAATCACATTGCGGCAAAAGATTACGTCCATCTGTTCGCGCATGTCAAAATCGTCCATAAAGTTCAGCCGCTGGAACTGGATCATGGATCGGATGTGCGGAGTCATGCGAATCAGGCTTTTGTGTTTATCTCTGCTCTTTAAAAGATATTTTTTTTTCATGTTCAGTGGAATCGTGTCCACCCTGTCTTCCGCATAAATGGCGTTACGTGCCTTGGCAAGTACCTGAGTGGAAATATCCGTGGCAAGTATTGAAGACCGAAAACCGGGAAGCGATTCGGCAAACTCTGTCAAAACCATAGCCATGGTATATGGTTCTTCACCTGTTGAACAGCCGGCGCTCCAGATTCTGAACGGAGAGCGGATTCCGGCGTCACTATTTCCAATGAGCGTAGGGATGGCCTTTTTAACAAGATATTCAAAATGAGCCGGTTCACGAAAAAAATCAGTCTTGTTCGTGGTTACAACATCGATCAAATGAATGACCTCATCACTTTTACCTTCAGAGCTAAACACATAATCTGAATATTGTTCAAACGTACGAAGTCCCAATGCCTTAAGTCGTTTTTGAAGACGAGCCTCAACCATAATTTTTTTGGCTGGAGGAAGCTTAATCCCGACTTCTTGGTAAATGAATTTACTGAAAATATTGAACTCTTTTTCTTTGAGAACAGCTGAAATTCCTGGTGGCTGTGGCGCATCAGCGTGCTGCTGCTTCATAAAGGTTTCCTGTCCGGATTCGGTAATATTTTAAATTGCCCCACCATTGCCTATACTTCACCCGACCGTGATAACAGGCTTTATATGGCATCGAATTTATCCGTGTCGAGTGAAGCTTATACGGCTGCCTGTTCCAGCTCCTCAGCCGACTGTAGCAGCACACCCATGTCAAGTATCAGCGCCACGGTTCCGTCACCCAGAATGGTAGCACCGGAGATGCCCCTGACGTCACGGTACATTCGCCCCAGAGTCTTGATCACCGTCTGATGCTCACCTACCACCTTATCCACCACAAAGCCGATCTTGTTGCCATTGATGCTGCTGATGACGATCTGCTCGATCTCGGGACGATTGGCGCCGATCTGGAACTGTTCCCTCAAAGGAATATAAGGGACAAGGTTACCCCGTACTCTGGCAAGATTCCGGCCATGGGAGTTGTTAATGTCTTCGCGGGTAAGCTCGACACATTCCTCTACAATCGATAGCGGCATAACAAAATAGCTTTGATCGATACGCACCAGCAGACATTCAATGATGGCCAGGGTAAGTGGAATTTTGAGAGTGATGGTACTCCCTACTCCTCGGACGCTGGAGATATCGATGGTGCCCCGCAAGGCCTCAATCCCCTTCTTGACCACATCCATCCCGACGCCACGTCCGGACACGTTGGTGACCTTGGCAGCAGTAGAAAAACCGGGGGCGAAAATCATGGCATAGATCTCTTTGTCGGTCAGATCTGAGGACGAGGTTATCAAGCCCTTTTCCAGGGCCTTGGCGTGAATTGCATCTCGATCCAGTCCGGCTCCATCATCTCGAATGGTAATCAGTACGCTATCACCTGAATGAACCGCTCCCAGATGTACCGTCCCCTGAACCGGTTTGCCGGCGGCACGACGAACATCAGGCATTTCGATCCCGTGATCGATACTGTTGCGGATCAGATGTACCAACGGGTCATTCAGACGCTCGATGACTGTCTTGTCCAGCTCCGTATCGGCACCTTGGGTCTCCATTTCGATCTCCTTGCCCAGTTCCTGGGAGAGATCGCGCACCAGCCTTTTGAATTTGCTGAAGGTAGAACCGATCGGCAACATACGTATGTTTAAGGCGGTGTCGCGCAACTCATTTGTCAGACGCTCCACCTCTTCGGCGATCGATGCAAAAGCGCCGTTACCCTGCATTGCGGCAGTCTGGCTGAGATGGGCCTGGACCGTCACCAGCTCGCCCACCAGATTTACCAGCAGATCCAGCTTCTCAGCCGGCACCCTGATACTGGAGGCCGATTCTTGTGAAACCCTTTCCTGGCGCACATTCTTAACGTGCTGCTGTTCCACCAATGCAGCCTGGACTTTAACGGGAGTAACCGCGCCGACCGCCACCGCCAGCTCGCCAAAACGTTTCTGTAAACCAAGGATTTTCTGCATTTCAACCAGGCTCAGGTCACCCCGCTCCATCAAAATATCGCCAAGTTTTTTGTATTCTGGATCCTTATGGATCTGGCCGCCGTCATCCACCAGGTCTATCTTCAGATCGCAGTCATCCTCAATAAAGATGAAGACATCCTTGATCGCGTCAATGCCGCGTGAAGTGGTCAGGATGATGTCCCAGTAAATATAGCAGTGCTCTGGCACCAGTTCATCCAAGTGCGGGATGGCGTCCATATGCGCTACAACGTGGCTTTGACCTAAATCACGCAGCTCGTTGAGCAGCATAAAAGGGTTCGTACCGCTCAGAAAGATTTCCGGATGCGGTTTGAAGCGGATGCGCCAGGTTTGCTGGTCATTATCCGGTTTAGCTTCGGGAACCGACTCCTGTTCCTTCTGCAGCAATTCGAGTGGCGTAGCAGAAGGAAGAAGCTGCCGAAGCCCGTTAATGACGGCATCTCCTTCGGTTCGCTCAACTTCGTCTCCCGAGACCGAGGCATCCAGAAGCGCCTTGATGTTGTCACGGGCTCGCAGGGTCAGGTTGAGCAGCTGCTTGGTAACCGCCAGTTTACCGTTACGCACCAGATCAAAGACCGTCTCGACCTCATGGGTAAAAGCGGCGATCTCATCGAAGCCAAACATGGCTCCTGAGCCCTTGATGGTATGCATGGCGCGGAACACGCGTCCGATCAGGTCCGTATCCTCAGGGCTCTCTTCCAGCTCGAGCAGCGATGTTTCCAGCTCGCTCAACAGCTCGTTGGCCTCTTCACGGTATGTGGCGATGTGCTGTTCAATCATAGTGGCCTACCTCATTTCAAAGCTGGCAGACCTACGCTTAACCGTAGGTCATTGTAACGGGATTGCTAACCCAACACCTTCTTGATAACCGCAATCAGTTGTTCCGGTTTAAACGGCTTGACTATCCAACCGGTAGCCCCGGCCGCCTTGCCTTCACCTTTTTTCGCATCCTGGGACTCTGTGGTGAGCATGATGATCGGGATGAACTTGTTGAGCGTTCCGGCACGCACTCCCCTGATCAGCCCCAAGCCATCCAGATTGGGCATATTGAGGTCGGTAATCAGCATGTCGACCTTTTGACCGGAAAGCTTGGTCAAGGCATCCCTGCCATCAACCGCTTCAATAACATCATAACCATTCTGTTTAAGGGTGAAAGCAACCATCTGCCGTACGCTGGCAGAATCATCTGCCGTCATGATAACCTTTGCCATTAGCAAACTCCTCCCAACCATCGACATGCTTCATCATTATTCTGGCGGCATGATAATCCCTGATAGGTACCAATCCCGCTATTAAGCGTGGCCATGCAGACAGGAAGCTCACCATCGAAAGTGAAACTTTTTTTACCGGCTGCGGCGGTCTTGCAGGCCGAACAGACGGCTTGAAGTATACTCATATCCATCTCCTCAAGCAGTTTCGCATCCAGAACTACCTGTTGAGATTCAGCCAACGCCTCGACAAGCGTTTGGTGAAGTTCGGCGGCAGCCTCAATCTTCAATACGCCGCTGATGGTGACGGTGGAGATAGAGCCAGTTCCGTCAGATGTTATGCTATTAATGATTTTATGGTCGCTCATTTTTCTCCTCCATCATCTACTTAACTGTCAAAACAGATCGACATTATCGCCAAATTCAGATTCAGCACTGTCTGTCTTTTCTTCTGCCTCGTTGGCAATCAAACTGGCCGGGTCCAGTAAACCGCCACGTTTTCGGGCTATGGCTTCGTGGATGTGCCGTTCGCTTTCCATGGTATAGCGATCCTCCATATGGCGAAGATTCTCCTTGAACTCGGTACTGGCAGGCTCCAATTCGCGTGCATGTAGAACAATTCTGTCAAGAACGTTTATGACCTCTTCAGCTACACGCTTTGTCTGCTCATGTACATCAATTCCACCTGTGGTCCGTTCAACATCATAGGTCAGCGAGGTCACCTTTTGATTCAATCCCGTCAGGAGTGCACACAGATCGGAATTCATAATGCCGAGGGTGCTTAAGATTTCTGTTAATTCAATCTCCATTGTGCTGATCTGGGAAAGCAGTTGATTATTATCCGCATCTGTATCTTTAAAAAGGTGCTCGGTTACCTCTTTGACGCTTGACAGTGTCTGGGAGACAGCCGCGGTCTGAATTACTGCCTCAAGCGAAAGCCGTTTGATAGCCTCGGCCAGAACCCCCAGTGCCGCACCCTCGCGACCGGTGTGGGCGGCCTTGATTTGGCTGTTAAGAGCAATCAGATCTATTTCAGACCCTATTTCCTCAATATCCGTAACAAAGCCTGCGATATCCCCAATTGTTCCGGCCACCTTTTTCATGGTGGTGGACATTTCCTGATCATCCTTAGCGCAGCCGACCAGGACAGCCGTCATGGCCGATAGCCCCCGATTCATACCATCCACAAACGAATTTCCGGTCGAGTCAGTGACGCCTGCAATTGTCAGGGTTTCCGTTGCCATTACGCTCTGCTGACGGGCCACATCCCGCAGATTGTCCACAATCGAGCAGACCTCAATGTATAGCGCTGAGGAAGCGTGCCTAAGTTGCGCGGACTGAAGCTCGCAGACATCACCAGCCTCAATAATCAGCCTACGTTGACGCTCCACATCCAAGTCGGCATTACCAACTGCCTCAAAATCAGCCGTCAGTTGTTCCATTGCTTCAACGATATGCTCGACTTGCTGGCGGGTGATATCGTGAGACTGCAAGGAAGAAACAACCTCACTGATATTGCTACTGACTTCCCCTGAAATCGAAGCAATCAGTCGGCCGAAATCGGTACAGTGTTCATTGACTGCCACCAGCTCTTCCAGGCTCTTGATTGTACGTGTCAGGATTCCTCCGATATTAGCATCCTGAATTGTTTTTGAAGAACGAACGATTTTGAGGTTATCAGCGATCATAGTGACCAGAATCTGACGTTGTTTCAGAATATTTCCTGATTTTTCATTAACCAGGTGCGAGAGCTTTTCCACATCCATGGCAAGTGTCAGAAAGCCGGCTCCCTGCTCTCCCAAGCGCGAACTTTCGATTTTCGTGGAGGTACTCAGCATCCGCAAGGTCTTGTACATCTTCTGAAACCCTTCCAGCGGCTCTGAGACCTGATCGAGCAGATTCAGTATCCGCTCCAGGGTTTGACAACTATCATCACTTTGAGCGCGGGCAGTGGCTAAATAGGCTTCCATGTCGGCGATCATCTGGCGCAACCGTTCTACGAGGCACTGCACCCGCTCGCCTGATACCGCATCCACCAGGCGGCTGGCCATTGATGTCAGCTCTGACGAGCGCAGGTAAAATCCCTGTAGCTGTGACCCTATCTGCAAGAACTCGTCTTCCGTTGTACCGGCCAGTTCCCGCAGGATCGCGAGAGAAGGAGCGATGATCTTGCGCCAGCCAGCAATAGCACCTGCATTATCAGGGCTAGGCTGGGGTTCAGTAATATTATGATTTAAGACAGCAGCCATGAAACTTCCTTGTGCACTACGATTGATATCAGTTGAGCAATCCCAGCTGGCGTATTTCATTCATAAGCTTTTGCTTGCTGATCGGCTTTACGATATATGATGTGGCACCACCCTTGTAGAAGGCCTGGACAACAGAGCGAGGATCATCCAGAGCAGTGGTCATGATAACCTTGACCTCCAGACTGGGTGGGATTTCCATTTCCTTTTCGATTTCCCTGATACGCTTCAGCGCTTCCTGACCATCTATCCCCGGCATCATTATGTCCATGCAGATCAGGTCGTAGGGGCGCTTGCCAGCATGTGCCAACTGAAATGAGACAATAGCCTCTTCACCATTGATGGCAATATCGCAATCACACAACGAAGAAAGCATTTCCTTGAGGATCCGACGCGATATCAAATCGTCTTCCACAATAAGACAGTTCACAATTCCTCCTCCTTTTTAGAAATTTCCGCGGGTCTAGGCGGAAAATCATTTCATAACGCACTTATCCTATTTCAGGTCATGCCAATTCAAAACTCAATCTACAACAAAACCGGCTACCCTCACCGGGTGTGCTTTCGGCCCAGATTTCTCCGTTAAACAGCGCTGTTATCTGCCGAGCAATGCTAAGTCCCAATCCGGCCCCGCCAAAACGGCGATTAAGCGAAGCATCCTCCTGAATAAACGGATCAAAAACGTGCTCAATCATCTCGGGGCGAATACCAATTCCACTGTCACTGACGCTCACGCAGATCAGCGCATGATGTTCCTCAATCCGCTCCAGAGAGACCTCCAGGGCTGCGCCTCCCTTTTCTGTGAATTTGAGGGCATTGCTCAGGAGAATGTCCAGCAACCTGGTCAATTGTTTGCTATCACATCTTATACAACGTGGCATTGAAGGCGCCAACCGGACTTCAAAAGAAAGTCCTTTTTCAGTGAAATGAGGGTGATGAGCCGCGGCCACCGACTCAATTGCATTCGGCAGGTCGGTCAGCTCTTGGGAGGCAGTATGGCCGCGGCCAACTCCGCTGGAAAAGGAGAGTACCCGATCAACCAGCTCCATCATATTGTCAGCGGACTGGCGGGCCAGACAGAGATATTCAAGCTGGCTGCCGGAGAGATCCGCATCCGCCAGCAAATCAAGGGCGCCGATAATTCCATTCATAGGGGTACGCATCTCGTGGGTTATTGTGGTTAGGAATTCTGTTTTATCACTGCTGGCCTTAAGTACGGTCGCGCGCATTGCTTCGAGTTGAGCAAGAGCATGTTTGAGCTCGTCGGTCCGGTGCGTGACCGCTTGCTCCAGTTCAATACGGTAATCCTTTTCCATCCTGCGAAGGCTGGCATAGGTAACCGCCTTACGTATTACCTGCCGCAGGTAGATCAAATCGAATGGCTTGTGAATAAACTCAAAAGCTCCATTTTTGATAGCGTTTACCGCCATCTGCAGCTGGGCAAAACCGGTCATGACAATAATCGGAACATCCGGCAGTATCTGATGTACTTTGGCAAGAAAGGAGATGCCGTCTTCGCCCGGCATCATTACATCGGTCATAATGACATCAAATTCAAAGTTACTAATTAGGCAATAAGCTTCTTCCGTACTTATCGTGGTGCTTACATCGTAGCCTGATTGCTGCTCAAGGCCGATCTTGATAAGGCGGAGAATATCCTCTTCGTCATCAATAACCAGAATATGCGGTTTCCTCGCATTTTTATAGGGCGATATATCATGCCAGTCGTCAAAACTCTGTTCCTGTATGTCAACCTGACGAAACATCAGCGTTTAAAGTCTTTAATGGTTGAAATTACAAAGTCGCGCTGGGCAGCATCCTTCTGATGACACCCAAAACAGGTTTTGACCGGATCAAGGCCGCTCGGCTTGCTATCCGCGCCATACCCGGCAAACAGCCATCCTCCAGTTTCCTTGGCCCGCTTATCCTTACGCATCAAAACAACCATGTTTTTTGGGCCGTCTGCGGTTGCATCGCCACCGTTTTTGAGATTGAAATAATCAACAACAATCGTGCTTCCTTCGGGGAAGCGGTTGCCGGCCTGGTAACCCTGCATGGCCTTCTTATCGGCGTAAATATAGTGGATGCCGTAAAAGAGTGAACTCTTGTCGGTTACAAGCTTGCGGGCACTTTTTTCCCAGGAAGTATATTTCTTGGGAAGAGCGGGCACGGATAAAGCCCCCACCGGGGAGGAAAATGCCGCGAGAATTGCTACTACCATCAACACACTAGATTTCTTCATGGATAACAAACCTTTCTATATTCAATTTTCCGCATCTTACACACTGATTGCGTTGTTGTCACGCGAAAGCGATCTGGGATTTACGCTAATTGACTATCAATAAGCTCCCTGACCCTGCCTAGCAAAACATGTGATGAGAATGGTTTCATCAGGAGATTTACCTCTTCCTGAATCACCCCTTTCTTGTAAAGGTGCTCCGCCGAATAACCACTTGCAAACAATACCTTCACCTCGGGTCGGATAAGTTTCAGGTGGTCATGCAACTCTTTGCCATTCATTCCTGGCATTATAACATCGAGAACAATAAGTGCGATTTGATCCATATTGTTTTTAAATATCTGCAGAGCCTCATCCCCGTTGGTAGCTGGCAGAACTGTGTATCCAGCCTTAGTCAGGATATGTCCATTGACCTCCCTGACCCCGTCGTCATCCTCCACCAGCAGGATGGTCTCATTCCCCGCACTTATTTCTAATTTCTTATCATTAAGCAGCTCAACCTCATCCTGACTGGTTAACCGGATCGGTAGATGAATGAACACAATAGTTCCGATTCCAGGCGCACTGTTTACATTAATGCCCCCCTCGTGTTGACTGATGATGCCATAGGCCATTGATAGACCCAAACCGGTTCCATGGCCGATGGTTTTTGTTGTAAAAAACGGGTCAAAAACCCTGGATTGGGTTGCCTTGTCCATACCTGATCCGGTATCAGACACCATTATTTGTGCATACATTCCTCTCTTGAGGCCCTCGAAAGCAACGGGAATCCTGGTGCTGTCGACCAGGGAAGTTTCAATGCGAAGGAGTCCCCCTTGCGGCATTGCATCGCGTGAGTTTGCCGCGAGGTTCATCAGCACCTGTTCGAGCTGCCCCCGATCGACAGACACCGGGAGCGGGATGGGACTCAGAACCGCTTCCAGCGTGATATCCTCACCGATAATTCGCTCCAGCAGTTCTTTTACTGTCAGTACGATACTGTTCATATCCGCGGAGGACAACCGTATGTTCTGTTTTCGGCTGAAGGCCAGCAGGCTGTGGGTCAGCTTTGCGGCTCGTTCGGAGGAATCAAGGATCTGCTGCGCGAATGGTTCCAGTTCCGGATCCGATTTTGCCTTCATCATCAAAAGGGTGCAGGACCCCATGATGACGGTAAGAATGTTATTAAAATCATGGGCAACCCCGCTGGCAAGGGTGCCGATGGAATCCATTTTCTGGGTCTGGAGCAATTGTTCCTCCAGCTGTTTGTGGTCGGTGATGTCGGTGATCATGGCCTGCTTCGATATAGTACCGTTCCCATTATAAATTGGTGTATTGGATACATCATACCAACGCCTGTCTTTTGGGCTTTGCATTTCCCATCGTACGTTATTTCCTGCGAAGACTTGGTCGTTGACACACCAGGGGCAGACGGAATCCAGCTTATGCAGCACCTCGTAACAAAGCTTTCCAGTGCCGTCATAACCGGTACGCTCTTTAAACCGCTGATTCATATACTCTATGCGATAGTCCTGAGAACAAATATAGACCAGGCCGTCAAAAGCATCGATCATTGCCCGGTAACGCGCTTCGCTGTCCTGCAACTCCTTCTCGGCCTGCTTGCGCTCGCTTATGTCCCTGAAAAAAACCAAGGCGCCGTTTATCCCGTTGAAGTTGAAGGGCACGGCCTGCAAATCAACGTCGAAGAAGGTCCCGTCCATCCTCAGACATACTTCATCGGTGGTTGAAACAGGTCGGCGTTCTTCGTTGATGATCCGAATCCGTTCGAGGACCTTATCACGGTAATCGGGATGATATCGTTCCATTACCTGTGTTCCGAGCAGTTCATCCGGAGACTGGGCAGCAAAGATTGCACAGGCGGAGGTGTTCAGATATGCAAACCGACCTTCGGTCTGAATAAAGATCCCGTCGCGGGCATTTTCGATAAGGGTAGAATAGCGTGACTCGCTATCCCGCAATTGCGAGGAACTGCGGATAAAACGCGCAACAAAACGATTCAGCATAAAATACAACAGCGTCGAAGAAACAACAGCGAACAATAAACCCTTGATGGCTGATGCCTGCCTCATCAACGTCAGGTCATGGATCAGCGCGAACTCAAACAGATCAGTAGAACAAAACCAAAGACCGGTTGCAAGGCTATAAGCAGCAATTATCCTGATCAAAATTGTGTTGAGCTGCCCCTTATTAATCATCCTTATATAACCTCGATTGACAGAAGGGGCGTGACAACGCCCCTTTATCAAATTCCCGCAAATTGCTAGTAACTTACGAACTCATCATCCAGATGATCCGGACCGGACTGCATGTCAAGTCTGACACCAGCCGCCGGCCTTCCAGTTGACTTGGCTGTTTTTATGGCATGCGCTATTTGAATGGATTTGTGAGCAGGGCGGCTATTGCGTCCGGAGTTTTTGATGCTGCTGCTATCGATACGGAAGAAGGAGATGGTATCCTTAAGCTGCTCAGCCTGGCCGGAGAGCTCCTCGGAAGTTGAGGCCATCTCTTCTGAGGCACTGGCATTCTGCTGAATTACAGAATCAAGCTGCTGAATGGCCCTGCTGATTTGTTCGGCG
>DASXUK010000075.1:0-93380 GCA_036504875.1 Desulfuromonadaceae bacterium
TTTCACCAATAAGATCTTCGGGCTTCTTGTAGTCTTTCATCAAAATATCGAGCAGTTCGTCGGTCGTGGCCATCGGTCCCTCCAGTGATTTGGGATTTCAACCGATTTTGGCCATTTACACAATCTATTTTATAGGCTCGATATCCATGGTGAATTTATTTGAATTATGATGTCCACGACTAATCTTTGATCCGACTGTCCCATCCCTGACACTCTCATTGAAGTCTTCCGTAGGGAATGTGACGTTCATAAGCATGCGCATGACAACCTCCTCTTAATCTTGTTTTACTATCCATTGCTGAAAGTATAAATCTTTGAGGTCGTTTTGCAATTCAGAGGGATAACAAGAGGTGGGGACAACAAGAGAATATGAAAAAGGATCAACGCATTATTCCCCATTGTGGTTTAAATAAAGTTCCAACCAGGGAACGACAGGGAAGAGCTCTTAAGCTGGCTTAAGCAAATAAAGGATCAAAGTCTTGAATATTTTATGAAAAAAATACGCATATGCGTCAACGACATGATGCAGACGAATTATGTCTATTTCCTGACGGAACCGGTGGGGGAAAACTTCCATCCCGACTTCAGGCCCGAATTGACCCCAAAGGAGATGCTTGAACTGGGTGTTTTCGGCGGCAAGTATATGACCGACTGCACTGGCGAGTTTCCGCAAGAGTGGTTCACCAACGCCAGACTTTGTCACGAGCGCCATGTCCCCGAACTGAACTACTTCGGCGTTAATGCCTCGAAACCATTGTCCTACTGGCGGGAAAAGGGGTGGATCCATACCGATGACCCGCGGGGATGGTTCCAGTGGTACTGCCGGTACTACATGGGAAGGAGGTGCGCTGATGACGAGCGTCAGATCAAGAGATGGAGGGCGATGACACGGCATATTGCCCAGCTACGGAAGAACTGCCCGGAGGGACATCTGCTCTGCCGGAGAAAACAGCGCCAGGCACTTCTGCACTGGGCCTACGACAGCCGGAAAATCTGAACTACCCCCCTCAGACCTAATTGAACTCGATTTTGTAATAGATATCCGCGCCGCTTTCGGTGCCGGTCTGGGTCTCGATCTGCCAATGCCGGAAGATGTCATAGCGCAACAGGAACAGGTTATTACCGGTAAAAAGCGACCGGCCGTAACTGACGTAGAGTTGCGGGGTCAGATATTTTCCGACAGTCAGCATGGTCTGGGAAATACTGCTCGGCTGAGTGCCCTTTTGGGTGCCGGTCGGGCTGACCGGTATCTCCTTGTAACCACCGCGGCCCGGGGCTTCCTTGCCCGTGGTCTGTATTTCGAGGGTGCTGAGACCGAGTCTGCTTTTTATCTGGTCCTGCAGGACCGCGGATTGACCGGTAGAAAGTAAAGCGCCGGCGGCCTTGGTCATCAGGCTTTGCTGCTCACCGCTGCTGCTGCCTAAGGGGTGCCCCAGAACAACATAGGCCAGGATATCCACATCCGGCATGGTCGGCTCGGAGTAGAGCTTGATCAGCGGCTGCTGGAGCGATCCTGTGACCGTCACACCCGCCTTTACATCACCAACACTGCGCAGGGCCAGGATATCCAAGGTTGGCTGATTAATCGGGCCTCCGGCATAAAAGAGCCGCCCGCGAGTGATATCCAGTTTGACGCCGTAGGTCTGATAACGCCCTTTGGTTACCTTGATCTCCCCTTTACTGGTAACATGATTAATGCTCCTGGCGGCCAGATCGATACTGCCTGCCAATTGTGCGTCAACCCCTTCCAGCTTCACCAGAACACGCTCTCCCAGCACTATTCGCACCTGTAGATCCAGGGCCAGAGGCTTTTCCTTTACAACCGGCTGCGACCTGTCCACCACGATCACATCCTTGCTGGGGGCAATGGCGGCACGGGTGGGGGGACCAGTAATCAGCAGCTCAGGCAGGCGCACTTCGCCTTTGACCGAAACTTGTTGCGGGGTCCCTTCCAGGGTCAGTTGCGGTGAACTCTGCACTTCCAATTCCGGAAAGTGGACAGTCTGGAACTGCTTGCCGGTCAGGCTGGCGCGGTAACTGGCCAGTTGTCGCCCTTTCAACAGGATCAGGGCATTACCCTCAATATAGCCCGGACCGGAAACCGCTCTGAATGAGTCGATCCGGACCTGATCCTTTTCCAGATAGGCCGCCAGTCGGACATCTTTCAGGTGAATACCGGCCGAGGGCAGATAGGCCCCGGCCCGGGAAAGTTGCAGCTTACCTTCCATGACCGGTCCTTCCCATTTGCCGCGAACCTTGAGATCAAGATCGAGGTCGGCATGGCTCTCCTGGACCAGCGCCGGCAGAAAGGCCGAAAGAATTCCTTTTTCCCGAAGCTGCCCGCTAATAGCGGCCTGGATCGGCCCCTTTTGATTAACTGCGATTGGAAAACGGGCCGGCAGCGGTACTGTAAAGGCTCCCTGGGCCTGTCCGTACTCGGCCAGGGTCAGGTTGGCAGAACCGGACAGCGTTTCACCCCGCCAACCCCAGGAGAGCTTGGCATTACGCAGGTCAACCTTCATCTCCCCTTCCGGCCTTTGCATCTGAAGCGAGGCTTGGGAAAGAGCCGCCTGCCCCTCCATCTCCAGCCGCTGCCCGGGCAGGAACTTTCCGTTGGCTGTGGCGTTCAGAGAGCCTGTGACCTGCATTTCCTTTGGCAACCATGGTTTTACAAGCCCTAGATCAACCCCCTGCAGATCCAGTTCCAGCTTGCCCTGTTCCGGCAGGGCCAGTCTGGCAGGTGCCGAGCTAGAGAGCTTGGCCTTCAGCAGAGCCCCTTCTACCAGTTGCAGGTCTATGGCTGCATTCAGCCCTTGTTGGCCCCCTTCCAGGCTGATGGCGCTTTTTTTGATGGTGATGCTCTTGCCTTCGGTTGTAACTGAACCCTGAGCGCCTGCTTTGCCTGCCACAATCACGCGCTTGTCCGGCAGTATTTTCAGGCTGAGATTTCCATTGCTGCTTCCCTTAAGCTGCATCTTGCTCAGCCAGGGGTTGGCCCGGGCCAGATTCAGCCCATTCCAACCTGCCTTAAGGTCGCCTTTCAGTGGATCACGACCGAGATCAGCGGAAATCTCAATCTGTTCCGGCTGGACCCCTTTGATGATCAGGCTGCTCAGAGAGATGCCTTTCTTACCGGCCACCAACCTGGCCGGGGCTGCCAGCTTCCACGGCCCGACACTGTCGCGGCCAGAAAACTGCTTGAGATCCCCCTGCCAGGCGCCTGCCCGGTAAGAGCCGGAAAGAGTCAGGCGGGCATCGGCACCGGTCGAACTAACATTTGCCTTGAGAGTATGGCTGGAAAGGGTGCCGTCGGCCTCCAGTGCCACTGCATCCGCCTGAAACTGTTTGTAAACTGCCTGGTGCAGATCAGCCGCCAAGTGCAGCGGATAATCCTGGCCATTGCCAAGCCGGGCCGATAAGTTGCCGCTGGCTATGCTAATCCCCTGCACTGTCAGGTTCCTGGCACGGGCAGTGATGCTGCCCTCCATCCGCGCCTGCTGTCGGCGCATCCAGCCGGCCGCCTGAAGTTCACCGCTTGCTACTGGGACCAATCCGGATAGGTCGCTGACCCGCACGGTCAAGTCCAGGCGCTGATCCAGCCGACCGGCAGCTTTGAGGTTAAAGCCTTTGCCCTGCAAAGCCAGCTTGCTGATGATTAGATCTTTATCTTCATAAGCCGCCTGGACACCCCCGGTTAGCGGTTGGCCGTGCAGGCGGCTTTCCAGCAGGGTCAGGTTCAGCCGACCATGGAGCGGCTTCTGCCGTGACGAGGCCAGGTCGGCTTTGAGATCAAAATTGGCAACCCCTTGCCAGGCCGGGGCAATGCGGGCCGGATCAAGCTTTCTGCCCTTCAGATCGGCGACAATGGCGAGACCTTGACTCCAACCTACATCTACCTGACCTTGTACAGAACCGCCCAAAAGGGTGCCCGACAGCGGGGACAGCCTGAGTCCCGAGCGGTCGCCTTGAAAGTCACTGGCTAGTTGAGCTGTTCGCCAGGCCTTGCCGCGATTAACAAGATTGAAATTGCCGCGGTATTTTTCGGTAGTGCCGGTCAGCCTGAGATTGCCGGAGATATCGCTCGGCAGCTTGAGGTCCGGTCCCAGATCCAGGTTGACAATATTCAACTGCATCCTGAGCAGCGGTTCCTTGCCAGCAAGGTCAATAGCCCCGTCAGCCAACAGATGCCCGCGTTGCCCGGCTTTTTCGAGCCTCACTTTCCGCAGATTTATGCCGGTAGCGGTCATTCCGGCTATGCCGGTCAAATTCAGGCGTAGCGGCTTATCGGCGGTTTCTCCGGTCGCCGCAATAGCAATCGCGCCGGCCAGCTGTTCCGGGCTGGCGCCGGGCAGCAGCCGGGTCTGGATGGAGAGCTGCTTGTAGCTTGCCATTGGCTGCGCCGGTGACAGGACCAGGTCCAACTTTAGCGATGGGCGCTGAAGCCCGGCCGCAATTGTTCCGGCCACCTTTCCCGAGGGAGAAGTTAGCTTCAGATCGTTGATTGACAGGACCTGCTCCTGCCACACCGCTGACCCGCTGACAGAATCCACCAAGAGCGGCTTCTGATCCCGCAGACGGTAGCTGAGCCTGGTGATCTGTAAACGGTTAATCCGGGCATCCAGAAGCTCGGCTAATCGCGGGGTGCGAGGCCAGGTCAGCCTGATAGGTTCTTTTTTACCGGGCGGGCTGTTATCCTGGATGCGCAAATTCTCCAGACTGAGTTCCCGCACTCCCAGGGTCCCGCCCAAAAGCAGAAGCGGCTTCCAATCCAGCGCAAGGCTGTCCAGCATGATCTCTTTATTCGGCATCTGGACCCGAACCCCTTTCAGGGATAGATGATCGAGCAGCCGCCCCTTTACACTAGAAACCTCGATCTTGATCTGGCTGTGACTGGATATTGCTCCCAAAAGCCGGACTGCGCCGCCGGTAGTTCCGACAAGCCAGGCCACAACCGCTAATGCTGCCACAGTCAGCACCACAAATAGCGCTATGATGAAGTACCTGAGCCTCACAGTTCAAATCCAACTGTGAAATGGATGTGGTAGCCGGGATGCTCGACACCGATCTGGCGAGCCAAGAAGAGATTCAGTGCTCCAACCGGGCTATAGTAGTGCAGGCCGACACCGGCGCCTTCATATAACTTGATCCGGTTGAAATCATTGAAGGCATTACCGGCGTCATAGAAGACCGAGACACCCCAGTTGTCAAATAGTGCCCGTTCAAGCTCCAGGCTAGCGGCAAGCAGTTGTTTACCGCCAACCACCTGACCGGTGGCATCTTTCGGCCCGAGGGATTTGTAGGAATAACCGCGCACGCTCTGATCTCCACCGGCAAAGAAACGAAGCGAAGGGGGGATATCGCTCAAGGGATCGGATAGCATGGTTATTCCGGCCCGGGCTCGCGAATGCAGCGAGAGTCGCCAGGCAAGCGGCAGCAGATGGCTTCCCTCGCCAATGACCTGCAACAGACTGGTGTCGGATCCCATAAACTGATGAGTGCCGCGCAGGTCGAAGCCGTAGCGGTAACCTTCAGTCGGGCGTATTTTGCCAACCAATTGATCATTGGTGAACCGAACGCCCGGCAGTACCAGGCGGGTGCTTGAATTCTGGGCGCCGATGGTAAAATCTTCCTCTTGCAGCCTGATATAGGCGGTTCCCAGCTTGCCCCTGCCAAAGCTTAGATTCCTGTCCAGTTCCAAAGCTATCAACCGGCTGATATAGGAGCTGACATCCTCGCGCTGCAGGTTGAGCTGCAGAACAGTGGAGGTTTTGATATCAGTGGAGCTCGGAATGGTATAAGCGGTCGCCAATCCCTGCAGGCGCTCGGCAATAAAGAGATTGAAACTTAGCTCATGCCCGCGGTGGAACATGTTCAGGTCGCGATAACGCAGGGAAAATCTGCCTCCGGTATCGGTGCCGTATCCGAGCCCGGGACGTAGGCTACGCCGCGGCGCTGGTTTGAGTTGTACAAGCACAGGCACCTTTAAATCGGCAGCCGCCTGCTTTTCCGGCGTGACAAGCACCTCTTTAAAACGCTCGGAGTTCGCCAGATTGAGTTGTGATTCGCCAAGTTTGGCATAGGAGAAGACCTCACCTGCTTTGAACGCCAGGTAACGCCGCAGGAAATCATCAGGATAATCAGGCGCCCCTTCCAGCGTCACCCCGTTAAAACGGTACTGATTGCCTGTATCCAAGGTCAAATCAACTGTAGCACTGGCAACGGACTTGAGTATCCGGATCTGGTGAACAGGGAAATCAGCATCCAGATATCCAAGCTCCACCGACTTGAATTTCAGCGCATTCTTGGTCTTCTCATAATCCTGCTGCAGCAGCACATCCCCCTTGTGCAGCGGAAATTCTTCGATCAACTGTAGCAGTGGCTCTTCATTTTTACCGGCACCTTCCACTGAGACTAAAATATCGCTGATAAGGACCGGTTGGCCAGGCGCAACCCTCACCCGCAACCGGTAGTGACCATCTTCAGGCGTCTCGATAACGACTGTTACCAAGGCATTGTAAAAACCGAACGGCTCCAGGGCGCTTCTGACCTTTTCATCGGCCTGGCGCACAAACCGTTCCAGCCAGAGCTTATCCACCATCCCCTCGCGCACCAGGCCATGAGGCAGGACCAGCGCCTGGCGCACGTTTTCCTCGGCGTCGTCCTGGATACCTTCTACAACAACTTCAACCGGCTCGGCAGCGATAGAAGCAGAAATTGAGCTGAAGAAAAACAGACCCAGGATGATGAAAAGCTTAAAGGCAGGAATAAAGGAGTTCCGGGAAAGACTCATTTTTCAGCGGTTTTTTCGTCAATTTCTTGTGGTCCGGTCAGATCATGCCAGATGGTAGTCAGGACGGCGAAAACCAATGGGCCGAGGATTAATCCCAGTATTCCCATCATGGTTAACCCGCAGATTGCGCCGATCACGACTGCCAGAACTGAAATATCAATTTTGGCATTCACTGCCAGAGGTCGGATGGCATTATCCGCCAGGCCTACAAACAGCAGACACCAGACTGTCAGCAGGATTGCTTTAAGATAAGTGCCTTGCACCGCCACGAAGATTACCACCGGGACCCAGATTACGCCGGTGCCGACAACCGGCACCAGCGCAGCAATCGCCGTTAAGGCTCCCCACAGGATCGGAACTGGAACATCGGCCACAAAGTAGCCCACACCGGCGGTGATTCCCTGCGCAACGCAGGTAAAGATGGTGCCGACAGCCACTGCGGTGGTAGTTGAGCGTATGACAAAAAGGTAGTGCTTGATCCTTTCTTTGTGGCTGCCCATACGGTCAACAGCGGCAGCAACGGCCTTGGCGCCGTCGCGATAGATGAAATATAGAATAAACAAAGCAACCGCCAGGGTAAAAAGCAGCTCTGCCAGTCCTTTTGCTGTACTGGTAGCTATATTCAGCAGAAAAGCAGAGGCCCCGGAGGCCAACTTGCCCACATCCCCAGCCATGTCAATGCCGGTCCTGTCCGCCAGCTCATAGATCCTGTGGACGAACGGCAGTTGCATCAGAGAGCCGCCCCTGGTTTTCATAAAGTTGCGTATTATATCTTGAGCAGCGGAAAACCAGTCGGGTGCATTCAAGGCAAATGAAATGATAATGCCAACCAGTGGCACAATAAAGCAGACGGTTACCGCCAGGACCATTAGTCCGGCGGCGCGATTCTTGTGGCGGGGCCATCTTCTGAGCAGGCGTTCATGGTATGGATGTGTGGCAATGCCGATAATCAAAGCCCAGGCCAGTGGCTTGGCAATCGGCGCGGCCAGCATGGCAAGCCCGGCAACAGTAACGGCTGTAGCAATGGCAGCCAGGATGCTCAGGTAGTTTTTTTTATCCATCCGGCTTCCTATCATGCCAGGTTTAAAAAACTAGCGTGTCAGGGCAAAGTTGCGACCAATCAGAGAAATACCTATGTAACCTCTTAAATTCAAACGCGTTGAAGAGACCAGCTTCATTTTGCAGCGGTATTTTTTACCGCTCTCCGGATCATAGCAGGCCCCTTGATCCCAGCTTTTATCACCTTTCGGCACTAGACCGCTCATGACCTGCAAGCCGATGATCGGTCTGCTGCGCAGTTTTGGATCGGGATTTTTTCGGTCGGTCTTGGGCTCCCATACCGGTCCATCCTTTTTGCTGAGATAATTAGGGGCTCTGAGCCAAATTATCTTTCCGCAGATCTTTTCTCCGCACCTGAAAAGATCTATTTTAGAATCACCCCCCTCGGTCTTCCACACGCCGAGGATATCCTGATCAGCGCCCAAGGCGGAAACAGCTGATAAAAGTATTACGGCTAGAATTATCCGAGACATGCCACCACCCGAAACCTAAAATTTCAGCTAAACCTTAACCATAGCCGAGGGAACAGAGACTATGCAGTACTCCCGGCCATTGTTGGCGAGTTTCAGTTAAAGAAGAAACGCACACCAAAGGTTGTGGAAAAACTGGATGGATCAAAGTTACCGACCTTGGTGCCGCGGCTTTTAATATCGGCCTCAGGAACCAGAATTGCCCGTGCATCGACATTGAGGGCCACCTGTTTCATGATGAAATAGTCAATCCCGCCGTTGATGTGGACGCCGACCAGGTTTTCAACATCAGCCCGATCATACTCGTTCAGCAATATGTCCAGACCTCCGCCGGCGTAAGGCACCAGTTTGGTATGGGTGACATTGAAGCGATACTGCGCACCGAGGGCGATCGTGGTGATACCGAAGTCGCCTGAGTTTCCG
The DNA here is from genome assembly GCA_036504875.1 of Desulfuromonadaceae bacterium. Taxonomy (GTDB): domain Bacteria; phylum Desulfobacterota; class Desulfuromonadia; order Geobacterales; family Pseudopelobacteraceae; genus JACPFJ01. The sequence goes on from DASXUK010000075.1 coordinate 8,743, forward strand.
CTACGTGGAAATTCAGAACCAAATTCCGAGCGTGTAATATCGAATTCAGCAGCGATATTGTCGGTAACCCCATAGATGAGCCCGCCGCCACCGATAAAACCGACATCCGGTTTTATTCTGGAATCGCCGAGATCACCGTCACTAATATCTAAAAAACCGATCTTACCGGTAACACCGAGTCGGCCTTTGATATTGTCGGCCATGGCCGTTCCGGTGGCCAGACAAATGGTTGTTGCCAGACAGGCAAGAGCTATTATTTTCTTCATTTTTAATTCCTCCCTTTATTGATTTTTACCAGCCGGTATGACTGTTAAAGTTAAAGATCTCTTGCTATTAGTTTACATCATAATTCTCGTTTGTTCTCAGATTGAACTCCAAATCGTATCTTCTTTAAAAGAACTCGTGTCCCTGAATATAAAAGCCTGGATATGACTTAACCCTCGCTTATTACAACTAACGTGCCAACACTTGAGACGTAACAAACTACTGAAGATACAGAAGAAACAGGAGGGCAAATTAAAACTTGACCCGATATTTTTGGTTATATTTTTAACTAAATGTCAGAAAAACTTACGTGCCAAAAGGCACCTGTTGCAGCCCAAACAAGGCTAATTTGCCGGCGACCACCAACCGTGGTAGCTGAAGGGAGCATGATGATTAAGATTTATGGTTGCTACCGGTCCGGAACTCAGTTGATCCGCCTTAAACACTGCCAGAAAGCTCTTCCTGGTCTTGCCGCTATAGACTTCGGTTAACACAAAACCGGGCTCAAAGTGGTTGACCGGCTGATAAATATAGCCTGGAACCGGTATAAAAACCGGCTCGCTGCAGAATAATCCCGCCCCGAAATCAAAGGTTTCTGTTCCGCCAGACTGCATATCGATGCGCGATATTTGGGACCAGAAGAACTCACCGGGTGCGGTTTTAGCCACGTAACCATATCGATATTCGCGGCAACGATGGGCTTCGTTGATCCGCGGCCACTCACAACTGCCACTGTAGAGAAACTCTTCCCGGATTGTTTTTGATCTTGGATTGATCAGGTAACGGCGCACCTCGCCCGGATACTCGTATTCGCCCCTTTGCCCGGTCATTACTGCCGAAATAACCGGATTGGGGCCGACAAAGTGGTCGGGATTCTGATAACCGATGAAATCAGCCACTATCTCATCACCCTTTTCATACGCATTAAAGGAATGCCACATGTAGCAGGCCGGTCGCTCCAGAATCAGGGGAGGCTCATCCCCCTGACGGTCCAGTACCATTATAAGATTCCCTTTTTGCGGCTTCCAGTGCAGTGACTCCGCCATGCTCCTCAGGCCAAACAAAAACCCCCAGAATTCGATCTCGACCGGATGAAGGCTAAAAATCAGGTGCTGCCCGGACACGAACCAGTCATGCAGATATATGTTACGCTGCAAGGGGAGCGACCGGTGCATCTTCAGGGCACCGTTTCGCTCAAATATCGTCACCTCCAGTTTCGGGCTGGGTCCGTAACGAATCCCGAAATGCAGCCATTCTCCGGTATGAGGATCTATCTTGGCATGCGCAGCATAAATGGTCATTTCGGCGGGCAGTCCGAGGGTTGAGACCCCCATTGTTTCCAGGCTATCGGGGTTTAACTCGTAAGGCAGCGCGCACTCGTCAAAGGCGTAAAGCCGCCCCTGCCACAGGTAAATGGTTATGCCAGCCTGGCTCTTGATTCTTCCGGCCCCCAAAAAGTTGCCCCAGAAACCGCCCGGGGCCTGGGTGCTCCAACTGGGATAGATATACTTGCCGGCGGCTTGCTCGCTGATAAACTTTTCGGTCTGCACAAAGCGGTTGCGGTAATGAACCCCGTTGTCATGAAACCGGAAGGCCTGCACCATACCGTCGCCATCCAGGAGGTTGCGTTTGCGTAATCCATTTCGGTCAAAAATTCCCGGCCCAATGCGATAAAAGGTGCCGCGCAGTTGAGCAGGAATATTTCCTTCCACCTGCGCCTCATAGTTGTGTTCACTGATAAGTGAGGTGGCAAGCCCCAGATAGGGCCGGCCGGCATCACCAAAATCAGGGAAGACATCCTTTTTCAGCAGAGAACTACTTGCACAGCCCGCCAGCGCCAGGGAAACCGCAGATTCACCTGCCAAAGACAGGAACTGACGTCGGGAAAGCATGTTGCACCTCAAAGGCGATTGATTAACCGGTCTTTCGAATTCCCCCAGCGGGGGGAGGTAATGCTAACGGGAGATGCCGTATTTTCGCATGCGGCCACGAAGCGTACTGGAATTGAGCCCCAGCACCACTGCAGCCCCGGTCTCGCCTTCGATACGCCAGGCGGTTTTCTGCAAAACGCGAAGAATATGCTCTCGCTCCAGCTCGTCAAGGGCCTTGACCTCCTTTATTTCCTCGCCCGCTGTCTGGGGCGGGCGTGAATCAAAATGGTCAAGCAGCTGAAGCGTGCTACCCGGGCTGGTTATCACCGCCCGTTCAATAACGCTTTCCAACTCGCGTACATTGCCGGGCCAGTGGTAATTCTGAAGCAGCTGCAGCGTTTCGCTGGAAACAGTAGAGATATGTTTCCCGGTCTTATTGTTAAATTTGGCAATAAAATGATTAACGAGCAGCGCGATATCATCCTTGCGCTTGCGAAGCGGCGGGATTGTAATAGGGAAGACATTCAGCCGGTAGAACAGATCATCTCTGAACCGGCCGGTGCGGATCTCTTCTTCCAGATTACGATTGGTAGCAGCGATTATTCGTACATCAACCTTGATAGTACGCGGGCTGCCAAGACGCTCGAATTCTCCGTCCTGAAGCACCCGTAGCAGCTTGGTCTGCAGTTCCAGCGGCATCTCTCCGACCTCATCCAGGAAAATGGTGCCGTTGTCAGCCAGCTCAAAGCGCCCCATTTGCCGGGCATTGGAACCGGTAAAGGCCCCTCGCTCGCGTCCGAAAAGCTCACTCTCGATCAGGTTGGCAGGGAGCGAGGTACAATGCACCGTCACCAGGGGCCGTTCTTTGCGCGCACTGCAACTATGAATACCGCGCGCTACGATTCCCTTGCCGGTACCTGTCTCTCCCAAAAGCAGTACGGTGGTATCCTGGGGCGCCACCTGTTCGACTCGAAAAAATACATATTCCAATGCCGCGCTACGTCCGATGATCTGGCCCAGATTGTACTCCTGGTCAAGATCCGGTTGAAGGCCGATATTTTGTAGTCGCTGCTCTTTGTTCCCGATTTCAAAGCAGACACTTTTCAGGGCATCCTCAGCCACCTTGCGCTCCTCTATCTCCCTCAGAAGCTGTTCGTTAATCCGAAGCAGTTCTCCGAAACGCTCCAGCACAAGCGTATCCAACCCGTGATGCACCTTTTGGAACTCAGCTTGAATCTTGCGAAGATCCTTGTTTTGCCGCTCCAGCTCTCTTCGGGTGACCTGCAATTCATGAAAAAGCCGATCAGACTCGAGTTCCGCCAGGATAGTTCTTTTTTCAGGCAGTTTTGTATCGCTGTTGTTATGAGCCCTGGTTGTATTGTTCATCGGCCGGTTATTTCCGTATCACTGTCATGGTAGATCCCGGTCTGTGTTTTTCTTGCAGCTCCAGGCTTTTGGGTGAGCCGGCCGAACCGGGTATTGTGTCAAGTATAGCCGCCATAGCCGGTATTTCAAGGAAGCGCTCCAGCCAGCGCCGGGACTGGCTGACTGTTTTCAAGCGCTAGTGTTGCTCCTTAGTCCCTTTATTATTTCTTGATCCGGTTCGGCTGGTGCCGTTTTTGATGATATTATTGTAATTAAATGAAATCATCACCTGCGCTCTGGGGTGTCAATGAACGCGAATATCAAAAAAACAGTTTATGCGCTAGTGACGCTTATTAGTCTGGTCTTGAGCAGACCGGCCTTGGCTCAGGAACCGACCGCCTTTTCCTCCGCCAAAAGGGAATTCACCTTCTTATCCGGCTACGGCACCTCTCACCGCGGGTTCGGTAAAACCGAAACCCAGGTGCAAACATTGGACTTTATCGGTCGTTACGGGTACTTCCTGACAGAGGAAATTGGGGATGGCTGGTATCGTGGGCGGTTTGAGCATCTGCTCGAGCTGCCGCTTCACCTGGTTGTCGATCCGAGGACCAGGATCATGACCGGCGGCTATCTGTTGGCCAGCTGGAAATTCAGTGGGCTGAAGGAAAAACTGTTGTATCCCTATATTTTTGGCGGCGGCGGTATTCTGTATGTCGACCTTGGGTTGCCCAGCATGGGTTCCCGGCTGGATTTTTCATATCAGGGCGGCACCGGCCTACAGTATTTCGTCCGCCAGGATCTGGCTGTTCTGGCCGAATACCGCTATCACCACATCTCAAATGCCGGAACTGCCACACCCAATGAACCATTGAATTCGAGTAAATTCCTGCTGGGGATTTCTTTTTACAGATAAAAATGTATTCTCACCACGAAGACACGAAGAAACCTTCAATGATAAATAAAAAAAACTCGCTTAGCTCACTTGACATGACGCCTGATTTAAAAAACAGCTAATTACCTTATTTTGGCACTTCGTGTCCTTCGTGCCTTCGTGGTGAATAGCCTTTAAAAATCTCTCTATTTCTTCACAATCAAACCAATAAAAGCAGGCAGAGAGAAGAGCGCCACCAGAGCGGTTGCGGCCACACCGAAGTTGGTTGCCCAGCCAATCGAGGCCAGGGCCCCGTAATCAGAGAGTGCCAGGGAGCCGAATCCTGCAATAGTGGTGAGGGCTGAAAGCAGGACCGCCCGACCGGCTTGGGTATAGCTGGCTTGCTGACCCTCTTCCAGAGTCGACGTCCGGTGAGCCAGATGCAGTCCGTAATCGCTGCCCATGCCCAAAATGGTTACCAGAACCATCGCGTTCATGAAATTAAGCTTCATGCCGGCCAGGACCATCAGACCCAGCATGGCGATCACCCCGGCCATAACCGGATAGAGCGAATAAAACACGCCTTCCAGAGACTCGAAGTGGGTAATAAGAAGCAGCAGTACCATTACTCCCCCTAGAATAAAACCCCACAGGAAGCTTCTTTTTACCGATCCTGCCAGTTGCCGGCTGACCAGTTCCTCGCCCGTGGCCCGTGCGGAAGGGTCAAGGCCTGCCAATTCCTTTAAAAACTGAGGCTGGTTAAACTCTTCCCCTTGGTAATAGAGATAAAACAGCAGGTGATAACTGTTTTCAGCTCTTATCAAATGACGCTCGGCAAGCCCACGCAAGGGTGAGGCGGCCAATCGCTGGATGGCCTCGACCATAGCGACCGGTCGGGCATATTTAAGTTGCTCCAGATTGTTTATCGCCGGCTGAAAAGGCCCCTGCTCAAATCCATGGCGCACCAGCGCTTGAGCCAGTTCAGTTCCGGGCCGACGGAGTCCTGTCTGGGCCTGCAGCTTTTCAAGTACCTCATTTTGTGAAGGCTGGTCGTTTAGCACCTGGCCCAGGGAAGAATAAGCCGCCAACTGCTTTTTAAGACGGTAATTCTCCACCAGCGCGCCCACCTTTCGGCCGCGGGCCAGCACATCATCCAGGTCGATACCTTCCACGGCCACCAGCATCTGCCGGCTGGCAAGGCTCAGATGCTTTTCTATCTTTTGTTGGGTCAGAAATGCCTCGGACTGCTTTGGCTGAAGGTTTCTCAGTTCCCCCTCAAATGAGATAAACAGAGCGGCAATCAGCAGAATTGCAATCAGGACTGTCGATACAGCGATGGTTGCGAAACGATTTTTACGACTGATATTCCAGACCCGACCCAGCCCGAAATTCGGCAGCGGTTTATATACCGAATTCGGAAAACGCTGTTCGCTGAAGATCAGCAGCGGCGGCAGGAAAAAAAAGGTGGCGTACATGGAAAAAATCACTCCCAGTCCGACCAGCAGGCCCAACTCCGACAAGGCCCGCACCTCGGTGACCATCAAAGCCAGAAAGGGAAATGCCGTGGTGGTGGCTGCGGTAAAAACTCCCCGACCGGAATCGATCATTGACAGCCGGAGCGCTTCGTCTGTACTTTTCCCGGCCGAACGCTCCGAGTAGAAGCGATCATAGATATGGATCGAGTAGTCGGTGCCTAGGCCGATGATCAGCGCCATAAAGGCAAAAGAAATAATATGGATCGAGGAAAGAAAAAAACCGGCCGTGCCGAGTGACAGGGCCACTCCCACCAGAAGAATCAGTGGTATCAGCAAGGTGGGCAGTACCCGGCGGTAAGTGAGGTAGAACAGCCCCAGCACCACGAACAGCGAAGAGATGATGCAGGCCAGGATGTTGCGCTTCATGGTAGCCTCATCGATCACCGCCGAGAGGTGGGCACCGGCACAGGAAATATGGACCGAAAAGCCCTGTCGGGCTTTATTAATGCCGGTAACCAGTTTCCTGGCAAACTGCATGTCCTGGACTGGGCGGGCTGTTTCGGCAATCACGATCAATACGCGGCCATCGCGGGAAAGCAGATAGGGTGAGGAGGTGTCCAGGTCAAGAGCTTGAGTAGCCTTGTTCAATCGAGGCAGGATCAAATCCCTCAGGTAAAGTGGATCAACGGCAATGATATCGCGCATAGCCATGCCGGCCTGGCTGGCCAGCTCGGCCTGGGCCCTTTTGAGAGACCGGTCCATATTGGCTGGCAGAAGACGGCCGGCAAAATTATCGACCTGTTCAACCTTCAGGAACAACTGCGGCCTGGCAACGGCATAGCCGATGAAATCAGCAAAGGCTTTGGCCTCCCCCGGGTCATAGGTGCGATAGATCACCTTGCTGAAGGCTGACTGCCCATCTACTTTAAGGGACTTCAGGCGCAAGACAAATGGCTCGACCTCGGCTAAAAGCGCCTGCCGGTCACCTTCCAGCAGAAAATAAGCCTCCTGGGCACTACCACTCCATTGCAGGGTTTGAAGAAACAGCTTCAGGGCACCCTGTTTGGACGGGAACAGCTTGAATATATCGGCTTCAAAACGGGTATTCAGAAGGGAAGTCAGGGCCAGCGCCAGAAAAACAAGTGCAGCTGCTATGACCTGGCCAGGCTTGGCACTGCTCAGGCGGAAAACCCACTCCAGATGAGCGGTGACAGCTGACTGGACAGCAGCGGACAACTTGGCAGGGAGAGCCTTGACCATTAATTGCTCATCAGGGAGTTAACCGATTGACGCTATCCTGCACTAAATCCTTATCCTTTAAACCGACATTTCGGCGCAGATTACTGAATTTGATGTCGGTCCGATCACCATTATTTTCGGCAATAACTATCCGGCTGATCTGACCTTTCATGTCAAAGCTGAGCTGCAATTCCTTCATGCCTGTTTTTTTTAGAGGACTTACCCGCAGGGTCCAGATATTGTTCTTTTGCTCGGCCTTCAGGTCAACCCCTTCAGGAGCCTCGCTAACAGGCTTGTCCAGGTAGGCCAGCCATTTATCCAGGCCATTTTCCGGCGGCAGCACAACCCTTTGAATTTCACCCTGTTCCGGGAGCCACAGGGTCATCACGTTAGCTCGTAACGTAAGGCGGCTGGCATGAGGCGCCAAAAGTTCCATGAAAAACAGGTCCGGTTTCTTGAACCGCACCTGGCCTTTGGAAACCATCTTTTTCTTCATCAGGGCCAGCTGTTTTTCCTGGACCACATCGGCGGTAAAGTCATTGATACCCGCGAAACCGCGCCTTAAGGTTTCCAGCGCCTCCAATGCGTTGTTTCCGGCCGCCTGAACTGGAGCAGAAAAGAATAAACACAAGCATAGGAATAAGAAAATTCTCCGGTACTTTTGCATGTGACCTCTTAAGCTTTTTATTTCACCACGAAGGCACGAAGAGCGCGAAGAAATTCTTTTCAAAGGGAAAATCTGATGATTTCTTTTTTGGCCTTACCCTAATGTTTTTGCCTATAAACTTCGTGTCCTTCGTGCCTTCGTGGTACTGCCTGCTTTATTTAAAATTAAATTTATCTTAAGCAATGGCCAGAGTCAGCCTTGCCGAAGCAATGATCTTTTCATCCTCATCATATACCTGCCCCTCCACCAGATGCAGAGTGCCAAAGGACTTGATAATACGCGCTGCAGCCAGCAGTCTGACGCCGGCAGCCACGCTGGCAGGAAGCCGGCTTGATTCAATAGCGGCCAATACCCCGCTGCTTGCCCCTTCCTGTCCGGCAGCGATCCCACCCAGCTGCGCCATCGCCTCAATCAGCAGCATTGGCGGGTATGCACCATTGCCGGCAGTTACCTTGATTTCTGCGCTGGCGCAGATGCCAGGTTCAAGGCTGATCAGCCTGTCGATCTGGAGAAACGGCTGGCGATGAGGAAGATAGGCCGCCGGATCAGGATTGAACAGGAGCGCCTCCTTTAAAATCAATGGCAAAGTACGGGCCTTCAGGGGAAGCTGCCAGGTGCAGGCCTTTGTCTCCATCCTTGAGACCAAGAACTAAAGCAGTCATGGCCAGCCCCCCCATGGCCAATGATCTCCCTAAAAGCGGCCCGGTCTCCAGTAGTTCCGCATAAGGCAGGCGCTCAACCAATCTTTTTTCGGTAACAGCCGAACCTGACAAAGAAATTAGCGATACAGGGAGACCGGCCGGCAGTAACCGACTGGCCCCTTCACCACCATCGTCCGGAAGCAACCGGCCAATGGTTCGCACCTGTCCCAGAGTGGCTTTTATATGCGCCCCGCGCTGCAAAGCATGCCGGGATCTCTCCAACACCAGCATGCCGGCCCCCTCGCCAAAACCGCCCCCGAAACCGCGCAGCTGGCCGGTAGCCCGAAAGCCCTGCAGCATGACCGGGGTTAACTCGTCCACCCCACCGGTCAGGATGATATCGGCACGATCCTCCTCCAGAAAACGCTGCGCCATCAGCAGGGCTGTCTCGGCCGAACAAAAGCGCTGGATCAGCGTGACGTTCGGTCCCTGCAGATTATGCTCGATCGAGGCATTACTGGCCGGGGCATTGGGAACAGTATTGGGAAACAGCATCGGGATCATTCCCTCAGCACCGGACCTGAAAAAGCCCCGCAGGAACTCCTCCGAGTTGGCTATGCCCCCGAACCCGCATCCCAGCACGATACCGATGCGGGTCGGATCGAGGCGAACAGGTTCAATAACGGCGTCTTTCAGGGCCATGCCGGCAGCAGCCACCGCAAAAAGGCTGCAGCGGTCGAATTTACGGGCTTTCATGGGAGGCATGAAATCGGCAGCCCGAAAGCTTTCGGCCTTGCCCCATTTATGTCCCGGCACTCCAAGGATACTTTCAGGAACCGGCCGAAGTCGGCTCTCCTTGTCGCCCAGCGCTTCCAACAGCGCAGCAGTACCAACCCCTGCGGCAGAGATGGCGGCCAGACCGGTTACGACTACCTGATTATCTCGGATTATTTTCACTGTTCTTGCCTTTATCGATCGGTTTTTACTGCTTGTTATCTGGAAATCACCAGCGATGTGATATTTCCTCCAAAGGCAAACGAATTAGATAAGGCCAAACTGGCAGCGCTGATCTTTGGGCCATCATGGCAATAGTCCAGATCGCACTCCTGGTCGGCTCCCCGAAAGTTAAGCGTCTGCGGGATCATGCCGGCATTCAGGGCGATGATCGTCGCCAAGGCCTCGATTGCGCCGGCTGCGCCGAGACAGTGACCAACCATTGCCTTGATCGAGATCAGCGGGACAGCCCGACAGCGCTCTTTAAACACCAGTTTCATGGCCTTGGTCTCAACCACATCATTAAAAGGGGTCCCGGTGCCGTGGGCATTGACCCAGCCGACCTCTTCGCTGGTAACCCCGGCGCTAGCCAGGGCCGCGCACATTACCCTGGCGGCACTGCTGCCGCTCGGTTCCGGGGCTGTCATATGAAAGGCCTCCCCGCCGCAGCCGTAACCGAGGATATAACCATAAATAACAGCACCGCGCCGCTTGGCTTCCTGTTCATTCTCGAGCACCAGAAAGGCCGCACCTTCCCCCAGCGAAATGCCTTGCCGCCCAAGGCTAAAGGGGGCGCAAGGCTCGGTATCTACCACGCGCAATGAGTTAAAACCGGCAAAGGTGAGCCGGGAAAGGCAGTCGGAACCACCGCAGATCACCGCTTTCAGCCTGCCTGTGGCCACCAGATCGCTGCCCCAACCAATGGCGGTGGCCGATGAAGAACAGGCGGTAGTGATGCTGCCCTGGTAGCCCGCCAGGTTATAGATCGAGGCAATGGCCGTAGAGGTCCGGTCAGGAAGCAGTCCGCGCAGCAGAGATGGGCTAGGCCTGTTTCCGGACATACCGGATTGCAGCCATTCTTCGGCCTGAAGCATCCCGGCCGCGCCGGCTCCCATTGACACACCGATATCATAAGGAGAGTAATAGGAACGGATACCGCTGTTATTCAAGGCCTCCCCGGCAGCAATTACTCCGAATTGGTCGGCTCGGGAGAGTTTTGCAATTTTATCGGCAGCGAAATAATCCAGCGGTTCATAACCTTTGACCTGGGCTCCGATGCGGGCGGAAAAAGGGGATACATCAAACAGATCCAGTGGAGCAATTGCAGACCGGCCATTTAAGAGCGACTCTCTGAAAGCAGGAATGTCGTGTCCGGCTGCAGAAAGCACACCCAGCCCGGTTACAGCTATTCTGTAAGTTTCCATGGTTTTCTCTTCAGGATTTTAAATGAGGTTGCCATCAACGACCAGACAATGTCCGGTTATGAAAGAAGCCCGGGAGGATGCCAAAAAAGCTACAGCTTCAGCAACTTCTTCCACCCGGCCAACCCGGCCAAGCGAGGTCTGATTGACGATCCTTTCGACCACATCAGGTCGCAAGGAAGTCATTATTTCTGTCTCGATCAGCCCCGGTGCCACGGCGTTGACCCGGATTCCCATCGGGCCCAGTTCTCTGGCCAACGAGCGCGTAAAACTGATTGCAGCCCCCTTGCTGGCAGCGTAATTGGTCTGCCCCGGTGTACTGATCAGAGCTGAGACAGACGAAAGGTTAACAATTGTGCCCCGGCGCTTGGCGATCATCTTGCGTACCCCCCATTTGCAGCAGTGGAACAGCGAATCCAGATTGCCGCGTACAACCGCCTCCCAGTCCTCATCCGGCATCATTGCAAGATAACCATCGCGAATAATACCGGCATTATTAATAAGTACATCAATACAACCGGCGGCATCCGCGGCCGCATCCATGGTGGCCATGGCTCCGGCAGAGGTGGCTACATCCGCCTTTATGGTATCGATTGTGCCGGCCAAACCAATCGCTTTCTCCGATAGAACTGCTGCTGCCGCTCCATTATTAAGGTAGGCGGCAGTTACCCTGGCCCCTTGACGGGCAAAATGAAGTGAGATGGCCCGGCCAATTCCGCGGGTTCCGCCGGTGACCACCACGGTTTTGTCTTTAAATTCCACAGACACTCCTAAACCGACTGGACCTTTTAAAATCTTCCTCTCACTCGCTCACTTCATTCGCTCAAGCTCACAAAGGTCACAAAGAGAGTCGAAAACAGAGTTAATGGCTTTTCAACCTGATTCTTTGCGACTTTAGCTTCTGAGTTTTATGATCCAGATTTCCTTTGTGGCTTTGTGAGCTTTGTGAGAGCAAGCTTCTGGTCGTTTTTACATCGGCCGGATGCGCGACCGACCCAGTCTCTTCAGCTGTTTCCATAACGGGCCACGAACCGGATAGGCACGGATAGCTTCCAGCATTGTGTCGCTCATGTTTATCTCAAGTCCGGGCACGACCCAGTTTTTACGGGCCAGAGCCCGCTCCGCCACCATTCCGCACATGGTTTCCCGAATAGGGGGTGAAATATAGAAAAGCGGCTCTAGGAGTTGGGTCATCTGACTAATAATACCATCATTAATTGCTTTGTCATGGAGGGCAGTACCCGGGAAGATGCGGATGCCGGTCATAGCAATTACAGCGGTCGGCTCCAACTCGTCCATCAGGGCAAAGGTCTCGTCAATGGTTACTTCACTTTCGCCCGGTCCGCCAAAAAGCAGGTAATGGGCGAAATCGGCCCCCGCTTCCCGGCATAGTTGTGAGGCACTGCGCAATTGCGCGACTCCGAATGATTTGCCCAGGTTTTGCAGCATAAGGGGAGACCCTGATTCACTGCCGAATTCGATTGCATCACAGCCGGCTGCCAGCATGACTTTTATGAGTGCCGGGCTTACAAAGCCTGGATTAATGAAAGCAGACCAGTTGATGGCCAGGTTTTCGGAACAGATAGCGCGGCAGAGCTTTTCAGCAAACTCAGGCGGGTAATTGAAGATATCATCAACGAAATAGATGTAACTGACCGAGAAATTTACTATCAGAGATCTTATTTCGGCAATTATGTCCGGAATGGGACGCAGCCGGATCCGGTGCCCCTCGAGGTTAGGATAGATACAGTAGATGCAGGAAAACGGGCAGCCACGCTTGGTCTGCAGATTGGCCATCCCACCTTCCCGGTGATATCGATCCACCGGGAACATACCCCTCTCAGCCGGGCCGATCTTTTCATTAAGACGAGGAGGATGAAAACTGGTGCCTCCTTTAACCACCACTCCCGGTAGCGATGCCGGAGAGTTCCCTTTTGCCAGCGCCTCTACCAATTGCGGCAGCACCTCTTCCCCCTCCCCCACCACTCCGTAGTCTCCCTCTAGATGGGCAAGCAACTCCACCGGCAACAGAGAGAATCCTGAGCCCCCCAGAACGGTGATCGTCCTTCCGCGACAGCTGTTCACGACCCCCTTGACTCCGGCCAGATAGGAACGTTTCCCCGGAAAAGTGACATTATCGATGTTTCTGATCGATATTACCGATATATCAGGATTGAAACCAATTAGTGCTTGATTAACGGCCGTTTCCGGGTCATCAGAGAAACAGAGGTCAAGAACTTGAAGATCGTGGCCTTGAGCAGAAAGCGGTCCGGCCAGATAAGAAAGCCCCAAAGGAAAAACCGGATAGGGATTTTTCTCCTGATTGGCGGAGATCAGCAGGATTTTCACGCCGCCCCCAGGTAGGTTTGCAGGAGGCGAAGCCGGTCCACCAACAACTGCGGCATTTGATAAACCAGCTCACCAGTCAGAGTGGTCAGGACATGCAGCGTCCTGCCGGAGGCCGACAAACTGCCGTCGCCGCCAATAATAGAGCTGGTAAAATCCAGGGTTGCGGTTTTGGTAGGCCGCAGGGCGGTGCGAATCCGTAACTCCTCTCCAAAGCGGATAGTCCTTTTGAATTTCAAATCCAGAGCCACTACCGGAGCCAGATATCCGGCACCGGCAATCTGTTCCGCATCCAGACCGAAACGCCCGGCCAGGTCGTTGCGCCCCTCCTCCATCCAGGACACGTAATGGCCATGCCAGGCAATCCGGTATGAATCGATCTCGTTAAAGCGGACGCGAATTATTGTTTCATGGTAACTCATGTCGGGTTCCCCGGGCTGGGCTCCATCTCAATCCAGCGATTGTACTTTTTCAGTGAATCACCCATCCCGATCTCTAAAAAACTTTCCACACCGGAGAACTGCAAGGCCCGAAAGGTCTTTTCCCAATATACCGGCCGGCTCAGTTCGGACAGCATGAAACCCGCCAGTTCGTCCGCCGCAAGATACTTCTGCTCCAGATGATCCATTAACGGGCAGTGGGGTTTTTGATAACTATAATCGGAGAAAATCAGCTGCAATTGGTCCTCCAGCTCAGTAATCAATGGGCTGTGCAGCGGTGCAATGCTGGGGAAAATTTTTGTTGAAAAAGCCTTCTGGGATGTAGCTTCGGCAATGGCTGATTCAATAGCCTCAAGTTGGCCGGACAAAAGAAAATGGCGAGAGGTATTATGGTTGGCCAGATAAACCCGATTGTTGTCTGCAATACCCAGCAATTTTCCCAAGGTAAGGCCGGCCACACAACCAAAGGCAAACCGCTGGTTTTTTCCCATCCCGGCCAGACAGTTTCCGATACGCCAGGTCAGCTCGAGTACCTCGGCCTCGGGCAGAGAACCGCAGGCTGCCAAAGCCGCATATATACCCATGCTATGTTCGGCCACCACATCCGGTTGCCGGCCTGTTTTTCGCATGTTGCGCAACCGGTACAGACTCATGGCACTTCCCAAAAGCTGAAGCATAACCTGATTGCTGTAGTTACTCTCGCTGGACCGGCCAAAGGATTTCAAGTCCAGACCGGTTCTGCATTTTACCAATCCGGCTATATCAGCAAAATCAATATCGTCCGGAAGAGCGGCATCACAGGCGAGCGGTTGACCGGGGAACATGAAACAGACCAGAGACATGGCGTTAAACCTTAAAACACTGCAAATCAGTAATCGGGGCGCTTTTCAGCGATGTATTCGGCCATGGTCCTGACTGATTGAAAAACCTGACCACCTACAACGGCATCGGGCACAACCACACCAAAATTCTTCTCCAACCCCACCACCAGCTGAAGCGCATCAATGGAATCAAGTCCCAGACCTTCCCCGAAAAGAGGCGCCTCGGTATCAATATCAGAGCTGGAATATCCATCCAGGCGCAGGCTTTCAATAATCAACTCCTTCACCTGATTTGTTAATTCCTCAGACATGTTGCCTCCTTTTCCCGCTCTGATTTGTCTACTGCCCAGTAATCGAACAGGTTGTACCACTGATCGGGGTATTTCCTGATGTACCTCTCAAATACACGCATAACCTCGGAAATCCCTTCCTGGATGGACCGACTATGACTTTGCCCGGAACCAAAATGGATCGGCTCTTCCATGATGGTTGCATAGCGTTCACCCTCCAGCGGAACAAATACCGGGATTACCGGGGCACCGCTGGCCAGGGCGAGATAAGCCGCTCCAACCGGGATATTGGTGGACCTTCCGAAAAATTCCAGCCGTATGGTATGAGAAGAACCATCCCTGTCGCCCAGGATTGCCAGAACCTGATTGCGGCGCAGTACATTGACAGCCTCGATAATTGCCAAAGGTGAAGTGTCATCACGATCAACATAGATGAAGTTTATGCCTCTTTCGCGTCGGAGTTTTTCCCGCAGCCGGTTCACCTTCTCATCCGGCTCCCGAAAGGTAAGGATGTTCATCGGATAGCCTTTTTCGGCCAACCCCAATCCACCCAATTCCCAGTTCCCAAGGTGCGGCGAGACCAGTATTGCACCGTGACCGGCTGCCAATGCATCATCCAGCGGCTTATCACCGGTGTGCCGGGCGATCAAAGAGAACAGTTGCGGGCCACGCAGGCGCATGATCAGCATGTTGTCACACCAGTTACGGGCATACATATACAAGGTGGAACGCACCAACTCATCCACTGCTGCCTGACCGGTTATCACCTGGAGATTAGCTCTTATCCCGCGCCGCGTTTGCGGCAGAATCAGGTAAAACAATCTTCCCCAAAACAATGCGAACAAAGGATGAAAGAAACGCGGAACCAGGATGGTAAAAACTTTAATCAGGAACAGGTTTAGACTGTTGTAGAGTATCAATTTTTGACTTCCTTAAATTTTGATGCCTAAAAACTGCCGCAGGCCCTGACGGATGTTTTCAAGTGCCTCTGTTGGGAATCCATACTTACAGGACTTGGCAATCCCAGCGTCACTTGATATTCCCGGTATGCCTTTTCAGCCGTTCCTCGGCTGCAAAATCACGTTCCCAAGCAAGATCGGCTATCTCGCCGTACTTCTCAGAATATTCATCCATGGCTGAGGCCAAGCCGCTAAAGATATCCTCGGCACCTTCATGGGTGGCTCTGGCCCCCTCGGATAGAAACATTTCCCGACCTACCTCGGGATGATCTATCAGCATGCAAGGTCTTAGCAGATTGTCATTCTGGCCCTGCTTTTGCCGGATTTTTAAAAACAGGGGTGAGCGGAGCGCCTCCTTGATTGACGTGCGGCGGATGTTATCCACAGCAAAATGGCAGAACACACACGGTTCGACATCGCCATTGGCATTAACATGAAAATACTTGCGACCTCCGGCCAGGCAACCGCTAATGATCGGCCCGTCGTTCCAGAAATCAATAAACAGCATCGGCTTTGTGGCCCGAAAATTCATGGTGCTGCGCCGCATCAGGTCGCGCTGTTCCGGTGTCGGCATCAGGGCTAACTCAGGGCTCCTCCCGACCGGCACATACGAAAATAGCCATAGTGCAAAGCAAC
Organism: Desulfuromonadaceae bacterium; assembly: GCA_036504875.1. GTDB lineage: Bacteria > Desulfobacterota > Desulfuromonadia > Geobacterales > Pseudopelobacteraceae > JACPFJ01. The sequence continues at coordinate 24,823 of DASXUK010000075.1, forward strand.
CTTTCTCGACCAGCATGTCGATATAGTTTCCATCGGTGATTACATCGCTGTTCAGGGTTGTCTGGGTAAAGGAGCCGCAAAAGGAGAGACCAGCCTCGCGCAAGAGATCCATTGCCCGCATTACCTTATCAAAGTGCCCCGCCCCCCGCCTTTGATCGGTTTCCTTGGCATAACCTTCCAAAGAAAAGGCCGGCATCACATTTCCTACCTCAACCAGACGCTCGACCAGCTTCTCTTCAATCAGTCCGCCATGCGTAAAAACCAGAAAGGCCATATCGGAGTGTTTTTTGAAAATGTCAAAAATCTCTTTCTTAAAAAACGGCTCGCCGCCGGATATGACAATGAAGTAAACCCCCATCTCCTTCATCTGCATCAGGACCGAGTCGATTTCATCCAGCGAAAGCTCAAGATCCTTATGATAATCGCCGGCATAGCAGCCATAGCAGTTGAGGTTGCATTTCATGGTCGGACTGATGACCACGGTTGATGGTGGATAGTAACCTTCCTGTTCCTCCCATAACTTGCGTTTGTTGGTACCGGAGAGCAGGTGATTGATAAGCAGGTTGGTGATCCACTTGTCGCGCTGATTAGGGTGCAGATCACGCAATATGCGGCGCGGGAATTCGATGCTGGGATGGTTATCGCGGATCAAACCCCGTATCCAGCGGATGCGGTCCTTGTAATACTGCTTTTTTGGAATAAGCTCCATCAGGTAGGTCATCCGCACCAGATTCTCATTGGACGAATTAGTTGCTAATGAGAGCAAGAGTGAAGCTATTTTTTCCTTGGTATGATTTTTGAGACTTTGCAGCATAGTTTTGTCAGGTCTCCCTAAAGTCTGTGCCACAAAGAAACTGGGCGAAATTTGTCACGGACGCACACTCTATACTGCCGGAGCAGGTGTTGCCTTTTATGGGTGTCATGTTCGGCTTTAATGAGTAAGACAATCCGGCAATAAGGTAAAAATGGTATTGCTCGCAAGCTTCCGCAAGCTAATTAATTTTGATGTTTAATTTTACCGACAATCAGAGAGAGCGCAACCAGGGGACAAAAAAAAGCACCTAGAAACCAGCAAGAGAGCAGATAACAGGATATGTGAAACAATGGAGGGATTAGAAAAAGCGAAGAAAGGTCATGCAGATATTCCAGGTATCGCAGACCGGCCTGAAATGACTTGTGGATCTACCATCAGCCACGCGGGCCGCCACTGGCAGACAATCGATCCTGAATCCACCCCGCCAGGCTTTCATGAGAAGCTCCATCTCCAGATCATAGCCATCGGAGACCATTTCAAGTCCCTGTAGAAACCGGGAAGAATAATAGCGGAATCCCGACTGGCTATCGCTTATCTCCAGGCCGGTGCGCCTTTTTAAACACCAGACCCCAAAGTGATTCCAGAGCTTACGCAGCCCTGCCATCTGCTCAAATTGCGCAGTGCGTGAGGCGATGAGGATATCTGTCCCGGTACTTTTGGCTGCGGCCAGCAGCAAAGGAATGGCAGCTACATCGTGCTGCCCGTCGGCATCAATAGTCACAATCCCCTTGAACCCTGCCTGTCTGGCCCAGCTAAAACCGGATTTAAGTGCCGCTCCCTTGCCCCGGTTATTCTGGTGCCGGATGATTGTCAGAGGAAGGTTTTGCAAACGGTTCACAGTTGCGTCCCGGGATCCGTCGTCGATCACCGCTACAGGAAGACCGCTGGCCAGTGCCTCGTTTGCCACGGCCCAAATAGTTTTCTCGGCGTTATAGGCCGGTACGATTACGCATTCTTCCATGTCTTCACCAATTCCCTCAGCGGCCGGAACCTGAATTTCTGCAAGAGATGCCTAAGCCTGGCTGCTGCATCGGTCCTGGTTCCATATGCAGCAAAAGACTTCCAGGGCGATAGTTTGAGGCGCGGGCCAAAAGCCTCCATTTCACGGGGATGAAGGTAGAATACAGCCGGTCTACCGGCAGCATTCAGGCTTTTTACGGTCCGTTCTATCAGGGCGAGCGGAAAAAACCTGAATCCCCACCCCCCACCAGTAGGCAGATTGGTAAGGGGAAAAGGGGTTACAAGAGGTGGTATCTCAAGAATTGGGCCGTTCCTGGTCATGATCTCGAAAGGAATAAGCTGACCACGAGAATCTCCGACAAAGGGGAGCGGGTTGAAGCTGGAGTCGTACTCGTAGCCCTCTTTCTTCAAGATGTCCAAAGCCCAGCCTGTATCGCGACTCAGCGACCATTGCGGAGCCCGAAAACCAGCCGGACAACAGCCCGACTGATAACCGATTATTGCCGCAGTACGATGGATTTCCTCCTGGAACAGCTTCGGGCCGAGCAAAGGGGTCAAGGTATGTGAATAGCCGTGCGAGGCAATTTCATGTCCGGCAGCAACGATAGAAGCTACCAGGGTCGGCTCTTCCTGAGCCACTGAGCCAAGCATGAAAAAAGTTGCCTTGACATCATATTCCGTCAAAAGATCCAGAATTCGTTCCGTATTCTGTCGCACACGCCTTTTTTCAACCGGAACAGACGCCTGGCTTTCTCGAAAACAGCTGTGATACCAGTCCTCCACATCGATAGTTAAGGCATTGAACATAAAGCCCATTCCTGCTTCTTATAATACCATCGAGCGATCTTCCGACTCAAAACGCCCCTCTCCTCACCTCCCCCCGCTGGGGGGAGGAACATATATTCCCTCCCCAGGAGGGGGAGGGTCAGGGAGGGGGAAGAAGTTTTTGGAACTATTGTCCATATGAAATAATACCGAATTGCAGTTCGGACCTCTGCGCAGAAAATTGTAAGCCAGGTTGGTAAGACGACGATTCGGTTTCCCTGCCACCCTTTTCAAAATTGAAGGCCAGCGGTAAGCTTCCCTGCGGGTCTCGAGCCAGCCCTGCTGAAGCTGTTCCGGTGTCATCAGCTTCGGCCGGAAAACCACCTCGGCGTGGTTATAACGGCTCCAGTCCTTGTGCAAAAGACGCCCTTCCTGCTCGTATTGCCGGAAAAATGCCGTACCTGGATAAGGGGTCAACATGTTAAAGGTGGGAACACTGGGCGAACTTTCCTCAACAAAACGGAGGGTTTTTTCAAAGATCCCGGGATCATGATCATCAAAACCAAATATAAAGGATGTTTCCAGGATAATACCGGCATCGCTGACCCGTTTTATCAGATCAGCCTGGGAAGAGTTGCCGAACATCTTGGCGGTGTGGGAGTACTGGCCGGTAATAGATTCAATACCAACGAATAAACCAACGCAGCCAGAGCGGGCCACCAACTTGAGCAGATTACGGTCCTCCGCGAATCGCAAGCCGGTCTGTGAGCCCCAGCGCACCCCCATCTCGGCCATGCCTTCCAGGATGGGTCTGGCCTTGACCGGATCGCCCAGAAGGTTGTCATCCAAAAAGACCACCAGCTTGCGCTTGAACGAGCGGATCTGGGCCAGTATGTCGGCAGGATCCCGGTAGCGGAAGCGGTTGCCGAAATAAGGGGTTACTGTGCAAAAGGCACAGTCATAGGGACAACCGCGGCTGGCCTGCAATGTCTGGGTGGTAATGTAGCGCTTGCCGGCCAGGATGTCCCGGCGTGCCCAGGGTATTTCAAGCAGGTCGTGATCAGGAATAGGGGCTCTGTAGAAAGAGGCCAGGCACCCCGAGAGATAGTCGCTCAAGAGCCTGGCCATAACCGGTTCAGCTTCACCTATAACCACTGCATCGGCATGCGCCTTGGCCTCTTCCGGGAGCACGGTCGGATGCATGCCTCCCAAGATAACCGGAACCCCCTCGGCACGGTAAATTGCGGCTATCTCATAGGCCCTTTTAGCCTGATGGGTCATGGCTGTGATACCCACCAGATCGAAATCGCGGCCGGACGGGAGCGAATCCTGGAGTTCATCTACCAGAGTCACCTCCCATGAATGTGGTGTTGCGGCTGCAACTTGCTGAAGCGAATGATAGGGGAGCTGGAAGTATTTTTCCCAACCCAGTTTGTACGTGGCCGGGTAAATCAGAAGCAATCGGGGAAGATGTCGCCTTTTTGATAACATGAGCTCAAGGGCGGTTAGCTGCAATATATCCGGCCATGGTTTTCACAGATTGGAACACCTTGTTTCCGACAGTTGCATCCGGCACGGAAACACCGAAGTCCTTTTCCATTCCTACCACCAGTTGCAGGGCATCAATTGAATCCAGCCCCAGTCCGTCGCCGAACAAGGGAGCATTGCTATCGATATCATCGATTGAGATCCCTTCGATTCGCAGGCTGTCGATGATCATCTGTTTAACCTGTTTTATCAGCTCTTCCGACATTTCAAGCTCGTATTCGCTTAGCATCGTAACAGCCACCTCCGCCTGATCGCCAGTCTCCACCTGGAGCTTAGCCAGATAGAGAGTCAAAAAGAATTATCCGGGGGAAATATCTGAAGCTTTGATTGCCGGGTTTTAGAATTATACCTGCAAATAAATTAGATACAAATCAGAGGTCAGTTTCCGCAAGGAGGAATATTCAGGGGGTTTTACTGCAATACCTGAGTCTGCCATTCTCATAAAGAGAGATAGTTCCACCTTGATTGCAGGTCTTTCCATCTATTTCTATCGGCTTTGTCAGATCGCACGATTCCAGTTGGCCCGATGGGTAAAAGCTGATCGCACTAAATTGATTGCAGGTGATTGCCCCGGCAGTATAGTTTTCTCTTAAAACGCAGCTTTTAAGCTGGCCCTCTTCATAAAAACTTATTTCCGAGTAGTAATTGCATTTGATATCGTCAGCGTTATAAAAGTCCTTTAAGACACATGATCTCAACTGGCCATTCGGATAAAAGGTAGCTTCCGTATCCGAGCTGCAGATTGATTGATCAATTGCCAGAACAAAGGTGTTATTCAATGTAAAAAACAATAGGAATAAACAGGTGGTTATGCTGAATCTCACGAGAACTCCCCCCGAATCTGTTATTCACCTACCAGCTTCCAGGTCTGATCCGGATTATATTCTTTCATTTGTCTGGCAAGCTTAAGGGTATTTGGTCCCAGATTCTTCTGATAAACCCTCCCACGCTGATTCACAATAAAGGTCATTACCCCTGAATTGCCCCACTTGGCAGGATACGCCACCAGCGCATGACCTGCCACCATGTTACTGTTGATGATGTAGCTGAACCGGCCACCCGGTGCGCTGGAACCCTGCTTCTTTAAAATCTTGAAGTAATAGCCATGGAAGGGGTGGGAACCATTTGCGGCAGAAGAATTCTGCATCAGGTAGCCGCCTTCCTTCGCCTTGGCCACCAAAGGCCCCAGCGGGCTTTCCTGCTGTTTGGAGGTACTGGGCCAATAGAGGCCATCCCTCCTGCCAGCTGAACTGATCAGCTTTTGGGCGTACTTTGGAATCTGCTCTCCATCCGGTTCTGCCAGGTTGTAATACTCGCGCTGTGCCTGAACATAGGCACGACAAACCTTCTGGGCCAGCTCTTCATTGTGACCGATCCGACGAGTAATGATCTCATCGCGACCCGCCGCAGTGTCAAACACCCAACTGCCCCCTTTTTTTACAATCGGTACTGGGAAAGGCCACTTCTCATCACCAATGATCAGGCTGACCTTGTCATCGCCTTCTTTAACAAGTTCATTGCGTTCCAGTATATTTTCGGCAAAAAATTCCAGTTCGGCGGCCTGTTCCTGTGGGTCGCTCGGCTCAAGCTCGCTGATCAGTGGGCCAAAGATCGATTCGAGGGCCTGATGATCCCTTGACTTAACTGCAGCCACCAGGGCCTGACGAGCATCCTCGGGCGAAGCAAACACCTTCTGTGCGGCATCCGGATTGGCCGATGACACTGCACTGAACAGCAAGATCATCAAGCTAAAAAAACAAGCGATAAGGCGAGCCGTAGGATCTCTCATGATGCCTTTCCTTTCCGTTTGAAAACAGTACTGTCAAAATGGAGCCGGAGATTCCTCAACGTAGTGGTCTGCCTCCTGTAGCGGGAGGCTGGGCCGGTCCTGGAGCAGCCGGTTGGCCGATACCTGCACCGGACGGCTGGCTAGGCATCGAGCGTTGAACAGGCGCAGAACGTTGAGCAGGCGCCGACGGTTGTACTGGACGTGCTGGTATTGAAGGTAGCGCTGGTGTTGAAGGTAGTACAGGAACGGAACGTGGCACCGGCGGCGGGGCGGGAACTGAACGTGAAGGCGGAGAGGCCGGGGTGGTTTTCTGACGCATGTTTTCCCGGCTGCTCCGGCCATGTTCACGGTAAATCGTGGCATCCCGCCCGGTGCCATAACCACCATACCCGGATCTTGAGGCTGGCTGAGACTTCTGGATATCACGTCCGCGATAGATATCACGGGTTGTGGGCGTACTGGGACTAGTGACACCACTCGTACTGCGGGCGGGCGGGGTTCTAGTCGTTGTACCGGGTCTGGTCTGATCTGCAGGTCTGGATCGGTCAGGCCGACTCTCGACCCTGCCGGGTGTTACCTGGCGAAGAGGCGCCGGCTGGCGGCCTGGACCGCGAGGATTCAGCTGCACATCACGGCGAAGCTGTTCACGATAGCGTGTGACGTCATGCCGCACAACCCTTGGATTTACATTTATGTTGCGGTAGTTATTACTAATATAGACATTGTTGCTTGTGCGGATATGTCTTCGGGAACGGCTGACCCAGCCATCCCCCCGCCAACCGTGGTAATAAATGCGTTGGCCGTACCAATCACAATCACGGTTGAGCCAGGCGCCGATGGAAAAACCGATCCCGAAGGTAATGAAACCGTAAGAAGCCGGAGCGCTCTCGTAATATACCAGCCAGGGATCATAAGTCGGAACATAGATGACCGTTGGTTCAGCCGGAATAATTCTAACGTAACCTGACTCAACAACCACCTGCTGCTGGGGAGTCGTGTCCAGATTGCCGACCGCCCTGGCATCGGCGCGCAGCCTCTGGACCGAGGCCATCACATCGGCCTGCTGATTGATAAAGGCCTGCCCGACCGACACGGTCCAATCATATTTCTGATCCATCATGTACAAAACCTGCGGATAATGCGCTACTGCCTTGACGCTTACATCCCAGGGCTGGCTGTCGATCCTCGATGACCTCCCATAAAGTCTGACAAAACGAGCCGCTTCGTCGATCTGATCAATAAAAGTCGCGGCCGGAAGAACCTGGGCCAGCAAGGGATCCGGATATAGCGCGATCGGTGCCAACAGATCATCAAGTTCCTCGGGGCTGAACAGGTATTGACCGGGCGCATCAAAGTCTTCTTGGGCCCGTGAAGCCGGAGCGGCAATCAGTCCCGGTAAGAATAGCAAGACCAGAAATATGATGATCCTTTTCATTGGCTTCTCCGCTTGCCTCACTAGCTGTTAATCCTCATCCATCTCGTCTTCATCCATTTCCATGTTGTGCGGTCCATATCCATTACCTGGCGCGTGCCCCATGTCAGGGTGATTATCGGGCATCTGCTGCATCATGTGCTTATGAACCTGATCAAAGCGCGAGTTGGCAGCGGCGCGTTGTTCCACCATTTTAGTCACGATATCGGCCAACTTGTTTAATTTCTTGTCCATCGGGCCCTTATTCATATCTTCTACCATTTTAAGAAGTACAGCATCTTCGGCTTTGGTTTGATCCATCAGCTTTTGATCGCTGGCATGATAGTCCTTTTTCCCGCCCTTCATCCCCATACCCATTTCTTCACAATACTTCATGAGCGTGCTGGTGTGACTGATAACTGCACTGGACGCAACCTGATCTCCTTTGGCAAGCTCACTCAAGCTATCCACTTCGGATCTTACTTTCATCAGATGCTCGTCCATCTGCTTTGGCAAATCGCCTAATTGGGCCTTGGTCTCATCCGGCAAACTGCTATGCAAAGCCGTATGGTATTTTTCCATCTGCTCCAGACTACGCTTCATCTCTCCAGTCGCTATTCTTGCAAAGGGCTGCGGCACAGTTTCGGCTTTATGAGCCATGACATCCAAGGCCTTGCCGAAAGCAAGCATGTTTTTGCGGTAGGCAAAAGCCAGCAGCGCATTGGGATTTTGCATCATTTGCATCTTCAGCTCGGGATGCTGTTTCATCACCTGCTGCATCTTGCCTTTTGTCTCCTGCCCAGACACCTCGTGAGCATACAAAGCAGGAGCAGGCAATGCAAAGCTGACCGCCACCAAGCTTAGAAAAAACAATTTTATTTTGGATTCCATAATCTTCTCCTCTTTTGCCAAAGTTGTTTGCACGAGCCATACATATTTTTTCGGCGGGACATTACAAGTTACTCCGTTGATGCATTTAGATGACTTGCAAGAACGGAGTAACTTGTGAAATTAAAGGCCTAAATGACCTTTCGGGTACAAATTTTTTTGTGAGTTTTATAATGTTCTCCGGCCCTGGATCAGGTTAACCAGAGCAACGATAATCGCTATTACCAGTAGGATATGGATCAACCCGCCCATTGTATAGCTGGTAACCGTTCCAAGAAGCCATAGAATGAAAAGCACGACAACTATTGTCCATAACATGATGACCTCCTTCCGGGTCGTGCCCGGCTATGCGCTTTAACCTTTTATTTTTCATTTCCACTTATTGTCATAGTATTATTGACGCTTTTCACACCTTTTATCCAGCTGACCAGTTTGCTGACGTATTCCTTCTCGGCTTCTGAACCGGCCTTGCCAAACAAAGTCACCTCACCCTTATTTGTCTCGACCTTGGGCTTTACAGTGCTGCCGAAGCGTTGGCTCAGCAGTGCAACCTTGACCTGTGCAGTGACAGAAATGTCATCGATCTTTTCACCAAGCGACTGTTGATCGGTCTCATCCAGCACCCTCATTTCGTTCCTGACATCTTTAACCCCATCAATTCCTCTGATATACTGACTGATCTGTTCCTTTTGGTCCTGGCTGTCTGCGTCACCTCGCAAGGTTACTACTCCATCGTTTACGTAAATCCTGGTAGTGGGGCTGGTCTTCTGGTGCAGCATCAGCGCGGTCTTAACCTTTGCCTTAATCCATGTATCTGAATTCTCGACCGGCACACCCCCTTTTACCTCCAGACGATTCTCAACGTTTATGACACCCGGCAGATTCGACACCGTTTCCTGAGCCAGTTTTTTATGCGATTCTTCCGACACCGTTCCAGTCAAGGTTACAAATCCCTCCTTTGCAGAGATAGCAATTTGGTCTCCCTTTAGGTAGGTTTTGAAAACGTATGACTGTCTGGCTGTGGCTTCAATACGTTCATCCATTTCAGTTGCGTAAACTGCCCCTCCTGTCACCAGCCATCCGGCAATCACCACCACCATCGAAGAAATAAATTTCATTAATAACTCCCCTAATCCGGCCTAACCAGCTTTGCGCCGATACACACTATGCTACGGCAGGGCCTTCTGCCTGAGTTGGTATAACCGGTTCTCTTCTGTAATTTTACCTTGATTCGAGCCATCTTCAATCCTGGGTAAACAGAAATAGTTATCTAAAAATCAGGAATGGATTATGGAGCTGATGTTACCGCCTACCGTTTCATCCTTGTTGGGCCCCTCTTTATCCTTGTTCCTGGTGGATGCACAGCTCGAAAGTGCTGCTAATAATCCGATACAGATCAGAGATTTCGTATAGCGGTAAAATCGCGACATGGCTCTCTCCTTCTACTGGCTTGGTTTGAGTTTTCGCTAACGGAAGATTCAAATCCAACTATCATGCCAGTTGTTCTAGATTACTAAATGCCTGTTTTGGCGCTCATGTTTAGGGGCGTGCGGGATTGTTGATCGGAAGAACCGTCTTAGACACCATCACATCCAACGGAAACCGTCAAATAGGACGGTTTTCAGTTGCCGGTCAGGCGGCTGCTTTCGTTGTGGAATCACAAAGAGATGTTAATATTTTGAAGATAACAACTGCCACCAAAGCCAGTTGGATCAAGATATTGAGGTAGGTATGCAGGTCAAAAAAAGGCTCCAGATCAACATGGTTGTTACAGCAATAACCGCCTTGGTTATCGCGCTGATACTCTTCATCACCTATAACCGCGTTCAAGAAGCGGTAAATGGTGGAAAAGTCGCCGATCTGATAATCACCGGCAGCTTTGAGCGATTTATTATTAGGGAGGATTTCCTGCGCAGCAATAATCCAGAGGCCGCAAGGCAATGGGCATCGAAGAATGAACAGATCGGCCGCCTGCTTCAAACAGCAGCGACAGAATTCAAGCATGCAGATGACAATCAGATAGTAGCAGATCTTGTAACTGATCATGAATCGATCAATAGATTGTTCTCCACTGTCATTGAAAACCGTAGAAAAGTAACTACCGACGCTGACTCTGCCCGGCGAGTGAAGGAGGTCGAAGCCCGCCTGCTTACCCAGATCAACATGAAAACCCATGATCTCGTTTTACATGCCCGACAACTGCAGGACGCCAGCAACGAGCATGTCTTTGCCGAACTCAAGACAGCGGGTATCATCATACTAAGCATAATTGCAGCTGTTTCCCTGGCCGCCGTAATTAATTCCTGGGCCGTAGGCAGGATGATAGGCGAGCGTTTTGCTCAACTCCGCCATGGCAGCAATATTATCGGAGCAGGAAATCTGGACCACAGGATTGCCATGGAAGGTAATGACGAGTTTGCCGAACTTTCACGAGCATTTGATTCGATGACAGGCGAATTGCAGTGTTCTTACCATAAATTAGAAACAGAGATCGAAGAGCGCAAGCGAGCTGAAAAAGAACTACATAAAATTAAAGATGAGTTGGAGAACCGAGTTCAGGAGCGGACGCAAGAACTGACCCGGGCCCTAGAAGACCTGCGCAGGGAAAATGAGGAAAAACTGCGCACCCTGGAAGAATTGCGCACCAATGAGCGCATGCTGGTCCAGCAAAGCCGCATGGCTGCCATGGGAGAAATGATCGGCAATATCTCGCACCAGTGGCGACAACCGCTAAACATGCTGGGGTTGATCATCCAGGAGATCGGGTTCTCCTATAAAGAAGGTTATTTCAGCGCCGAGTATTTGGAAGCAAGCGTTGATAAGGCCATGCAGGTGATAACGGATATGTCCCTGACCATCGATGATTTCAGAAATTTTTTCAAACCGGAAAGACGGATTGAAACATTCAATATAAACGAGGCCCTGGAGAAAACGATCCTGCTTCTGGAAGGTGAATTCAAACAACTGCAGGTACAGCTGGATATTGATGTGGAAAGTGAATGTCCTGTAAAAGGGCTGCGCAACGAATTTTCACAGGTGCTTCTGAATATTCTTGCCAATGCAAGGGATGTATTTCGGGATCGAAAGATTGTAGAACCGCGGCTCACCATCCGGATATTCTGTGAAAGCGGCCGATCGGTGATTACTATTGGCGACAATGCCGGCGGCATACCGGAGGAGATCATCGGCAGGGTATTTGATGCCTATTTCACCACCAAAGGATCGGAAAAAGGTACCGGGATCGGACTGTTCATGTCCAAGACAATCATTGAAAAAAACATGAATGGCAGGTTAAGCGTACGCAATATAGCAGAAGGCGCCGAGTTCAGGATTGAGGTTTAGCATTGAAAAAGTCTCGCAAGCATATAGAAGGCTGGATAGCACGGATTCTTCCGGGACAGATCCGGGCCAGGCTTTTTCTGCTGGTAGCACTGATGCTGCTGCCGCTGATATTGCTGATGGGCTGGAGCTATCGCCAGCGCTACGAAAACCGGCGTGATTTTGCCATACAAACCGAACTTGAGGTGGCCCAGGGTATTGCCACCACCTTTGCTGCGTTTGTGGCTGGCATCCAGCAGGAAAACCTGGCTATCGGCTATTCTATCTTAGCACTCGCATTTAACGAAAATCCCCAGATCACCGAGCTGCTTCAGAAAGCGGCCGGCGATTTCCCGACCATCACAAACCTGAGCTGGGTCAGCCCGGAAGGGGTTGTGTTGGCCTCTAGTCTGCCTGAGGCTGTTGGGAAAAATCTTTATTCCCGCCCCTATTTCAATCGGATTCTTGCTGGAGCCCAGTTGTCGATCGGCAATCTCTCGCTTGAAGGCGCCTTTGTAAAAGCCCCGACCGTTGCGATTGCGTCAGCTATTCGGGATGAACACGGTCTATTGCTGGGGTCGGTGGTCTCCGGAATCGAACCGACCCGGTTAGGGGAGGTGACTTTCACTCAACAACGTCCCCCCGGGGGGGCCTTTGCTATTTTCGACGCAGAAGGCACCCTGGTTTACCATAGCAGTATAAAGTTTCCCACTCCCGAGGTCCGATTACATTGGAAGGAGACCGACCCGGTACTGCAGCGGGTTCTGAAGGAGGGTCAAGCCGGGGCTGATCTGGCCACACTCGCTATCCCCGGTGGGAAATGGATCACCGCCCGGGTCCCGATTGCCGGTATCGGCTGGGTCGCCGGTGCCGGCCGCCAAGCTGCGGTGGCCTATGCTCCCATCCGGCAAGAAATGCTTAACGATATTTTTATTATCGGACCGGTATGCCTGCTGGCATTCCTGCTGGCCTCTCTGTTGAGCCTGACGATTGCCGAGCCGCTGCGCCGCCTGGAGCAGGATGCAAGCGCCATGGGGAGCGGCCAGATTATTAACCGCTTTGACCAGGACGCCCCGCTCGAGGTTCGGACCCTGCGGGAAACCATAGTGCAGATGACACGGGAATTCAGCAGCAGCTCAGAAGCGTTGCGGCAGAGCGAGGAGAGGTACCGCAACCTGTTCGAATCGATGAGCGAGGGTTTTGCTATTTGCGATATCATCCTCGACCAGGAAAACAGGCCCTTTGACTACCGTCACATGCAGGTTAACCCCGCCTTTGAGAGGATGACCGGTTTCCATAATGGATGCGCCATAGGTAAGACTGCCAGGGAACTGGTCGATTATGTTGAACCGTATTGGATCGAGACGTTTGGAGAAGTTGCTCTTTCCGGAAAAGCAGCCAGCCGCGAGGATTATGTGCAAAGCTTTGACAAATGGTACAACACCCGCGCCTTTAGCATGGGCAACGGCAGATTCGCCTATCTGTTCGAGGATGTGACCGAGCGTAAAAAAACAGAGAATAAACTCATGCTGGCCCAGCAAGAGTTGCAGAAGGCCAAGGACGAGCTTGAGGAGCGTGTTCGTGAGCGTACCAGCGAGCTGGAAGAGATCCGTCGCGATGTCGAAAATCGTAACCGTCGGCTCGAGGAGCTTTCCCACGAGCTGAAAAGGTCCCGTGACCGCTACTGGAATCTCTACAATTGGTCCCCCTTGGGCTACCTGACTGTTGACGACCGGCTGGCCATTCTGGAGATCAATGTCGCCGGTTCGGAACTGTTAGGGGCCAAACGGACGGAGCTGCTAGGCGCCTCCATCAAGAACTATCTTTCTGATGAAAATTTGAAGCAGCTGCTCGACAGTTTCCAGGAGTGTTTGAAAGGCAACCATACTGTTACCGAATTGAAGTTAGCCACCAATGGAGACAAACAGGTTTATGTACAAATCCACTGTGTGCCCTACAAGGGGCCGGGAGGCAATGAAAACCAGTATCGCACTGCTATAATCGACATCAGTAAGCTGAAGGAGACTGAAGAAAAATTATACCGCTTGAACCGGCTCTATTCCGTATTAAGTGAAACCGGCAAGGCCATTGTCCATTCCTGCAGCCAAACAGAGCTTTTTAGCAAAATCTGCCGCATTGCCGTGGAAAACGGTGGCTTTGTAAAGGCCTGTATAGGCATGATCGATCAGCACAGCATGATGATCATACCGGCGGCGACCCATGGCTTGACTACAACCCTTATTAACTCGCAATGCATCTGCTTCAGGGAAAGATTGGACAATAGCGGTCCGGTAGCAACCGCCATCCGGGAAAAAGGTTATTATGTAAGCAATAACTGTATCGACGACCCTGATTCCGAAATAATGTGCAGCCAGAAACAGACTTTGGAAATCAAGTCCATGGCGGCCTTCGCACTTGTGGTTGACGGAAAACCAACCGGCATCTTTAACATCTCGTCCTCCGAGATTAATTTCTTCGGTCCGGAAATGATTGATCTACTGAATCAGATGGCTGCCGACATCTCATTTGCCATGGAGAACATGGAAAAGGAAAAAAATCGGCGCAAGGCCGAAGAAGCACTCAGGCAGGAAACAATAGAAAAGCTGCATGCCGTAGAAGAGCTTCGTCAGAAGGAACAGCTGCTAATCCAGCAAAACCGACTGGTGGCAATGGGTGAGCTGCTGGTCAATATATCCCATCACTGGCGGCAGCCGCTGAATGTCCTGGGACTGATGGTACAGGAGCTCTCTTTGAGCTACATGGATGGCTCCTTCAGCAAAGAGCGACTGGAATCAAGAATAGGCGACGTTATGCAGGTTATCCTGAGAATGTCCCAGACAATAGATAACTTTACAAATATGTTCGAGCCGGAGGAAGGCAAGGTCTGTTTCGGACTGAACGAGCTAGCGCAAAAAACCGTTTCCCTCGTTGAAACCGGGTTTTCCGCCGAACATATCAAGATAGATTTTTGCGCAGAAGAGGAAATATTTGTTGAAGGATTTCTGAATGAATTTTCTCAGGTAATGATTACAATTCTTATAAATGCCCGGGATGTGCTCCTGGGGCGCAAAATCAGCGCTCCGTTGATCACCATCAGAATCTGCCGCGAAAACGGAACAGCAGTTGTAACTATTTCTGACAACGGCGGCGGCATTCCAGAGGGCAAATTGCCACACATCTTTGATCCGTATTTCACCACCAAGGAGCCTGATAAAGGCAGCGGTCTCGGCCTTTATATGGCCAAGACGATTATTGAGAAAAGCATGCAGGGATACCTGAAGGTTAAAAATACTGCCGATGGCGCAGAATTCAGAATTGAGGTGCAGTGTGTCAAATAACAGTCCCAAATCAGTTCCATCGATGATGGTTGCCGAGGATGACAAACCGACCCGTGACCTGCTGGGGGCAATCATTTCCAGAAAATATCCCGAAGCAATTCTTTATTTTGCGGATAACGGCAAGACCGGGGTGGAGATATTCAAGGAACATATGCCGGATATCGTCATCACTGACATCAAGATGCCGGTAATGGACGGCATAGAGATGGCCAGCCGGATAAAAGATATAAAACCGGATACTAAATTTATTGTAGTCACTGCCTTTGGCAACAAGGTTTACCTCAGTAAATTCAGTGACATAGGCTATTACGCCTATATAACCAAACCGGTTGAATTCGCCAAGCTGTTCGAGGCCATCCAAAGATGCGCCGCCCAGGTTACTTCAAATTAAACAGGAGATAATTATGGAAACAATGGAGACCAGGTACGCTTTTGGTAGAAAGGTACAGCTCTCATTCGAGGCAACCGAGCAAAAGGTGCGGGAAGAGCTGTTCAAGGAAGATTTCGGAATCCTGAGCGAAATCGATGTTGCAGGAAAATTCAAGGAAAAACTGGGTAAGGATTTTCGCAAATACATCATTCTGGGGGCCTGTAATCCGGCCTTGGCCTGGGAGGCCTTCAGCCATGAATTGAACATCGGCACCCTGTTGCCCTGCAATGTGGTTGTTTATGAAAGTGATGACCAAAGCACAGCCGTGATGGCCATGGATCCGGTTGCTGCGCTTTCACTGATTGGAAACGCACAGGTGGCCGACCTGGCCGCCACTGTTAAAACCAAGCTCCAACGGGTACTGGCAGCGCTGTAAGAACATCGGTCATTGATTGGCCGAAGTCTATCAGGCAATCCTGAATTGACCAACTAAACCTTTCAGGTCTTCTGCCAGCTTGGCCAGGTGATTGGCAGCGTTAGACTCCTCATGTGAGGCAGCCGAGGTATGCCTCACCACCTCTGTAATCTGCTGAATATTGTTACTAATCTCGAAAGTGGTGGCGGTCTGTTCCTCGGCCGCAGTGGCTATCTGATTTACCTGCATGGTCACATTGCCTATCTGATCCAATATATCTTTCAAGGCATCACCTGATTTGGCAGCCTCTCTGGTCCCCAGCTCAACCTCCTGGACACCCTCAACCATTTCGGCAACAGCCATTTTAGTCTCTGACTGGATTGATTTTATCATCCCGTCTATCTCGCGTGTTGCACGGGTAGTTCGCTCGGCAAGCGCCCTGACCTCATCAGCCACAACAGCAAAACCGCGCCCCTGCTCGCCCGCTCTGGCCGCTTCAATAGCTGCATTTAAAGCCAGTAAATTGGTCTGATCGGCTATGTCTTCGATAGTACCTATGATCTCACCTATCTGTTCGGAACGATTGCCGAGTGTGTCAACGGTCTTGGCAGTTTCGCGGACCCGTTCTGCTATGCGGCTCATGACCGCAATCGTGTTTTTGACTACCACTGAACCCATCTCGGCAGTATTGTTGGCTTTTGAAGAGTCGTCTGCCGAACTGTGACAACTGTTGGCTATTTCTGATGATGTCGCTGACATTTCTTCACAAGCAGTAGCCACAGTTGCAGCCTGGGCAGCAAGTTCCTCAGAGCTTGTTGCCAGTTGTTCGGCAGTACTGTGCATCTGGGTTGCAGCAGCAGCTACTTCGGCACTATTCTCGGCCAGCATGGATACAATTCCGGTCAACTTGATTGCCATATTATTCAACTCGTTGCCAAGCATACCCATTTCATCTTTTGAGGCAGTATTAGAACGCGCCTTTAGATCGCCGTCAGCTATGCGAGCCATTGTATCAAAAACATCCGACAGCGTCCGGGTCATTCCTCTGGCTATCAAAACCACCATCAGCATGGAACCACATATAACCGCCAAAACAATAAGAATATTGATCTTCAGCTTTGCGTGATAAGCACTGTCGGCCGCCTTAAATGTTTCTTCACTTCCCCTGATACTGGATCCCACGATGGCGTTTATTGCCCCGGCCGGCTGAATGTAAAGGGGGCCGACCTTTTCGGCGCCAAATGTAATCGCCTCGTTGATCTGATTGGCATCATTGGCCTTATGTGCAGCCAGCAGCATCTCACCCAATTTCAGTCCGTTGCTTGCATATACCTCAAATCCATCATTGAATTGAGCAAGTCTTTTTGCATCGGATTCGTTTAAGCCTTTTTGTTGCAGCTCCTTGATTTCACTTCGTATGGTAGCAACAGACTTGCCGTACTCATTCCATTTCTGACTCAGTTTACCAGTGTCCTTAAGAACCATCATATATAAAAGGTCAAGACGAGCCATTAAAAACTCATTTTTTACATTACTGAAACGGGCCACATCATTAACGCTGCCATTAAGGTTGTTAAGGTCGCCGTTCAGATGTTTCATATCGATCAGCCCCATGCTGCCGACAATGACAAGCCCCACCGTGCTTATTCCCGAAAGCACCATAAGCTTAGTGCGCATCTTCAAGTCCGACCACTTAATCATTTTGCCCTCCGGCAGTTATTGAGATATTGTTTCAAAGGATCAAAAAAGCCCACCATAGAAAAAGGAAGGCTTTTATTCAGCCACTTCAACAGCCCCTCTATCCCCCATTGGACAGGTAGCTTTGCGTCACATGGTTACCCATGTTTTGCCTTTTCGGTTATGTACGGTGCGCGAAAAACATACCCCTGACTTAAATAAATATCAATAAATTTTTGATAATGTTAAATATATTTTATTATCTGACAAAACTCATCTCATCGTTATAATCGCCTGTAACCATTAAAATGCCTTGTGGATCACGGATGTACATCCAGGCACTAAATGGTTCACCCTTTATAATCACGGCTGTTTCTTTACGTACATAGTAGCGCGGATGACCTTCCATCTTGTCCAGTTTCTCAAGCGTGCTTTCATCGACTCCGTAAAGCTCGCCGATTATCGGGTATCTTTCCTCTGAACTGGTAACATAAGGATAGCCACTGACCATATACATGGCATAGTAGTTCAGGGTCCGGCCGGTACCATAATAAAATGAGCCCTCCAGCAAATGGTGATTGCCGCGCCCTTGGCGGAGAGAACCATAGACAAATATCAGGTGCTGTTTTTTCATGTCACTTTTGCTCCTTTAGAAGGATAACATAAGTATAGGCCACTACAAGGCAGTCCCCTGAAAGGGAGAGATTGACTTATGAATAAAAATTGTCTATCTTCCTGTAAAATCGAATAAGTTAAACAAACGATAATACTAAACCATCCGCGAGGATGGGGCGGAAAGCCCATAGGGTCTTACTGAGACAGCCGGGTTGCCGAAATCTTTTTTTCGGCAACCCGTTTTTTTTGCCCAAAACCGGAAGATTAAGAAGTTGGAATGATAATTTTTTAAAAAGGAGAGTTAAACATGAAGATTGTGACAGGCAGCGTAATATGTTTACTGGTGACGGCTAATTTAGCCATGGCCGGCGTTGGCGTCCAGGTCAGCACACCCAACGTCAGGGTAAATGTCAATTCTGCTCAACCACCACCTCCTCCCATGATCGTGGAGCGGGAACGAGTGATTGTAAGGGAGAGAACCGTGGTTGAGGATAAACATGATAACGGCAAGCACAAGGGTCATTACAAAAAGCATAAGAAACACAAAAAACATGACGATGATTAAAAGATAACTTCTCTTGCTGACAAAAGGCTTTGCAGATATTCCTGCAAGGCCTTTTTTTATGCAAGAAACTCCAAAGCGGCACCGGTTAAAACTTATGAAAGCCTTCACCGTACGGTCTTTTCCGGGCGGCGCCGCCTGAAAAATTTTTCGATTTCAACAGCGACAAAAACTACCGCGGATAGAGCCAGAACAATGAGCAGATCCTTGAGAGGCAAGGGCGTGGTCCTGAAAACAGGATTCAGAAACGGAACATAAACAATCGCCATCTGTAGAACAAAAGTCAACAGGATGGCAAACAACAGCGATTTATTGGAAAACAGCCCCTGGCTGAACAAGGATTCCCGTTCGGATCTTATGGCCAGGACGTGCCCCATCTGGCTGAGACACAGGACCGTGAATACCATGGTCTGCCAATGCCGGTCGCCACTCCTGATTGCCCAGGCCTGAGTGAAGATCGAAACGCCACCCATCAGCAGTCCCACCCAGATGATATGAGCCCCCAAGCCGTGAGCAAAGATGTTTTCCCGCGGTGGTCGCGGCGATCTTGCCATGATGCCCTGCTCTGCCGGTTCCGCTGCCAGTGCGACACCCGGCAGTCCATCGGTCACGAGATTGATCCACAGGATGTGGATCGGCAGAAGCGGCATCGGCAGCCCCAGAAATGGGGCCAGGAAAATGGTCCAGATCTCGCCCGTGTTACATGTCATCACGTACTTTACGAATTTGCGGATATTGTCGAAAATGCGGCGCCCCTCTTTCACCGCCTTTACAATGGTGGCAAAATTATCATCGAGCAGAATCATATCAGAGACTTCCTTTGATACATCCGTGCCGGTGATCCCCATGGCAATCCCGATGTCGGCTGTCTTGAGCGCCGGTGCGTCGTTTACCCCGTCGCCGGTCATGGCAACGAATTCTCCCTGATCCTGAAGCGCCTTGACGATTTTCAGTTTCTGCTCCGGTGCTACCCTTGCATAAACCCTGATTTTCTTAACCTTCTCCTCGAAATCCGCCAGAGACAATTCTCCCAACTCGGCGCCTGTCAAAATGGCATGGTCGTCACCATCTAAAACTCCCACCTGGCGAGCGATATTGCGCGCCGTCAGCGGGTGGTCGCCGGTTATCATAACCGGTGTGATCCCGGCAGCAATACATACCTGCACCGCATCACGGGCCTCGCTTCTCGGCGGGTCCAGCATCCCGACCAGGCCCAGGAAGGTCAGCCCGTTTTCAATCAGTTCGGGGTCAAAAACATCCGGTAATCGCTCCCACCGGCGCATCCCCAGCGCCAGAACGCGCTGCCCTCCGGCAGCCATCCGCTCCCCGGCCGCGCTTATGGTTTCATTCTCCAGCTCCTGACCGCCCGTAGAGCTGATCATCTGGTTGCACTTATATAAAATCACTTCCGGAGCACCCTTGGTGACTGACAAAACACCATCCTGATGACGATGAAAAGTGGTCATACATTTTCTGGCAGCATCGAACGGCAACTCGGCCAGCCGCTCATGTTTATGTCGCAATGCTTCGACATCACAGCCCCAGTCGCCAGCCGCGGCATAAAGCGCAATTTCGGAAGGATCCCCTACGACCGCAGCATTATCGCCGGCCCGCGCATCATTACATAACGCCATGGCCCGGCATAGCTCCCCCAGCAGGCCTTCCGAAACAGTCCGCCGGACAACTTGACCGGCTTTTATAGATTCTCCGCCTAAAAAAAGCTCCTCGACCGACATCCGGTTGAGGGTAAGGGTACCGGTTTTGTCGGTACAGATATAGGTAACCGACCCAAGGGTCTCCACAGCAGGAAGATTCTTGATCAGCGAATCCTGCCGGGCCATCTTTCTGGCTCCCAGTGCCAGCGAGATAGTAACCACTGCGGGGAGCGCCTCAGGAATGGCTGCCACTGCCAGTGAAATCGCTGTCAGCAGCATCAGGAGTGGATCTTCACCCCGCAGCAGTCCGGCCCCCAATACAACGCAGCAGATCGCCAGGATGGCAATGGTCAGCTTTCGGCCGAAGGCCTCCAGGCGGCGCTGGAGAGGAGTTTTAACCTCCCTGGCCTCCTGGATCAGATAAGCGATTCTGCCCAGTTCGGTCTGCATGCCGGTCGTTACCACGACCCCCTTTCCCCTGCCGCTGGTAACAATGGTCCCCTTGTAGGCCATGTTCCGGCGATCACCCAAGGGCAGGTTTTCCTCATTGATCACATTGACATACTTCTCCACCGGGAGTGACTCCCCAGTCAGCGCCGCCTCCTCGATTTTGAGCATGGCAGCCTCGATGATCCGTACATCGGCCGGAACAACGCTGCCGATTTCAAAAAGCACCACATCTCCGGGAACCACGTCACCCGTGGGAATCATGGCAGATTTACCATCCCTGACCACCTCGGCATTCGGCGCAGCCATCTTTTTAAGCGCCTCCATGGCCTGTACCGCACGATACTCCTGAACAAAACCGATCACTGCGTTAAGTATTATTATCGTCGCGATAACGATTGTATCGGTTACCTCACCAATGATTCCTGAGACAACCGCTGCTGCGATCAGGATCAGGATCATGAAATCTTTGAACTGGTTGATTAAAAGAATGAAGAGCGGCTTCCTGCCGGCCTCCTGAATGGCATTGGGGCCTGAAGAGGCCAGCCTTTTCTCTACTTCGGCGGACGAAAGCCCGTCAGGAGAACAGTCGAGGTTCTTGCATAGCTCATCGATGGTGAAGCGATACCATTCCATACGATCCTTATCCCAGCTTTTCGGCGGCAACGCGGGCAGCAGCTACTACCGAATCCCAGACCGGCGAAAAGGGTTCAGTCATGATAAAATATTTAAATTCATATAATCCTGTTCCAGCAATTATTCTGCTGGTCTTATAATTTTGCTTCAAAACAAGTGAATGTCGAGGCGCATCCGGAATCATCCTGATCCTTTGCACGATCACACTCGCACAGGAGGGATGAAATTGAATTCTGTCTTGCGGATGGTAGTATGAAGATGTACCCGAAGTTATAGCGATAAGATCACTTGAAGGGGAAAACCCTAATGGAAAATGTTACGGCGGCCCGCGCCTTGATGGGGGCCTCGCTTGGTTTTCACATCATCTATGCCACCATCGGGATCGGTCTTCCGTTCATGCTTATGCTGGCCGAATGGCTGGCGATCCGTACCGGGAATGAAACATACCACCAACTTGCCCGACGCTGGATAAGACCGGCAGGCCTGTTGTTCGCCATCGGCGCGGTCTCGGGCACCATCCTCTCATTTGAGCTGGGGCTTCTCTGGCCGCGATTCATGGAAGTCAGCGGCGCCCTGATCGGTCTGGCCTTCACGATCGAGGGATTTGCCTTCTTTACCGAGGCGATCTTTCTGGCACTTTATATCTACGGAGAACAACGGCTGTCACGACGGATGCTCTTTTTGTGTACCATACCGCTCACCATTTCCGCCGCAGCCTCGGCGGTCTTTGTCATCAGCGCCAACGCCTGGATGAACACCCCGACCGGTTTCCGCCCGATTAACGGCACATTTACGGATATAGATCCATTGCGAGTGCTCGCGAACCCGGCCTGGGCGCACCAGGCTGTTCACGGGACCTTTGCGGCATATGTTGCAACCGGTTTTGCAATGGCCGGTATCTATGCCCTGGCCATGCTGCGCGGTCATATCTCCGAGGATAACAAACGTGCCTTGACACTCTCACTTGCGGTTGCCGCTTCGTGCCTGCCGCTGATGTTCATTTCGGGCGACTTTGCGGCAGGTTTTCTGGCAAAACATGAAAAACCGAAATTGGCGGCCATGGAAGCCCTGTTTCATACCTCACGCGGAGCACCGCTGATCATCGGCGGCTGGCCTGAACCGGCCACCGAAAAAGTGCTCTACGGGATCGAACTCCCCAAGCTCCTCAGCCTGCTCGCCCACAGTGATATCAATGCCGTCGTGGAGGGTCTGGATGCTTTTCCGCCTGGAACCACACCCGATCCGCGCCTGGTCCACCCCTTTTTCGATCTCATGGTGGGGTCGTTTTTCCTGATGTCGCTAGCGGCGATCTGGTTCTGGTGGCTACGCTGGCGGCGGCGAAAGTGCCCTTGTGACAAATGGATGCTGTGGGCGATCATTATTGCTTCACCGTTCGGGATGATTGCGCTGGAAAGCGGCTGGCTGGTTACCGAATTCGGCCGCCAGCCCTGGATCATCCAGGGGTATATGCGCGTGTCGGAAGGGGTCACGCCCGGTCTCGGGATCAGTCTGGTTTTTCTGACTTTCCTGATTATTTATGTCGCGCTTACCGCCGGGCTTTTGAAGATGTTACTATGGCCTTCGTCGGGAAAAACAGGAATCAGTGCCGGGCAGGGGGAACAGCATGTTGACCCTTGAAAATCTTGCGGCCGCGGTCCTTCTCCTCGGACTGATCATGTATGCCGTATTCGCCGGCGCAGACTTTGGCGGCGGCATCTGGACCGCTTTCGCCTCCGGTCCAAGGGCCCGCGAACAGCGAGAAAGCCTTTTTCACGCCATAGGACCGGTATGGGAAACCAACCATGTCTGGCTGATTTTTGTCGTGGTGGTACTATTCACAGCGTTTCCAAAGGGATTTGCCGCCATTTTCATAGCCTTGCTGGTGCCGCTGGTGATAGCCCTGATCGGCATCAACCTGCGCGGGGCGGCCTTTGCATTTAGGCATTTCGGCAGACAGACCGGAAGAGAAGTACCTCTCATCGCCAGAACCTTTGAAATATCAAGTGTTTCGACCCCATTGGCACTGGGTGTGGCTGTGACCTCAACAGCCACCGGGAGAATTGGCTTCCAAAACGGCCTGATCGAATCGGGAATGCACTCCTGGCTGACCCCCTTTACCATGATCGGTGGAGTGACCGGCATGGCCATTTGTGCCTATCTGGCGCCGATTTACATGACGGTTCGCACTACTGGTGAATTACGGGAGGACTTCCGGCGCTATGGCATGCTGGCCGGCTTTGTTCTCGCCATATTGACCACTGCCGAAATTCCGGTGGCGCGCTTCGACGCACCTCTATTCGCCGAGCGTCTCCTGAGCACATGGGCCACGCTTTTTGTCGCACTGGCCGTTACAACCGGAACTACCACCGAGGTATTACTCTGGCGACGCAAATACCGGTGGGCGCAGATATGCGCGGCGGCTACCGTTGCCCTGACGATCATCGGCTTCTGGGCCGCCATGTTCCCGGACCTGCTGATTGGCCAACTTTCTTTGTCCGCAGCGGCCGCGCCCCGCTCAGCTTTAATCGCCTTTTTTAGCGTAATTCCCTTCGGGGTTCTCATTCTTGCGCCATCGCTCCTGTTACTGTACTGGGTTTTTCGCGGCGAACCTAACCCGGACCTCCCGATTGTTAAAAGGTGACGATGATACGGCCCTGAGGCTGATCCACACCCTGGCGCTAAACATTGATGAATCACAAGGAGGTTCTCTGAAAGTCGTTGCTTCCTGAAAAAGAACGGACGGAGGGAAGGAAGATAGATCAAGCGGTGGGAAAGAAATGTGAGGCTCTCAAATGAACAGGAATCACATAACAGCAAAGAGTCTTTACCGGTTTATAGTTTTGCTGGCGGTTATCATTTCATCGGGTTGTACACAGGTCGCTCACAGAGTCGACCTGCTTTATAGCCCTTTGTCAACCTATCGCGGCGGAACCGGTAAACTCGAAATAGTTGACATCAATGCCCAGCGCACCAGCAGTACTGACCCTTCGATCCGGTGGGTTCTGGGGCAGATAAAAGATTCCGAGGGGGTGGCTGTTGCCGAAGTGATCAGCGGCATTCCCCCGTATGAGGTGATCACTGATGCTTTCAAACAAGAATTGTCGGCAGCCGGCTATCGCGTGACTTTTTCAAAGGCACTCGATAAATCAGCCGCTAAAGGCATTATCTTTACCGATATTTCGGTACAGCTTGATGAAATGCCGCTGGTCGGCAGACTTGAAACTTCCTGCGCAATCGTACTCAAACTGGAAATCTGGAAAAGCGGTGGTGTCGTAAACCGCTTGGAGTATCGCTCCAAATTTTCAGATACGGCAATCAAGGAGCGCGACCTTTTGCCTCAGACTGTTTTCCAGCAGGCGATCCGGGAGGTGATACTAAAAGCAGTTCCTGATATTATAACGCAACTTGAATAGAATGGGCCCTGGACGAGGCTGTTCCTTTACGTAGTCTTGCCTTGAAGTCTGATCAGCAAGCTGAACCAGATTAGTGCAACGATTGCCAGGGCACCGGCAACCGCAAAACAGGTCGGATAGCCTATTTTTTTCAACGCCATTCCCATTATGGTGGAACCTGCCATCATGCCCAAATAAATGCAACTGTTGTACATCCCCATGGCCAGTCCCCGCTGCAGCGCAGGGACCTGTTCCGCAATCAGCGCACCGATGGCCGTAAAAGTAAGGGCCATGCCCACTCCCAGGACAACGGCGCAGCCCACCATAGGTGAAAGATGCGTCACCTGCCCCAGTACAGCCAGAGCAGCCGCCATACATACAAGACCGGCAGCCACCATCCAACGCCGGTCAAGGCGGTCGGCCAGACTCCCGATTGGCACCCTCCCAACTACATTAGTCAAGGCCTGGGCGGCAAACACCAAACCAACCCTTGCCAAATCATGCCCCCGCGAAGCGGCAAACAGTGGCAAAAAGGTCAGGAACACTCCAAAACCGATGCAGCTACCTACGGTGGCTATCAGGCACGCCAGCAGCCTTCGGTTGCGGAGGAGTTCCAGACTGGCGGCCAGCATGACATGTATTTCGGTTTTGCGGAGGGGAGGGCCTTGGGGTAGAACCAGCAGCGCAAGCATTGCAACTACAACCAGTAAAGCGCCCGAAATAAGAAAAACCTCGCCCAAGCCGAATGCTTTTGCAACATAGCCCCCTGTAGCCGGTCCCAAGGTCATGGCAATGTAGACCGCTGTCGTATACCAGCCATAGGCCTGTCCCAACCGGTGGGCCGGCATTACATCGGCCACCAGCGAAAGCATGCTGGGTGCAAAAGCGGCCAGCCCTACGCCGAACAAAACATAGGCCGCTGCCATCTGGCCCGGCAACCAACACTGGGTGACCAGTAGCGACGATAGGGCTGTAGCAAGTATCCCGGCAACGATCGGGAACTTCCGGCCGAAACGATCGGCCAGCAGTCCAGCTGGAATTGAACATAGACCGGCTGTCAGCATGAAGGCGCCGTTGATAAGTCCGACCTGTGCCGGTCCTGCACCCAGTTTGGCCGCAAATAGCGGCAAAACCGGTATGCGCAGGTAAGAGCTGAAAAAGGTAGCGAAGCCGATCAAGCAGAGCAGCAAAAAAGGGGCAAGGCTGTGAGCGCTTTTAGCCATGAAAGCCGCTCAACGGTTGATGAATGCCATCATGGCTTCCGGATAGCGTTCGCCGGAAGCGGCTCCCTTGGGCAACACTTCGGTGATCTCGGTCATCTCGGCCTCGCTGATCACCACTGCTTCGGAAGCAATGTTTTCCTCAAGGTACTTGCGGTGTTTGGTGCCCGGAATAGGAATTATATCGTCTCCTTGGGCCAGTACCCAGGCCAGGGCCAGTTGACCGGCCATGACCCCTTTACGCTCTGCGATAGCCTTTACCCGCTCCACCAATTCCAGGTTCTTTGCAAAGTTTTCGCCTTGAAAACGGGGCGAGTTACGGCGGTAATCATCAGGAGCAAAGTCATCAGGACTTTTCAGTTGCCCGGTCAGAAAGCCCCTGCCAAGCGGGCTGTAGGCCACAAAGCCGATCCCCAGCTCCCGCAGGGCCGGCAGCACTTCATCTTCCGGATCTCGCGTCCAGAGCGAATACTCGCTTTGCAGAGCAGTGATCGGATACACGGCCTGGGCACGACGGATGGTCTGAACACCGGCCTCGGAAAGCCCGATATAGCGGATCTTTCCGGCTGTAACCAGGTCGGACATGGCCCCCACGGTCTCTTCGATCGGCACCTCGACATCTACGCGGTGCTGGTAGTAAAGATCGATGTGATCAGTACCCAGCCTTTTTAATGAGGCATCGCAGGCTGAACGGACATACTCAGGCCGGCCGCTGATGCCGGTAATCGGTGCCCAGCCGCCGGGGGTGGGCTGGCTGCGCATGATTCCAAACTTGGTGGCCACGATCACATCATGGCGCCTGCCTTTTATCGCCCTGCCGACCAGTTCTTCATTTGTGAATGGTCCGTACATATCTGAGGTATCCAGAAAATTCACCCCCAGGTCCAGGGCACGGTGGATAGTAGCTATTGATTCGGCTTCGTCCCGCTCGCCGTAAAAGTCAGACATTCCCATGCAACCCAGACCTTGGGCCGATACCATTAACCCCTGTGTTCCCAGTTTCCTTTGCTTCATTGCGGCCTCCTTGGTTATTTATATAGATTTTATCATTGAATGTCGTGCACATCAGCAATACAAGAGATGACGAAACTTATCATACACAAATTTAAATTATTTTCTGTAACCTTTTATTCTCTTTTACTGTCTATATGTCAGTTGTTCATTTTTGTAAGGAGGGAAATATTATGAAGCCTGTTTTCAGAAACATCGTAGCCGGCACTGCTATTTTTGCGGCAGTTGCCCTTGTACCAGCCGCCGCCCCGGCGTATATTGGTGATGATGGTCCGGCACCGGGCGGTCAGCATCTAATAAAGATGGCCAAGGAACTACATCTGTCGGCTCAGCAGAAACAGCAGATCAAGGATATCTTTGAGAAAAACAAGCCTACTGCCGAACCTCTCATGAAGCAGCTCATGACCGAGCGCCGAGCATTGCGGTCCCTGATTCAGGCCGATACAATTGATGAGGCCGCCATCCGCGCGCAAGTTGTCAAATCGGCCGCCATTCAGGCCGATCTGGCAGTACACCGCGCCCACGTTGCCCAGGAAATTCGGGGAGTATTGACCCCGGAGCAAGTAGTCAAAGCCAAGGAAATACAGGCCCAACGCGACAAAAAAATGGAAGAGCGTGGCGACCGTCCAGGAAAACGATCTAAACGGGGAAGATAACTGCACCACATGGATGATGTAAAACTGGAATTCTCCGATGAATGCCTCATCACCGCCACTCTGGCTGGCGATGATGAGGCATTCGCTCGTCTCATAAGCCGCCATAAAAGGCGTGTGTTCGGATTAGCTTCGCGATTTGCACGGGACAACGACGAGCTGGAGGATATCTGCCAAGAGATTTTCATCAAGGCGTACGAGAATCTTGGGAAGTTCCGTGGGGAGGCACCATTTGAGCACTGGCTCACAAAGATTTCGGTCCGTACCTGTCACGACGCACTGCGAGGCAGACGACATGAAAAGCATAACCTGGCATGGGATGATGTATCATATGAGATAAAAGACAATGCCGAAACAGCCCGCAGCGAAGCCCGTCAGGCCCGCGAGCTGCTTAATCTGGCAATGGGCTTTCTGACACCTGATGAACGGCTGGTAATTACGTTGATGGAGTTGGAAGAAATGACGCTAAGGGAAACAGCCGAACTGACCGGCTGGAGCGAAGCAAATGTCAAGGTGCGCGCCTATCGTGCGCGCCAGGCTCTCAAGAAGATTCTGGAGAAATATTATGCACAATGATCATGATGAAAGACTGGATGCTCTTTTTGCCAAAGCGCGCCCGGATCTGCCGGACACCTCGGGCCTGGAAACTCACTTTGAAACCAGGTTCATGGCCAGACTGGCAGAGCGCAGAGCCAAAATGGTTCCCTGGCAAATGCTGGTCTGGCGCATGCTGCCCGGCTTTGCTGTCCTTGCCGCCATCATGCTGATCTGCAGCTTAAGCCTGAACCCGACCCGATCCAGCGACCCTTTCGCAGCCATAACCAACAGCCATGATGAACAGATGGCTAAAAACTACCTGTTGGGAGAGTGACATGAAGAACATCAAAGCCATTATCGGAATCGTGCTGATCTTCACACTGGGGGCGGCCAGCGGGGCCATCGTGACACATATGATTGAACGTGCCAAAATGGAGTCATTTATCAAGGGGGGGCCGGATACAAGGGAAGAGACCATAGTCTCGCGCCTGACAAAAAAGCTCGACCTGGACAATCAGCAGCAGGTGCAGGTCAAGACCATCATCCACGAAAATCACCTCGCCATGCGCCAGATCAGGAAGCAGTGCCGTCCACAGATAGAAGCCATCCTTGAGCAAGGACAGGCTCGCATCAAGGCGGTCCTGAAACCGGAACAGCAGGAAAAATTCCGCGTGTTGATCGAAGAACGCAAGCAACGTCATCAGCCTGAGGGACCGTAGTCCAAGTGGAGACAAAAAAAGTTCATCAGCACAGTTATCATTGCAAATAAATCACACGAAATCCCGGGAACATCCGAGGTTGAAGATTAATGTAATTACGTAATTTGCTACTTCAAAGAGGTACGGAACATGTCTAAAAAACCATACTGCATGGGATTGACAACCTGTCTGACATTATTCGCCATAACAATGACCATGCTCGAGGGGACCGGCGTTGCCTGGGCCTGGCGGTCACCACCTCCCAGATACTGGTCTGGACCCCGTTTCAGAGAATTGCCTCGTGACTACCGGATGGTTCGGCACGGCCGTAATTCATACTATTTTTCCTACGGCAGATTTTACAGACGCGGGCCAACAGGGTATTATCTGGCATTACCTCCCATTGGCATGATTGTTCCCATACTGCCGTTCGGTTTCGCTTCACTTGTGATTGGCGGCCTTACTTACTATGAACTAAACGGTATCTACTACCGCCAGGTTCCCGAAGGCTATCGTGTTGTTGAATACCCGCTGGAGGCGGAAAGAAGTGTTGCTACCCCTGCCGTGGATGACGAACAGCGCGTTGTGGTGCAGAGTGAACTTTTGAACGTGAGAACCGGCCCCGGTTTGGAGCAGGATGCTATAACGCAGGTCAATCGTGGAAAGGTCCTCAAGGTACGGGGCAATGTGCCGGGATGGTATTATGTAGAATTAGATGACGGTGAGCACGGATGGGTAATGGAGAAATTCGTTGTGCCGTTAAAACCGGTTCCAGAGGGTTGAGCAGCGTCAACTAAATGAAGGTGGTAAATCCATGTCGCATTCTGACCAAGCAACAGTGAATGAGGAAAAACCGGTGGGTGGCCGCAGCAGGCTACCAAAATGGATTTTATGGCTAGTTTTGTTAGCTCTGGCAATCGGCGCAGCTATATACGCGTTTAATTTCTGGAAATCAGCGCCGTCTGAGAACCTCCAACCGGCAGCAAAGGGTCAGAATGGCAAAGCTGGTGCACAAATTACGCCGGTGGCGGCCGTGCCTGCCCGAAAAAGCGATGTTGGCGTCTATCTCTCCGGCCTCGGGACAGTCACGCCACTCAATACGGTCATCGTCAAAAGCCGGGTAGATGGTCAGTTGATGGAGCTCCGCTTCCGGGAAGGCCAGAATGTCGGCAAGGGCGAACTCTTGGCGGTAATCGATCCCCGCCCCTTTCAGGTACAGCTGACCCAGGCCGAAGGCCAGATGGCGCGCGACCGGGAGTTATTGAATAATGCCCGTACCGACCTTCAGCGCTACAAATTGCTTTGGCAGCAGGACTCCATACCAAAACAGCAGCTAGATACCCAGGAAGCACTGGTGCGGCAGTTGGAAGGTACGGTCAAGATTGACCAGGGGCAGATCGACAACGCCAGGTTGCAGTTAACCTATAGCCGTATCACCGCTCCGATCAGCGGCCGGGTCGGCTTGCGGCAGATCGATCCAGGCAACATGGTCCACGCCAGCGATGCCAATGGTCTGGTGGTGATCACCCAACTCCAGCCGGTCTCGGCGATCTTTCCCATTCCCGAAGACAATCTCCCCAAGCTGGTAGGTAGAATCAAGGCCGGTGCACGCCTTGCCGTTGATGCCTATGACCGGGAGCAGAAGCTGAAACTGGCCAGCGGGACACTTTTGACCTTGGACAACCAGATTGATCCAACCACCGGCACGGTCAAACTGAAGGCGGTCTTCCCCAACACTAAAAACGAACTGTTCCCCAACCAGTTTATCAATGCCCGTCTGCTGCTGGAAACCCAGCGCGATGCCGTGGTGGTACCGACCGCAGCCATCCAGCGCGGTGCCCAGGGCACCTTTGTCTACCTGGTCAAGGCCGACAAGTCGGTGACGATTCGATCGGTCACGGTCGGGGCCGCTCAAAACGACGATATCGCCGTGAGTGCCGGTCTTGAACCAGGCGAACTTGTGGTGGTGGATGGTGCGGAGCGTTTGCGGGAGGGGAGCAAGGTGGAGGTAAAAGAACCGGGAGGCGGAAAAGGTCCCGGCAACAGGAGTGGCGCTGGGGCAGGTCAGGCTGCTGATCAAGGCTCGTCACCAGGCAGAGGCCATGCACCAGAAGGCGCCCAAAGGCCTGCAAAATGAATATCTCCCGCATCTTCATCATGCGGCCGGTCGCTACGACCCTGTTGATGATCGCCATTCTGCTGGCTGGCGCCGTAGCCTACAAACAACTGCCGGTCTCAGCGCTGCCCCAGGTCGATTACCCGACCATTCAGGTGCGGACCTTTTATCCAGGCGCCAGCCCGGATGTGGTGGCTACTTCGATCACCGCCCCTTTGGAGCGGCAGTTTGGCCAGATGCCGGGACTGACCCAAATGACCTCCACCAGTTCCAACGGCTGTTCGGTCATCACGCTCCAATTCAGCCTCGAACTCAGCCTGGACGTGGCCGAGCAGGAGGTGCAGGCCGGAATCAACGCCGGTTCCACCTTTCTTCCGCGCGATCTGCCCAATCCGCCGGTCTACAGCAAGGTTAATCCAGCCGACACGCCGATCCTGACCCTGGCGCTGACCTCTGATTCTCTACCGCTCCCCAAGGTTGAAGATCTGGCCGACACCCGTTTTGCCCAGAAGATCTCCCAACTGCCCGGCGTAGGCCTGGTCAGCATCAGTGGCGGACAACGGCCGGCGGTACGGATTCATGCCAACCCGACCGCGCTGGCCTCTTACGGCCTGACCATGGAAGACCTGCGTTCATCGATTGCCACTGCCAATGTCAATCAAGCCAAGGGGGGCTTTGACGGCCCGCGTCAGGCCTACATCATCGGAGCCAACGACCAGCTATACTCCAGCAAGGATTTCCGGCCACTGGTGGTCGCCTACAAGAACGGTGCAGCGGTACACCTGTCCGATGTGGCGGATGTGCTGGATGATGCCGAAAACCTGAGTCAGGCCGCCTGGATGAACGAAAACCCGGCCGTGATCGTCAATATTCAGCGTCAACCGGGCGCCAACGTGATCGAGGTCGTGGACCGGATTAAAAAACTGCTGCCCCAGTTGCAAAGCTCGCTGCCCGCATCGGTCAAGGTCAAGGTTCTGACCGATCGCACTACCACCATCCGGGCCTCGGTCCATGATGTGCAGCACGAGATGCTGCTGGCCGTGGCGCTGGTCGTGATGGTTATTTTTCTATTTCTGCGCAATTTCTCTGCCACCACCATTCCCAGCGTAGCAGTACCGCTCTCCCTGGTCGGTACCTTCGGGATCATGCACCTGCTGGGATTCAGCCTGAACAACCTGACCCTGATGGCCCTGACCATCTCCACCGGCTTTGTGGTAGACGACGCCATTGTCATGATCGAGAACATCTCCCGCTACGTGGAGGAGGGAGACACCCCGCTGGAGGCGGCTCTCAAAGGTTCCCAGCAGATCGGCTTCACCATCTTGTCGCTGACTGTTTCGCTGATCGCAGTGCTGATCCCGCTGTTGTTCATGGGGGATGTGGTCGGCCGCCTGTTCCGCGAGTTTGCCATAACGCTGGGGGTCACGATCCTGATCTCGGCGGTAGTCTCCCTAACCTTGACACCAATGATGTGCTCCAGGCTACTCAAGCATATTCCCGAGGAGCGCCAGGGATGGTTTTACCATGTCTCAGGGCAGTTTTTAGAGCGAGTTATCGCCGCCTACGGCCGGACCCTGCAATGGGTGCTACGCCACCAGACCACTACACTGCTGGTGGCGGTCGGCACCCTGGTCCTGACAGTGCTGCTGTACGTGCTGGTGCCCAAGGGCTTTTTCCCGGTGCAGGATACCGGGGCCATTCAGGGGATCTCCGAGGCGGCCCAGTCGGTATCATTCAAGGCCATGGCCGAGCGTCAGCAGGATCTGACCAGGGTAATTCTGAAGGACCCGGCCGTGGAAAGCCTGTCATCATTTATCGGTGCGGATGGCGTTAACACGACGCTCAACAGCGGCCGAATCCTGATCAACCTGAAACCGCTGGCCGAGCGGGATGCCAGTGCCAGCGAGGTCATCCGGCGGCTGCAGCCCGAACTGGCCAAGGTCAGCGGCATCAGCCTGTTCATGCAACCGGTGCAGGACTTGACCGTCGATGCCAGGGTCAGCCGCACCCAATTCCAGTACACCCTGGAAGACCCGAACACAGATGAGTTAAAAAGCCTGGCGCCCAAGGTGGTTGAAGCAATGCGGGCCCGGCCCGAGCTGCGCGATGTAAGCAGCGATCAGCAGGACCAGGGTCTGCGGCTGGGGCTCAATATCGACCGGGGCACAGCCGCCCGCTTCGGCATCACCCCTCAGAATATAGATGATGCCCTCTACGACGCCTTTGGTCAGCGACAGATATCGACCATTTTCACGGAACTCAACCAGTACCGGGTGGTGCTCTCGGTGATGCCGGATTTTAAGAACGGTCCCGGCGGCCTACAATCGGTCTATCTGCGCGGGACCAGCGGGGGCACGATCCCGCTTGGCACTATCGCCCAGGCAACGGAATCTACCGGGCCGTTGGTCATCAACCGACAGGGTCAGTTCCCGGCGGTGACCACCTCCTTCAACCTGGCCCCCGGCATGTCGCTCGGTACAGCCGTGACGGCGGTTGAGGCGGCAACACAGAAACTCGGGCTGCCGGCCAGCATCCGCGGCAGCTTTCAGGGCACGGCCCAAGCCTTCAAATCCTCCCTGGCCAACGAACCGCTCCTGATCCTGGCGGCACTGATTACGGTCTACATCGTGCTGGGGGTGCTCTACGAGAGTTACATCCACCCGGTCACGATCCTCTCCACGCTCCCCTCGGCCGGGGTGGGGGCGGTCCTGTCGCTGATGATCTGCCGCACCGACCTGAGCGTGATCGCCATCATCGGCATCATCCTGTTGATCGGCATCGTCAAGAAGAACGGCATCATGATGGTCGACTTTGCCCTGGATGCGGAACGCAAGGAGGGCAAGACCCCCGAAGAGGCCATCTACCAGGCCTGCCTGCTCCGTTTCCGGCCGATCATGATGACCACCATGGCGGCCCTTTTAGGAGCCCTGCCCCTGGCCATGGGACACGGGGTCGGGTCTGAGCTGCGCCGCCCGCTGGGGATCTCCATCGTTGGAGGATTGATCTTCAGCCAGATTCTGACGCTTTATACTACTCCGGTGATCTATCTGGCCTTTGACCGGCTGGCGCGACGGCGTAAGGCACCCCCCTCCCAACCTCCCCCTGCTGGAGTG
Source organism: Desulfuromonadaceae bacterium (assembly GCA_036504875.1). Classification (GTDB taxonomy): domain Bacteria; phylum Desulfobacterota; class Desulfuromonadia; order Geobacterales; family Pseudopelobacteraceae; genus JACPFJ01. Next base: position 58,771 of record DASXUK010000075.1, read on the forward strand.
AGGAGTTCCAAAAACCTCCCGACCTCTCCCTTGAAGGTAGAGGAGTCTCAGTTCCCTCCCCCAGCGGGGGAGGGTTAGGGAGGGGGAAATGAACATCTCCGCACCCTTCATAAAGCGCCCGGTCGCCACCACGCTCCTCACCATCGGGCTGGTTCTGGCCGGGGTGATCGCCTTTCGGCTGTTGCCGGTGTCGCCGCTGCCCCAGGTCGACTTCCCGACCATATCGGTTTCCGCCGGCCTGCCGGGGGCAGACCCGGAAACAATGTCCACCTCGGTGGCGGCACCGTTGGAACGCCAGTTCGGGCGCATCGCCGGTGTAACCGAGATGACCTCCACCAGTAATCGCGGCTCGACCAGTATAACGCTGCAGTTCGACCTGAACCGCGATATCGATGGCGCTGCACGGGACGTACAGGCCGCCATCAACGCCGCCCGAGGGGACCTGCCCGCTAATCTCCCCAGCAATCCGACCTACCGCAAGGTCAATCCATCCGATGCGCCGATCCTGATCCTGTCGCTCACCTCCGATACCATGAGCAAACCGCAGATGTATGACGCGGCCTCATCTATCATGCAGCAGAAGCTTTCCCAGGTGAAGGGGGTCGGGCAGGTCTTTGTGGGCGGGAGCTCCCTGCCGGCAGTACGGGTGGAGTTGAATCCACTGGCCCTCAGTAAATATGGCGTCAGCCTGGAGAGTGTACGCAGCATGCTGGCCAGCACCAACGTCAACCGGCCCAAGGGTGAAGTGGCTTCGACCGGCAAGACCTGGGAGCTGCGTTCCAATGACCAGCTCCGCACGGCCGCGGACTACCTGCCGTTGGTGATCAGCTACCGCTCGGGTGCGGCACTGCAATTGAAGGACGTAGCATCGGTTCGGGACTCGGTGGAGGATTTGCGTTCTACCGGGCTGGTCAATGGCAAACCGGCGGTCATGGTGATATTGTCCCGTCAGCCGGGGGCAAACATCATCGAAACCGTGGATAGCGTGCGCGAGCTGCTTCCGCAGTTGGAGGCAGCCCTGCCGGGAGGCATCAAGCTATCGGTAGTGCTTGACCGCACCCCGCCGATACGCGGCTCGCTCCGGGATGTGGAGCGCTCGCTGATTGTTTCAGGTCTGCTGGTGATCCTGGTGGTGTTCTGGTTTCTGCGCAATGTCCGCGCCACCCTGATCCCGGCCGTGGCGGTCGGAGTATCGATCATCGGCACCTTCGCGGTGATGTACCTGCTGGGCTACTCCCTGGACAACCTCTCCCTGATGGCGCTCACCATTGCAACCGGGTTCGTGGTGGACGACGCCATTGTGGTGCTGGAAAATGTCACCCGTTACCGGGAGATGGGACAAAGTCCGTTGCAAGCGGCCTTGTCAGGCTCGCGAGAGATCTCCTTCACGGTCCTCTCGATGAGCGTGTCGCTGGTGGCCGTGTTCATCCCGATCCTCCTGATGGGCGGGATTGTCGGGCGTCTGTTCCGCGAATTTGCCGTAACGCTTTCGGCAGCCATCATGGTGTCGCTGCTGGTCTCCCTGACCGTGACCCCCATGATGTGCGCCACTGTGCTCAAGCCCGAAAAGCAACGCAAACATGGTCTTATCTACCGGGTCAGCGAAGGCATGTTCACCCGGATGCATGCTGTTTACGAGACATCTCTGGCCTGGGCACTGGCCCACTCGCGCTTCATGCTGGCGCTGATCCTGATTACCATCGGGGTCAACGTGTATCTGTTCGTGATCATTCCCAAAGGGTTCTTCCCCGAACAGGACACCGGCCGCATCATGGGCAGGATCCAGGCCAGCCAGGACATTTCGTTCCAGGCCATGGAACAGAAACTGGCCCAGATTGTCGGTATAATCAAGACCGACCCGGATGTAGAGTACGTGATTGGCTTTACCGGTGGCGGAGGCGGCTCAACCACCAATACCGGCCGGATGTTCATTGCCCTGAAACCGTTTGAGAAGCGCTTTGTCGGCGCCAATGACATCATCAAGAGACTGCGGAAAAAACTGGCCGGGGTTCCGGGCGCGCCCACCTTTCTCGCACCAGTTCAGGATTTACGTGTCGGCGGGAGGATCAGCAACGCCCTGTATCAGTATACCCTGCAGGGGGCTGACCTGACTGAACTCAATAACTGGTCCCAACGGGTGCTCCAGAAGCTGCGCACAGTCCCCCAACTGGTTGACCTGAGCAGCGATCAGCAGGACAAGGGCAGGCAAGCGGAACTTAAGATCGACCGCCCCACCGCCAGCCGGCTGGGGATCACTCCCCAGGTAATCGATAACACCCTCTACGACGCCTTCGGCCAACGCCAGGTATCGATCTCATACACCCTGTTGAATCAGTACCATGTGGTCATGGAAGTCGACCCCCTTTTCTGGCAAAGCCCCGAGACACTGCGGGACATCTATGTACCCGCAACCAACGGCGCCCAGGTGCCGCTCTCGGCCTTCACCCACTACGAGCCGACCGACACCTCCCTGGCAGTTAACCATCAGGCGCAGTTTCCATCGATAACCTTGTCATTCAATCTGGCACCCGGAGTGGCCCTGGGCGATGCGGTAAAGGCGGTCGAAAACGCAACGCGGCAACTGGGGATGCCGGCTACTGTCCGCGGCAGCTTCCAGGGAACGGCCCAAGCCTTCCAGGCCTCGCTTAGAAACCAGCCGCTATTGATCCTGGCGGCCCTGATCACGGTCTATATTGTGCTCGGCGTGTTGTATGAAAGCTACATCCACCCCATCACCATCCTTTCCACGCTGCCATCGGCCGGGGTCGGGGCCGTGCTGGCCCTGATGCTGTTTCGCACCGATCTGAGCCTGATCGCCATCATCGGCGTGATACTCTTGATCGGCATCGTAAAGAAGAACGGCATCATGATGGTGGATTTTGCCATCGCTGCCGAGCGGAACGAGGGAAAAAAACCTGAACAGGCTATTTACGAGGCCTGTCTGCTCCGTTTCCGACCGATCATGATGACCACCATGGCAGCGCTCCTGGGCGCATTGCCCCTGGCGCTGGGCAGCGGCGTAGGGTCGGAACTGCGTCGTCCGTTGGGCATCTCCATCGTCGGCGGACTGCTCTTCAGCCAGCTGATGACTTTGTACACAACGCCGGTTGTCTATCTTTACATGGATCGTTTCAGGCTGTGGGTTCTGAGAAAACGTGGACGGAGCGTACCTGCAGCATAGTAACGGCCTCTTTTACTACAATGGGCCTGAACAACTAAGCCCGATTTGACTTAGTATAATTTCCATAGAAAGGGCATATCATCATGTTCCTTTACAATTCACGACACCTTGGCCTGTTGATGCTTGCCGGCCTGCTAATACTGCTCCCGGCCTGTTCGGTCGGTCCCGATTATGTAAAACCGACCGTGGAAATACCATCTGCGTTCAAAGAGGGCCTTGGTTGGAAGGTGGCACAACCCGGGGATGCCGCACTCACGGAAAAATGGTGGCAACTGTTTAACGACACCACCCTGGACAACCTTGAGGAGCAGGTAAACATATCCAATCTGAACATTGTTGTGGCAGAGGCTCAGTTTCGCCAGGCCCGGGCGCTGGTCGAGGCAAGCCGGTCAGCATTTTACCCGACCCTCACAATCGGTGCTGCCGCATCACGCGCACAAGGCTCGGCCAACACCGGCCGTGGCCAGGGTGGCGCCTCTTCTGATTTCCTGTTGCCGGTAAATCTCTCGTGGGAGATCGATGTGTGGGGGCGTATCCGGCGCTCGGTTGAAGCCAGCAAATCCAGCTTTCAGGCCAGCGCCGCTGATCTGGCAGCATTGAAATTGAGCGTGCATGCTGAACTTGCTTCCGACTATTTTCAACTTCGTTCCCTGGATGCCCTCAAGCAATATCTCGACGAAAGCGTTGCCTATTATCAAAAGTCGCTGGAATTGACCAGAAATCGTTATGCTGCGGGTATTGTTTCCCGCGTGGACGTACTCCAGGCAGAGACAATTCTCAAGAGCACCCAGGCGTCGATGATTGACCTGGATGTCCAGCGCTCACAACTGGAACACGCCATTGCCCTGTTGATCGGCAAGCCGGCCAGCTCGTTTTCACTCCCGCTCCAGCCGCTCAGCAACCCTCCCCCCCATATCCCGGTGGTCCTACCTTCTGAGCTTTTAGAACGCCGGCCGGATATCGCTTCGACCGAACGGCACATGTCCGCCGCCAATGCCCAGATCGGCGTCGAGCGTGCCGCCTATTACCCTACTGTCAAACTTGGCACTTCCATCGGTCTGGAGGCTTCGGACATTGCCAAATGGCTTACTTGGCCAAGCCGCTTCTGGTCAGTCGGTCCCACTATATCGGAGACTGTTTTTGATGGGGGACTGCGGCGGGCCCAGAATGAACAGGTTTTGGCTGCATACGATGCAACAGTCGCTTCATACCGGCAAACCGTGCTGAATGCTTTCAAGGAAGTCGAGGATAATCTGGCGGCTTTGAGGACACTTGAGAATGAGGCCAAAATTCAGGATGAGGCGGTAGAGTCGGCCCGACAGACCGTGATCGTGACCATGAACCAGTATAAGGCGGGCATCGTTAGCTATCTGAATGTAATATCAGCACAGAACACGGAACTAGCCAACAAGCGCACATCGATCGGTATACTTGAAAGACGCATGGTTGCAGCGGTTTTACTTGTAAAGGCAGTGGGAGGCGGCTGGAATACAGACACAATTTTCAAGGAAAAATGAGCTTTCCTGGGTTGACCAGAGAGCGGCGTAAGTTGTGGAGGCCTCTAGGGCTTTGAACATTTTGCAGGGAGTTTAAGCTGATCCGGAAATGCCGTAATCCTTCATCTTGCGATAAAGGGTGTTGCGGCCGATCCCGAGCTTGGCGGAAGCCTTTTGAATGTTACCACTATAAAGTGATAAGGCATCCAGAATAAGGGCCTTTTCCACCTCCTTCATCGTCCGGATCTCGACCACCGGGTTTTCCTTAGTGGCTGAGACGGTCTTGACAGCATCGAGAAGTTCCTCACACAGGGCTCCGTCGCCGGCCCGGATAAGCGCTCTTTCGATGGCGTTTTCAAGCTCCCTGATATTGCCGGGCCAACTGTGGGTCTGGATTTTCTGCAGAAAACCTTCCTGGATCACAGGCGTAGTGCGGTTGAGACGGCCGGCAATTTTGCCAACCAGATGCCTGGTGAGTACGGGTAGATCCTCGATCCGCTCCCTTAGCGAGGGAATCCGAATTTCCAGAACATTCATCCGGTAATAGAGGTCCTGCCGGAAATTCCCCTTCTGCATCTCGGAAAAGAGATCCCTGTGGGTGGCGGCAATGATGCGGATATCAACCTGCTTTTCAATGGCCGAACCGATCCTGGCCACCCGCTTTTCCTGGATTACCCGCAAAAGCTTAGCCTGCACGCTGAGCGACATATCGCCGATCTCATCCAGAAAGATCGTGCCGCCATCGGCGATTTCGAACTTGCCGGCCTGCCCGCCCCTTTTTGCTCCGGTGAAGGTGCCCTCCTCGTAGCCAAACAGCTCGCTTTCAATCAGATTCTCCGGCAGCGCGGCACAGTTGATAGCAATGAACTGGCGGTCGCTTCTGGGGCTGGCATTATGAATCGATTGGGCAAACAGCTCCTTGCCGGTACCGCTTTCGCCGGTAATCAACACGGTCGAGGAGCTGGCGGCGGCCAGCTTGGCCCATTCCTTGGCTGAGGATAAGGCCGGGCTTTCGCCGATGATATCGTCAAAGGTAAAACAGTGCGAATGAAGGATGGTGGCCCGTTTCAGCGGTTGCCGGTTATTCATCTCGCGGAAGACCGCCACCGCCCCAATGATTCCACCGCATTCGTCGCGCAGCAGAGAGGCGGAGCTATAGATCTTCTTCCCGGTTTTCTCGATGATTATTTCCCGATCCTCGTATTCCACACCCTCCGAAAGTACCTGCAAAAGCGTCAGGCGGGCGTTGTAGATCTGTTCAACATGGCGCCCTTTTACCCGGCCCGGGTTAATCCCGAAAATTTCGCCCCCTTTGGCATTTATTTCCGTGACAATGCCATTGATATTGATCGAAATCAGGCCATCGGACATATTTTCCAGCAGGGCATTGGAATAACGGTAGGCCATATAGAGCTTGTCGGTCGCTTTCAACAAACCGAGTTGGTTTTCGATCGCATTGACCGCAGCGACCACCATGCCGAGGGTATGGGCATTGGCGACGCGATAATCGCCGCTGATGTCGAGAATACCCAGCAACTCGCCATCGGGAGAGAATATCGGGGCTGCCGAACAGGTCAGAAAGTGATGCAGTTGGCAGTAATGCTCCCAGGCGTAGATCTGGACCGGTTTCTTTTCTATAATGGCTGTGCCGATGGCATTAGTGCCCTTGACCGCCTCGCTCCAGTTGCCGCCGGGACAAAGATGAACTGTTTGGGTTCTGGAGACGATCTCATTATCCCCCAGCACCTCGAGCAGGAAGCCGCGTTCATCGGTCAACACCACCTGAAAGCCGGATCCCTTGACGAAATTGTAAAGGTTATCCATGAACGGGCGGGCGACCTTGACCAGGTGCTGTTTATTATAAAGACGTTCCCTGAGCTCGAGTTGGTTTACCTGAAGGCCCGCCTCCTGAAAAGGGTCAACCTTCAGATTGCGGCAGCGCTGCCAGGAATTGGCGACTTCGGGGCGTAACTGCTGCACATCCAGCACGCCATTTTCAATGTAACCGTTCCACGCCTTTTGAACTACTACAAGGTTGTGCTGCGACATACGTTATCGTTCCTCGATTTTTCCCAGGTCAGCCTTCTCATGAATTGATAAATTATCCGCTTTTACCAGCTATCTTGTCAACAATATAGTTGACCTCACTCTGCCTGTAGCTATTCCGAATTAGTCTCGGTTTTTCCGGCTGTTACGTGATTTTCATCACAATTCACGACAGCTTATGACTGTTCATTGTCCTGCACCACTGGCTGTCCTTTGAAGGCTCCGCGAGTGTCGCCAAGGACCGGAGGAATGCAGCCATTTCAAAAAACGTTACCTTGACAAGGGCAGACGGAGAGGTACGTTTAAAAAATATGGAACAAGAAAGGAAAAGGATGTGCCCATGTCCATGCAAACAACCACAACGGTACGGATGTTCGGAGCGCTTCATACTCTCAGGAGGGACCGTGGCCTGGAGCCTACAGTCGAGGTTAGCATCCCTCCCGGCGGCTGTGCAGCCTGCGATCTCGCTCGAGAACTTGACTTGCCCCTGGAAAAAATCGAAGCGGTATTTGTCAACCACCTGGCATACAGTCTTGAGCGCATTATTCGGCCAGGCGACAGGGTTGCCTTCGTCCCGACCGGCATTCCCGGGCCTCATCGCGTCCTGCTCGGCATTTACGGCGCAGGCCGGCAGTACAAGCAGGCAGCACCTGAAGGATAAGAATCCCGAAGGTTTTTTTACTTCGAGATACACAATAATACACAATACAAAAAAAGGAGTAAATTATCATGGCACTAGCAGATCAGACTTACGGATTTTACATCCCAACTGTTTCACTGATGGGTGTGGGTTGTTCAAAGGAGGCAGGCGACCAGGCCAAGGCGCTCGGCGCTACCAATCTGCTGATTGTCACCGATGCCGGGCTGGCCAAGATGGGGGTCGCCGACACGATCAAAGGTTATATCGAAGCAGCCGGACTCAAGGCGGTCATCTTCGACGGCGCCGAGCCGAACCCGACCGACAAGAACGTCCATGACGGCGTAAAGGTCTATCAGGACAAGAAATGCGACGGCATCGTCTCCCTGGGGGGCGGCAGCTCCCATGACTGCGGCAAGGGTGTCGGCATGGTGATCGGCAACAACGGCCACATCCGCGACTTCGAAGGGGTCAACAAGTCCACCAAGCCGATGCCTCCTTTCCTGGCCATCAACACCACTGCCGGCACCGCCTCCGAAATGACCCGCTTCTGTATCATCACCAACACCGATACCCATGTCAAGATGGCCATCGTTGATTGGCGCTGTACCCCCAACATCGCCATCAATGACCCGCTGCTGATGGTCGGCATGCCCCCGTCGCTGACCGCCGCCACCGGCATGGACGCCCTGACACACGCTGTAGAGGCCTATGTTTCCACCATCGCCACCCCGATCACCGACGCCTGCGCCATCAAGGCCATCGAACTGGTCGCCGACTGGCTGAGCCCGGCCGTGGCCAACGGCGACAACCTGGAAGCCCGTGACAAGATGGCCTATGCCGAGTACCTGGCCGGAATGGCCTTCAACAACGCCAGCCTTGGTTATGTCCACTCCATGGCCCACCAACTGGGCGGTTTCTACAACCTGCCCCACGGTGTCTGCAACGCCATCCTGCTCCCGGCCGTCAGCCAGTACAACCTGATCGCCTGTCCGCAGCGTTTCGCCGACATTGCGGTTGCCCTGGGCGAGAACATCGAAGGTCTTTCAATGGTTGAGGCAGGCCAGATGGCGATCAGCGCCATCCGCAAGCTGTCGGCTTCCATCGGCATCCCCACCGGCCTCAAGGCGCTGAATGTCAAAGAAGAAGACCTGAAGGTCATGGCCGAGAATGCCAAGAAAGATGCCTGTCAATTCACCAACCCGCGCAAGGCAACTCTGGAGCAGGTCGTCGACATCTTCAAGGCCGCCATGTAAAGGAAAAGGAGGCGATCATGTCAGAAAAAATCTTGCGCATAAACATGACGAACCTTTCCTGCGCGGTTGAAGCGGTGCCGGCCGAATGGCAGGGACTCGGCGGCAGGGGTCTGACCTCGGCCATCGTGTCGAAAGAGGTCCCCCCCACCTGTCACCCACTCGGAAAACACAACAAGCTGGTCTTTGCGCCGGGGCTCCTGGCGGGCTCCCCGGCCGCCCAGTCGGGCAGGCTGTCGGCCGGTGCCAAAAGCCCCCTGACCGGTACCATCAAGGAGTCCAACGCCGGCGGCACCGCGGCCCAGAACCTGGCGAAGCTGCGCATCAAGGCGTTGATCATCGAGGGGGCACCGGTCGACGACTCGAAATTCTACGGTATCCGGATCAACAAGGACGGCACCCGGATCGTGGAGGAGAAGGAACTGGTCGGCAAGCGGAACTACGAGGTCATCAAGACCCTGATGGCCAGCATCGGCCAGAAGGTCGGCGTCCTCACCATCGGGCCGGTGGGGGAGATGCGCATGGTCGCCGCCAACATCTCGGTGCGAGACCCGGACGGTAACATCCGCAGTCACGGTCGCGGCGGACTGGGCGCGGTGATGGGTTCCAAAAAGGTGAAATACATCACCATCGACGACAGCGGCGGTCCGGGAGTGGAAATAGTCGAACCGGAGCGGTTCAAGGCCGCGGCGCGCGCCTTTGCCAAGGCGATCCTGGAACACCCGGTCAGCGGCGAGGGGCTGCCCACCTACGGCACCAACGTGCTGGTTAACGTGCTCAACGAGGCCGGCGGCCTCCCCACCAGGAACTTCCGCTACGGCCAGTTCGAGGGGCACGACAAGATCAGCGGCGAAACCATGCGCGAAACCATTATCGCCCGCGGCGGCAAGCCGAAGCACGGTTGCCACGCCGGCTGCATCATCCAGTGTTCCCAGGTCTATTGCGACGAGGAGGGAGAATACGTCACCTCCGGCTTTGAATATGAGACCATCTGGGGGATCGGCGCCAACTGCTGCATCGAAGACCTGGATGTCATTGCCCGGGCCGATCGGATCATGGACGACATCGGCATCGATTCGATCGAATCGGCGGTCATCATGGGCGTGGCCATGGAAGCGGGCATCATCCCCTTCGGTGACGGCCCCGGCGTGCTGAGGCTTCTGGAGGAGATCGGTCAGGGCACACCGCTCGGCCGCGTCCTGGGGAACGGCGCGGCCTTTGTGGGCAAGGCCTACGGCCTGACCCGCGTGCCGGTGGTCAAGGGGCAGGGGATCCCGGCCTACGACCCGCGCTCGGTCAAGGGGATCGGCGTCACCTACGCCACCTCCACCCAAGGAGCGGACCATACCATGGGATATGCCGTGGCCACCAACATCCTCCAGGTGGGCGGCTTTGTCGATCCGCTCAAGAACAAGGGGCAGGTAGAACTCTCCCGCAACCTGCAGATCGCCACCGCGGCCATCGACACGACCGGCCTGTGCCTGTTCGTGGCCTTCCCGGCCCTGGACATCCCAGAGACCCTCACCGCGATTGTCGACATGCTCAACGCCAAATACTGGATCAAACTCACCGGGAATGATGTTACTGCCTTGGGGAAATCAGTTTTGAAGACCGAACACGCCTTCAACCTGGCGGCCGGATTCACCAAGGCGGACGACCGGCTGCCGGAATTTTTCGACGAAGAACCCTGTCCGCCCCACAACGTCACCTGGACCATGAAAGGGGAAGAGATTGACGAGTTCTGGAATTTCTGACGGAGCAGACATACAGATTACGGTAAAACTGTTCGCCACCTTCCGCGTTGGGCGCTTTGCCGAAACAACCCGGAGCTATCCGCCGGGCACCCGCATTACGGATATCATCAATGAACTCCGGATCCCTGAAAAGGAAATCGGCATGATCATGCTCAATAGCCGACATGCGGAACCTGATCAGGAACTTAGCAACGGCGACAACCTCGCCCTCTTCCCCCTTGTCGGCGGAGGGTGAATGGAGGAGTTGGACGTCTTTTTACGGAATCATGCCGAGGCAGAATTACTTCCCTGGATTGCGCAGGTCGCCGCAACGGAACGGTTCGGTGTATCTCTCGCTCTGGTCGAGGATGCGGCTCTTGTTCTGGGACTCCTCCCTGCCCGCTATCAGCGCAACCGTCAGGCCATCTCCGTAGAACAGCAGCTGACCCTGTTCCAAAGCCGCGTGGCGGTCATCGGCTGCGGCGGACTGGGGGGGTATGTTATCGAGGAACTGGCAAGGCTCGGAGTGGGGACCATAGTTGCCATCGATCCGGACGTGTTTGAGGAACACAACCTGAACCGACAGTTACTGTCGAGCCCTGCGACGCTCGGGAGGGCCAAGGTGGAGGCAGCAGCGGCGCGGGTGGCCGAGATCAACCCCGCTATAACGCTTGTACCGGTAAAGACCGCCTATGCCCCGGAAAACGGAAGCGAGCTTCTCCAGGGAGCCCAAGTGATCGTGGACGCTCTGGACACCATTCAGACCCGGCTGGCCCTGGCCAAGACCTGCACCGAGCTGGGCATCCCCATGGTGCATGGCGCCATCGGCGGCTGGTACGGCCAGGTCGCCACCCAGTTTCCCGGGGATGACACCGTGCAGAAGCTATACCGACGCTGGGTGGAAGGAAAAGGGGTGGAAGAGAAATTGGGCAATCCTTCCTTTACTCCGGCCCTGGTTGCCAGCATCGAGGTGGCCGAGGTGTGCAAGATCCTGCTGGGAGTGGGGGAGCCCTTGCACCATAGAAAATTCTCGATTAACCTGCTGGAAGTGGTATTTGCATCCATCGACATGAAAAACGGCCTGCCACTCAAGGTCGTGCAGACCGGTTTTATCATACGTCCGACTATCCCGGATGCCAAGGAGGCAAAAGTGCAAGATATCCTGGAAACCCTGACGGCAGATGGTACGTTTCAGACCCTGCTTTCGATGATGAAGATGGCCGATTTGACCGACAGGCTCAAGGGACCGGGACCATTTACCCTGTTTGCCCCCAACGACGACGCCTTCAAGCGGATCAATGTCGAAGAGATATCCAGCGATAGGGAAAATCTCGTCTCGATCCTGACCTACCATATCGTTCCGGGGAAAATCAGTGCCGCCGAGATCGCCAGGAACGAACAGCTCATGACAGACAACGGCAAGTCCCTTACCGTGCTCTTGGAGGAAGGGTTGCAGGTGATCGACAACGCCAGGTACGTCAAGAGCGACATCGAATGTTCCAATGGCATCATCCATGTCATCGACAACGTCTTTCTGCCGCAATTTTCCGGCTGGTACTGCGGCTGCTGCTGAAACACCTCCCCGATTTACCGGGTCTGGGAGTTCCCGAGGAGCACCAAGCCGGCAGGCGCATCAATCATCATGCTTGTCCCCCCTGCGATGCTTGCGTTCCTCCTTCTCGGCCCACTTCTCTTCCTTCTCGGCCCGTTTCTCTTCCTTCCAGTGTTCCTTCTCCTCTCTGCGCTGCGCCTTCCACTGATCCTTGTCGGTATGGAAGTGCCTGCCGCGGTAGTGTTCTCGATCACGACGGAAAAGGTCGTACTCTGTGGTACGGTAAGACCGGATCTGTTCGATCTTGTGCCTGCGGAGACCCGGCGGGAGATCCCGGCGCGGCATGACCAGCCATGGCCCCCGGCTGCTGCCTGCCCTGAGCCAGCGCCCGTCACGGAAGAGATAGTAGTTGTTCTGAGCGTAGAAGAGATCATACGGCACTCCCACAGCCACATAAAACCCGAGCGGTTCCGGGTAGATAAACTGGACGTCTTCCTCGATGGTGACGATTCGCTCCGGTGGCGGTGCGACCGGTTCACGGACGATGACCTGTTGCGGTTGATTGCCTAGGCGGATGTTCAGGTCGACCCCGACATTATTACTGGCGAAGGCGGCTGACGCGCTGATCGTCAGGGCCGCCAAAAGCCCCCCTCCTGCCAAGCTGCAACCGTTGTTGATTTTCCTGGACATCAATGATACCTCCTCTTTGAAATTTCCCATTCAGTCCCTGTAGCCAAAAAACAGAACAGCCGGGGCCGAATATCAATGATATTTCGGCAACCCGGCTGTCTCGGTGAGATCCTGTAGGCTTTCCGCCCCATCCTCGCGGATGGTTGAGTATTATCGTGTACCACCTGGGTATTTATAAGTGATCTGAATAAACCATACCACGGTAAAATTGTCAACCCTCGGACCATACCTTTTGCAGACCTGAGGGGTCTACCTGACTTTATCCCGGTGGCCGATACCGAGAGCGGTGAGACCGTCCCGCAGATCGCTCAAAGCGGCCTTGAGCTGGGTCTCCAGGACCGAGTGATCACTCCCCACGGTCGTCAGGGTGATATCGATTTCCCGAGCCTCACCCAGGGTCCTGGCCAGGGACTTGATGTAAATACTTGGGTGCTCTTTGACCACCTGACTGAGAACCGGCTCCATCAGCGATTCGTCGTTACATTCAACGGTAATGGTCCGCATCGCGGCTGTGCCGCCGCGAAAGGTCTCGTGCAGGAAGGGCTGAAGGGAACTGCTGAAGATCCCCTTCAGCTCCGAAGGTACGCCTGGCAGACTGATGATGGCGGCCTGACCGGTCTTGAAGAGGACACCCGGAGCGGTGCCGACCGGGTTGTGCAACGGAGTGGCTCCCTCGGGAAACCAGGCCATCTTCTCGCGGGGCAGATTAAGACCGCCCTGAGCAAGTATCCCCTGGCCAGCCAATTCATCATAGCGCTGCTTGACCATCTGCAGGGCCTGTTCATGCAGCCGCAACTCAACACCGGCCCCCCGCGCCACGGCGGCCAGGGTCAGATCATCGGCTGTTGGCCCCAGGCCGCCGGAAGTGATGATGACGTCGACACCTCGCACTAACGCGGCCTGCAACTCGGCGGCAATGACCGCGTCGATGTCGCGTACAACAGTAGCCCGGGCAACATGACCTCCCAGCCTATTTATTTCCTTGCATAGCCAGTGCGTGTTCGTGTCCTGGATCTCGCCGATGAGGATCTCGTTGCCGATAATGAATATCTCTACGCTAACCGGTTCCGTCATAACGTCTCCCTTTGCAAAATTTTTCACACATTAACACGATTCAGCGACTGCTGGGCGTGTTTCCCCATCACAGCAGCCGGTCGATTGCCTCGAAATCTATGACCTTCTCTGCTAATGAACAGATCAAGTCGATCTTTTCGTCATCCTCAGGGCTGATCTTGGAAATGTGGCCGGTAACGGCAGAATAGGTCTCGGCTGTTGTTGACTCGATGATCCGGATATTGGGGATGCCACTGTCGTCCAGGATCTGCTGGGTAATGGCAGACACCGCTGAATGCCCGGGAATGACGAGCCCTACGATTTTCCTCTGGTAGGCGGGGATATGATAAAGCGACGAAAGGGTGACGATCAGTTCGTCGCGGCAACTGGTGGTGATCAGCAGGGTCGAGTCGTCCAGACGATCAATCACCTTCTGGGATGATGCGGCGCCAAGCTGGATGTGATGGACGATCCGGTTGCGCGCCGTTGGATCGCCATTGAGCGGGTGTTTGAGGAGTCGGGCGATGTGATTGAGGGTCGGGTCGGCGAGGATCGGAGAGTAGTCAAAAGCCGCCGCAACCGGAAGGCCCAGGGGATTGAAGGCCTTTGTCAGATAAGCGAGTGACTCGTCCCTTTTTTCCGCCAGCAACCGGTTGACCAGCAACAGCTTAACCGCACGTCCCTCCGCCCGGTAGAGCGGCAGATTCAGCAGGACCGAATCGATCACGCTGCCGATGCCGCCGCCGCTCACCATCACTACCGGTGCACTGCACAGGGCGGCCACCCTGCCGTTGCTGAGTCCCACCACCGATCCAACGCCACCATGCCCCGCCCCCTCGATAACGAGAAAATCACATCTCCGCTCCATCTCCCGACAGGCGCTGACCAACCGCTTCTCCAGCTCAGCGGTCGACAGGTGTCCGTCCAGAAAGCGTTTCGTCGAACCCCGGCCAAGCACGACCGGCGACATGAGCCGGATATCCTCCTCCAGACCGAAGACCCGGGCCATCAGGGCGGCGTCCTTGTCCACCACGCAGCCGTTGAATTCCTGGCATTTGGGGCCAACCGCCTTGATGAAGCCGACCCGTCTGTATTTCTGCCGCGCCAGATGGACCAGAGAAAGGCTGATGGTGGTTTTCCCTGTGTTCTGGCCGGTTGCTGCTATGAATATTTTTTTGCACATGCGTTAAGGCGCCCCCTGTGCCGTAAAGGTTACATTGCGAAGCAATGCACTGATTCCGGAATTACCAGTGAAGTATCGTCCCAAGGGCAAACATGTTGGAGTGCTGCTTGGCGTCGTTGTGCCACGTGTTCTGGGCATAGGTGTACTCGGCGATGAACTGAATGAACTCGTTTAAGTTGTAGGTAACGACGCCGACTGCCGCTTCCTGTTTCTTGATCTGTGCGATTGTGCCCCTGTTGCCGGCATCATAATCGGTTTCTTCCTGGCGGCTTTGTCCGTAGTTAACCCCCACCTTGACAACAGGTGTCAACTTGTAGGTGGCCTGCGTCAGGAAGCCCCAGTGTCTTCTCTCGCTGCCGGCAGCATCAACCGATGTTGCCCCGGCGCCGAAAGTATCGCCATCCTGAACGCTGACCATGCCGAGCCCTTTGCCGCCATACCCGGATACCAGGAAATCAGCCGCACCGTATCCAACCTCAACACCACCGGCACCACCGATGGATTCATTCTGCTTTCCCGGGCGGACCACGGCGGCATCACTGCGGGTTACCCTCTGATACATGCCCGAAATCCAGGTCTGCAGATTACCGCCGTTGAAGGACGTGCCATAGGAAAGTTCGCTTTCGATGCGTGGTACGTTACGACGGTCTGTGCTGGCACTGATGGCGTAAGGGTCATTGACGCTCACGGCAAGCTTGGCCCCACCCATGTCAGGCGTGGTGTAGCGCAGTTGTGCGCCAAAGTTGGTGTAAAGATAGCCGTAACCGATATGTCCCAGGGTTGTGCCACCACCCGGCGCTCCCACGACCCCGGCCGTCACGAGCGTCATGTCGGTCAGGATATTCTTGCCCTGATAAAGGTTGAGAGCCCGCCCGGCCAGCAGCTCACCATAGGTGCCCTTGGCCGTGTAAAAGATCTCACGGAAGTCGATATTCGGTTTTGTATCAAAGCGGGAATCGCCGCTGTTCTGTATCTGCGGATAGATGCCGATGCGGACGTTCGACTCCACACCGTTGGTGGTAGGGGCCTTAATGTTGAAAGCAACTACCGACGGCAAAAGCCCGGTCCTGACCGCAAAGGCCTGCGTGTAACCGTTGCCGCCTCCCAGCAGATTCAGGCCGACATTTTGGGGTGCCGGACTGGTTGATACGTAGGTTGAGAAGACATTTACCATGCCATCCGTGCTGAGCTGCCAACCATTTGCGCCGCCGACAACGAACGCCGCCTGGCTGGGTGTGACCGCTGCCAGAATCAGCAACAGGAGGAATATTCCAAGGCTCATCTTTTTCATTACTACCACCTCTCCTGTAAGGAATAATTAAAAGCGCACTCTTTGTTTCAGGCCGGGATAGTGCTCAGATACCTGTTGATTGCGGCGGCAGCCTGCTTGCCATCCCCCATAGCGAGGATTACCGTAGCGCCGCCGCGAACGATGTCGCCGCCGGCAAAGGCACCGGGAATACTGGTGGCACCGTTGTCATCCACCGCAATATTCCCCCATTTGTTGAGCTTGAGATCCGGGGCGGTGGCGGTCAGGAGCGGGTTGGCCCCGGTGCCGACCGCATTTACCACGACATCGACCGTTATATCGTACTCGGACCCCTCGATCGGGGCCGGCTTGCGGCGTCCCGATTCGTCCGGCGGTCCCAGCTCCATGCGCTGGCAGCGGAGCGTCGCCGACCACCCCTCCCCGTTGCTGAGGATCGCCAGGGGAGCGGTCAGCATGACGAACTCGACCCCCTCCTCCTTGGCATGCTTGATCTCTTCCACCCGGGCCGGCATCTCCGCCTCGCTACGGCGGTAGATGATCATGGCCCGCTCGGCGCCCAGACGGCGGGCGGTGCGGACACAGTCCATGGCGGTATTGCCGCCGCCGATGACCGCCACCCGGCGACCGGCAATGATCGGCGTGGAAGAGTCGGGGTTGCGGCCCGCCTCCATCAGGTTGACCCTGGTAAGCAGCTCATTGGCTGAATAGACCCCCTTCAGATTTTCCCCAGGGATGTTGAGCATGGTCGGCAACCCGGCGCCGTTGGCGATAAAGACCGCATTGAATTCGTCCGAGAGCTGGTTGAGGGTCATGGTCTTGCCGATGATGACGTTGCACTCGATGGTCACCCCCAGATCAAGCAGCCGCGCCACCTCGGCGTCGATGATCTCCTTGGGCAGACGGAACTCGGGGATGCCGTAGCGCAGTACGCCGCCGGTGTCATGGAGCGCCTCGAAGATCGTGACGCTATGTCCCTGACGGGCCAGCTCACCGGCGGCGGTCAGCCCGGCCGGGCCGCAACCGACGATGGCGACGCGCTTGCCGCTGGCCGCCGGGAGCTGCTCTTTGGGGAGTTCTGCGGCATTGGCCATGGCCCAGTCGGCCACGAAGCGCTCCAGGTAACCGATGGCAACCGGCTCCCCCTTCACACCGCATACGCACCTGGCTTCGCACTGGCTTTCCTGGGGGCAGACCCGGCCGCAGACCGCCGGCAGGGCGTTGTCTCCCTGCAGGATCCGGGCGGCTGCGGGCAGGTTTTCGGCGGCCAGGGCAGCGATGAACTCGGGGATCGAGACCCCTACCGGACACCCCTCCACGCAGGGGCGGTGCTTGCACTGGATGCAACGCTGCGCCTCACGTAGCGCCTGCTGGTAGTCGAGCCCCAGGTTGACCTCCTCGAAGTTGCGGCTGCGGATATCCGCATCGAGTTCGGGCATGTGGACCCGTGGTATGGCCAGCCGCTCCTTGATGCTGAGATTAACAATCGGCACCTCCAGAGTCAGTCGGCACTCACTGGCGGCATGGCGGGCCTGCTCCTCGAAACTGCGGTAGGTGGTGAGACGGTCACTGAGGCCGTCGAAATCCACCAGATGGCCGTCGAACTCGGGGCCATCCACGCAGGCGAATTTCGCGACCCCACCGACCACGACCCGGCAACCGCCGCACATGCCGGTACCGTCGATCATGACCGGATTGAGGCTGACAACGGTCTCGATGCCGTGGGGGCGGGTCAACTCCGCCACCGCCCGCATCATCGGCACCGGGCCGACCGCCAGCACCACTCTGGGGACGCGATCCGGGTCGGCAATCAGGTCGGCCAACTCGGCGGTCACGAACCCTTTGCGCCCGACACTGCCGTCCTCGGTGGTGATCAGCAGCCTTTCTGAAAGTGCGGCCAGTTCATCGGCCAGGATGATGTACTGGCTGGAGCGGCCGCCGATGATGGTGGTCACCTGGTTGCCTGCGCCGGCCAAGGCCTTGACCAGTGGATAGAGGACCGCCGTGCCGACCCCGCCGCCGACGCAGGCAACCCGCCCCCAGTTTTCAATATGGGTAGCCTGGCCCAGGGGACCGGCCACGTCACGGATAAAGCCCCCCTGCGGGATGGCAACGATCTTGCGCGTGGAGGCCCCGATGGCCTGGATGAAGAGGGTGATGGTGCCGGCGGTCGGGTCGGCGTCGCCGATGGTGAGGGGAATCCGTTCATCGCCCCGGTCGGCCCGGACGATGACAAACTGCCCCGCCTTGCGTGCCAGGGCCACCCGCGGCGCCAGCACCACCATTCGGTGGAGGTTGGGCGCCAGGATATCGTTACTGATTACTTCGTACATGTTTAAAACCACCTTTTTGTGTTGTTTATTCGATATTGCGTTCAAAACGGCATCATTTTGTAGAGACACACGGCATGCGCCCTGATTCTAAATCTAATCCAGGCAGCGAAAAACCCCGGAACTCCACAGACAGCTGCCACACGGTTCCGTATTGACATAGCAATCCTGTTCAAATGTTTCGTTCAGGACATTGTCGCAGGGGGAACAGTTACAGCCGGTGCAGGACGGATAATCATGCCTTAGGACGTTTTTGCGGTAGGAGCGGAATTCCTTGCTGTTCCAAATTTCCAGCACGCCCCGATCAACAACATTGCCGAAAACCCGCGGCTGCACGGGATGCTGCCAGCCATTGGCAAACGAATGGCACTTATGCCAGAGTTGATAGCAAGGATGCATACTGCCATCCCAGGAGATAAATGCCCCACCCTCTTCGATAAAATTGCAGCTGCGTCGCCCCCGGGGCACGATTTCAGGTAGCCGCAGGTCAAGCCCGGTTTCCCTGGCAACCTCCCGGGCCTGCTCAAAGGCCGTATCAACCGCTTCGATCCTCGTATAATCCATGGCAAAGAGCCGTTTCAGATCAAGGGGGATGCCCCGGTACTGGGCGTCAGCCCGCATGGTATCCACAAAATTCAGGATCCGCTGTTCCTCGGGGGTCTTCCTGTATTTCCAAAGCAGTTCGAAATAGCGATGTATCTCCACCCCGGCCAAGTCTGCCTTGGAATTCCAAACATGGAACAGGGAGAGGGCCTGATCGGTACAGGTGTCATAGGCACACTGGCCGAGATGCTGTTCATCGTAGGGGTGGAGGTGAGAAACAATGGCAAAGTTCGCCCCCCGTGCAGCAGCCCACTTTAGCGCTGCGGGCAACTCCTCCAGATTGTCGCGCATGACGACGTATTCCACACCGACCTGCAGATCCGGTCGTGCACACATTTTTTTGGCCGAGGTAATGGCTGAGAAGGCCCCTTCTAGATCGGTTAAATGTCCCCCGGCACGGATGGTGCTGAAGGTCGAGGGCGAGACGCCATCCATGGACAGGCAGATTCTGTCCAGGCCGGCATCGACAAGTGCAATGGCG
Organism: Desulfuromonadaceae bacterium; assembly: GCA_036504875.1. Taxonomy (GTDB): domain Bacteria; phylum Desulfobacterota; class Desulfuromonadia; order Geobacterales; family Pseudopelobacteraceae; genus JACPFJ01. The sequence continues at coordinate 78,276 of DASXUK010000075.1, forward strand.
CGCAGGTTGCTGAGGAGAAGACCGTTGCTTTGGAATCCGATCCAGCTCTGTTCCGGCATCCGTTTTTTTGCTTGGGCGATGAATTGTTCCAGGTGAGAGTTGAGCAGCGGCTCGCCAATCCCGTTCAGCACCAATGCATCCAGGCTGGGAAAGATATCCTTCAGGGCCCCAAAAGTGGCCAGATCCAGATCACCGTCAGGAGTGATGCTGCTCTGATTCTGTTTTGCACACATGATGCAGTTCAGATTGCACCGGCTGGTTGTTTCAACGAACAGCTTGGATGGGTACTCCCGGAATGCCGGTGCGGCCCAAGGCCCTCCCTTACTGAGTGTTGCGGAATGGATGGGCATTTTTTCTCCCTGAAATGATATGGCTGTGGTTAAGGAATCTTATTACGATTGTTCCGAACTATGCAGCCTGCCGGTTTCATTGAATCGTTCAATCATCATCTGGAACGCCCTTCTCATGATCTGGGAGGCGGTCATATTGGTCTCCTCCATGAGCCTTTCAACGCTTTCCAATTGTTTATCGCTGATCCTCGCTGAAACTATCGTGGGCTTGGTAAATGTATAAAGCTTGTCTCTCATTGTATTTCTCCGGTGGAACTTAATTTTTTTGATGATTATCTGATTTTACTCTGCGATCCTCTGCGTCCTCAGCGGTGAACAGGTTTTTTACAGGTTTTAATGGATTTCATCCTGAAGCATTTCAACCGACTCTCCCTGCCTGACCACCCCTCCCTGCAAAACCTTGGCGAAGATCCCTTCCTTCGGCATGACGCAATCCCCGGCCTGGTAATAAATAGCGCAGCGAGTATGACACTCCTTACCGATCTGGGTGATTTCCAGTAGTGTTTCGCCCACTGCGAGTCTGGAGCCGATCGGAAACGCCAGTAGATCGATTCCTTCGGTGGTGATATTTTCGGCAAAATCTCCCGGCCCCACATCGAGCCCCATCTTCTGCATCTTCGCAATGCTTTCCAAGGCCAGCAGACTGACCTGGCGGTGCCAATCGCCGGCATGGGCATCATCCAGGATGCCATGATTTTCCTTGAGCATGGCGGCTGGAACCGGTTTCTTTCTGACCCCTTTTTCTTTGCTGATGCTGATTGCCACTATCTTTCCGGTCATATGCACATCCTTATTACGATTGATTTCATTCACTTCCTTCCCCTCCCGCAAGTGGAGGGGGAACTTTATTAGCCACCAATCCTTGACATGGCAACCTGCTGTTCCTCCTCCGCCAGGCGGTGCCTATCCGGCTTTCCCGTAATGATTTCGCGCAGGATTGTCCGCAAAAAGCCATTGTCGGCGGTTTGCAGATGGGGCTTGAGATCAATGCCATCGTTAGCAAACAGGCAGCCTCTTGCCAGACCCGTGGCAGTGACCCTGATACGGTTACAGCTATCACAGAAGTGTCCCGAGATCGGGGTTATGATGCCGATGTTCCCCATTGCCCCGCTGATTTTGAAGTTTCTGGAGGGACCGGCCGCTTCCGGGCTAACCAGCGGCAACAGGGAGTAATGCCGTCCGATGCGCTCAAGGATTTCGCTCCCGGAGATGCACTGGGAGCCCCAGCCCTTGTCCCTGAGGGTCGGCATGTATTCAATAAAGCGGACCGTGTACGGCTTATGCAGGGTCAGAGCGGCAAAATCCAGCACCTCAGCATCGTTTACACCCCGCATGACCACCATGTTGATCTTGACCGGAGGGAACCCGGCAGCTTCCGCAGCGGCAATACCATCGATTGCCCTCTTGAGATCTCCCCCGCGGGTAATGGTGGCAAAAGTCGTTTGGTCCAACGAGTCGAGACTGATGTTGAGCCGCTGCACCCCGGCTCGGCGCAGGGGAAGGGCCAGCTCATCGAGAAGCATCCCGTTGGTGGTTAAAACCAGCTCCTTCAGGCCGACCATGGCAGCCAGACGCTCTATAAATCCAACCAGCCCCTTTCTGACGAGCGGCTCTCCGCCAGTGATCCGAATCTTTTCAATCCCCAGGGCCACCGCTTCACTGGCGACCCGATACAGATCCTCAAAATTCAGCACTTCTCCATGCTTCAGCTTGGGAATCCCCTCAGGAGGCATGCAGTAAGTGCAGCGTAGATTGCAGCGATCCGTGACTGAGAGCCTCAGGTAATTTATACGTCGACCATATGAATCGATCAGCGCCATATCAAGTCAATCCTCGTAGAATCTCTTGCCTAGGAGCCTGTCGAACTTAGGGAGCAGATTACCCTAAGTTTGTCAGGTTCCTTATGTAAGGCAATTTCAATACCAAGATGATTAGAAGGCTTGCTGGTAGGTTATTTTTCTACCCGCCTATGGCCACGCAATGCTTTGACTACAGCGGAATGAGACAGGTTTATAGTTATCGCCGGACAGGCTGACGCGAACTTACCCGACCACGGCGCGCAGTCCCAAAACATTACAACTGTTCCAGATTGGAACAATTCTACAGTTCGGTTTTAGAACAAAACCCACCTGGCTTTGCAGACAGCCCAACCCCTTCATCCTCCTAAGTATCTGTTTTTCAATCAGCTATGTTTTTATTGAAGCATTTTTAAAAGTTGATGAGGGTTTTGGTACAGGGCTTGCGTTTGTATGACAAGAATTTAGAAAATCGTTTTGCAAAACCGTATGCAAATCCAGCTGTGCAAGCAAACGGGTCTCAGGCCCTAAAAAAAGGAGGAAGTACAAATGGCTTTAGCAGATCAGACTTACGGGTTTTATATCCCAACTGTTTCACTGATGGGTGTGGGTTGTTCAAAAGAAGCAGGGGAGCAGGCCAAGGCGCTCGGCGCCACCAATCTGCTGATTGTCACTGATGCGGGTCTGGCCAAGATGGGTGTCGCAGACACAATCAAAGGCTATATCGAAGCAGCCGGCCTCAAGGCGGTTATTTTCGCAGGCGCTGAGCCAAATCCGACCGACACCAATGTCCATGACGGCGTCAAAGTCTATCAGGACAGCAAATGCGACGGCATCGTCTCCCTGGGCGGCGGCAGCTCCCATGACTGCGGTAAGGGCGTCGGCATGGTGATCGGCAATGGCGGCAACATCCGCGATTTCGAAGGGGTCAACAAATCCACCAAGCCCATGCCCCCCTTCCTGGCAATTAACACCACCGCCGGAACCGCTTCCGAAATGACCCGCTTCTGTATCATCACCAACACCGATACCCACGTCAAGATGGCCATCGTTGATTGGCGCTGCACCCCCAATATCGCCATCAACGACCCGGTCCTGATGGTTGGCAAGCCCCCGGCATTGACTGCAGCCACCGGCATGGATGCCCTGACCCATGCGGTCGAGGCTTATGTTTCCACCATCGCCACACCGATCACCGACGCCTGCGCTATCAAGGCCATCGAACTGGTAGCTCAATACCTGAGCGCAGCAGTGGCCAATGGCGAGAATCTGGAAGCCCGCGACAAAATGGCCTATGCCGAGTACCTGGCCGGAATGGCTTTCAACAACGCCAGCCTGGGTTATGTCCACTCCATGGCTCATCAGCTGGGCGGCTTCTACAACCTGCCCCATGGTGTTTGCAATGCCATCCTGCTCCCGGCCGTCAGCCAGTACAACCTGATTGCCTGCCCGCAGCGTTTTGCCGACATTGCGGTTGCCCTGGGCGAGAACATCAGCGGGCTTTCGGTCACCGAAGCTGCTGAAAAAGCGATCAGCGCCATCCGCAAGCTTTCGGCTTCAATCGGCATCCCCACCGGACTCAAGGCGCTGAATGTCAAAGAAGAAGACCTGAAGGTCATGGCCGAAAATGCCAAGAAAGACGCTTGTCAATTCACCAACCCCCGCAAAGCTACTCTGGAGCAAGTCATCGAAATCTTCAAGGCTGCCATGTAATCGATGTTTTATATGTAGGGGCGCTGCTTGCCGCGCCCTTCTTGCCGCGCCCTTGCATCAATTGACAAACCAGGGCGCAGCAAGCGGCGCCCCTACGTGAATTGGACGGAAACCTAATTATCTCCGAGCCATGCTGCCTAACAGGTCAAACCTTATGGAGCCCGGCCAACGGGTTTCGCTGGAAACGGCGGAGCCTCCCTTTCGGGAAGGAGCCTATCCCCATGCGGATAAAACACATAATGATCGGGAGAAGATAAATGGATAAGATTTTACGCGTAAATATGACTGATCTGACCACCAAGCTTGAAACCGTACCAGCTAATTGGGCTGGTCTGGGTGGTCGCGGACTAACCTCGACCATCGTGGCCGCTGAAGTACCGGCCACCTGTCACCCCTTGGGAGAGAACAACAAACTGGTATTTGCTCCGGGACTTTTAACGGGAACCGCCGCGGCCAACTCCGGCCGTCTCTCGGCCGGCGCCAAGAGCCCTCTCACCGGAACCATCAAAGAGAGTAATGCCGGCGGCACCGCCGCACAAATGCTGGCCCGGCTCGGCATCAAGGCCTTGATTATCGAGGGACTTCCCAAGGGAGAGGCCTGGTACAATCTGCATGTCAACAAGGATGGCGTCAGCATTCAGGAGGAAAAGGAGCTGCTAGGCCAAGGAAACTTCGCTGTAATTGAGGCCCTTGAGGCCCGTCTCGGCAAGAAAACCGGTATTCTGACCATCGGTCCGGTCGGCGAATTAAAGATGACTGCCGCCAATATCTCCGTCAAGGACCCCGACAGCAAGATCCGCAGCCATGGCCGCGGCGGTCTCGGCGCCGTCATGGGCTCCAAGCGTATCAAATTCATCTCGATCGACGACCAGGGCGCCCCCGGCATCAAGATTGCCGATCCCGACAAGTTCAAGGTCGCGGCGCGGACATTTGCCAAGGCCCTGCTGGATCACCCGGTCAGCGGCGAAGGCCTGCCGACCTATGGCACCAACGTGCTGGTCAACATCCTTAATGAGGCTGGCGGCCTGCCAACCCGTAACTTCACCACCGGCCAGTTTGCTGGCGCCGACAAGATCTCCGGCGAAACCATGAACGAGACCATCACTGCCCGCGGCGGCAAGGTCAAGCACGGCTGTCACGCCGGCTGCATCATCCAGTGCTCACAGGTCTACAACGACAAGGATGGCAAATACCTGACCTCCGGCTTCGAGTACGAGACCATTTGGGGACTGGGCGCCGACTGCTGCATCGACAATCTGGATGACATCGCCAAGGCCGACAGCATCATGGATGACATCGGCATCGACTCGATCGAGACCGCCGTCATGTTCGGCGTGGCCATGGAAGCCGGCATCCTCCCCTGGGGTGACAGCAAAGAGATGCTGCGTGTACTAAGCGAGGAGATCGGCAAGGGCACACCGCTCGGCCGTATTTTGGGCGGCGGAGCCGGTTCCGTCGGCAAGACCTATGGCGTAACGCGGGTCCCGGTTGTCAAAAACCAGGCTATCCCGGCCTATGATCCCCGCTCGGTCAAAGGGATCGGCATCACCTACGCCACCAGCACCATGGGTGCCGACCACACCGCCGGCTACGCCATCGCTACCAACATCCTCAACGTGGGTGGATTTGTGGATCCGCTCAAAAAAGAGGGCCAGGTGGAACTCTCCCGCAACCTGCAGATTGCCACTGCTGCTGTCGATTCCACCGGCATGTGTATCTTCGTGGCCTTCCCGGCCCTGGATATCCCTGAGTGCCTGCCGGCCCTGATCGACATGCTCAATGCCCGCTTCGGCATCGCACTGACCGGCGATGACGTCACCAACCTCGGCAAACATATCCTGAAGGTTGAGCGCCAGTTCAACATCGAGGCCGGTTTCACCAACAAGCATGACCGTCTGCCGGAATTCTTCTCAATCGAAACCGTGGCTCCTCACAACGCCATCTGGGATTTCAGCGATGCTGAGATCGATGAGTTCTGGAATTTCTAGACCTTCGTACCCCCCCCTCCCTGAATGGGACGGGGGGATTTTTTGCTAGTGGAGTATGTATGCAGATTACCGTCAAACTGTTTGCCACCTTCAGAAACGGAAGATTTAAAATTGAACTGCAAGAGCCTCCAGTTGATAGCGACTGCCGTACGATCATGCTCGGCCTGGGGCTGACCGAAGCAGAGATCGGGGTGGTGCTGGTCAACGGCCGGCATGCAACTCTCGACCATGTACTTAATAATAGTGACACCCTGTCCCTCTTTCCCCTGGTCGGGGGGGGCTGACATGTTAGATATGCTGAAATTTATCCAGCAACAGCTTAGCGACGGTCTCCTGTCCTGGTCCGCACAAAATGCAGCCGCCGAAAAGTTTGGTTGCAGCCATGCGGCAGTAGAAGAAGTGGCCCTCTTAAACGGCATATTCCCGGCGCGATATCAGCGCAACCGCAATATGATTTCAATTGCCGAGCAGCTGCTGCTGTTTCGGAGCCGGATCGCCGTGATCGGCTGCGGCGGGCTGGGCGGTTACATCATCGAGGAGCTTGCTCGACTTGGAGTTGGCCGGATTGTCGCCATTGATCCGGATATATTCGAAGAACACAACCTGAACCGGCAACTGCTCTCCACCCCGCTTAATCTGGGACAAGCCAAGGCAGAAGCGGCCCTGGCAAGAGTGAACCAAATCAATCCGGCCGTAACGGTTACCGCAATCAAGGATTTTTTCTGCTCCGCCAATGGTGCGGAACTTCTGAATGGGGTGACCGTGGCGGTCGATGCCCTGGATAGCATCGCCTACCGCCTGGAACTGGCCGAAACATGCACGGAATTGAATATCCCCATGGTGCATGGCGCGATCGCCGGATGGTATGGCCAGGTCGCCACCCAGCTCCCCGGCGACACTATCGTGCAAGATATCTATCGTAATTGGGTAGCAGGAAAAGGGATTGAAAAACAGCTGGGGAATCCGGCCTTCACCCCAGCGGTCGTGGCAAGCCTGCAAGTGGCCGAGGTCTGCAAGATCGTACTGGGTAAGGGAGAGCTGTTGCGCCGGCGGAAGCTCAGCATTGACCTGTTGGATATGGAGATTCATGACATCCCGTATGGAGTTCCGGCAGAGGTAATCTCCTTCCCCACACAAGATTTTGAACCGATAAGAGCAGCGGGATAAACATCAGGCTACCGAAATCCGATTGCTTGACATAATCATTAAAGGAATGATACTGAACTATATACTCTCCGAGCCAAAGCGCCTAAAAGGATATCCTCATGGCGCCCGGCCAATGGGTTCTGCCGGAAACGACAGCGCCTCCCTTTGGAAAGGAGAACCGTACTTGGCCGATTCATCGGACAACTGGGGGTCTTTTTCCAATTGGGAAAAGGTCCTTTTTTTTTGCTGAAAATCTTAAAACCGTCTCTCACAAGCTCACGGCCAAAAGTAGGCGCTTCTAAGCGAGACACAGAGAAATTCTTAAAAATCTTTTCTTTGTGATCTTGGTGAGCTTAAGCGAACGGAGTGAGCGAGTGAGAGAAGCTTTTAAAATCCCTTCTTTGGAGGAAGCCATGAGATACATTTTTACCCTGATGCTGGCCCTGACCCTCTGTTCCCCTGCCCTGGCGGAAGAACGCTTAAAAATGTCCACCACCACCTCCACCCAGGATTCCGGGCTCCTCAAGGTGCTGCTCCCCCCCTTTGAGAAGAAGCACAACTGCAAGGTGGATGTAATTGCCGTCGGCACCGGCCAGGCCCTCAAACTGGGCGAAGCCGGCGACGTGGACGTGGTCTTTGTTCATGCCCGCAAACTGGAGGACAAGTTCGTGGCGGACGGCCTCGGCGTCAACCGCAAGGATGTCATGTATAACGACTTCGTGATCATCGGCCCGAAGGGTGACCCGGCTGGAATTGCCAAGGCCAAAACCGCTGCCGAGGCCCTGAAGCTGGTAGCATCCAAGGGTGCCATCTTCGTATCGCGGGGGGACAAGTCAGGGACCCATACCAAGGAGAAGGAGCTCTGGCAGGCGGCCGGGGTCGAGCCGAAGGGAAACTGGTATGTTGAGGCTGGCCAAGGCATGGGGCCGGTCATCACCATGGCTACCGAGCGCCAGGGCTATACCCTGGCCGACCGGGGCACCTACAACGCCTTCAAGGGCAAGAAGACCAATCTCGTGGTGCTGTTCCAGGGAGAGAAGGGGCTTTTTAATCCCTATGGCGTCATTGCCGTCAATCCCAAGAAGCATCCCCACGTGAAGCTTGATCTGGCCATGCGTTTCATCGACTTTGTCACCGGCCCCGAAGGACAGGGCCTAATCGCCGGATACAAAGTCAACGGCGAACCGGTTTTCTTTATCTACGGTAAAAAATAGCTGCATGGGTTTTATCCAGGAATCAATAAGAACCTCCTTTTCCCTGATCTTTTCCCTGGACTGGGAGGTCTTTTCGGCGGTCTGGACCTCCGTTGGCGTGGCCGCCGGATCGATTATCCTGGCGGCCCTGTTCGGCATTCCTCTTGGCCTGGCCATCGCCATCGGCGATTTTCCGCTCAAGAGGGTGGTGATAACCCTACTCAATACCTTGATGGCCATGCCGACCGTGGTAATCGGCCTTGTTGTCTATGGTATTATCAGCAGACAAGGGCCGCTTGGCGGATTCGGGCTACTTTTCACCCCTATGGCAATGGTCATCGGCCAGACCGTCCTGGCCATTCCCATCGTGGCCAATTACACCTTGAGCTCAGTCAAGGGCGCCGACCCCCGCATCCTGCCGACCGCCTTGACTCTAGGCGCCAGTCCGTTACAGAGCGTGATCCAGCTGGTCCACGAAATCCGTTTCGGCATCATGGCTGCAATCATTGCCGGATTCGGCCGGGTGATCTCCGAGGTGGGGGTGGCCATGATGCTGGGCGGCAACATCCGCGGCTATACCAGGACCATGACCACCGCCATTGCCCTGGAGACCAGCAAAGGTGAGTTCGCCTTTGGTCTGGCGCTAGGCATCATCCTGATGATCGTGGCCCTGATCATCAATCTGCTCCTGAATTTCATGCAACAGAGGTAACCATTATGGCTGCACAATTTAATTTGACCTCGATTCAAAAACGCTATGGGAACAAGATCGCCCTGGAACTGGAAGAGCTTACCCTTTGGCCGGGCCACCTTTATATCCTCACCGGCCCGAACGGTTCCGGCAAGAGCACCCTTTTGAACATCCTGGCCCTGCTCACAAAGCCGGAGCAGGGTGAGATGGCATTTACCGGCGAGCGGGTGACTTGGAAAAACAGGGAGTTGAACCTTATGCGAAAAAAGGTTACCCTCCTGCACCAGTCGCCATATCTCTTTGCCGGCACGGTATCGGCCAATGTGGCTTTCGGACTCAAGGCGAGAGGACTATCGGGGGAAGAGCTGCAACGAACCGTGGCCGAATCCTTGGAACTGGTCGGACTGAAAGGTTTCGAGGAGAGAAATGTCAGGCAGCTCTCTGGCGGTGAAGCCCGACGGGTTGCCCTGGCCAGGGCTGTGGCGCTCAAGCCGGAAATGCTGCTGCTCGATGAACCCCTGGCCAATATGGACCAGGAGAGCGCGCAAGTAGTCGAACAATTGATTGCGTCGCTTCCAGACCGGGGAACCACGGTCGTCATGTCCACCCATGATCCGCGCCTGAATGAGCGGCTGGAGGGGGACGTTATCCAGCTTATGGGGGGCAGGCTCGCTTCTGAAAACGGCCGATACCCGGCCTACAGTTCCGGCGACCAGAACCCCGGAACACTGAAGACCATGCTCATGGCCGATGCCCTGGTCATGCTGGAGGGATAAAGGCAGGGAAAAGGATGGCGTTGACTCCCTTGCGCCGCGCTGTACACTTGTGATCATGAGAAATCCCACCAATAAGCAGGGAGGAAAGTCATGAAGATCAGCGCACGCAATATGTTTGCCGGGACCGTATCAAAGGTTGCAAAAGGGGCGGTCAACACAGAGGTCGATCTGACGCTCAAAGACGGAGAAAAGATTGCCGCGATCATCACCAACGATAGCGTGGAATCGCTCGGCCTGAAGGAGGGCAAGGCCGCCTATGCCATCGTCAAGTCCAACTGGGTAATTATCGGCAAGGACCTGCACAAGGTAAAAATGAGTACCCGCAACATCCTGTGCGGCTCCATCACCAAGCTTGCCCAGGGGGCGGTCAACACCGAAGTGGCGCTTAAACTCGCCGGTGGAAGCGCACTAACCGCCATCATCACCAACGAAAGCACCAAAGCGCTGGAGTTAAAGGAAGGCGAACACGCCTGTGCTGCCTTTAAAGCCTCCAGTGTCATCATCGCTACCGAGTAATAAGGAAGATCATGCCATTCAATCATTTTGACGAAAAAGGACAGGCCATCATGGTCGATGTCAGCGGTAAGGAACCGACTCTACGCACCGCCCGGGCCGCTGCCACGGTCAATCTAAAGACCCAGACCCTGGATGCTATTCTGGAGGGAGGCATCAGCAAAGGGGATGTACTCGGTGTGGCCAGGCTGGCCGGCATTGCTGCTGCCAAGAAGACCCCGGACCTGATCCCCCTCTCCCACCCTTTGGCCATCCATCACGCCGCAGTGGAGTTCAAGATCGACCGGACCAGCGGCACGGTGACCGTCGAAGCCACTGTCAGGGCCTTTGAACGCACCGGAGTGGAGATGGAGGCGATGACCGCTGCCGCGGTGGCGGCCCTGACCATCTACGACATGTGCAAGGGAACCGACAAGTCGATCACCATCGGCGAGATCGGCCTGCTATACAAGGAAGGCGGCAAGAGCGGGATCTACCAGAAGAAATGAACCACGAAAGAGGATCATCCATGAAGGCTGCAATTCTGACATTAAGCGACAAGGGTTCCAGGGGTGAGCGGGCCGACGCCAGCGGACCCGCCCTCTCCTCCTGGCTGGCTGCACGGGAAGTCGAAACCGGCCGGGCCGAAATCATTCCCGACGAAGCGGTACTTATTGCCGATAAACTCAGGGAATGGGCCGACAGCGGAGAGTTCGACCTGATCCTCACCACCGGTGGAACCGGGGTTTCCCCCCGCGATGTCACCCCGGATGCGACCCTCCAGGTTGTGGAGCGGGTCATACCCGGTTTCGGCGAGGTGATGCGGGCCAAGAGCATGGAGAAGACCCCCCATGCCATGATTTCCCGAGCCATTGCCGGAATCCGCGGAAGGTGCCTGATCATAAACCTTCCCGGAAGCCCGAAGGGTGCAGTGGAAAATCTGGATGCGGTCTGGCCGGCCATCCCCCATGCTGTCGCCAAGATCCAGGGCGATCCGAGCGAATGTGCCCAGTGAACGCCCCCACCAGTGATCACGCCACCGGTATAATCATTAGGCCTAGTAGCTCTAAAGCGATTTAATAATCACCAAAAGACAAAAAGGGTTCCAGCTATCAAGCCGTAACCCTTTAATTTTTTGTGGAGAGGTAGGGATTCGAATGCTCCAAAAGCACATTTAAAAACGACTATAAAAACATAAACTTATAACCATTCTAAGCATCTACACCGCCGAGCAAAGTCCATCCAAGTCCAGCAAAAAACATCAAAAAGTGCCAGGTTGGTGAAAGTCTGGTGAAAGGTTTCGTCTTTAAGACCTATTCAAAGGATGTCTTTCCTTTCAGGTTATCTGCTGATAGGAAAGGCATTTGGTCCTTGGAGGTCAAACCCCCTCCCCATAGAGTTTTTACTCGGTGCACTTTATATGATTTGGGATCGTTCAGACTTATACTTAACTCCGTAGCTTTCAACAAGGTCGGACGCCAAAAATCTTCTTGGGTCGCATAATAAATCCTCTTCAACGGTGTAGAAACGATTGTTTTTCATATCCCTAAAGATCAATGAGTATTTGATGAAAAACTCATAGTTTTCCTAGCTCAGTGGACTTGGTTTCCTCTTTCCAATACTGCCATTGACCGTCTAAGCCTAAGGTGGCCATTTTTGATTTGATCTTTATGTTTTTTTGATCATCGCCCCAAGAAGAAAGCATATATCCTTCTTTGTTGTTTTCACCATAAAAATAGGCACAGGCTGCTCTATAAGCGTCCTGATTAACCTTCTTGTCTGAATCGCAAGCGACAATAAACAGAAGCATCAATCCTCCAGTTCCTATTTCCAATCTCATGTCAGCAGGCTGCTCTAGTTACAGGATAAAATCAGTGGAAAGGAAGTTTGAACGGCGCTCGCGAACGATAGTGCTGATGAGGGCCTTATTGGCTGCCTGATCCTTGGTCGCAACGAGGGTGCGAATCGAGAAGGCCCGCAGGGCATCGGACACCGACAGAGTACCGACCGCAGAGTCTTTTCTCCCCGTGAATGGAAAAATGTCCGGGCCGCGTTGACACTGGCTGTTGATATTGACCCGGCAAACCTGGTTGACTAGCTGATCAATCAGGGGTGCCAAAGTAGCGGGGTCACGGCCAAAAATGCTCACCTGCTGCCCGTAGAGAGAATCAACGATGTAGCGGACAGGGGATATTATGTCGCCAAACGGAAGAACAGGAACCACCGGTCCAAACTGCTCCTCATGATACAGACGCATCCGCTCATTGACCGGGTAGACCAGGGCCGGATAGAAAAAACTGTTGCAGACTGCCCCGCCACCCTCATTGACTACCTTCGCGCCGAGCCGTTCTGCATCGGCAATCAGTCCGTTCAGATATGCGGGTTTGTCCTGCTCCGGCAAGGGAGTGACCATTACGTCAGGCTCCCACGGCATGCCGCATTTCAATTTTCCAAGCGCTGCAGTGAAAAGATCCAGGAATATTTCCGCGATAAGCTCATGGACAAAGATGATCTTAATGGCAGTGCAACGCTGTCCATTGAACGTCAGGCTGCCGGCAATGCATTCTTCCACCGCCTGTTCCAGATCGGCGTCAGGCAGGATGATGGCTGGGTTCTTGGCCTCAAGCCCCAGAGTTACCCTCAGACGATGCGGCCGTGGATGGGCCTTCTGTAGGGTATCGGCGGCTTGGCTCGAACCGATGAACGCCAGCGTATCCACCCTGCCGGAGGCCATCAGGGGCGGGGCGACGGACCTTCCGGCGCCATAGAGGGTATTGACCACGCCAGGCGGGAAGGTATCGCGAAAAGCCTTCAGCAAGGGTTGAAAAAGGAGCACCCCGTGGCGCGGCGGTTTGACAACAACCGTATTCCCCATGATTAGCGCCGGAATCAGGGTCGTAAAGGTTTCGTTGAGCGGATAGTTGTACGGCCCCATGCTGAGGGCAACCCCTAGCGGAGCACGACGAATCTGACCGATGATCCCCTGTTCAATTACGAAACGCGACGAAACCCGGTCCAGTTCCTTGAGGGCGTCGATGGTAGCGCCGATATAGTCCACAGTCCGATCGAATTCCTTGCGGGAATCGGCCAGGCTTTTGCCGATCTCCCACATTAGCAGCTTCACCACCTCATCGCGCTGTTCCATCATCCGCCATGCAAATTCCTGTACATGTTCGATGCGGCCTGCCACCGACATGGCCGGCCAGTTCCCCCGACCGTTGTCATAGGCCCGCACTGCGGCATCCAGGGCAATCAGCGCCTCAACTTCGCCCATCAACGGGAAGCTCCCAAGGAGTTGGCGCACCGGGCCATCGGCCGTGGTGCAACAGACCGGAGAGAATACTTTCTGAACCGGGCCGGTCCAGTGGTGCAGTTCGCCATCCAGCAGGTAAGCGGTCTGATCAAGGGGTGCAGCAAGGCGAAACTCTGCCGGTATGGCATCAATGGCGGGGAAAACTGCAGCGAGTGGTGATGGCACGGACATTTACTCCTCCTTCGTTCTTGGCAGGCGATACATTGACAAATTCTAGCACCATTGCCGCAGCAGTCAAAAACACAGGTGTTTGTCTATCGGGAGAACCTGGATATTCCTTATGCTGAACTCAAGTGGCTCCTGTCTAAGTGCTTTCAGTAAAATACACCCCCAATTCTACCCCCAAAAATATTTGATTGGATGTTTCAGCATGTTACAAGGTTTCACCAATTTGTTCGAATGAACTATAGGGATTCGAACCGTAGTGACGGAGGTTGATATCTTTGTATTGGAGTATGCTTATGCTGATGATATAGAGATGCGGTTCTTCAGAGGGTCTTGATTTGAATCAAAACCTGGGACGTTGTTTATTTGTCCATTAACTTGGACAGCTCCGGAATCAAAACCTGGGACGAATCAAAACCTGGAATCAAAACCTGGGACGTTGTTTATTTGTCCATTAACTTGGACAGCTCCGAATGATTCTTCACAATACTTTCCCCTCTGGCAGCTGCTACGCTGACTCCAGCACGACGGAGATTTACGTGCCCACCGATTTCGACACCGCTATGACCCACCTGGCGGACGGCAAGATAGCAAATGACGCTCCTGGCATCCACTATCCTGGCCGCACGGGTCCTAAGTCGTAACTCTTGCGGATCGAGTTCGAAATGGCGGCAGACATTTGCCACAATTTCCTCGATCTCCATGGACCGCGGGAATTTTGATTCAAGCTCTCGCCGTTCCCGCAACTCCTCAACGAATTCTCCACTGCCTAGGACTCGTTCGTCACACAGCTCTTCGCTTTGCTCTCCTAATGCACCTCTCAATAGCCTTCGTCCGCCGCCGAGATCGTCACGCTTTCCCAATGCAACACCGTCAGCAACAAACAACTGATACCTTTTTCTTGCCTCCCGCTTCCCTTTTGAGAAGAGGGAAAGAACTTCATCCACAACCTGCCCTTCCAATACGCCTTCTTCCATAAGGACAGAGTGACCGGACCAGTGATAGTTGACGAGAGCGGCAAAATCCTTCACCAGTCCCGCACGAAGCGGATTAAGATGAATGTAACGGACCAACTCCAGGAGATAAGCATCCTCTTCACATACAATGGATTTATAACGGTTCTGAAACAGGTGGCCCGACCGCCTGTGGCGGAGGTTGAAGTAAATAGCATACCCGGTGAGCAGCCTGCGCATAAAGGGCGCGAGTCGTGTGTTCCGCGGACGAAGAAGGAGATGAATGTGATTGGTCATGAACGACCATGCAAGACATTCGGTACCGGTCTGGACGAGAAGCTTAGAGAGGTTATGGAGGAATCGCCCCCGGTCGGCATCGTCAAAGAAGATGTCGCAGCGGTTTACGCCGCGTACCATGACGTGCTGCAAAAGGTCTGGGAGATCAAGGCGAGCTGTTCTTGGCATAAGGCAAAGATAGCAACAAACGGTAAGTTAGTAAACAAATAAACAACGTCCCCGGAGGGGTCCC
>DASXUK010000076.1:0-13746 GCA_036504875.1 Desulfuromonadaceae bacterium
AGCTTGAGCGAATAGGAGCCTCCCATGCCGCAGCACGTGTCGCACTCGAACATCTCAACTAGCTCAAAGCCGGCTTTTTGCAGCAGTTCCCGCGGCTCTGCATGGACCTTTAAGGTGCGCTTGAGATGGCAGGAATCGTGATAGGTGACCTTGCCCAGCTTCTGGCCCTCTTTCAGTGAGAGGCGCCCCTCATCCACCAGTTTCTTGACCAGGGTCGAGAAGTCGAGCGTCTTGGCCGCCAGTTCCCTGGCCTGGACTAGCCACTCGCACTGCCCCAGGCTTTCAAAGGTGTTGATGAACTCGTGTTGCAGGGCCACGGTGCAGGTTGGGCAGGCCGAGACGATATAGTCCGCATCGCTAGCCAGCAAGGCCTGGATATTATCGACCGCATTATGGCTGGCAACCTCGTAGGCACCATTGTAACGGGCCGGCGCTCCGCAGCAGGTCTGCTCTTCCGGGAACAGTACCTCAATACCGGCCTTGTTCAGAATCTTCACCAGCGCCTCCCCCTGCTCCGGGTAGGCAAAATCGATCAGGCAGCCGGCATAAAAGGCGGCCTTCTCCTTACATTGGGGTTGCTTGATGTTCTTGAACCGGTCCCGGAATGGTTCGGCCGCAATGGCCGGCAGGCTGCGGCCGGAGGTGCAGTCGGCCAGGAACAGCGGCAGATGGCGGATGAATTTCCCGCTGGTAAAAGGTTTCCCGGCAACAGAGGCGGCTCGCAGCATGCCGTGAAAGAGCTTGCGATTGTTGACCACGGAGTAGATCGCCTTCTGCAGGAGCGGCAGCCCCTGGTCCTTTACCAGCCGCCGTCTGATCTCCATGATCAGCTCGGGGATGTCGATCTTGCCCGGACAGACCTCTTTGCAATTACCGCACTGGATGCAGAGCCCCTGGATATCCTCGGACTGCTTCAGTTCATCGAACCAGGCGGTCAGGATCGTGCCGATGCCGCCGGTATAGACCTTGCCGAAGACATGGCCGCCGACCAGCCGGAAGATCGGGCAGACATTCAGGCAGGAGGCGCAGCGGATGCATTGGAGGGCCTGCTTGAATTTGGGATCGTTGGCCATCTCGGTGCGGCGGTTGTCCATCAGGATGATGTGCAGATCCTTCAGCGACCCATCCGTGTTGGGGGTGGGACCGGTGATGATAGAAACATAGCTGGTCAGCAGTTGAGCCGTGGCGCTCTTGGGCAGCGCCTGCAAGATCGGCGCGATGTCGGTATAGTTGGCAATCAGCTTTTCTACTCCGACCAGTGCGACATGGATCGGTGGTAGCGAGGTCACCAGCCGGGCATTGCCCTCATTCGTCATCAGCACTATGCTGCCGGTTTCGGCCACGGCGATGTTTGCCCCTGAAATGCCCATGTCGGCCTGCAGAAACTTGGTGCGCAACTCTTTGCGGGCCACCTTGACCAGGCGCGGGATGTCGGCGGCCAGGCGCTCGTTGATCTCCTTGCTGAACAGATCGGAGACCTCTTCCTTGGTCATGTGAATCGCAGGCATGACCATGTGCGAAGGTGTCTGCCCGGCCAGCTGGATGATCCATTCCCCTAGATCGGTTTCTCCGACCGCTATGCCGGCTTTTTCAAGATAGGGGTTGAGATGGATCTCTTCGGTGGCCATTGATTTGGATTTTACAATGGTTTTAACATTGTTTTCCTGGGCCACCTTCAGTATGTATTCCCGGACCTGGGCCGGGTCGCTGGACCTGTAAACCTTGGCGCCGCGGGCCTCGGCGTTCCTGGCAAACTGTTCCGCCAGCAGGTCCAGGTGCGAGGCGGCATAGGATTTCAGCTCGGCAATGCGGCTGCGCAGTGCCTCGAAGTCGATGCCCTCATAGGCCTTGGCGCGGTTGACCTTATAGGCCTCGGAAAATTTCCCCAGCGCTCCGGTTAGATTGGCGTTGTTAACCGCCTTGTTGATGGATTCCTTGAATGTACGATTCACTGGTTAGCACCTTCCAGCTCGTCGACAAACACAATCACCAGCCGCTCCGGGCCATGCACCCCGATCGTAAGCACGCGCTCAATATCGGCGGTCCGGCTGGCGCCGGTAATCATGGCGATATAGGCGCTGTCCTTGGGGTGGACACGGGTTAGAAGGGTGGGCATGTCTGCCAGTATGTTGGCGGTCGGGGTGAGAGCGATATGGATGCCGGGAAGGGATGACACCAACCTCTGTTCGACGGCGCTGGAGTCCTGAACCAGTGTCCCGGTATCTGCCAGTGCCCATTCAACCTGACTGATCCCAAACTTGGCAGTTTCCGCCAGATCACGGGTGATCTCGAACTTCAATCCGGGGATCTTCAATAGGGGTCGCTGGTCGATTCGCTCCAGGAACGGACACTCGGCCCACACGGCATGCGCCTGCGGGGCATCGGCCAGGCCCTCCTGATGCAGGAATCGAACAATGAATGCCAGTCCGTCCGCCTTGGTTCCGAAGCGATATACTTCTGCACTGACCCCCTCGGCCTTGGCCTTAAATTTCTCGTACATGGTTTTGCGCCCCTCTCATCCGGCCCATCCGCTGACAATGGAAAATCGTTTTATTGCCCAGGGTTGCCTTGATCATCTTTAATCAGAAAATGGTTATTGGATAAACTTGTAAAACCATTTTACTTGAAGAGTAATGTATCTTTATCTAACCTGTCAATAAGGATATAGAAGCGATTTAAAAAAATATGTTGACACTGTTTTGTCAAAAGGATAATTGGTATTACCAGTTTGCAAAACCATATTTTATTAGCGATTAATTGTCCAACAATACCAGATTTTGCCCTCACAAAGAAAGGAGTACCCTGTCATGCCCTGGATTCAAACCTACACCCCTGTAGCAGGCAGTCTCGGGTTGTCGGCCCTGGTGGCCGCTATCCCACTGGCGGTCATCTTCGTCTGTCTGGCCGTACTGAAGATGAAGGCCCACAAAGCCGGTCCATTGGCGGTAGTCTCGGCCATCGCCATTGCCATTGCCGTATGGGGTATGCCCGCCAAACTGGCCGGACTGGCCTTTATGCAGGGGGCTGCCTTCGGCCTGTTCCCGGTCTTCTACATCGTCATCACGACCCTCTTCCTTTATAACATTACGGTCAAGGGTGGTCAGTTCGAGGTCATCCGGGCCTCACTGGCCGGTGTGACCGCTGACCGGCGTATTCAGGCCTTGCTGATTGCCTTCTGTTTCGGCGCCTTTATTGAGGGTGCGGCCGGTTTCGGCACGCCGGTGGCTATTGCCGGTGCAACGCTGGTGGGACTCGGCTTCCGTCCGCTGTACGCTGCCGGGGTCTGTTTGATCGCGAATACTGCTCCGGTCGCTTTCGGCGCGATCGGCATCCCGGTGGTGGCGCTGGCTGGAGTGATGGGCTACGGTGATGACGGCATGATGAAGCTCTCTACCATGGTCGGCCGTCAGCTCCCGTTCATCTCGGTTTTTATCCCGTTCTACGTGATCATGATCATGGTCGGCTGGAAAAAGACCATTGAGGTTTTGCCGGCCATCATCACCTGCGGCGTGACCTTTGCCGTCTGCCAGTGGGCCACTGCCAGCTATCTGGGTCCTTATCTGCCCGACATCATCTCCTCACTGGCGTCCATGGCGGCACTGGTAGTGCTGCTGCGCTTCTGGAGCCCCAAAGAGAACTATGTATTTGATCATGAGGCAGTCAGCAGCGGTATTGAACAGCATCATTATACCCCCCTGGAAATTTTCCGGGCCTGGTCGCCGTACCTGGCCCTGACCGTGATGGTGCTGTTGTGGGGCATCCCTTCCATCAAGACCGAACTCGACAAGAGCAAGGTGATGATCACGGTCGCAGGCCTGGACAACATGATTGTCAAGAAGGTCTCCAGGCCTGAGGATGGGCTCAAGAAGATTGCCAAGGTGAACGAGGAGATCGATAAACAGCTGGCCCTGCTTTCACCGGGCGACCCCAAACAGGTCGAACTGGCTGCCAAGCTGAAGGAGTTGAAGGGAATCGAGGAAGCCTTCCTGCCGGTTGAAAGCGGTCTGGCGAATCAGGGTGCCGTGCTGACCGATGAACGCCTCAAGTCCTGCGACCTGGTATCAAAGAAGATGACCGAGACAAAAAAACTGTGTGGCGAGCTGGTTAAGGCCAACGCCGGCCTGAAGGATCAGTTTAAGCCGCTCGAAAAGGCGGTGGCCGACCAGCTCCCGATCAAATTGGCCGCCAAGTACAACTTCAACTTCATGTCCGCCGCCGGTACCGCGATCCTGATCGCTACCTTCCTCTCGGCGCTCCTTTGCGGCGTGGGCCTGGGCGACACATTCAAGATTGCCGGCAAGACCCTTTACGACATGCGTTTCCCGGCGCTGACCGTGGCCTCGGTGCTCGGTCTGGCCTACGTGATGAACAGCTCGGGCATGACCAATTGCCTGGGGCTGATCTTCACCAAAACCGGGCATATCTTTCCCTTCATAGCGCCGTTCCTGGGCTGGCTGGGGGTGTTTCTGACCGGCTCCGATACCTCCAGTAACGTGCTCTTTGGCGGGCTGCAGAAGGCGACTGCCGAGCAGCTCGGCCTCAATCCGATTCTGACCGGCGCGGCCAATACCAGCGGCGGCGTCATGGGTAAGATGATCTCCCCCCAATCGCTGGCCGTGGCCACCGCTGCCTGCGGCATGGTGGGCGAAGAGGGTACCCTGTTCCGTTTCACCCTCAAGCACTCGATCTTCCTGACAATCGTAGCAGGAATCATAGTTTATCTGCAGGCCTACTTCCTACAGTGGATGATACCGTAATGTGGAAACGGTTCTTTTTCGCCCTGGCTGCGTAAGTCTTCGGGATTGCCAGGACAAAAAATGCCTCGTTTCCGGAAGCACAAACTCGAGGAACCTATGCAATCATCATTTATAAATGAGCTGAAAAAAATCGTCGGCGAACAGTACGCCTTGACCGACCGCGAGTCGCTGGCGGTCTATGGCTATGATTCGACCCCCGAACTGGAGAGCCGGCCGGGAGCAGTCCTGCTGCCCGGGTCAACCGAAGAAGTGGCAGCCACCCTGCGTTTCTGCCACGGCGCCGGGGTCAGTGTCACCCCGCGCGGATCAGGCACCAACCTGTCCGGCGGCTCCATTTCCAGTAATGAAGGGGTAGTGCTTCAGACCAGCCGGCTGAATCGGATCGTTGAGGTCGATGAAGAAAACCTGACCGCCACGGTTGAGCCGGGGGTGATCACCAGCCTCCTGCATCGCGAGGTTGAGAGCCGCGGGTTGTTCTATCCGCCTGATCCGGGCAGCATGAATATCTCCACTATGGGAGGCAATGTGGCCGAGAACTCCGGCGGTCTGCGCGGCCTGAAGTACGGGGTTACCGCCGATTACGTGATGGGGCTGCAGACGATCCTGGCCGATGGTGAGCTGCTGCGCAGCGGCGGCAAGGTGGTCAAGGATGTGGCCGGTTACAGCCTGAATTCGCTGCTGGTCTCCTCAGAGGGAACCCTGGGCATCTTTACCGGAATAACCGTCAAGCTGATCCCCAAGCCGCAGGCCAAGATCACCATGCTGGCGCACTTTCCGAAGCTGGAGGATGCAGCGCTGGCGGTCTCGGCCATTATCGCGGCCAGAGTCATTCCGGCCACCTTGGAGTTCCTGGACCGGGTGACCATCAAGTGCGTCGAAGATTACGCTCATGTCGGCCTGCCGCTGGATGTGGACGCGGTGCTGCTGATCGAAGTGGATGGTCACCCGCTGGTGGTAAGCGAAGAAGCCGCCGCGGTCGGGAACATTTGCGGCAAATACCGCTGCTCCTTTTTTCAGACCGCCAAAGATGCCGACGAGGCGCTTAAGCTGGCCGCGGCCCGCCGTACGGCTCTGTCAGCCCTGGCCCGCCTCAAGCCGACCACCATCCTGGAGGACGCCACCGTGCCGCGCAGCTGTATCGCGGCCATGCTGCAGGTAATCCAGGCCGCGGCCAAGAAATACAACGTCACTATCGGCACCTTCGGCCACGCCGGCGACGGCAATCTGCACCCGACTTGCCTGACCGATGAACGCGATCACGACGAGATCGCTCGTGCTCATAAGGCGTTTGAGGAAATCTTTGACGCCGCCATCGGCATGGGCGGCACGATTACCGGCGAACATGGTGTTGGCATGGCCAAGAAGAAATATCTGCCCAAGCTGGTGGGTGAGTCGGGGATCAGGGTCATGCGGGGGATCAAAAACGCCTTTGATCCGAAGGGGATTCTCAACCCCGGGAAGATCTTTTAAATCTATAAGCAGGCTCACCACGAAGACACGAAGGACACGAAGTTGTCCTTCGTGTCTTCGTGGTAAATGATGTGAGGTTATAGTATGGATTACGTCAAACTGATCAACTGCATGCGCTGTGGCATGTGCCTCCCCCACTGTCCGACCTATAAAGAGACCTTTCTGGAAACCGCTTCGCCGCGGGGCCGGGTGGCCTTGGTGCGCAAGGTCCAGGAGGGGGAACTGGACCAGTCCGAACGGCTGCTGGAATATCTTGCCATGTGTCTCGATTGCCAGGCCTGCGCCTCGGCCTGTCCCTGCGGTGTCAATGCCGGTGAACTGGTGGCGGAGTTTACCTGCGAACGTAAAGAGGTTCAGGGTCTTAGCTTCATGGAAGATCTGATCCTGCGCAAGCTGGTGCCGCATCCCGACCGCCTGGAAGCCGCGCTGGCGCCGATGCGCCTCTACCAGACCAGCGGCCTGCAAAAGCTGGTCAGAAAACTCGGGCTACTGAAGATGTTTCCCAAGCCCCTGGAACGTATGGAGGGGCTGTTGCCTGACCTGCCTGCCCGACCGCTACGCCAGGAAATACAGGAAGTCACCCCGGCTGTGGGCCAGGAGCGCGGCACGGTCGGCTTCTTTCTGGGCTGCGTGATGAGTCTGGTTTTCTCCGACGCCAGCCGGGCCACCATCCAACTGCTCTCAGTCCTCGGCTACCGCGTAATCACCCCCAAGGCGCAGGTCTGCTGCGGTGCCCCTAACATGCTGGCTGGCGATCTGGCCGGACTGAAAGAGGCTGCCCGCACCAATGTCGAGCTGTTCGGCGGGTACGAGCTGGATTTTATCGTTACCGACTGCGGTGGCTGCGGGGCTGAGTTGAAGCGCTATGGACAGCATCTGGATCACGACGATCCAGCAGCAACTTTCAGCGCCAGGGTCCGGGATATTTCGCAGGTGCTGGCGCTGCATGGCGAGGAGTTGGCCGCCAAGCTCAAGCCGCTTTCGCTCAAGGCCACCTACCATGACCCCTGCCACATCGCCCATTGTCAGAGCATCCGCCAAGAACCACGCGAACTGCTGAAGCTGGTGCCCGGCCTTGAGTATCGTGAACTGGAAGCGGCCGATGCCTGCTGCGGTAGCGCCGGTACCTACAATATCGAGCGCCCGGACATGTCCGACCGCATCTTGCAGCGCAAGCTTAACACCATCCGTACGACCGGTGCCGAGGTACTGGTTACCAGCAACCCCGGCTGTCTGCTGCAACTGAAGAAGGGCTTGGCGGACCAGCTCCCGCATGTCCGCATCATGCACTTGACCGAGGTGCTGGCGCAGAGTCTGGGCGCCTGAGAGTTGCAATAGGCTGCAAAATATAGTAGGTAGAAGAGTGAAAAATGTTTCACCCTTTTTTTTGATCGGATCGACATGCCCTTCCAGCCTATTAAACCGAAAAAAGTTTCCAGCCAGATTGCCGACCAAATCCGCTCATCGATACTGGCCGGTGAATTTTCCCCCGGTGACAAGCTCCCGCCGGAGCGCGAACTGGCTGAGATGTTCGGCGTATCGCGTCCTTCGGTTCGTGAGGCGCTCAATATTCTGGCGTCGTCCGGTTTGCTCATGTCTTACCAGGGGGGCGGCACGGTTGTCATGTCGCTGGTGGAGGCTCCTTCCGGTAATCCACTGGCCGAGCTGATTCGTACGCAACAGGAACGGGCGCTGGATGTGATCGAGGTCCGCAAGGGGATGGAATCCTGGACCTCATTTTATGCGGCCCAGCGGGCCCTGCCAGAGGATCTGCGGCGGATGGAGGAGATCGTGGCCGGAATGGAGCGGAATCTGGAAGGATTCAGTCCATCGGAGGACCTGGACGCCAATTTTCACATTATCATTGCCCGGGCAACCCACAACATTGTCTGGCAGCACCTGATGCAGACCATCTTCGACGCCATGAAGGAGTTTCAGCAAAGCGTCTGGCGGGCGGTTTATCTAACCAGCGATGACCATCAGCTGCTGTTCCAGCACCACCGTACCATTTTCCAGGCGATCAGCGCTCGCGATGCGGAAGCCGCGCGCACTGCCATGCTGACACATCTTGACTTTGCCGAACAGCGCAGTACCGCCTACGTGGCCCGCAAAACGCTTTAAGGATTGACGTTGGTCTTCAACGGGTGCTAAAAACTTATTTAGGTTTTAGAATGATTGACTTAAGGTGTTCCTATGCTTGATATGAAATTTATACGTGAAAATTTTGAAATCGTCGACCAGCGGCTGCGGACACGCGGAGGCAGTTCCTACCTTGAGGGATTCCGTGAACTGGATGAAAAACGTCGCACGCTCATGCAGGCCAATGAACTGCTCAAGGCCGAGCGCAACCGCGTCTCCGATGAGATCGCCAAGGTCAAGGACAAGAGCCTGGTTCAGCAGCAGATCCTGGATATGCGGGCGATGTCGCAAAAAATAAAGGAGCAGGACGAGGAGCTCAAACAATTGGATGAGGAGCTGCAGGGTTTCTTGCTGACCGTGCCCAACCTGCCCGACCCGACCACGCCTCTTGGTGCCTCCGAAAACGACAATGTTCAGGTCAGGGCCTGGGGCGAACCGCGCCAGCTCAATTTTGCCGCCAAACCGCATTGGGAGATCGGCGAGTCGCTCGGCATTCTGGATTTTGAGCGGGCTGCCAAGCTTACCGGAGCGCGCTTTGTTATCTACCGCGGCGCCGGCGCCAGGCTGGAACGGGCACTGATCAACTTCATGCTCGACCTGCACACAGGCGAGCACGGTTACGAAGAGCTGCTGCCCCCCTTCATGGTCAATCGCGAAAGCATGACCGGCACCGGCCAGCTGCCCAAATTCGAGGAAGACCTCTTCAAGCTGACCGACCCGGAGTTTTTCCTGATCCCGACTGCCGAGGTACCGGTCACCAACATGCACCGGAGCGAGATACTTAAGCGGGGCGACCTGCCGATCAGTTACACCGCCTATACCCCCTGCTTCCGGCGTGAGGCCGGCTCCTACGGCAAGGATACCCGTGGCCTGATCCGCCAACATCAGTTCAACAAGGTCGAGTTGGTCAAATTCGTGCACCCCTCCGAATCCGCGGCTGAGCTTGAAAAGCTGACCGGTAACGCCGAAAAGGTTCTCCAACTCCTGGAACTGCCCTATCGGGTAATGGCGCTCTGCAGCGGCGATATCGGCTTTTCGGCCGCCAAGACCTATGATCTGGAAGTCTGGCTGCCGGGTCAAAGCTGTTTCCGGGAGATTTCCTCCTGTAGCAGTTTTGGCGATTTTCAGGCCCGCCGGGCCAGCATCCGCTTCCGGGAGGATGATAAGGCCAAGCCGGAGTTCGTCCATACCATCAATGGATCGGGTCTGGCCGTGGGCAGGACCTTGGTGGCCATCCTCGAGAACTATCAACAGTCCGATGGTTCAGTGGTGATACCCCAGGCGCTGCGCCCCTACATGGGTGGCCTGGAACGCATCAGCTGCTGATGCTGCTCCGGCCAATTCGGCAAGATCAGCTGTCTTACCCTTTGAACTTTGCTAACTATTGTGCTATAGAAAGAAAACGACATAATTCCGGAAGGGTGGCCGAGTGGTTTAAGGCAGCGGTCTTGAAAACCGCCGAGGTTAATAGCCTCCGTGAGTTCGAATCTCACCTCTTCCGCCATGATCAATCCACAGGGGGTAGCGCAAGCTTCCCCCTTTTTTTGCTTCGGGTCTGCTATTCAGCTAGGTATTTGATTCAGGGGGTGTGAATTTATGCGATCTTTTGTAGCTGCCGAGGCTGAACGGTCTGTTCTGGTAGTGGATGATGACGCTGATTTTTTAAAAGAAGCGCACCGGATGCTGCTTTCCAATGATATCAAGGAAGTCATCACTCTGAACAGGAGCGTTGACCTGCTTGCTAAGCTGGAACAAGGCGGGGTGGGGGTGATTCTGATGGACTGGATCATGCCTGATTTGAGCGGCTCCGATCTTTTACCGGTAATTCATCAGCGTTTTCCGCGCATCCCGGTGATCATCATGACGGCCGTCAATGATCTTCAGACCGTAGTCGGCTGCATAAAACAGGGTGCCTTTGACTACATCACCAAACCGATCGACGTAAACAGGCTTCTTTCAAGCCTGCAAAAGGCTTTTCAGATCAATGAGCTTGCCACCCAGAACCGCCGTCTCAAGGACTACCTGATGGGTAATTCCCTGCACAGTCCGGAGATCTTTAAAGAAATCATTACCATAAATCCCCGCATGCAGGCCATCTTCAAGATTGTAGAAACCATGACCGGCTCACTGAGTCCGGTATTGGTTACCGGGGAGACCGGGGTCGGCAAGGAGCTGGTCGCTCGTGCCATCCACCGCGCCAGCGGGCTCACCGGTAGCTTTGTGCCACTGAACGTGGCCGGCTTGGATGAAATGATGTTCGACGATACACTCTTCGGGCATAAAAAAGGAGCCTTTACCGGTGCTCATGCGCCCCGCGAAGGGCTGATCGCCAAAGCTCAGGGCGGTACGCTCTTTCTGGATGAAATCGGCGACATGGGGGGTGATTCGCAGGTCAAGCTGCTCAGGTTGTTGCAGGAGCGCGAATACTATCGTCTGGGTTCGGATGCCCTGGTTAAAAGCGATGCGCGTATTATCGCCGCCTCCAACCGTGATTTCGACAACCTCCTTGATAGTGACAAATTCCGGCGCGACCTTTACCACCGCCTGTGCACCCATCATATACACATCCCACCCTTGCGGGAACGCCGTGATGACGTCCCGCTTCTGCTGGATTTTTTCATCGGCAAAACCGCCCGGGAGTTCGAGCGGCCGGTGGCGACCCTCTCCAAGGAAGCCAGAACCGCCCTGGAGGAGCATGATTATCCCGGCAATGTCCGCGAGCTGATCAATCTGGTGCATCATGCGGTTACTTCCACTACCAGCACGGTTTTGACCAAAGCTGATTTCCCCGGCATCGACTCGGTTGATTTCCCGGCACAACGAAACCTGCGCATCATCCGTGAACAGGACTTCAGCATCCAGATCGATTGCAAGGAGTTCCCCCGCTTGACCTCGCTTGAGCAGTTGCTGATTGTTGAGGCCCTGAAACACACCAAGGGTAACAAGGGGTTGGCCGCTGACCTGCTGGGCATATCTCGCCCCACCTTGAATAAAAAACTCGGTAGCATGGATGAAGAAACCTAAAATTAGTTGGCTCTCTAAAGATAAACATGAAGAAGTTGCTATAAAGTGACAGCAGCCGGTTATATAGGTTGTGCTTCCTGAAAAACCAGCAGATATTGGACTAAACCCGCCCCGAGCGGGTTTTTTTATGATTGTGACGCTGTTTGCCGGACCGGCAAGTAGATGGTGACAATAGTGCCGGCATCCGGGAGGGAGGAGAAGGTTAAGCGGCCTTGGTGGGCGGTGACAATGAAATTGGTGACAAATAGCCCCAGACCGCTGCCCCCTTTGTCGATGCGAGTGGAGAAAAAAGGTTCGAACAGATGCTTGAGATTCTCCTGCGGGATACCTTCGCCCTCATCACGGATTGATATATAAACTTCGTCAGCGGCTTTATTGCAGGATGTAAAAACAGTGATGGCACCCTTATTGTCGGGGGTGGCCTGCAGTGCATTCATGAGCAGGTTGACCAGCACCTGTTCCAGCTGATGACGGTTGCCGGTAATGACCGGAATATTTTGTTCGGCATCAGCAAAAATGTTTGTACCGGTATGCTTGCCATGGGATCGAACAATGGTTATGGCATTATCAATCACTTGCAGGATATTGACCTCGGAACTGAATTCGTTGCGCTCGCCCAGGCTGTACGACCGCAAATCCTGAATAACATGGGAAATCCGATCGCTGCTGCGGTCGATGGTGGTGAAACACTCCAGGATGTGCTTTTCGGCACTGCTGAAGGGCAAACCTCCCAGACTGAAATCACCCTCTTCGGCGGAAATTTGCCGGAGCAGCGGCAAGGCATCCTGATAGGCCCGGCTCAAGTACTGACCCGCCAACCGGATGGAGGCATTGGGATTGTTGATCTCATGGGCCATGCTCGAGGCGAGTAATCCCAGTGATGTCATGCGGTTGGTCTGAATCAGTTTGGCCATTAACTGTTTCTTTTCTGTCTGCACCTCCAGCCGCAGGGCTTTAACCAGTTTTTCCTGTAGCCGCTGGTTCAATTCATCGCGCAGTTGCAGCGAAACCGCCAGTTCGTTAATGGCTGCCGCTGCCTGACCCGTCTCATCCTCGCGTTCGATTTTAATACGAGTCTTAAAATTGCCGCCGCGCACGCTTTGGATCCCGTGCATCAACGAACTGAAGGAACGGGTAACCTTGCGGAGCGCCAGGTGACAGCCAAGCGAAACTAAAAACCAGAACAGCCAGCCCAGCAGAAAGGAGTTCAGGATGATGTTTCTGATTACCTGCGCCATGCTGCTCATATCAATAACCAGCTTAACCCGCCCCAGCAGTGTCTTGTTGCTGGTGTTGCCGCCGCCAAGGGCGGCCTCCGCTGAGGTGCCCAGCGCGCTGCTGTGGACTTCGATTATCTTGGTAAGTTTTTGTGATGGTTTCAGTAAGGTTGGAGATTGGACTTGAGTTAAAACCCTGCCATCGGCTGTGCTGATTGTAACGGCATGTATGACAGGGTTGGCAGCCGCTTCATTAGCCAGATAAAGGAGTACTTCGCGGTTTTCGGCATATAACGGCAGGCGCACGTTTTCAGCCAGATGAGTCGCCAGCAGCTGGGCTTTTTCCGCAAAGACCTCTTTTTTATCCTCGATTTCATAGTAGATGTACAGGAGGGAGAAGAGGAGGGTGATAACAGCAGTGATAATGGTAAAGATGGCAAAAAGTTCGAAACGAAAACTGGACCGGAATGCCTGTAGTCTAGCATGCCAACTCACGGTTAGGATCCGTGTTCAAAGCTGCTTAAATCGAGATGTCTAGTATGGATTCCCAGGTGCTTCAACACGCTCTGGTTGGCCTTGATCAATGTCTTTTGCGGGTAGTCAAAGGAGGCGCCGGAATCTTTGCCGGTCAGGAAGCCAATAACCAAGTCGCTGGCCTGTCGCCCCAGCTCAACCCGGTCGATCTCCACCACGGCCGCCGCCCCCAAACCCAGATAGGCTGCGGCAAAGGATATCACCGGTATGCGCTGTTCCTGGGAAAATCGGAAATAGGCTTCGGCTGTATCGCGGGTGACCGCGGTAGTGTCAGGCAGCATCCACAGCGCTTCCACCTTGCCGGCCAGGGATTCCAGTTGGTTCAGAGTATCCCGCGGGCCCTGTACGGTACGCACTATCAGCTCGATTCCGGCCTGATGGGCCGATTGCTGGGCCTGACGTAGATACCAGCCGCTTTTGGCCGGGTTGTGGATCACCCCGATACGGCGGGCCTTCATGCCCTTGAAGATATTCATGTAACGTTCAGGCTGTACGAACATGCCGATGCCGGCAACATTGGGTCGTGATCCGTTAAGGCTGTGTACACTCAGGGCCATCAGCGCAATTACCGGTGTCTGGCGCACTTTGCTGGTGGCGGCCAGGGC
>DASXUK010000077.1:0-4583 GCA_036504875.1 Desulfuromonadaceae bacterium
GAAGAAGATCATCTACAAAGCAAAGCCGATACTTGAACAACTTCGATCACTGCTCAAGCATGCGGTTGGAACTCAACTCAGAAGAACTCCTGCTGGTGGGATCTTCATACCGAAACCTGCTTTTCGGTGATAGTTCCGTAAAATTATATGACTTTTTTTGAAAACATGATTTTATTTCAGGGAGGCAATTTAAAATGCTGAGAAAAATTGGATTTATAGGGCTTGGCACTGTCGGTAGGCATATGGCTGCCAATCTGACAAAAGGAAGTTACGAATTAACAGTCTTCGACACCAACCAGGAGGCAGTTGAAAGTTTGATTGCACTAGGTGCAAAGGGTGCAACAACCGCATCTGAGGCGGCCAAAGGTCGCGATTTGGTTATTGCAATCGTGCCGGAAGGTAATGAGCTGGCACCACTTATTTTTGGTGAAGATGGTGTCTTGGCCGGTCTCGATCCAGGAACAATTCTGGCGGATATGGGTTCTCATTCCTTGGAAATCACGATGAGAATTTCCGAGGAAACCAGTAAGAAAAAGGTCATGTACCTGGATGCCCCTGTGTGGGGAAGTAAAGAACATGCCGCCAACGGGCTTTTGACAATAATCACAGGCGGAGATCCCTCTTTAGTTGGGAAATGCCGCGAACCCTTCTCCTATTTTGGCCTCAATGTCATACATGTCGGTCATGTCGGCGATGCCACCAAAATGAAGTTCATTGTCAATCTGGTACAGGCGGAGCTTGTGCAGGTGCTGGCAGAAGGTCTTGTTTTTGGTGAAAAAATGGGTTTCACAGCCGATAAAATTCTTGAGGTCCTGGATACACGCGGAGTTGCCTCTCCACTTTTTCATCTTAAGGGACGTGCCATGGCCAGGGGTGATTTTTCGCGCAGTCTGGCCCTTAAATATGTTCATGAACAACTTCATATGGTCATGAACGCTGCTCGCCTGGTTGGGTTAACCCTTCCTGCAGCCGAGGCAGCCTGTAAAGTCTATGAAGAGGCTGTTGAAGCTGGTTGGGGAGAAGAAGACTTTTCTGCTGTTATCAAGGTGTTGCGTAAGTAAGCAGTAACTGGATTGGTTTACAATCTAAGGCGTCCGTAATCTGGGCGCCTTTTTTATTCCAAGGAGTCTGCTATGAGCCCCACCTTTCATCCCCGTGCAGTTTATGTGGCTTCCTCATGGATGGCGCCGGTTGGTCGCTATAATGGCAAAGACAAAGAAAATTTATCTTTCCTGGAGATGGCGGAACTCTGCGGTGAGGTTTTTTGTGGAAGCCATGTAAGGCGGCGTGATGTAGAGGCCGTAGTGGTCGGGAGTCAGAATCCGGCAGCTTTTTCCGGTGTTGACAACACCGCCGCAAAGATTGCCGGTATTTTGGGCATTTCTGGTGCAAAATCGGTTTTGATTGACACTGCCTCTTCGTCAGGCGCCTCGGCTTTTGAAAGCGCCTACCTGGAAGTTGCTTCGGGGCGTTTTGATCATGTCTTAGCCATCGGTATCCAAAAAATGAGTGATGCCTCGACACTCGAATCAACTCGAATTATTGCCGGAGTGATTGATCGTGAAGAGTCTGAGTTTGGACTTACCATGCCGGCTTGCGGGGCTTTAGTTGCAAGAGCTCTTAAAGAAAGACTGGGCCTGACCGATGAAGAATGGACCGCTTATTCGGCGCTATTAACACAGAGAAGTCACCGTTTTGCTGCACATAATCCGGATGCACATCTTAACTTCCCGATTGAGCTGGAGGATTATTACTCGCAAATCTGCAACGGCAAGAATTACCTCTACTGGTACCCCTTGCGCTATCATGACTACTGCCCCATGTCGGACGGCATGGCAGCGGTGGTTTTGACTGCAAAACCGCAGGAGGTTTTAGTCAGCGGTGTTGGAAGCGCCACTGATATTCCCACCATTGCTGATCGTAATTATTTTCACTCATTTCCAGCAACGGTTATTGCCGCAAATTATGCTTATGGCATGGCAGGTATTAAAGA
Organism: Desulfuromonadaceae bacterium; assembly: GCA_036504875.1. Taxonomy (GTDB): domain Bacteria; phylum Desulfobacterota; class Desulfuromonadia; order Geobacterales; family Pseudopelobacteraceae; genus JACPFJ01. The sequence goes on from DASXUK010000077.1 coordinate 1,994, forward strand.
CATCCGATCCTTCGCCGGCAAGATCCATGTCAACATGCATGATCCTTTCAACGGCTTTGGCCCCATTAACCTCGTTGATTTAGGCGTAGTCAGCCGCAATCACCTAATGGATGCTTTACTCGATGATTCCTTGACTGGTCCAGACGGGGCATTCCCTACCAATCTTACTGGTGGCCTGAAAGGGCGCGGACATCCCCTCGGTGCTACTGGCATGATACAAATTGTTGAGAACCACAGGCTGATTAAAGAGCGCGGGCTGGCCGCCGGGCTGTCCCACTCGATCGGTGGGCCGATCAATAATAATGTAGTGGTGCTACTAGAGCAGTCTGGACACTTTTTTTCTCGCTCCCACGAACCATACAAACCTTGGGGCCTTCCTTCTCTTGGCAAGCTAAAACCGAAAAACATAACATTGGATGCCTTATTTGGTTCCGGAATTCCAGTGGAAAGCCTGTTTTTGACCTCTACAGCACGTTTTAATTATAAAACCGGATATCCTGAAGCCATTATTCTTATTATTAGTTGTCGGTTCGAGGGAGCAAAATATAGATTTCTTTTCGGAATGGACGGGGAGCATTACCAGCAGGTATCTGCCCTGGCAGGCGGAGACCCGGTTTTTATCGAGCGTGCTGATGGAAACATTCTGGTTAACCGTATGCCGGTAAAAAGGTTTTATTCCCGCAGAATCAACGGATTGGTCGAGCTGGCGGGAAACAGTTGGAAAAAGCTGACTCGTAAAAAATTAGCTTCTGAACATGCAAGGGAATTTTAAATTGTAACATAAGTCCAATTGTTGCCTTTTCAAATGCAGGCCGTACTGCTGCTTTTCACGTTGCCTAGACGGGTATAGAGGTTGAGTTTGTTTTGGATACTTGATTTTTGCCAGATGACTTGATATTATTAGCAGTCAGGATGTCAGAGTGCTAAAAACATGAGTAAGGAGATTTGACCATGGCCTTAAGTCTGCCGGTCGTAGCGGATAGTTTGTCGCTCTATATGGCCGAGATACGCAAATTCCCCCTGCTGGATGAAGAGGATGAGCGACGTCATGCGATAAAATTTTTTGAGGAAAAGGATCTTGCGGCGGCTCATATGCTTATCACTTCAAATCTTAGGTTTGTGGTTAAAGTAGCCGCTGAGTACCGTCACTATGGCCTTAAAATGCTGGACCTTATACAGGAAGGCAATATAGGGCTAATGTTGGCTGTCCGTAAATATAACCCTTACAGAGGAATTCGGCTGATATCATATGCTGTATGGTGGATCAGGGCCTATATACAAAATCATATTATCTCTGCTTGGAGCCTCCTCAAAATAGGCACGACGCAAGCCCAGAGGAAGCTCTTTTTTAAATTGCGTGAAGCAAAAACTGCAATTCGCAGATTAAGTGGGGGAGAGGATGACCTACACGCTACTGCGCAGGTGCTGGATGTCTCAGAACGGGAAGTTTCCGAAATGGAGCAACGCCTTCAAGGAGAATTTTCACTAGATTCAGAAATTCCTGGCAGTGAAGGTTTAACAGTACTGGAGAGTTTGGTTGATAATCGGATGAACCAGGAAGAACTCCTATCGGAACTCCAAGAGAATAAACAGCTCCAGACGCAGGTGGCCCAGGCGGTATCAATACTGAATGAAAAGGAGCGTTTTATTGTGGATCGTCGGATTACTGCTGATGATCCGATGACGCTTCAACAAATTGCGAGTCATTTTGCGATTTCACGTGAGAGAGTTCGTCAGATTGAAGAAGGAGCTCTCAAAAAAATGAAGCAGGTCCTTTTGCCGGTTTTAGCAACAAGATAGTTGTCGAAATAAGGCATAGTGGTATTCTTTTGTAATAGGGAAAGGAGCCATTATGCTTTTGTTTTTAAAAAAAACTTGACACAACCTTTTTTTTTCTATAAATAAACAAATTCGACTATGATCTAAATCCAGGTGTGCTGGCGTAGCTCAACTGGAAGAGCAGCTGACTTGTAATCAGCAGGTTGCGGGTTCGAGTCCCATCGCCAGCTCCACAAACTACTAAAACTACTAAGATTCTCCCTGGAGGGATTCCCGAGCGGCCAAAGGGAACAGACTGTAAATCTGTCGTCGTAGACTTCGGAGGTTCGAATCCTCCTCCCTCCACCACACAATCACCGGAAATTGGCAGTAAGGCTTGAGCCCAGGAGACATAGTCGCTTGAACTGGTTAGAGCTTGCTGGACATTTTCCCAAAAACTTCGTCGGTTCTGGATTATGCGGGAGTAGCTCAGTTGGCTAGAGCGTCAGCCTTCCAAGCTGAGGGTCGCGGGTTCGAGTCCCGTTTCCCGCTCCAGATTTTAATGCCCACATAGCTCAGGAGGTAGAGCACTTCCTTGGTAAGGAAGAGGTCTCCGGTTCGAGTCCGGATGTGGGCTCCATTTCAGTTACACCATTAATGACTGTTGATACAAAAATTTTAAGGGCATAAGGGAGGGCCAGACATCATGGCAAAGGCAAAATTCGAGCGCAATAAACCGCATGTAAACATTGGTACGATAGGTCACGTTGACCATGGCAAGACTACTTTGACGGCAGCCATTACCAAGGTATTGGCCGGCAAGGGTCAGGCT